>JAJZUQ010000069.1 GCA_021848385.1 Deltaproteobacteria bacterium
GGCCTACCGCGCCAAAACCGAAGCGATGGTGAAACAGGTGGACACCTGCATGGACGAGCTCGCCTTCAGCAAGGCGCTGCAGCAGATATGGGAGGTCATTTCGGCGGGGAACAAGTACATCGACGCCACCGCCCCCTGGACCCTGGCCAAGGACCCGACCCAGAAGGAGCGACTCGCCACGGTCATGTACTGCCTGCTGGAATCCCAGCGGATCGTCCACACCCTGCTGACGGCCTTCATGCCACGGACTGCGGCAAAGGCCCTCGCCTACCTGGCGTGGGAGCAGACGCCGACCGAAGCCGACCTGCAGTGGGGGGGGCTCAAGGGCGGCACCGTCATTACCAAGGCCGAGGCGCTGTTCCCGCGGATTGAGGAGAAGGCGGAGTAACAGCGGGAAGCATCTTGACGTACTGCAACGCAAAAGGCCGGGGGAACCATTCCCCGGCCTTTTGCTATTTTTAAAAAACATTGGGACGCAGAAACTTCGGAAAAATCGGGATAACTGCGGATTCAGACCACAACATCAAACAATCTTTCGGATGAAATCTAAAATCCGGTGGTCATCCGCTTTTATCAGATGTTATCCGTTTTTTCCGTGTTCAATTGCCGTTTCGGGTTTAGCCCTCTTCCGTCCCCTTCTCCGCTTCAGCTTTACAGCGCTCGACAACGTCCCTCAACCAGGCGATCTCATCAGGAAGAAACTGCTTCGCGTGGGGAGTGCCCGCATTCAGCGCCCAGTGCAGTGGCGGCTGCGTCGTGGCGGCGAGGACGTGCCCCGGCACCTTTACGCTCTTTACCTTCTCCTGTGCCCAGTCGTGGAGGCGCTCTTCGCTGTCGAAGAGCATCAGGTAGTCGTTCCCCTCCGCCTCGATCACCAGCGGCAGTACCTCCCCCTCCGCACCTTCTGCGCCCGCTTCCTTCGCCTCCTCCCTGTCCAGGGTCGGGACGAAAAACGTGGCATTGAGGAAGAGATCGTAAAACTTCGATTGGCTCCTGGCGTCGCCCATATCCTGGCGCAAGGTCTCAAAAGCCCGGTCCAGCTCGGTCATGATAACTCCTTTCTTTGCTTTGCTGAAGCTCCTTTGGACTGTTTCCGAACAGGAAAGGAGGGATTTTTCGTCCTGGCAAGGAAATCAAGGGATTGCGCGGAGGCGTACGACCGTACGCCGCACAAGCAAGACCGCAGATTGACGCCGCCAGGGCGGAAAAGGACCCTTTCCGGGCGGAAACTATAAGCTCGGCTCTGCGTGGCCGTAGTACAGCTCGTCCCGCTCGGCCGCAACTTCCGCGCTCTCCAGATATTCGTCGAAGGTCATCACCCGGTCGATCACGCCGCGAGGGGCGATCTCGACGATGCGGTTTGCCAGGGTGGCAACAAACTCGTGATCGTGGGAGGCGAAGAGGATCACCTCGCTGTAGGCGATCAGCCCGTCGTTCAGGGCGGTAATCGATTCCAGGTCCAGGTGGTTGGTCGGCTCGTCAAGGATCAGGGCATTGGCGCCGGTGAGCATCATGCGGGAGAGCATACAACGCACCCGCTCCCCGCCGGACAGGACGGTAGTTTTTTTCATCGCCTCTTCACCCGAGAAAAGCATCCGCCCGAGGAAGCCACGGGCAAAGGTCTCCCCTTCGGTCGGGGGGGAGTACTGGCCGAGCCACTCGATCAGGGTCATCTCCTTGTCGAAGTAAGCGCCGTTCTCCTTGGGGAAGTAGGCGTTTGTTATGGTCACCCCCCAGCGGAACGTGCCTGAGTCAGGCTTCAACTCGCCGGCCAGGACCTGGAACAGAGTCGTACGGGCAAGACTGCTCCCCCCGACGAAGGCGATCTTATCCCCCTTGCGCACGATCAGGTGGAAGTTATCCAGCACCTTGACGCCGTCGATCGCCTTGGTCAACCCCGAAACCTCCAGGATGATATCACCGCAGGGACGCTCCGGCTTGAACACGATGTGGGGGTACTTGCGCGACGAGACCGGCATCTCCTCCAGGGTCATCTTGTCCAGGAGCTTCTTTCGCGAGGTGGCCTGCTTCGCCTTCGAGGCATTGGAACTGAACCGCTGGATAAATTCCTTCAATTCGGCGGCCTTCTCGGCAACCTTGCGGTTCTCGTTCTGCTTCTGTTTCAGGGTCAACTGGCTGGCATGGTACCAGAAATCGTAATTCCCGACATAGACCTGGATACGGCCGAAGTCGATGTCAGCGGTATGGGTGCAGACCTGGTTCAGGAAATGGCGGTCGTGGGAGACGACGATCACCGTATTGGTGAAACGGTAGAGGAAATCCTCCAGCCAGGAGATGGACTTCAGATCCAGGTTGTTGGTCGGTTCGTCCAGCAGCAGCACGTCAGGATTACCGAACAGGGCCTGGGCCAGCAGCACCCGGACCTTGTCCCCCCCCTCCAGTTCCTTCATCTTTTTCTGGCGCAGTTCTTCGGGGATGCCGAGGCCGTTCAGGAGCACCGCCGCCTCGGATTCTACCTCGTAGCCGTTCATTTCGGCGAATTCGGCCTCCAGTTCGGCCGAACGGACACCGTCCGCCTCGCTGAAATCTGCCTTTGCGTAGATCGCCTCACGCTCAGCCATGACGTCGTAGAGTCGCTTGTGTCCCATAATGACCGTATTGAAGACCGTCTCCTCATCAAAGGCGAACTGGTCCTGGCGCAGAACGGCAAGCCGTTCCCGGGTTCCCATACCGATATCACCCTTGTCCGGTGTGATCTCCCCGGAAAGGATCTTGAGAAAAGTTGATTTGCCGGCGCCGTTGGCGCCAATCAGGCCGTAGCAGTTGCCCGGCGTGAATTTGATGGTGACATCCTTAAAGAGAACACGTTTGCCATAGGACAGTGAAACATTCGTTGCGGTAATCATGTGTTAAAAAACTCCCGTTCGTTGATGGACTGGCCGCGAAACCCGAGCGGCAATAAAAAAACCACAGGGAGGGTCCCTGTGGTGCAGAAACAGTTATAAAATAGCATCTTGTGTTGTCGACGGCAACGGTTATTTTTACAATGCGCCGGTTAGAGTCCAGCTACCGGCTGCATCGGCCGGAGCTCGCCAGAGCCGAAGAGAAAAAAGACGCGGAACAGACAGTACTTGTAAAATTCGGTAAAAAGGAGCCGGAAGCTGCCGCTGTGACTCCACCAGGCCTCCTTCAAATTGCTGCTGTCCACCGGGTAGGGATAGATGGTAACCTCCTTCGGAAGAACACTGCGAAAAATGAGGGTAGCCCGCTTCATGTGGTAGCGTGAGGTTATGAGCTTAATGGAGCGGATCTGGTGCCTGACAACCAGCTCCCGGGCGTAGATCGCGTTTTCCAGAGTATTGCGGGACACCTTTTCGAGTATAACTCCTTCACCGTTCCGCATTCCAGGCTGTTCCCTGAACAACTCCCCCTTGCGCACCGACGGATCTACCCCGACGAGGAAGAGCCAGCGGGCCTGGTTGTCCCGATAGAGACGGATCCCTTCCTCGACCCGTCCCCTCCCCCCCGTAAGAACCACAATGGCATCGGCATTGACCTTGCGTGGGCGGAGAGAGAATGTCTTATAGGCAAAATCAACGAACAGAATCGCCAGGATCACCAGGATGATAATGAGGAGCGAAAAAAGCCCCTTGACTACGGTCATTGCTGCCCCTATCCTTGCCACGGAAATACCTCTGCGAGTAACTTTTTTCTTGCGCATCGGCCAACAATCTGGTAAAAGTTAGTGCTTCAGTTCAAACGGAGGAACGATCCCATGTCCAAAGTATGCGAAATCTGTGGTAAAGGCCCCAGCTTCGGTAATAACGTCAGCCACGCCAACAACAAGACCCGCCGCACCTGGCATCCCAATCTGCAGAAGATCAAGGCGATCCGGAACGGCAGCGTGAAGAGCATCAAGGTCTGCACCCGCTGCATCCGTTCGGGTCACGTTGTCAAGGCGCTCTAACGCCGGTTTAACGTTCCAAGCTCGAGGTTCAAGGTTACACCCACCTGAAGCCGCAACGCCCTGTGCGTTAGCGGCTTTTTGTCTTTGAACGTTGAACCGTCAGTTTGCTAGCGCGATAACCTCGATCTCCACCCCGGCCCCCCGCGGCAGCCCCTTAACCTCCACCGTAGAGCGGGCCGGCGGCTCTGCACCGAATCTCCTGCCGTAAATCTCATTGACCACGGAGAAGTTGGCCAGGTCGGCGAGGAAGATGGTGCTCTTCACCACATCGTCGAAGCCGAGCCCTGCAGCCGCAAGCACCGCACCGATGTTTTCCATGACAAGCTCGGTCTGAACCGTTATGTCACCCTGCCGGAGAACGCCGGTAGCCGGGTCGAGCGGTATCTGTCCGGAAAGAAAGAGCAGCCCCCCCGCCTTAACGGCCTGAGAATAGGGCCCGATCGCCTGCGGCGCCTTGTCAGTCGCAATAATTTCCTTACTCATGCCAGTATCTCCTTCACCATTCTTCTATTCACCATTCCCAAATCAGCTCTTGATGCGTTCCGCCTTGATAACCCCTTCCACCTTCATAATGCTCGTCAGCACCCGCTTCAGGTGGTCCAGGTCTGTCACCTCCACCTCGAACAGATTCACCCCCCGCTTGTCCACGGTGCTCTGGATGGAGGCGCTGGTAATATTTGATTCGCTGTTGGCAATGGCCTGGGAAATCCCCGCGAGGATCCCCTTCTGGTCATGGCAGAAAACCCTGATCTTGACCGGCAGGGCGGACCGCTTCGCCTTCTCCCAGGTAACATCAATGCGCCGCTCGGGATCGCTATCCAGGGCCAGCTGGCAGTCGGCGGTATGCACCGTCACCCCCCGTCCGCGGGTAATGAACCCGATGATGTCGTCGCCGGGGACCGGGTTGCAGCACTTGCCGAAACGGACCAGCACGTCCTCCACACCGCTGATGCTGATGGCGCTTGACGACTTTCTGGTCAGCTTGTCGAAAACCTTGCCGAGACGGGTCTCCTTGCGCTCCTGATGCTGCTCCAGCCGTTCCGCCGGAATCAGCTTGCCGAGCAGCTGATTGATCGAAAGTTTGCCGTAGCCTATGGCTGCCAGCAGATCGTCCTCGTGGACAAAACCGAACTCCACAGCCACCTTCTTCAATTCGCCACTCTTGAGAAGCTTCCCGTAGTTGAGGGAATAGCGGCGGAACTCCTTTTCGGCGATCTCGTGGCCGAGAGCGATGCTCCGCTTCCGCTCCTCGGTCTTGATCCACCCCCGGATTTTGTTCCGGGCACGGGAACTCTTGACTATCTTCAGCCAGTCCTTGCTCGGGGTATGGTGGGGAGAAGTGACAACCTCGACGATCTCGCCGGTCTTCAGCTCGTACTTAAGAGGGACAAGCTTGCCGTTCACCTTGGCTCCGACACAGCGGTGTCCCACGTCAGTATGGACGCTGTAGGCAAAATCGATGGGAGTCGACCCCTTGGGGAACCCCTTTACATCACCTTTGGGGGTGAAGACGTAGACCTCTTCAGGGAAAAGCTCCACCTTGACCGTATCCATGAACTCCCGGGAGTCCTGGAGTTCCTGCTGCCACTCCAGGAGCTGGCGGAGCCAGGCGAAGCGTCTGATATCCTTCTCGTCGTACCCTTTCCCTTCCTTGTACTTCCAGTGGGCTGCGATCCCCGCCTCGGCAACCCGGTGCATCTCCATGGTCCGGATCTGCACCTCCATCCGCTCCCCGAAGGGGCCGATGACGGTGGTATGAAGGGACTGATACATGTTCCCCTTCGGCATGGCGATGTAATCCTTGAAACGGCCAGGGACAGGTTTCCAGGTTGAGTGGATGATCCCGAGCACCTCGTAGCATTCACGGATGTCGTCTACCAGGATGCGGATCGCGATCAGGTCGTAGATCTGGTCGATATCGACGTTGCGGTTCTCCATCTTGCGGTAGATAGAATAGAGATGCTTGCTCCGACCTGACACCTCACCCTTAATCTCGTGTTCATCAAGTTTCGCGGCGATGATGTCCCGTACTTCCTGGACAAAAGTCTCCCGCTCCTTTTTCTTCTTTGTCACCTTTGAAGCCAGGTCATAGTAGATCTGCGGGTCCTGATAGCGGAAGGAAAGGTCTTCCAGTTCGCTCTTGATCCAGGAAATCCCGAGCCGGTTGGCAATCGGGGCGTAGATATCCATCGTCTCCCGGGCGATGCTCCGCTGCTTGGGTTCCGGCTGATACTGGAGGGTACGCATGTTGTGGAGACGGTCGGCAAGCTTGACGAGAATGACACGAATATCGTTGGCCATGGCGAGGAGCATCTTGCGGAAATTCTCCGCCTGGCTCTCTTCCTTGGTCTTGAAGTAGATCTTGCTGATCTTGGTGACCCCGTCCACCAGGTTGGCCACCTCTTCACCGAAATTGGCCACCAGCTCTTCATGGGTGGTAAGGGTATCCTCGATGGTATCGTGGAGAAGCCCGGTCACCACAGTCGCCACATCCAGCTTCAGGTCGGCCAGGAGCGCTGCAACCTCCATGGGGTGAATAAGATACGGCTCCCCTGAAAGGCGGGTCTGTCCCTGGTGGACCTTGGCGCAGAAGACATAGGCCTTCCTCACCAGATCCAGATCAGCGGACGGGTTGTAGGCGGTCACCTTGTCGAGAATGTCGTTGAGCCTGATCATGGGGCAAACCTGGGTGAAAAGGGGGAAAATGAAGACAAAAAAAGGGCGGAAGCGCTCTCGCTCCAGCCCCGGTATGCCGAGAAATTAACGGCTTTTTCGAGAGGTTATTTCGAAACTGACTTTCCCGGCGGCAATTTCCCGCAGGGAGAGGACCACGTTCTTGTTGCTCCGGTTATCGATGAGGGGCTTGGCACCCTTGTACAGCTGCTTAACCCGTTTTGACGCCAACATCACCAGCAGGAAACGGTTATCAACCTTCTCCAGACAATCTTCAACAGTTACCCTTGCCATTGTTACTCCTTTCTTAACAGCCGTGATCCGTAGTCCGGGACCCGTAATCCGTAACTCGCCCGAGTCCTTTAGGCCCGTTTTTTGGGTCCTAGCCCCTAGTCCCTAGTCCCTAGTCCCCGGTCCCTGAATATCAAACAATTCCGACACTGCCTCCAGCACGCGGGAGGTACGGCACCGTTCCGCCAGCAGGACCGACTTGAACTCCTCGACGGCTGTGCTGAAGACATCATTGACGATGATGTAATCATACCAGCGGGATTCGCGAATCTCCGCCGCCGCACCCTGCAGACGCCTCGCGATAACCTCTTCACTGTCCGCGTTGCGGCAGTCGAGGCGACGGCGAAGCTCGTTATAGCTGGGAGGCATAATGAATATGAAGACCCCGCCCTGGTAGCGCTCCTTCAGCTGGCGGCCACCCTGGCAGTCGATATCGAGGATGACGTCAACCCCGTTGCGGCGGTACTCTTCCAGGGTCTTGATTGCGGTGCCATACAGGTTGCCGTGCACTTCGGCCCATTCGGCAAATTCCCCTTCCGCCACCATCCTCCGGAACTCATCGGTGGTGACGAAAAAGTAGTCGGTACCATGAACCTCGCCGGGGCGCGGAGAACGCGTCGTGTAGCTGACAGAATGCCGCAGGTTCGGGAAAATGTCAATGACTTCCTTGCACAGCGTGGTTTTACCGGCACCCGACGGTGCCGAGATTATGTAGAGCACGCCTTCACGTTTCATGAATGACCCCGGTGATCAGGGACCCGGGATCAGGGACCGGTAAAATCCTTACCGATCCCCGGTACCTGGTCCCCGATTTACTCGATATTCTGTATCTGTTCCCGTATTTTCTCCAGCTCAGCCTTTAGTTCCACCACCAGCGGGGTTATTTCCACATCCCCGCCCTTGGAACCGATGGTATTCACCTCCCGGTTCATCTCCTGGAGAAGGAAGTCCAGCTTCCGTCCAACCGGCTCCGCCAGCTGCAGCGCCCGGTCGAACTGCTGAAGATGGCTGTTGAATCGCACCAGTTCCTCCGTCACATCACTCCGATCGGCCATGATAGCAATTTCCTGGGCCAGTCGCCCCTCGTCAAGGGTGGTATCGACCAGGAGCTGGGCCACCCGCTCCTTAAGCCGTGCCCCGCTCTCGGCCACCGCCACCGGCGCCCGCGCACCTATCCTGTCTATCAGCGCGCCCAGGTTCTCCCGCCGGCTCCGCAGGTCGGCAAGGAGCGCCTCCCCTTCACGCGACCGCATTTCTTCAAGCGCTTCCACCGCCTGCTCAACCGCGGCCAATAGGTCTGTCCTGAGCGTTTCGGCAGGGGTCTCGCTCTCCCCCGTGGTCAGCACGTCACGCTGGACGGCAACAAGCTGCAGGCTGACCGGCTCGGCAACCCCCAGTGTCTCCCGCAACTCCCCCAGTGCCTCGAAATAGGCACGTGCCAGGGGGAGGTTGACCGTCGGCCGGGCCGCAGCATCCAGCACCCCTTCCCGCTGCACGAACACCTCAATCTTTCCCCGTTTGAGCCGCTCGCCGACGCATTTCTTCACCTCGTTCTCGAAGGGCATGAGCCCCCGTGGCAGCTTGACAGATATCTCACCGTACCGGTGGTTGACCGACCGGATCTCAACGCTCATCCGGCCGGATGGGGCAACAACCTCCCCTTTGCCGTAACCGGTCATGCTCTTTATCATGGTTTCTCCCCGAACTCAATAAGCATTTTTATTGACCAGCCCCTTGAACACCGTCAGGGATATGATCTTCAGATCAAACAGCAGGTCCCAATTTTCTATGTAATAGATGTCGCACTCGATACGTTTTTCAATGGAGGTATCGCCACGCCAGCCGTTGATCTGCGCCCACCCGGTGATGCCCGGCTTCACCTGGTGCTTCACCATGTACTTGGGAATATCTTCCCGGAACTGTTCCACGAAGTACGGCCGTTCCGGGCGCGGACCGACAACGCTCATGCTTCCCGCGAACACGTTGAAAAACTGGGGCAGCTCATCCAGGCTGGTCTTGCGCAGAAACGTGCCAAATTTCGTCTTCCGCGGATCATGGGGTGTCGTCCAGGTGGTCGCCGCCCTGGCATCGTCGGCAACGCGCATGGAGCGGAATTTGAACATATCGAACGGGCAGTTGTTAAGTCCGATGCGCCTTTGCCTGAAAAATACCGGCCCGGGTGAGGTCAGTTTGATCCCTACAGCAATGAACATCATGACCGGCGCGGTTGCCAGTATGGCCAGGGAAGAAAATCCGATATCAAACCCACGCTTGACAAATCTGTTGAAGGGGTCATCGAGGGGGATTTTCCGGACGTTCAGGAGGGGTATCCCGTCAAACTCCTCGATTACCGGGCTGCCGGGGAGATACTTGTTGTAGTCCGGAATAATCCTGACACGAACCCCGGCTTTTTCACAGGCATCAACAATTTTTCCGTACTTTTCAAACGCGTTGAGAGGGAGTGCCACCACCACTTCATCTACAGAGCGATCCTCCAGAAGGTGCGGCAGGTTAGCGCAACATCCCATTACCGGCTTGCCAAGCATCTTACCTTTTTGCTTTTCCTCGTCATCATCGAGGAAACCAACGACATTGTAACCGAAATCGCGGTGGGTGTTGACCTTCTGGGCGAACTCGATACCGACAGGTCCTGCACCGACAATGAGCAGATGTTTCTGATTATACCCTATTTTTCTCAGATGCCGGAGGGTCCTGCGGATGACATACCGTTCAACAAGAATAAGAAATAGCCCCAAAAGTGCGAAATGGAGCGAAACTTCCCGGGAATACTGGATATCCTTGTTGAGGAACAGCACACTGTAGATCGTCACGACCCCCATGAAATGGGCACGGGCGACGATCAATATCTCCTTGCGGTACATCCTGCTCCGCATGGGGGAGTACACGTTCATGAAATGATACACAACCAAAAGCAGGGGGACCATCCAGAGGGCACCCCAGTAGTACACCTTACCGAAACCGGCAAAACCGGTAATATTCAGCTTGAATACAATGGCCGCAGCATAGGCGATAAAGAGGCACATCGCATCAAGAAAGACTTGCGTGATGTTGAAGAGACGCTGGTATTTTTTTATCATCGATATCTCATCGTCAAAGGCGTTACCGCCAGAAAGCCCTGTTCAGGCTCAATCTCTTTTTGACGCCGGCAGGCAGATTTTTCTCCAGGAATCCGAGCCGGTAACCGGCAAATTTCATCGCTGTTCGGAATATGGCAAGAGGAATATACCATGGCGACGTTCCGGACAGGTACTTAATTTCCGCTGCGACAAACTTTTTCCCCTCGCCTTCCGCCCTGCCAAGTGCATCCAGGAACCACGTTTCCCGTGAATGGAACACACCGATGTCAAAATAGCGGCGAAACTCCTCCCCCATCGAATAGTTGTGGGAATGCCAGACCTGTGCCTCCACACAGTACGCGATCTTCCAGCCTGCCCGCAACATTCTTGCTGCCACCCAGGTATCCTCGCCAAAAATCACCTCCGACGGGAATCCGCCAACTGCCTGCAACGCCTCGCGCCGATAGGCGGCAAAGGAGTTGGAGAGGAATGCGGACTTCACCCCCAACTGCGGGATATCCTCACGGGATACCACTCGGCTTATCGGCGGATAATTGAACAGGCGTGCATGGAAAGCGACAGGGGTCGCGTCCTCTGCCGGAAGTTGCCTGCCGTAGGCAGCTCCGACGGACGGGTCATCGAAGCAATCCGCAAGGCGCTGCAAGGAGAGAGGATCTGCAAGGATGGCATCCTGGGTCATAAAGATGATGATATCGGCGTCCGGGCACAGTTCAACGGCAAGCTGGCGGGTAGCGCCGTGGTTGAACTCAGGGCGGGAAATGGTGTGGACGCGAAAACCGGCAGCGGCGAACAGTTCCGGTGTGCCGTCCGTGGAGGAGGAATCAACGATCAGACGCTCGAATCCCGTGAATGACTGGCCGTTCAGCGCGGCAAGAAATGCATGTGCGGTTGCGGCAGCATTGAGGGTGGGGAGACAGAGGGCACATTTCACGCCGCAAGCTCCGCCAACCACTCCGCACCCTTCACAATGGACACTGGGCGGCGGTATTCTTCCTGCCACGTTTCATGCATAAACGTCCCCAAATAGGAGACAATAGATAAAGTGAGGGGGCGATTCATGGCGACCATTTTTCCACGCTTTGCACAATAGTCAAGACTTTTACGCAAAACCATGAATAATAGTCGCAAAGCCCGAGTCGATGTTATTCGGGGATAGGAGCTGGATTGGAAAAGTTGGGGAGTTGCAGCGAGGTTGAGAGGGGCGAGGACTGAGGGCAAACATCAAGGGGGTGCTTGATCAAGGGCAAGCAGATTCGCAAGAAATCCAATAGTTCGAATTGTGCCGTGTTTGAAAAACCGGTATTTGAACATTGTTTTGACACGTTCGATCTTCGACATATAAGGAAGGTGCGCATAGGACTCAACCAGCTTTAACTGACTGGGGGTCATGCGGTCTCGATAGCGATCCAGTAGGGCTTGAGATTGTTTCATGGTTTTCAGCATTGACGCTCGAACCTCTTGAGTGCTTTTCGCTTGTTTCAAAATCCTCCGAATCCCCCATCGTTTTGCGCCGATATTGTTGTCTCCATGTTGTCGATACAGAACAGTAGGTTCATCCAGATAGATGACCTGACCAAAGAGAGCAGCAACGAGCGTCAGCCACCAATCGTGCATGATGGCATCGTCCGCAACCGGCACTGCGAGATTGGCTAAAGGGCGGTTGATCATGACAGTACAACCAGTCACTACATTCTGCGGCATCAACCGGTTCAGGGACATGCCTAAGCTTGGATCGAGGTTCTGATATTTCAAGAAGGAGGGAGAGATCGGCCGCAGTTCACGATCAACGACGCTGAGGTCAGTGTGAACCAGCAATGGGGTATCGGAACCGTACCGTTCTTCGGCGGCCCGCATGGCTGAAAGAGTCTTGTTAATTTTATCAGGAAGCCAGACATCGTCTTGATCGCAAAAAAGCACGTATCCTGAGTCAGTGTGCCTGAGTAAATTTATGAAATTGTCTGCCGGTCCCAACCTGCAATTATCGTCCTCAATGATGGTCACCCATTCAGGATGGGCAGCACGAAAAGCTCGCAACATATCCAATGTGGCATCATTCGAGCAATCATCACGGAGGATCAGTTTCACCGGCCAGCAAGTTTGCGCTTCAAAAGAAGTCAGCAAAGATGGCAAATAGGCAGCGCCGTTGCACGTGGCGAGCAGTATGGAACAGAACGACTCGCTTGTCATAGAGGACCTATCCCTTTTATGTCACAGTCAAGCTCTAGAGGCAGTCTGATGCGCCAGGTCTGAAGTCGAGAGATTTAACGAACTGATGATTGCTTCGTTGCAGACGAATTGCGGATACTCTTTATTGCCTTATAAACACTCTTTACTGCAGCGGATACGGTCCAAAACCAACGTTTAGATGCCAGATAGGCAGCAAGTTTCTGGGCATGTGGTGGGACCGATTGTAGTGAATCGGACGATGTAATTTCCTCCGGGAGCATCCCTCGGCACATAAAATCATAGACATAGCAAATACTGCTATCAAATTCTGCTCTTCTCGTGCTATTCGCCCAACACAGCGGATTGGACAACAAATCGCTGTAGTATTTCTCGAGAATATCTATTGAATCTTCCCACCCCCATTGATTAGCGGTCTTCTCCCCTCCTTCAATGAGGCGATCTCTCAGGCTCTGATCGTCAATCAACCTTTGTACTGCGGCACGGGCGCCCTCAATGTCCTGTGGTTCGACGACTATTGCATTGACTCCATCTTCAATATACTCATCGTATCCTGTCACTTTACCCACTACCGACACTCCGCCGCAGGCCATCATCTCCATTGGCGGACCGAAGAAACCTTCAACACGACTGAGCTTCAATAAAATATCACAGCTCGAGTAAACCCTGCGCATATCCTGCATGGGAAAATGTTCAAAAAAACGATTACACCGCCAATCCGGCTTGGGTACACCGTAGGAACTGACGCACCATACGTCCACATCCATCGGGCGTACGACTTCGAAGGCTTCGGACATCCCCTTGTAGGGAAGATTGATTGCACCTTCAAGCAAAATTCTCGGACGTTTACCCCGAGGTTCCAAAGGATCGCATTTGTGGAAAATAGTCAGATCCAAACCATTGGGAACTAGCTCGACACGATGGCCAAAAGTCTCATTCAGCCAATGCTTGATCCACTTTGCCTCAGTCAGGTAATTGACTCCAAAATAATAGGTAAGTGCTGTCAAATGTCGCCACCGCGTCTCTGGTGGATGAAAACGCGTCTCATCCGATTGCACGAAATAGCATTTTACCGTTGCCGAAACGCTCGATAGCAAAAAAGAAGTACTCCAGCCTGTAGCGACAAGCACATCCAAATCACCTTTCCAGTCATTAAGGCCAACAACTGGTACCCGCTGATCAGGAAACCAGTCCATCGGCTTGGCTTTGTCGACGGAAAGCAGGAATACTTCGTGCCCTCTCTTTGCCAAGCGGTTAACATGCTGGCAAACGACAGAAATCCCTCCGGAGACATCGCAGTTCGGTATGATGTAACCAATTTTCATAGATGTCTTCCTTGTGTCACTTCTGTTTCGCTCCAAACACAATTACCATTATGTACTGGGCTTAACGTGCGGGAAAACCTATCCCGTTCTATTGAAACATTTAATCGTACTATTCATTACACGATATATCCAGTTGAGAGATTTCATTTGCAGGTTACCACTTCTTACTTCAAATCGCGGGTACCTATTCTCCTCCAGATCAGATATGAGATTGACAAATGTTTTCTTAGCATCAAGAAGTTCCTTCACCCTCGTCAAACCATTCTCTGATATTACCCTGCGCTCTTCCGGATGGGACAGATAGTACCCAACAGCCTCACGCAATTCGCGAGGTGTATTAATCTCAACATAATCAATATTAGGACGTAATATCGTATTGGGAGTTATTTTTTCGCTTATGACAAATGCACCGGTTGCAAGCAGCATTTGCAAGCGTGGCTCCCATGAAACTTCGTTTTCAGCGTGAATGTTGAGGCATATTCTCGACATATTCAAATACTCAACAAGTTGAGGGCCCCATATGCCGTGAGCTATATGTAAGAAATTATACATATGCTTTAAATAGGAAAAATAATCCTCTCTATGGTTTGTGCTTCGGCCAATAAAAAACAAATCCCACAATTTTTCCGTTTCAAGTGGCTTATAAATGTCTGTTGCAACAGGAAATGCAATTGATCCTGACAATAATAACCCACCGTTTTTCAGAAATGGTAATGAAGCCTCGTCATAATGAAAAACGTAATCAAATTGTT
>JAJZUQ010000122.1 GCA_021848385.1 Deltaproteobacteria bacterium
CCATCGACATCGATCCGGTGGATATGATGTGATCTCCAGAACCGGCCATCCACAAATATCATCCGGCTTCTTGCCCCGCGCCGATTCTTTGGTAACATCAAAAGTGTATACGATTTCCCTGAAACAGGCACCATTCCGAGGAGGACATGAACGATCCGGCACAAAACGACATCACCGTACTGTACGTTGAAGACGAGACCGCGACCAGGGAGCAGGTGGGGCGTATGCTCACGACCCACGGCTTTCGCCTCCTGACGGCCGAAGACGGCAACGAAGGGCTCGACCTCTTCCTCAGACACTCGCCCGATATCGTTATCACGGATATCATGATGCCGCGCATGAACGGGCTGGAAATGGCCCGTTCGATCCGGGGCAATGGGCGGGAAACCCAGATCATCGTCATAACCGCCTACAGCGACACCAATTACCTGCTGGACGCCATCGACATCGGCGTGGACAAGTTCGTCATCAAGCCGGTCGAGTTCGGTAAGCTCATGGCGGCCATTGAACAGTGCGTCGGCATAGTCCGCATGCAGAGACGGGTTCAGGAGCAGGCCGAGCGGATCCGCATGCTCTCCAACGCCTTGGAGCAGAGTCCCAGCATGACGGTGATCACCGACACGCGGGGAATCATCGAATATGTCAACCGCAAGTTTTGCGAGGTGACCGGCTTTACCGCGGAAGAGGCCATAGGCCAAACGCCGCGCATCATCAAATCGGGTGAAACACCCGTTGCGGTGTATCGGGACATGTGGCGTTCAATCCAGGACGGGCGAGAGTGGCACGGCGTGCTTCAAAATCGGGGAAAAAACGGCGATATTTTCTGGGAGTACAGCAACATCTCACCCCTGACATCACCCGACGGCACCATAATCAAGTACATCAAGACCGCCGAGGACATCACCGAGCGGCGGAAACTGGAGGCTGAAGCGTACAAGGCCAAAAAGCTGGAGGCCACCACCATCCTGGCCGGAGGCATGGCGCATGACTTCAACAACCTGCTTCAGGTGATCCTGGGATACGTCAACCTTGCCAAACGCCGCGCCGAGCCGGGCAGTGCCGTTTACGGATTCCTCAACGAGGCTGAAAAAAGCTCTGAACAGGCTCGGGAATTGAGCCAGCGGCTGTTGACCTTTGCCAGGGGCGGCGAGAGCTTGCGGCATACCGTTCCCCTGGGCCGGCTCATCGCATGCGGCGTCCATGACGTGCTCAACGGAAGCGCCGTCACATGCGAGCTCGACCTGCCCGAAACCGCCCCCAGTGCGCGCATCGATGAAACGCAGATCCGCCAGGTCGTTTCCAACCTGACCACCAACGCCCTGGAAGCAATGCCGGATGGAGGGGTCCTGAGTGTCAGCCTCAGCGGTTGCACCATCTCCGAGCAAGACGGCTTGGCGCTCACGCCGGGCAAATACGTGCACGTATCCTTCCGGGACACCGGCAAGGGTATCCAGCCGGAGCACCTGGGAAAGATATTCGATCCCTACTTCACGACCAAGCAGATGGGCTGTCAGAAAGGAATGGGGCTGGGGCTGGCGGTCTGTCACGCCATAGTCAGGAAACACCACGGCATCATTACCGCGGAATCCGCTCCGGACGAGGGGAGTACCTTCCACATCTATCTCCCCGCGGAAGACGGAGAGGCGGGCGCTTGAACCTAAAAAGGACTGTTCTCACACAAAGCCACGAAGGTCACCAAGGAAGACAATCTCTTATCTTGTTATTTGCGGATGCCGCTTCGGCGAATGGTTCAGACTATCCAGGAGGCTGATTTCTTCGTGTTCTTTGTGTCTTCGGGTTCAACTGCTTTTCCAGGTCGAAAGGAAACGACGGGGATTAGCGGCTGTCCAGAAGTTCCCGCACCATCCGGAGAAATTCAACGGAATCCATGGGTTTGGCAATAAAGTGGCAGTTTTCGGGCACACCGGTGCGACCAAGGGCATCGGGGGGGTAGCCGCTGGTGAAGATCACCCGGAGATGGGGGTTCAGTTTCGCCAGATGATCGTATACCTGTCTGCCGCTCATCAGGGGCATGACCACATCAATGACCGCCAGGGCAACGGCGCCCCCCTCCCCGCGGAAAAGCTCGACAGCCTCGGCGCCGTCCCGGGCCGCGATAACGCGATACCCCTTCTCCTCCAGCAGCGCCTTGTTGACGTACAGCACCTGCTCGTCATCCTCGACCAGCAGGATGGTTTCCGTACCGCGGCGGGGTGATTCCGCCGGGGCAGTGCCCATGACGTCCCGCTCACCTGCCAAGGGCAGACAGACCGTAAAACAGCTTCCCCCCCCTACCTCGCTTTCCACGGTTATCCAGCCGTTATGCTGCCTGATGATGCCATAGGCCATCGACAGTCCCAGGCCCGTCCCCTTCCCCACGTCCTTGGTGGTGAAAAAGGGTTCGAATATCCGCTCCTGCTCCTGTTTGGTAATGCCGACGCCCGTATCGGCCAGGCTCAACAGCGCGTACCGGCCTGCAGCCGGGGAACCATCGGCAAATACATGGCCGTCCAGACGGCTCACGCTGGTGGAGATCGTCAAC
>JAJZUQ010000011.1 GCA_021848385.1 Deltaproteobacteria bacterium
CATACGCTAGAGCGCCTTTCTAGTTTCATTGCCCTGACCATCGGCCGTCGCATTACCTACAAACAACTGACCGCTTAACGGTTCAGGGAGTTAAGTATATAAGTCCCTTACCTAAGGGGGGAAGCTTTGAGGTCTCCCCTTAGATAAGGGGAGATTTAGAGGGGTTAGACGCAAAGAAATAAGAATTACAGAGTGCTATGTAATGTCCCTGTTTATCGGTCTTATTTCCCTCCCGCAAGTTCCTTCGACCGGGCCGTGGCGGCATCCACGGCGTTGATGACCGTTCCGCGGAATCCTTCCTTTTCCAGTACGTGGAGTCCGGCGATGGTGGTCCCGCCGGGGGATGTCACCTTGTCCCGGAGCATGGCGGGGTGTTCGTGGGTTTCCAGGAGCAGTCGCGCGGTGCCGTAGACGGTCTGGGCTGCCAGGCTGGTGGAAACGTCACGGGGGAGGCCGTTCTTTACCCCTGCGTCGGAGAGCGCTTCGATGAAGGTGAGGACAAAGGCCGGTCCGCTGCCTGACAGGCCGGTGACCGCGTCGATGAGTTTTTCGTCAACGATGCAGGCTTTTCCCACAAGTTCGAATATGCGCCGGGCGGTGGTGAGGTCGTCGGTCGTTGCGTTCGTGCCGCTGCACAGGGCGGTTGCCCCTTCCATAACCAGTGACGGGGTGTTGGGCATCACCCGTATGACCTTGATGCCGGTTGCGAATGCCTCCTCGATGGAGGCGGTTTTAACCCCGGCCATGATGGAGATCAGCAGGGCGTCCGGGCCTACGGCGCCGGCCAGTCCCGTCAGCACCGGTGCGGCCATCTGGGGCTTGACGGCAAGGAACAGGATGTTGCTGGCTTCGGCCACCTCACGGTTGTCGCCGCTGACGTTAACTCCGTAGCGTTCCAGCAGGAAGCTGCGCCGCTCCGCCACCGGTTCCGCAACGGTAAGGTCTCCGGCCGGTACTCCTCCCGCCAGAAGCCCTTTTATCAGTGCTTCTGCCATGTTGCCCCCGCCGATGAAGCCGATCTTCTTGTCTTTCAGCATCTTCTCTCCTTGCCGGATCGTATGTCCGGAACTTGTTCTTTATTGCGGTCCCGCTTATGAATGAGTAATAAATCTCACTGCAAAAGTCAATACAATTGGCGAAGCCGGAGGTGAGGAGATGGCAGAATTGGCCTGTTGTGCCGCTTGAACCGGAACCGGTTTTGCCGCCGTTGGATAAACTTTTCCGGGGTGTTCAAAAAATGGTTGACACGGTGTGGGGTATGTACTATAAAGCTTTCCTCGTGCGCGCGGGTTTAAACATAAAGTTTAGCATTTCTAAACTCGGCACATGACAGAAAGTTTACCAATGCTAAACTCGTCGATTGACAATAAGTTTAGAAATACTAAACTTTCTTGAGTGGCATGTTTACATTTGTCGAACCTGGAGGACTGCTTGAAGATCGGTGAACGGCTGAAACGGCTGAGAATGATCAATTCCCTGACCCAGGAGGAACTGGCGAGTCGCGCCGACCTGACGAAGGGATTCATCTCCCAGCTGGAAAACGATGCCACATCCCCCTCCATTGCGACGCTGAAGGACATCCTCGATGTGTTCGGGGTGAGCATGCAGGAGTTTTTCAGCGATGCGGCCGATGACGAGAACGTGGTATTCGGCAAGGACGCCCGGGTGCAGGCCACCCACGACGACGAAAAGATCAGGGTCGAACTCCTGGTTCCCGGCGCCCAGAATCGGGAGATGGACCCGGTGCTCGTGACCCTGGAGCCGGGTGAGGAGATGGACGAACAGCCGTTTCACGAAGGGGAGGAGTTCGGTTTCGTCCTCCTCGGGAAGATTCAGCTCCGCCTGGACGACCGGCTCCATACCATCAAGAAGGACGAGTGCTTCTATTTTACCTCGGACAAGAAACATTCGGTGAAGAATATCGGGAAGACGGCGGCGAAGATACTGTGGGTGGTGACACCTCCAACTTTTTACTACTGAAAAAAGCGGTAATACCTTACTACAGAGGCACTGAGACACTGAGAACTACAAGACATTGAACCGCAAAGACACAAAGAGCGCAAAGGAAAATCGAATAGACCGTTTTTTGATTCTAAACCACAAGACGGATCTTAGAATTTTGCCTTTCTCTGCGTACTTGGCGCCTTCGCGGTTCAAAAAAACGATTTTCTCTGTGTCTCAGTGTCTCTGTGGTGGGTTTTGATTTTGTTGAAGGAGATCTTTTTATGAGCAAGGTATTGATAATAGGTGCCGGCGGGGTTGGCCAGGTCGTCACCCACAAATGCGCCCAGCGGCGAGACATCTTCAGCGAGATCACCCTGGCGTCCCGGACGAAATCCAAGTGCGACGCCATCGCCGCTCAGCTGAACAACTCCATAAAAACGGCCCAGGTGGACGCGGACAATGTCCCCGAGCTGGTGGCGCTCATCAGGGCCGAGCAGCCGAAGCTCGTCATCAACGTGGCGCTCCCCTACCAGGACCTGCACATCATGGATGCCTGCCTGGAAACCGGCGTCGATTACCTGGATACCGCCAACTACGAGCCGTTGGACACTGCCAAGTTCGAGTACAGCTGGCAGTGGGCCTATCAGGACCGCTTCAAGAGTGCGGGGCTGATGGCGCTTCTCGGCTCCGGCTTCGACCCTGGGGTGACCAACGTCTACACCGCCCTGGCGGCGAAAAAATATCTTGATGTGGTGGAAGAGATCGACATCATCGATGCCAACGCCGGGAGCCACGGCCAGCCCTTCGCCACCAACTTCAACCCGGAGATCAACATCCGGGAGGTGACCGCCACCTGCCGCCACTGGGAAAACGGCCAGTTTGTCGAGAGTTCGCCGCTCTCCACCAAGCACGTTTTCGACTTCCCCGACGGGATCGGCCCCATGACCATCTACCGCCTCTACCACGAGGAGATGGAGTCGTTGGTCAGGCATATCCCGACCATCAAGAAGGCCCAGTTCTGGATGACCTTCTCGGACAACTATTTGAAGCACCTGGAGGTGCTCCAGAACGTGGGGATGACCCGCATCGACGAGGTGGAGTTCCAGGGGCAGAAGATCGTCCCGATCCAGTTCCTGAAGGCTTTGCTCCCCGATCCGGGATCGCTCGGGCCGCTTACCAAGGGGAAGACCTGCATCGGCGTCATTGCCCGCGGTACCAAGAACGGCAAGCGCAAGCAGGTCTACATCTACAACATCTGCGACCACGAGGCGTGCTACCGGGAGGTCCAGTCTCAGGCCATCAGCTACACCACCGGCGTGCCAGCCGTGGTCGGCGCCATCATGATGCTGACCGGCAAGTGGCACGGGCCGGGGGTCTGGAACATGGAGCAGTTCGATCCGGAGGTGTTTCTTGAAGTGCTTGGGCCGATGGGGCTGCCGACGGTTGTAATCGACGGCGGGGAGTGGCCAGCGCTTTAGCCCGTGTAGCGGGCTAAAGCAGGTTGAGGTATCCGTTCACTGCGCTCACAGGTAGAGGTAGAGAAAAGGGATTTCTCTTTACCTTTACCTTTACCTTTACCTGAGATTCTATGACCGGTATCGACATTCCGAAAATTCTTCAACTCGCACCCTCCCCCGCCTACGTGGTGGACCTGGGGCGGCTGCGCCACAACCTGGCCATCCTTAACCAGGTACAGCGGCGGAGCGGGGCGAAGATTCTTATGGCGCTGAAGGCCTTTGCCATGTGGTCGGTTTTCCCGATCATCCGGGAGACGCTCCACGGGGTCTGTGCGTC
This sequence comes from Deltaproteobacteria bacterium, assembly GCA_021848385.1. Taxonomy (GTDB): domain Bacteria; phylum Desulfobacterota; class Desulfuromonadia; order Geobacterales; family Geobacteraceae; genus Geomobilimonas. The sequence continues at coordinate 3,739 of JAJZUQ010000011.1, forward strand.
ATCCCCATGGGAGGCGCGGCTCGGGCGGGAGGAGTTCGGCCGGGAGGTCCATTCCTTCGCCGCCGCCTTCAAGGAGAGCGACGTCGTCGAGCTGTTGCAGGTATCCAACCACCTGGTCTTCAACTCCTTCAACCAGCTGGAGAGGTTCCGGCCGCTCTGGGAGAAAGAGAAGGGGCGTGTCTCCATCGGCCTGCGGGTGAACCCTGAGCACTCGGAGGGGCACACCCCCATCTATGACCCCTGCGCCCCCAAATCGCGGCTCGGCATCCCCCTGCGGGAATTCGAGGGGCGGTCCCTGACCGGCGTGGAAGGGTTGCATTTCCATACCCTCTGCGAGCAGCTGTTCGAGCCGCTGGAGCGGACGGCCAGGTCCTTCGAGGAGAAGTTCGGCACGTTCCTGCCGCAGATGAAGTGGCTGAACCTGGGTGGCGGTCATCACATCACCCGGGAGGGGTACGATATCGACGCCCTGGTGGAGCTCATCACCTACTTCAAGGGGAAGTATAACGTGGAGGTCTACCTGGAGCCGGGGGAGGCGATCGCCATCGGCACCGGCATCCTCGTCGGCGAGGTGCTGGATGTGGTGCATAACGAGATGGACATCGCCATTCTGGACGTCTCGGCCACCTGCCACATGCCGGACATCCTGGAGATGCCCTACCGCCCCGACATCACGGGTGGGTCCGATGCCGGGGTGAAGGCCCATACCTACCGTCTCGGTGGCCCTTCGTGCCTAGCGGGGGACATCATCGGCGACTGGTCCTTCGACCAGCCCCTGAAGCCGGGCGACCGGCTCGCCTTCGAGGACATGGCCCACTACACCATGGTGAAGACCACTACCTTCAACGGTATCCAGCACCCGGCCATCTGTACCTATGAGCCGGAAAGCGGGGAGCTGAAGGTAGTGCGAACGTTTGGCTACGAGGATTTCAAGTCTCGGTTGTCTTAAAGGGGGGATATCTTCCGACCATCTCGACGCCGTGTCCTCGAAACCCTGCCTCAACGTAGCGCTGCTACGCCTCGGCATGGTTTCTGCGGGCCGGTGCCGATCTGGCCGCAATCTCTCCCCCCGGTGGAAAACCCTTTGTAGTACAAATTGAGATAACGTTACAGCGATGACAGATTTGGAATGATAACGGCAGCGGAGAGGAGTTCGGCCCGCAGGCGTAGCAGCGCTACGTCGAGGAGTCGGACGACAAGCCGATGTCGTTAGCGCGCGAATATGGCATCGCCAGGAGAGCCTATGGAACGCTGGTCGATTAACGATTCCTCCAAGATTTACAACATGGACAACTGGGGAGCAGATCTCTTCTCCATCAACAAGAAGGGGAACGTCTGTGTCCACCCCTCGTCCAACTCCAAGAACGCCATCGACCTCCGGGCGCTGGTGGACGACCTGATCAAGCGGAAGATCAAGCCTCCCATCCTGCTCCGGTTCATGGACGTCCTCCAGGGGCGGATAGCCAGCATCAACCGGGTATTCCGGAGCGCTATCGCCGAGAACGACTACCCTGCAACGTACCAGACCTTCTACCCCATCAAGGTGAATCAGCAGCGCCAGGTGGTGGAGGCGATCGCCAGCTACGGCAAGCGGTACAACCTCGGGCTTGAGGTGGGCTCCAAGCCGGAGCTGGTGGCGGGCATCTCCATCTCCAGCGGCAATGACCTCCCCATCATCTGCAACGGCTACAAGGACACCGAGTATATTGAGACGGTTCTCTACGCCACCAAGATCGGCTATGACATCACGCTGGTGATCGAGAAGCTGTTCGAACTGGAAAAGATCATCGAACTGTCGAAAAAAACCGGCATCAAGCCCAAGCTGGGGATCCGGGTCAAGCTTTCCTCCAAGGGGACCGGCAAGTGGGCAACCTCGGGTGGCGAAGATGCCAAGTTCGGCCTCAGGATGGCGGAGATCATTGCCGCCATCGGCCTGCTGGAGGAAAACGGCCTGATCGACCAGGTGAAGCTGCTTCATTTCCACATCGGAAGCCAGATCACCAAGATCGACAAGATCAAGACCGCCCTCATCGAGGGGGCGCGCATCTATGCCGAGCTGCGCAAGATGGGTGTCGGCGTCGAATACGTGGACATCGGCGGCGGCCTGGGGGTGGATTACGACGGCTCCAAGTCCAGTTACTTCTCCAGCGTCAACTACTCCATTGAGGAATACGCCAACGACGTCATCTACCAGATCAAGAATATCTGCGACGACGCCGGGGTGGAATGCCCTAACATCATCTCCGAATCGGGAAGGGCCACGGTCGCCCACTACTCGGTGCTGGTGACCAACGTCCTCAACACCAACACCCAGCGCCTCACCCCCGATTTCGAGGAGGACCTGGAAAAAGCGGAAAAGCTGGCGCCGACCGTCAAGAAGCTGGTGGACATCCACAAGAGCATCGACCGTTACTCCCTGCGGGAAGACTACCACGATACCCAGCAGCTGATCCAGGAGGCGGTGAGCCTCTTCAATCTCGGCTACCTGACACTGCAGGAGCGTGCCATCGCCGAGTGGCTCTATGGCAAAATCATCAGGAAGATCAACGGCATCGTGGAGAAGATGAAATCGATCCCCGAGGAGCTGCAGAATTTCCAGCTGGCCCTGCGTCAGACGTACTTTGCCAATTTTTCCCTCTTCCAGTCGGTTCCCGACTCCTGGGCCATCGATCAGCTCTTCCCCATCGTGCCTTTGCAGCGGCTTAACCAGAAGCCGGATGTCATCGCCTCCATCGCTGATATCACCTGCGATTCGGACGGCGAGATCACGAGCTTCGTGGGGGAGAACGGCCGGACCAAGTTCCTGCCGCTGCACAAGATGCGCAAGGATGAGGAGTACTACATAGGCTTCTTCCTCATTGGCGCCTACCAGGAAATCCTGGGGGATCTGCACAACCTGTTCGGCGATACCAATGCCGTTCACATCACCTTCAGCAAGAAGACCGGCTACAAGATCGACACGGTCATCAACGGCGATGCCACCTGGGAGAGCCTGAAATATGTGCAGTACAAGGGGCCGGAGATACTGAAGCACGTCAGGGAGCACCTGGAGAAGGGTGTGGCCCAGCGCAAGGTCTCCATCGAGGAGAGCAGTCACTTTATCGAACTTTTAGACCGGACGCTCCTCGGGTATACCTATCTGGGGGAATAGCCGGCAGTTAAGGGTAGTCGCGATTTCGCTTGCCATGTACGCCAAAAAGCCTGTATAGTGTTCTCTTTCCGCGCGTAAGCCTGGGAGAACGGGATGTTCCGTTGGATCAGGCGGATTTTCATTTGGCTGGAGAAATTGTGGTCAGGAAATTACTGATACCGTGTATGTATGCAGTGATATTTTTTCTCCTCTTCCTGGGGATGAGGAATCCTGCCCTTGCCGCCAGCCACGGCCCCAAGCCGCGCCCCCGCGCCGTCCTTGAAAGTGTCAAGAATGCTTCCGACGCGGTCGTCAAGCAGGATCTCCTGCCTGCAACGCTTCCTGCCCATGTTACCCCCCTTCCTGCGGAACAGGTTTGTCTCTTCCCTCCGCTTATGGTCCGTCACGTCACGCTGAATAACTCTTCTCGCTTTGCCGCCCGGGCACCACCCCGCTCCACACCCCATATTTCCTGAATACTATTACTTACGCGCGCACGCACTGATTGACTGTCAGGAAGGTGTTTTCGTCCAGACACCGGTAACGTCCCCATGCATAGGGGGATTGTGCAGGGTGAGCGTGCGTTCTGTGATCTGTGGATATGGCCGTTGCATGGTCTGCTGTATCCCGAGATAGAGGAACGGTGCATTACCAAATTAACGAAAAGGAGAATGACAATGAAAGCACAGATGAAAGGGTTTATGCTGGTACTGGTTGGTTCGGCGCTGTTTGCCGGTGGATGCGCCAAGGAGGAGATGGTCAAGAAGGATGAGGGGGTTGCCCCTGTTGCAGCAGCCAAGCCTGCCCCCGTTGCGGCGGCGAAAGCCGATGTGATCAAACCCCAGACGGTAAAGGTTGACACTCCGCAGACCACCCAGCCTGCCGCTGTGGCACAGCTGAAACAGGAGTTGGAGGCGATTTACTTCGATTTCGATGCGTCGGGCCTTTCTTCAACGTCCCGTACCACGCTCACGAAGAATGCTGAGCTGCTGAAAAAGGATTCCACTGCCAACGTCAGGATCGAAGGGAACTGTGACGAGCGCGGTTCCGACGAATACAACCTCGCACTGGGTGAGCGACGTGCCAAGGCTGCCGCCAAGTACCTGATCACCTTGGGGGTAGCAAAGAGCCGCATCGCCACCATCAGCTACGGTAAGGAAAAGCCTGCGGATCCCGGCCACAACGAAGCTGCCTGGGCCAAGAACAGAAGGGACGAGTTTGTGCTGAACGCGAAGTGATGCATGCCCGCAGGCCCTGTGCCAGGGTAGACATCCTCGCACAGGGCCTTGTTACAGTTTCCCCCTTTCGAGGGAACGTGCCTGAAACGATAACGTAACGTGTTTTTACATGTTTATGCCGGTGACAATCTGGACCTGCCGGTTCGTGGGGTCGTTCTTCTTCTCTGACGGATAAAGGCCCTTGATCTTGCACAGGATGTCGAGACCCTGGAGCCGTGTGGGCCAATCGGGCTTCTCCACCCCTTCCACGTATCTTGTCGCCTCACAGACTTCCTGAACCATTCTCACCACGTAGTCATCGCTTAGTCCACTCTGGTCGAGCAGCATCGTGATCTCCCGGTCGGGTTGCTGCAGCATCATTTGTCTACCCTTCTGATCATCGGTGATAATCTCTTGAACGGGCTGCCGAGCCGGTCTGCCGGTCTGCGTCACAACTGCAGGGTTTGATGCGATTCGTTCGAAGTCAGATGGGGCAGCGCTGTTCGCCGATTTGCCGAAGACATCAGACGGAGCCTGTGACCCTTCAGTTGCGCGTTCCTGCGCACCAACCAATCTGGCCGGTCCCTGGTTCTCGCCAAGGCCCCTGGCGGTGGATTGCTGCTCCGGAGATTTAGTGAACGGCGTGTTCTCCGGGCTGACCTCTGTATACGCAGAACTGCCGGTGGCGATCTCATCTTCTTCGTTAATTTCCTGGACTTCATAAGGCATTTCGTCAAGTTCCTGTCGTCCCGAGGTCCTGCCGTCTGCCGTGGAGCTGGCGGCTGTCACTGCATTCATGGTTTCATCGGGGGCGGGTTCATCTTTACCTTCATCGGCAAAGAAGCTTGAAAAGTCCCAGCTGGAGCCAGCGGACGCTTGTGTGTTTACTGCTGACGCTGGAGATGAGGCGGCAGGTCTCGGATTGATCTCTTCTTTTTTGGGTGCCGCTTGCCCGGTAAGAGGCGGTGTGTCAGAGCGTTCAGCAGTCTTCATCAGCTCCGGCGCCGGTTTGGTGGAGGCGGTGTCACCTGCGGTCCCGCTCGTGCCCTTGACAGGGGAATCCGCTATGCTCTGTTCCTTCTTAAGGTGGAAGCGGTGCGAACAGATAGTACAGCGGGCTATGACACCTGCATCAGGTATCTTGGATTCATCGACTCTCAACGTGCTTCCACATTTTTCACAATTGACGACCATGCTCTTCTCCGCTAGCTTGCTGGAATCTCTCTATAATGCCATACGGCCTGCCGCTTGGGCATCCCGCTCCGTCGGTATAATCTGTTGCTTTCAAGAACGGTCAAATATAACACATTACCGTCAGCCAAAGTCCGACAAACTCATGTCAAACGGTCATTATTTGTTTATATCTGAATTGGGAAAAAGTGTCAATTATGGCGAGCTTTGTTCGTTAAGGGGGGTGTTTTCCCCCCTGCAGGGAACATATGGTGGTGAGCTGGTTTTGCTTACGGGCAAAAGACCGCATTATGAGGGGTGAAAGGTGAAGAGGCTGGGGAAAAATTAAAGGGGCGGTTGCCTGGCGTGGACGGCCGCCCCATCTTGTTTATTCCTTGTCGTCGGGCCACCTGTGCATGCAGTAGGGGCACTCCTCAGCGCCATGGGGGATGGTGTCCCTCAGTTGTTCCTTTTCCTTGACTGCAGAGCAGCGCTTTGAGACAGGGAATGTGTGGATGGTGTTCTCCTTGACGAAGTAGAGCATGATCTAGTTTCTCCTTTCCTGAGAATGATATGCCGCCGATAACGACCGGCTGTACCAGAAAAGTATGACATTCATGTGCGTTTGTCAATGGCGACCCGTCGAGCATTGACTCTACGGTCCTCCACGGTATAGTGGTGCATGATGAACGATGCGCCTGCTGCCAATAACCACAATAACCACCTTCTGACCGACCCCGTACCCCGTCTGCTGCTCCGGTTGTCGGTGCCGGTGGGGATCGGCTTCTTCTTCAACACCATGTTCAACGTGGTGGATACCTTCTACGGCGGTCTCGTCTCCACCCAGGCACTGGCGGTCATGTCCCTCGCCTTCCCCACCTTCTTTGTCGTCATCGCCGTGGGGGCAGGCATCTCCACCGGCGCTACCGCCCTCATCGGCCATGCCCTGGGCGGGGGGGCGCAGGCGGATGCGTGCCGCTTCAGCGTGCAGTCCATCTCCTTCGGCCTCCTCCATGGCCTCCTCCTCTCCCTTGCAGGACCGTTGCTGACGCCGTTCCTGTTTCGCTGGTTCGGAGCGGAGGGTGAGTATCTCTCCCAGGCCCTGTCCTACATCAATGTGCTCCTCGCAGGGGCGGTCTTTTTCATCTTCAACCAGGTGCTCAACGCGAGCCTCAACGCATCGGGGGACACAAAGAGCTTCCGCAACTTCCTCGTGACCGGCTTCTTTCTCAATCTTGTCTATGACCCCTGGTTCCTGTTCGGCGGCTTCGGCGTTCCCCCCCTGGGGCTCCCTGGCATCGCCTGGGCGACGGTGGCGGTGCAGGTCTGCGGCAATATCTACCTGCTGACCCGGGTTCGCCGTACCGGCCTCCTGGCCGGGTTCCAACCCTCCCACCTCCTTCCCCGGCGGCAGACCTACATCGACCTGGCCCGGCAGGGGTTTCCCGCCAGCCTCAACATGCTGACCGTTGCAATCGGTATATTCGTCATCACCTGGTTCCTGGGGCGGTTCGGCAAGGACGCCGTCGCCGCTTACGGTATCGCCGCCCGGCTCGAACAGATGGCGCTTCTGCCGGTCATGGGGTTGAACATCGCCACCCTGGCCCTCGTTGCCCAGAACAGCGGCGCAGGCATGACGGGACGGGTGCGGGAGACCATCAAGGGGGCGCTGGTGCGGGGTGTCTGCGCCATGGTAGGGGTTGCTTGCATTTTTTTCTTTTTCGCCGACCGGCTGGTGCAGCTCTTCACCCATGACCCCCGGGTCATCGCCGTCGGCACCAGCTACCTCCATGTGGCGGCGTTTGTCTTCTGCGCCTATGTGATTCTCTACATCAACGTCTTTGCGCTGCAGGGGCTCAAACGCCCACAATTTGCCATCTTGATCGGCCTCTATCGACAGTTTCTGCTGCCGTTGCCGGTGTTCTATCTCTTCTCCCGTTATTTTGGCTGGGGGGTCAAGGGTATCTGGTGGGGGATTTTTCTCATCACCTGGAGTGCTGCACTCATCTCCATCGTCTATATCCGGCGAGTGATGAGGGAGTTGCCGGAGGAAAAGGGGAGGGCTTGATGCGATTTGTTCCGAGCGTACTGTTGATAGCTGTCTCGCTGGGGGTACTGGCAGGTGTAGTGTCTGTGGTTGAGCCCGACACTGCTATTGCCCAGACCGTGCCGGAGAAACTCGTCTACGAACTGAGCTGGACTGGCATTCCTGTCGGGACGGCCACCCAGGAGATCACGGAGGAAGGAAATGTCCGGCGGATCGTTTCCACCGCCCGTTCCAACGACTGGCTTTCTGTCTTCTTTCCCGTGGGTGACCGGATCGAGAGCACGCTGGCCCGGGTGGGCGCACCTTTCCCTGGACTTACCCGTTACTATCGTATGCAGATAAGAGAGGGGGGGCATCGCCGGGACCGGGAGATCGACTTCGATCAGGTGGGGGGAAACGCCGTTTACCACGACCGGCGTTCCGGCGAAAAAAAGGACATTCCCCTCGTCCCTCCTGTTTTCGATATTTACGGGAGCTTTTACTACGTGCGGTTTCTCCCTCTTGAGGTGGGGAAATCATTTGTGGTGACAGTGCTCGACGGCAAGAAGGTGGAGCAGGTAGAAGTGCGGGTGCTCCGGAAGGAGAAGCTGAAGACCGCCCTGGGGGAACTGGATACCATCGTCATTCGCCCCATGGTAAAGTCTGAGGGGGTTTTCGAAGGGAAGGGGTCGGTGCACATCTGGCTGACTGACGACCATCGCCGCATCCCGGTCCGGGCCCAGACCAAGGTCACGGTGGGGAGCGTCATCGCTAACCTCATTGGGGGGAGTTACGGTCCGGCACCCCGGTAAACGGCTCGGTGGTTGATCCAAAAAGCAATCTTACGCAACGAACGCAACGAACGCAACGTAGAGTCGAGCAGTCATCAAAATGGAGCCATCACCAGGTTCGTTGGCGTTAACACTCTGTTAAGTATCTTTATCTCGTAGCGTTCGTTGCGTCGTCGCGTGATCAGATGCGTTTATTTCGGCAATCTCCACCGACAGTCCCCTGCCGGGGGCCGAAACATAGACGAACAAGAGCTCGACCTTCTCTTCCGGCCAGGGCGGAGTGCGGTAGTCCCGGGCAAACCTGCGGCTGATCCACCGTACCCTGCCTGCCGCGTCACCTCCCCGCTGCCGGGCCAGTTCCAGCGCTCGATCCTTCACTCCCGGACACTTGCTTCCTTCATCTTCCTTCAGAAAAAACGCCAGTTCCCGTCCCCCCGGGTAGTCGGTCAGACAGAGGTCGTAGCAGAGGGCGTCCCGGATATTCTCCCTCGCTTCCAGCGGCGCAACCTCGTTAGCGCAGCGCCAGAACGCAGCGAAGAGATCGTGCAGGGAGAGGGTAAGGGGGATATCCGCCCGTTCCCAAAATTCCGCTATGGCGGCGAAGATCCGGGCAGATGGGGTAGTTTTCTCCCAGGCGGCAAGGGCGGTGGCGAACCGGCCGCTGTTGTACACGAGATCCAGCAGCCGGGCAATGGTCTCGATCCGGCCGATTTCGCCGTAGCTGAGCCAGGGGGTGGTGAGTATCTTGTAGGGTGGGGTGGCGGAGAAGCGGTAACCTTCCTCCCGGGCGATGGCGCGCATGGGTGACCCCTTGAGCACCTTGAGCGGCTCCACCTGGATGTGAAAAGCCGTCGTTTCCCGTCTGCCGGTGCCGGGGGAGAGGAGGTCGAATACCTGCTGCAGCGAGCGGAGGAAACCGTCGAAATCCTCGTGGGGGAGCCCCGCCACGAGATCGAGGTGGACTGTGACGGCCGTTTCAGTGACGAGCCGCCGGACGTTGGCGAAAAGCCGCGTGAGGTCCGAGCTCCGCCCGACCCGGTCGAGGGTCTCCTCCCCCTCGGACTGGACGCCGATCTCGAACCGGAACCAACCGGCCGATACCTGCTTCAGCAGTTCGATGTTTTCGTCGGTCAGGAGGTCGGCGGCGATCTCGAAATGGAAGGCACTCTCCCGGTTGTGATCGAGGATGTACTCCCAGATCCGGTTGGCCCGCACCGCGTCGTAGTTGAAGGTCCGGTCCACCAGCTTCACGGTCCTGACCCCTGCAGCCATGAGGAGATTCAGGTCGGCCTCGATGCGGTCCGGGGAGTAGCTTCGCACCCCCTTCTCCAGGGAGGACATGCAGAAGGCGCAGGAAAAGGGACAGCCGCGGGAGGTCTCGTAGTAGATGAGCGGCTTGGAGAGATCCACCAGCCCTGCGGCGAAGGGGGAGGGGAGGGTGTCCAGATCGGCCACCGGCGTCCGCTCCGGGTTGGCGACGATCTCCCCACCCGTTCGGAAGGTGATTCCCTCAACCTCGGACAGCCCGGCCGCCGCATCCTCCCAGGTAGCTGTGCCGGCCAAGGCCTGGAGGGTATCCCGGAAGGAAGATTCCCCTTCCCCCCGGATCACCATGTCCACCGCGGGGTTGTGTCCCATCAGCTCGAACACCCCGTGGGACGCCTCCGGCCCACCCAGAACAATAACGGTGCCGGGTCGGAGCTGTTTCAGGTCGGCGGCAAGCTTCAGGGTTGCCTCAATGTTCCAGATGTAGCAGGAAAAGGCAACCAGGCCGGCCTCCTCTGCCACCAGCCGGCGGAGTACACCGTCCGCCGGTTCGTTCACCGTAAATTCACGGATAACGAACACCGTATCCGGCAGACCGGCGCAGGCGGCGGCGAGGCAGGGGAGGGCCAGGGAGGCGTGGACGTACTTGGCGTGGAGGGTTGCAAGGAGGACTTTCATGGGAGAAATTGTAGCCGAAGGGGAGGGGGAAGACCAGCGAAAGTTGATCTCCGATTGCGTTCAGGTTTTATATAAGTTCAGGCGTTCTTTCCGTTAATTACACCGCATATCCCGTTGCACAGCGTATCCAGCTCACCAGGGGAGGTAATGAACGGCGGCATGGTATACACGAGCTTTCCGAACGGCCGCAACCAGATTCCCGCAGCCACGAAGCGTTGCTGAATCTGCTCCATGTTCACCGGTTCTTTCATTTCCACCACGCCAATCGCCCCCAGAACACGGACCTCGGCTACCGAATCGGTGTGTTGCAACGGCAGCAGTTTTTCTTTCAAGGTCTTCTCGATGGACAAAACCTTCTTCTGCCAATCGCTCCGCAGAAGAAGTCCAGTGCTGGCCAACGCTGTGGCGCAGGCCAGGGGATTGGCCATGAATGTGGGGCCGTGCATGAAAACGCCGGGCGCGCCGTCCGAAATGGTAGAGGCCACATCCTGCGTGCATAACGTGGCGGCGAGGGTGAGATATCCTCCCGTGAGCGCTTTTCCCACGCACATGATGTCGGGAGAGATGCCCGCATGCTCGCAGGCAAAGAGTTTTCCGCTTCGGCCAAAGCCTGTTGCTATTTCGTCGGCGATAAGCAGGATGTTGTATTTCGTGCAAAGCCGGCGTACCTGCTTCAGATATTCGGGATGGTAAAACCGCATTCCGCCCGCGCCCTGGACAATTGGTTCGAGGATGAACGCGGCAATGTTCTCGTGGCTTTGCTGCAGAAAGGCATCAACCTCGCTGGTTTCCGTCCCATCAAAAGCATCGTAGAAGCCGGAACGGGGTGCAGGCAAAAAATACTGCTTTGCCAGGTTTTTATTGAAAATGGCATGCATACCTGTGTCAGGGTCGGAAACGGACATGGCATGCCAGGTGTCGCCATGATAGCCGCAACGGACGGTAACGAACGCATGCTTTGCGTTGCACGAACGGGAATGCCAGTATTGAAGCGCCATTTTCATGGCCACTTCCACGGCTACCGACCCCGAATCGCTGAAGAAAACATGCTCCAGGCCGGCCGGCGTGATGTCGATCAGAAGTTCCGCCAGTTCCACGGCCGGCCGATGGGTCAGGCCGCCAAACATAACGTGCGACATGCACCCGATCTGGTCGGTCATTGCGGCGTTAATTACCGGGTGGTTGTAGCCGTGAATGGCGGACCACCAGCTCGACATGCCGTCAATCAGGCGCCGTCCGTCCATAAACTCAAGATAAACCCCCTCGGCTTTTGCCACCGGATAGCATTTCAGCGCTTTCACAGCCGAAGTGTAGGGGTGCCAGATGTGCGCCCTGTCGTAATCAAGAAGCTCCTGTTCAGTCATCGTTAACCTCTCTTGACCTCCTGTTAAAAACCGGTGAACAGAAAATCAAGCGCTGCAATAATTTCGTTTCGCTGTTCCTTGAGCGAGCAGACCTTTTCACCCAGGACATGGAGACTGACGCCGGCAAGTTCAGCAGTCGACATCACCACAGGGGTCCGTTTTATTTTGAATCGGGGATTGAGATGTTTGGCTGTTTTGCCGAAAATCGAGTCAGCAATCAGCGGTACAACCACGCGCGTTGTCAGGTTGTCGAGTAAATCTGCCTGTACGTCGAGCAAATAGGGGATGGACTCTTTTGTTGCGGGATTCGGGTTTGCATATACATCGAACTGCGCCATCAGAAACGCCTCAAGCCGTCACTGAATGTGCCACATGCCTCTATGCGGCGATTATAATCTCCGATGGCCTCTCCGTTCTCCTCCTGCCATTTGCGGCACTTTTCCTCACGCAGCAACTCGGCAAGTCGTAACTCCAGAGCTTGTGAAAGGTTTATATGACGTTCTTTGGCTTGACGGAGCAGGTCGCTGTTAATGCTGAGGTTGGTGGCTTTTTTGGGAGCGGCTTGATCGAAAAATCTGGTTTGCATTGTGGGTTCCTTATGCGGATTGATTATGCGCATAGTTTATCCCTTGCCAACCAGAATCACAAGTAATTAATTTTATTTTCCACGTTCAAGGGCGGACTTATTCGCTTCAGATTGAATATTAAGTATGGATGCCTTCGGGATTTTACGGAGAAAAGCCCATATCCCGCAGTGCCCGCTCTATGGCGGGAATGTCGTACCCGTCGACAATCCGCTTGCCGTTGTTGAAGACGACCATCGGTACGATCTCGCCATGGTAGCGATCGCGCCATTCCTGGAGCGCTTTCCGGTCCTTGCGGATGTTCCGGCTGGTATAGGGGATTCCTTTTCGGGTGAAATAACTTTCCACCTTGGCGCAGTACGGTCAGCCGCTGCCGACGTAGATGGTGATGGACGGACGGCGGGAAGCGCCGGCGAGGAGCTCGGACGACGTGGCGCAGCTGAGAAGAGAAGTCGTGATGAGGAAGAGGGCGATGGCCATCACCAGGGTACCCTTCCTGCGTAGGCTGGGAGGAGGTGCGCTCATGTTCGGGCAGTTCTTCATCGAGTTTGCTCCCCTACGTCTTTCGTTAATCCTGCCATTCAACGATGGGACAAACAACCACCTTCATTTCCCCCTCGTAACGTCTTGAGTAACACAAAAGAATTCACCTTGGAGCTACTGCCACAGCATTGAGTAGACGGAAATGAAAAAGCTCCGGAAGCACTTGTTTTCGGAGCTTTCTGACTATAGAAGGTGTAAGCAACGACACCGAAAATCAGTGCTGGTTCTGTCCTGATACAAGAGATACTTTATCCTCACCACGGACTTTTTGTCCTCCAAAGGTTTCCGCATCAAGTTCAAGTATCTGCAAGAGAACGTCAGGCGTAACTTCAAGCTGGTCTACGTAAACATGACAGATCAAATCAATCAGGCCATCACCATTGATATCCTCTAGGTCGTAAAGATATTTGTCTCCTTTTCCCACTTTTGCGATACCAGCTCCTGACAGGATTACCGATTCGGGGTTGATGGCAGTTGCATCAAACATTGTTGAACTGAAGATGACAACCGTGAGTTTACCATTAGCGCGAAGATTGATTTCATTATCGGCATCGGATGGCCTAATATCGATTTGTACCGTTTGCACGAGTGGGCTCAACACGAATGCATGCTGTTCCCCGTTAAGTAGACCGGTGCCAATTATCTGGCCCTTATCATTAATATCGCTCACTTTTGTGATGTCCCAGCCCGAATCTGCCGGGATGAGGGTATTCAGGTCCTTCATGGTCTCGTTAAAGTAAATGAACGGATGGAACTTGTAATCTTGGGAGTATTGCGCTGTTCCGATGACCTGTCCAACGTTGTTAAGTGCTGTCGGATAACTGTAGTTGCCACCGAAATCATTGATCCGGGTCAGATCCCCTTGGTTGTACAGATAACTGTCAACTTGTCCCCACTCCCTCATGCTGGAACCGACCACTTGCCCCAGATCGTTTATATCTGTTGCGTTGAACGGAAATATCTCGGATACCGTCTCTCCACTGAATACATAAGAATGCTCACATTCCCAGCTGCCGCACAATCCTTGAAAAAATATGGCTTGCCCTTTATTGTTAATTCCTCTGGGACTAGCTGAAATAAATGGATACGTTACTCCCTGGATTTCTCCCAAGACAGATATGTCAGTGACAAGACCGTTGTCATATAAAATCACGTGAGTGCTTCCCATATCCGGCGTACTGACTATATCCCCTATCATTACATTCTGATCGTTTATTCCGGTGGCCTCGATCATCCCTGCCAAACCGAACATGTCCGTGAATTGAGAGTTGTAGAGCAGAAAAGCATGTTTGTATCCATACTTGAAATAATTGCCCACAATATGACCTGAACCATTGATGGCCAGCGCTTCACTATCAGTCCCGCCGAACGTGCCAAGATCTGTCAGAATCTGATTTTCATAAAGAAATGCATGTATATGTCCATCATCGGTTATCGAGTATCCGACTACCTGGCCCTTGTTATTTATTGCTGTAGGAGTGACCTTTGTGCCTAAATCCACAATGGAAAATGACATTGTTCCAGCAATTGATTGAAATGTTCCAAAAGCAATAACTAACGCCGTGTAAATTGCCAGCTTCATAATCTTCATAGAATGCTCCTTCATTGAATGAATACCGGTCGTTTCCTTCCCACCTGCACTTCGCAAAAAGCTCTATCTGTGGAAGCTGTTGCTGGTTTATTTAAATTACTTAATTATTTCTGTCCGGTTAACTGAAATGACAGCAGTTTTACGGCTGTAACTGATTGATATTTATGGCTTTTCGATTTGAAATAAAATTCAAATCGAAAAATGAACTATTGTCTACAAATTATGCAATTACAGCATGTTATAGATGTACAATTAAATTTAGCCTGATGTTAGCGTTGTTTAATATATCATATTCTATTCTTTTTCATTGTCAATCATTGTACAACGTCATATCGCTCAAGCAATCTGCCAGATTTCCGGGGACATCCATGCTTGAATTGCGCCTCTCTTTCGGCACCTGCTCTCGCTTCAAGGGAAAATTAGGTTTTGTTTGAGCTCCTGATTCACGTATGTTATGAACCATTAGTTTAGCAGCAAAGTGAGGATCACCGAACTCTATTCCTTCGACCGGAAGCACATTTCCCGAATTACCACCATTTTCCGGAAAGAGCCGTGAAACAGGACACATCCCGCCACCATTGACACCTTCCCCTCCCCAGAGTATCCTGACCCCATGAAACGAAAAACTCTGCCCAAACTCCTCTATGCCGATGCCAAGGGGAATATCTTCGACCATCCTCACCTCACCATGGCGGGGATGAACGGCACCGAGCCGGTCCTTCCCGATGACGTGGAACTGATTCCCCTCCCCGAGGACAGCCGGCTCTTCACCATTCCTAATACCCCCCCCATGGCGTGGGACGCCAAGAAGCGCGCCTTCGTCACCGTGGAGACGGTGCGGGAGGGGCGGCGGGAACAACGGGTCCAGGCAGTCTCCGCCTTCATGGCCCCCGGCTATGTCAGGACGCTGCTCCCTGCCTGCGACTATGGCCGCAAGAAGGTGCACCTGCCCCTCTGGTCCTATACGGCCGTCGGGTGGGACGAGGAGCGGGAACGGTTCGTGGTGGCGGCCAGCCGGGTGGACGGCAACGAAAACTGGCTCCCCAAAAATTACGACGACCGGCAACTCGACCCCCTGGTGCGCAAGCTCGTCGCCGAATTTCCCGACAACCGGCTTCTGGTGCAGCTGGCACGCTGCGCCGTGGATTACCACTGCTTCGCCGCCAAGAATCTCTTCTTTCGCCGCTGGGAGGCCCCCATCCCGACCTCTCCCGCCTGCAACTCACGCTGCCTCGGCTGCATCAGCCTGCAACCGTCCGACTGCTGTCCTTCCAACCAGGAGCGGATCGGCTTCGTCCCGACTCCCGAAGAAATAGTGGAGCTGATGCTCCCCCACCTGAACGAGGCGCCGGAACCGATCGTTTCCTACGGCCAGGGGTGCGAGGGGGACCCGATCCTCCAGGCGGACACCATCGCCGAGGCGACCCGCCGGTTGAAAGCCGCCACGAGCCGCGGCACGGTCAACTTCAATTCCAACGGCTCCTTTCCCGACCGGATCGCTCTCCTCTGCGACGCGGGGATGGATTCCATGCGCTTTTCCATGAACTCGGTGCAGGAGGAGTTCTATAACCGCTACTACCGGCCGGTGGGGTACACGTTCTCAGCGGTGAAGGAGTCGGTCCGGCTTGCCAAGGAGCGGGGGCTCTTCACCATGATCAACTACCTAGTGTCGCCGGGGCTTACCGACCGGGAGGACGAGGTGGAGGCGCTGCTCCGCTTCATCGGGGAGACCGGGGTGGACATGATCCAGATGCGGAACCTCTCCATCGATCCCGACTTCTATAACAAGCGGATGGGGGTAACGGGGAAGGGTATGGGGATGTACCGGATGCTGGAACGGGTGAAGAAGGAGTTCCCCCGCATCCAGTACGGCTACTTCAATCGAACGCGGGAGACGTTCTACCCGGAGGGGTATGAGGCGGGGTGGCCGATTCGGGGGTAGTGCCTACCACCAGCGCCAGAGGGCAACGATCAGGGTGATGAGGAACACCATGGTCAGGTTCATGTAGGCCATGAAGTAGAATACCCGCACGTGCAACGGCGGCTTCGCCTTAACCGCTTCCAGTACCAGACTGCCGAGCCGCGGCATGGCCAGCACCCGGCCTTCGCCGTGGGGTGCCTGGGAGAGCGCCTCCGTCAGGTTGATCCCTGCCTGGTGCCGGCGCATGTGCGACCCTTCCTTCCAGAGACGGCTCGCCGTCACATCGTAGATTCCCCCATTGTAGGCCACGTAGGCCGGCCGACCCTCTTTGCCGTCGAAACCGGCAAGCGCTTCCAGCGTCAGATCCCCGCCGGCACCGGCCGGCGTTTCTCCGTTTTTTATCTGTCGCCGGAGCTTCGGGCCGATGACGATGACCACGTAAAGGGCGGAGATGACCATGATGGCGAAGAGGGAGACTTTGATCGTGAGAAGGATGCCGAAGCGGGTGGTGAGGATGAGTGCCGGGTCGGGGACCCGGTAATGGGTGAGGATGGCGCCTGTCACGGCCATGACCGCCATGGAGGCGAGGCCGACCCGCATCTCCCCCTTCGGGAGGCCAGAGGCGGCGTAGGCCGGCTTCAGGACCAGATGGACGTAGAGGATGGTGCCGAACCAGAGGATGGCGGTAATGAGGTGGAGATAGCCGATCACCAGGCGAAAAATCCGGCTTGCGGTCGAGCGTTCCGGTGTCGCAGCCGGAGTCGGTGCTGTGACGGGAGCAGTGGCGAGGCTTCCGCTCTTCTGGAATTCCTGGCCTGCCGCGGTCAGTTCGCCGCCGCCAGCCGGGTCGATATGGCAGGTCTTGCACGGCTGGCCGGTCTGGCGGGCATACTCCTCCGTCGCCATGGCACCCAGTGGCAGGGCCAGGAACAGGAGGAGGAAAAGAAGCGCTCTAGCGCCTGATGGCAAAGTCATCGAATTCCCCCGTGTAGGTGTCACCTTTCGCCAGGACTTCATCCACCCGGGACGCGCTCGGACCGGTACGACACCAGTCGACAAGGGCCTGGACGTTCGCCTCGTCCCCCTCGAAGCATCCTTCGACGGAGCCGTCGGGCAGGTTTTGCACCCAACCCTTTACGTGGAAATGGAGGGCGTTCTGCTGTGTGAAGTGGCGGAAGTTAACCTTCTGCACGACCCCCTTTACGATCACCATGGTACGAATTTTCATCTTTTTTGTTCCTTTGATCAATTAATCTCTGAAAGCACTGGCCAAACGCTTCTTCGCAGCTGCAAGCTCACGTTTAGCAGCTTCACATTTTTCCTCTGCATCCATAACGTCATTTAAAGCTGCTTCAACGTCAGATCCAGGGAGCCATGAGGCAACAACCGTAACATCTGCCTCGTTGTCGCTCACAATACCGTCTGTGATTCCCCCAAGGATGTTGAAACGATGCTTACAATATTGTCCATTATCTCCAGCAGGGCAGGTGCAATAGACGGAAAGATTGTTGACGTCCTTTTGGAAAGTCACCTTGTAGGGTTCTTCTGCTGATCCTTGAACAAGAAAATACAATCTTTCCATATGAATGCCCCTAGTGTATTAAATTACCAGTCAAAAGCTGCTTGCTGACTTGTAATAGAACCTATCGATTTTTGTTTTTGATTAAGGGCACTGTTTCCGTATTTCAAGAATTGTACAAATTCGTTTTGGTTAAGAGTTTGTTCGCCTAATTTCTCAGTTTTATCATTGACTAATCTGTAAATTGCAAATTTGACAAAACCATGATTAATGCGTTTTGTCAGTGGTGAATTTTTAGAAATTTCTATTTCAGAAGGTATTGCTGATAGTATTTGTATTGAATAAATATTATCATTACTGTGAATGATATAATCGTTTCCAAAACAATATCGTATCCCTTGTGTCCAAATTTGTGTCTTTTTTCTAGCTATAGAAGCTATTGCATCTTTATCTTTTGTTTTTTTGATCAAATCAACGGTTTGGGTTACTAATTGATCGAAAGAATCACTACTTTTTTTGTTACCCCAAACGACAATACGATTGGTATTCTCTTCAATTTGCTTAATAATTGACAAAGCAAAATCAGCCATTGGAGACGATAAAGCAGTAAGGGATTTCTTGGCGGGAAGGATATATAGCCCCCAAATATCAGGCACAATACGAGGAGTTAGTTGGATGTCCAATTCTCGTTTGAAGCATTCAGGTACTTTCATGAACCAGCCTTCGGCATAACCGTCGATGAAATTTGCTATGAGCTGATCGCTTCTTTTAAGGCTGACTTCCATATTTGCCTCCAAGTTAGAAACAAAGTTTATTCGCAAGGGCTTCCTTCTTAATCTTCTAACAACTTCAGAAACTCGTCCTCTGTGAGGATCATCACTCCAAGCGTCATTGCCTTGTCAAGCTTGGATCCCGCCTCAGTTCCCGCCACGACGTAATTGGTATTTTTTGACACTGACCCGGCAGCATGTCCTCCCATGTCTTCAACCATCCGCTTAGCATCATCTCGAGTGAAACGGGAAAGTGTACCAGTAAAGACAAAAGTCTTGCCGGTGAACTTCCCGCCGACTTTCTTTTTCGCTTCGGGAGGCCGTACCCCTGCCTGTATCATCCGCCTGATTATCTCGATGTTTTTTTGATTATGGAAAAAGGTGGTAATGCTTTGAGCCACTTGAGGGCCTACTTCTCGGATGGAGAGTAGTTCGTCCTCGGCGGCCTTTTCCAGATTCTCTATACTGCCAAAGGCATTTGCTAGGAGCTTTGCTGTATGCTCTCCAACGTGACGGATGCCGAGGGCGAAAATTAGACGCGATAGCTCCCGCTCTTTGCTGTTGGCGATTGCGGTAAGGAGATTGTCAGCCAATTTGTCTCCCATTCGCTCAAATTGCATGAAATCGTCGCGGGTGAGCTTATAGAGGTCAGCTACATTGTGTACGAGGCCGAGTTTATGAAGTTGATCGATGTACTTTTCGCCGAGACCATCGATGTCCATGGCGCGTCGGGAAGCAAAATGAATTATGGATTCACATATTTGGGCTGGGCAGGATAGTCCCATACACCTGACAGCTACTTCACCCGGTATCTTCACTACCTCAGAACCACATTCAGGACATTTGTGGGGAATCGATAGAGCAATTTCTTTGCCCGAACGGTTCTCCGGGACTACCCGAACTACTGCAGGAATCACGTCACCAGCCCGCTCTACCACGACTGTGTCGCCAATCCTGATGTCTTTTCTTCCCATCTCTTCCCAGTTGTGTAGAGTGGCGCGGGATACCATAACTCCTGAAATTTTTACTGGTTTAAGATGAGCAGTGGGAGTTATGACTCCAGTCCGTCCGACTTGAGGGACAATATCTTCAATCGCAGTTACAGCCTGACGCGGGGGGAATTTCCATGCTATAGCCCATTTAGGCGTACGGCTTATTTCGCCTAATGTTTGCTGGTAACCGAAAGAATCTACCTTAACTACTACTCCATCAATTTCGTAAGGCAAAGATTCTCGTTTTTCTTCTATCTCCCGATAATACGCAAATACAGCCTCAAGCCCCTTTCTTTTGTGAGTGAGCGGGTTGACCGGTAATCCCCATCGAGGGATTGTCTCCAAGAAATGGTACTGCGACGTAAATTCTATACCGTCAACAGCCCCTTGTGCATAGC
The DNA here is from genome assembly GCA_021848385.1 of Deltaproteobacteria bacterium. GTDB lineage: Bacteria > Desulfobacterota > Desulfuromonadia > Geobacterales > Geobacteraceae > Geomobilimonas. Next base: position 23,699 of record JAJZUQ010000011.1, read on the forward strand.
AGAAGATGGCGAGAGGGCGACGAGCAGTAATCCGTGGGTCGAGCTGGCGAAGGGAGCCGGCCGCTGCATTACGTGGATTTGCAAAAGGCTCATCACCGTTTTCTTCACGCTCCAGATTCATCTTCTGGAATGCGGCTAATGGGAGGTAGACTTCGCCACGCACTTCAACAAGCAATGGAGGTTCATTGGTAGCAAGTTGCAGAGGGAGGCTCTTTACGGTCCGCAGATTTTGTGTAATATCTTCGCCGGCAGTCCCATCGCCTCGTGTTGCACCTATGGTAAATTCACCGCGTTCGTAAGTCAGGGAAACAGCCAGACCATCCATCTTTGGTTCACATACGTACTCCAACTCATAGTCGAGAGCAAGCCCCAAGTCTTTCTTCACTCGTTTGTCGAAATCTCGAATCTCCCCTTCATTAAGGGCGTTTTCAAGAGAGAGCATAGGGATGCGGTGAGTTACTTGGACGAATTTATCCAAGGGGGCACCGCCGACCCGCTGCGTAGGAGAGTCGAGAGAAACTAGATCAGGAAATTGCTTCTCTAGTTGCTGGAGCTCTCTGAACAACGCATCGTACTCAGAGTCCGAGATCTCCGGCTTGTAGAGAACGGAATAGAGACGGTTATGATATCCTATCTCGGCGCGCAGCTCCTGAATACGCTGCGCTGCGGCCTGTTTCTCCATGGGAAGGGCTCCTTGCAGTGGCAAACATTTTTTATAACACAGGGGAGGTGGAAGGTAAACCCTTGGCATGAAACTAGCCTTCTTGATTTGCCGGGGCCGTTCTGGTATCAAGGATGAAGCCGGATCGACAGGTCCGGCTGTCGTGCGTCCGGGGGAGAAAATCAATAAATCTCCCAACAGGATGTACAGGATATTCAGGATTTAAGACGTTGGGACTCAACACAACAGATCAATGGTTGGTTGATATCCTGTTCATCCTGTCCATCCTTGTTAAATAAGGTTTTTTCGTAAGGTTTGCCCATGCTCGATCTCCATACCATGAACCCACCCCAGCTGGCGGCGGTGAAACATACGGACGGGCCGCTCCTGGTCCTGGCCGGAGCCGGCTCGGGAAAGACCCGGGTCATCACCTACCGGATCGCCTACCTGCTGGAAAAGCTTCAGGTGCCGCCGACGCAGATCCTGGCGGTCACCTTCACCAACAAGGCGGCCCGGGAGATGCAGGAGCGGATGACCGAGCTGGTGGGGCGGGAGCGGTGCAAGGGAGTGATCCTCTCCACCTTCCACTCCCTCGGGATGCGTATCCTTCGGCGGGACATCGAGCGGCTCGGCTACAAGCGGAACTTTTCCATTTACTCCACCTCCGATCAGGTGGGCCTCATCCGCCAGCTCATGCGCGAGATCGACGAAACCGGCAAGAAGTACGACGCCGAGACTGTCCTCTGGAAGATATCCGGCGCCAAGAACGCCCTTGTGGCCCCTGACCGTTATGTCCCCCACTCCGGTGACGACTACGAGCTCCTGGCCGCCCGGATTTATCCCCGCTACCAGTCCGCCCTCAAGGCCTGCAACGCCGTTGACTTCGACGACATCATCATGCTCACTGCCCGGCTGTTCCAGGAGCATCCCGCGGCGCTCAAACACTGGCAGGAGCGATTCCGCTTCATCATGGTGGACGAGTACCAGGATACCAACCCCGCCCAGTACCTCCTCATCAGCCAGCTGGCTGCCCATCATAAAAACCTCTGTGTGGTGGGGGACGACGACCAGTCCATTTACGGCTGGCGCGGAGCCGACGTTGAGAAGATTCTCGCCTTCGAGCATGACAACCCCGGCTGCCGGGTGATCAAGCTGGAGCAGAACTACCGTTCCACCGGCACCATCCTCGCCGCTGCCAACAGCGTCATCAAGAATAACCCGAAGCGGAAGGAGAAGACGCTCTGGACCGACAGCGGCCCCGGTCGCGCCATCGACCTGGTGGTGGCCGCCGACGACGAGGAGGAGGCGACGACGGTAGTGGAGCGGATCCAGGTGGAGTGCACGCGGAACCAGCTGGAGTACGGCGACTTCGCCATCCTTTACCGGACCAACGCCCAGAGCCGCGCCCTGGAGGAGCAGCTTCGCTTCGAAGGGATACCTTACGTCCTCATCGGCGGGATGCAGTTCTACGAGCGGAAGGAGGTGAAGGACACCCTCTGCTACCTGAAGGCGATCGACAACACCGACGACGAGCAGGCGCTCCTCAGGGTCATCAACTTCCCCCGCCGGGGGATCGGCGACGGGACCATGCTGAAGCTCAACCAGTGGTCCCTGGCCCAGGGCATTCCCCTGTTCGAGGCGCTGGGGCGGGTGGAGGAGGTGGAGGAGATCCCCGCCGCCATCCGGGAGAAGGTGCTCGCCTTCCACAGGCTTGTGAGCGAGGAGGCGGATCGCTTCCGGAACCGTAAGACGGATCTGGCGGAAGGGGTGATGACCCTCTTCAAGCGGCTCGGTATCGAAGAGGAGCTGTACCGGACCATCGACGACCGTGCGGTGGCCCGGCGCAAGGTGGAGAACGTGGAGCAGATCGTCAACTCCCTTGCCTCCTATGGGGAGCGGGTTCCCGCGCCGACCCTGTCCGGCTTTCTGGAGAAGGTCTCCCTCATGGACGAGGACCGGTTTTCGGGGAAGGACAAGAAGGAGCACGGCCAGAACGCCGTCACCCTCATGTCGCTCCATTCCAGCAAGGGGCTGGAGTTCCCCTTTGTCTTCCTGGTCGGGCTGGAGGAGGAGATCCTCCCCCACAAACGGTCAATCTACGAGGATTTCTCCATCGACGAGGAGCGCAGGCTCATGTACGTCGGGATCACCCGTGCTCGCCGCCACCTCACCATCACCCGCTGCCTGCGGCGGAAGAGGTACGGCAAGCTGGAGGAGCGGTTCCCGTCCCGGTTCCTGGAAGAGATTCCCGCCGACCTCCTCAACGTCCAGCAGGCCGCCGCGGCCGCTGTCCTGACGGAGGAGGAGACGGAGAAGGTGGCAAGCGATACCTTCTCCCGCCTGAAGGCGATGTTCGGGGAGTAGCACACTCCCTACACGCTTCTTGTCTCCTCCAGAAGGCCAAGGTATGCCTTCAGCAGCGTCGTCTGCTGTTCGTTGTGCCGTGTCAGGATGATCAATGTCCTCCGCAGGTCCAGCGGAGAAGTTACCTCCACGAGCCAACCGTTATCCATCTCTCTCTGGACTGCCATTCTCGACAGGCATCCGACACCCAATCCCGCCTCAACCCCCTTCTTGATCGCCTCGGTATGCCCCAGCTCCATTGCAACCCCGTACCTGACCCCCTGCTTTGCCATGGCGGCTTCAAATACCTCCCTGGTGCCGGAACCTTTTTCGCGCATGATCCAGGGGGCATCCTCCAGCATCCTGAGGGACGCAATTCCTTCGCGTGCCCACGGGTGGCCTTTCCCGACGATAATGACCAGTTCATCCAGTTTCCACGGCGTTGTATCGAGTGTCGTAATGTGGCACGAACCTTCGATGAGCCCCAGGTCGACATCTCCGTTTTCTACTGCCCGCTCGATCTGGTGGGCATTCCCGACCTGCAGCAGTGCCTTTGCGCGCGGGTACTGCCGGGAAAATTCGCCGACGATTAAAGGGAGTAAATAGTTCCCGATGGTGGTGCTTGCACCGACATGGAGAGTTCCATGGGGTTCTCCCACAGATTCATTCAGAACCTGTTCTATCATAAGGACGCGTGCGAGCACGTCATGTACATCCGGCAGGATCTGGCGTCCCCGGTCGTTCAGGAAAAGCCGTTTTCTCCGGCGCTCAAAAAGCGGCGCACCCGCAAACCGTTCCAGTTCGGCAAGTGCCATACTGACTGCCGATTGGCTCAGGAACAGCTGTTCGCTTGCCTTTGTGACCTGCCCGCACTGGGCAACCCGCTCGAAAATTTCCAATTGCCGTAAGGTGATTGCCATCTGATTACGTTATCATAAATATTGATGATATAAATCAGGATTTTGAAATTTTATTTATATTCTGCAACCTGTTATAGTGAAGGAAAAAATTTGGAGCGATACATGAACGACCGATTACGCCAGATCATTTTTGTCCTCTGCTTGGCATTGTGCGCCTTTCCGTGGGTCAGTACCGCCCTGGCGCTTGTTATGGGGGTTTTTTTCAGTTTCCTGATCGGGAATCCCTGGCCTTACAGGTCTGCGAAAGTAAGCAAGGTGATCCTCCAGCTATCCGTTGTCGGCCTTGGCTTCGGGCTCAGCCTGGGGGAGGTTCTCCGCACCGGGAGGAATTCCCTGCTGTACACGGTTGTCGGGATAACTTTTACGTTGTCCGTAGGGTACCTGCTGGGGACCCTGTTCAAAACCGATAAGAATACGTCCTTGCTCATTTCGTTCGGAACTGCCATATGCGGAGGGAGTGCCATCGCCGCCATGGCGCCGGTACTCAAGGCAAAGGATGACGAGACCGCGGTGGCGCTGGCGACCGTATTTACGTTGAATTCCGTTGCGCTTCTGCTGTTTCCGCTCGTAGGGCATATCCTGGACCTCAGTCAGGGGACGTTCGGCACCTGGGCCGGGCTTGCCATCCACGATACGAGCAGTGTCGTCGGCGCGGCTTCCGCATACGGCGCATCGGCACTGGCCGTTGGGACGACGGTAAAGCTTACCCGGACAATCTGGATAACGCCGGTCGTCATCGGGACCGCATGGCTCAAGAAGTCGGATCGGAAAGCCGGGATACCCCTCTTTATTATCGGGTTTGTGCTGGCTGCGACCATCAGGACATTACTGCCGGACTATGCGCATTACTGGGGAGGTCTGGCGGCTGTGGCAAAACAGTGTCTGGTGGGGACCCTGTTCCTGGTGGGCGCCGGGTTGAGCAGGGAGGTGCTGAAGAAGGTGGGAGTCCGGCCTCTTTTGCAGGGGATAACACTCTGGCTGCTCGTCAGCGTTCTGACCCTGGCGGCGCTGATGTTGTTCGGCATCGCGTGAGATGCCGGAACGGTTCCTTCCCGATGAGGGATCAGTATCAGAACCTGCGCCTGTCGAAAAAGCGCTTTGTCTTTTTCTCCGAGCGGGGGAGGGTGCCGTAATCCACCAGTTCGACGGTGCAGGAGACGAGCAGAGTACGCTTGATGCCTGAAACGATGGCCTTTATCACCTGGCCGTCCGACACGGCCTCTCCATTGCGGGACCGTTCCACCGTGATCAGCATGTAGTCCCTGCCATCCTCGCCATGGTCCAGGACAACCTGGTATTCGCTGCCAATGCCCGGGATTCGCGTCAGCACCTCATCCACCTGGCCGGGGTAGATATTCACCCCGCGGAAGATGATCACATCGTCGGAACGGCCGAGAATCCTGTCATGACGGGGGAACGGACAGCCGCACGGGCACTCTCCTTCCAGAAGCCGGGTCAGGTCGCGGGAACGGTAACGGATGAGCGGTGCCCCTTCCTTCCTCAGAGTGGTGTAGACCATCTCCCCGACTTCACCCGGAGCGACCGGCACCAGGGTTTCGGGATTGAGCACTTCCAGGATGTAATAATCTGCCCAGTAGTGGATGCCGTTGTCATGGCTGCAGGAGAGGCCGGTCCCCGGCCCGTACACCTCGGTAAGGCCGGGGATGTCGTAGATCTCCTCCACCCCGAGGAATTCGTGCATGATGCCGAGCATGGCACTGCTGCTTCGCTCCGCCCCCATGATAATTTTTTTCAGGTTGAGGCTGTTCTTCACGCCGAGCCGGTGAACCTCCTCGGCAAGGAGCAAACCCATGGAGGCGGTACAGCAGAATACGGTCGACTGCAGGTCCTGGAGAAATCCGATCTGGATCTCCAGGTTTCCGGGCCCGACAGGGACGGCCATGGCACCGAATTTTTCACAGGCCAGCTGAAAACCGATGCCGGCGGTCCAGAGGCCGTAGCCGACAGCGATCTGCACCCGGTCTTCCCTCGTCAGCCCTGCCAGTTCATAGCAGCGGGCAAACATGGTCTGCCAGTCATCCAGGTCTTTCTGGGTGTAGCAGAGGACCTTCCGTTTGCCGGTGGTGCCCGAAGAGGCGTGAACACGGACGATGTCACTGAAAGGTGCCGCCCTGAGGGCAAAGGGATAACCGGCGGCAAGGTCCTGGTTCGTCGTAAAGGGTAACCGGCGCAGATCGTCCATGGACGTTATGTCTTCCGGTGTGACCCCTGCGGCCTCAAGCGCGTTGCGGTAGAAGGGGGAATTGTCCCAGGCATGGCGCACCGTCCATTGCAGACCTGAGAGCTGATGGTCGGCCAGTTCAGCCGGCGTGGCAAACTTGGGGGGGAAACGTTTCAGCATAAGACAGAACTCCTGACAGGATTCATGGTGCCGCTCCAAGCCCGGCGCGGAAAGCGGCCATTGCGCCATCCAGCGCTCCCTTCTTCCGCGCCAGTTTTCGCTGGATTGCCTCCTCTACCTCGGTCGCCGTGCAGAAAAGCCGGCTGGATTGGGCGATGGCCCTGCCAAGCACCATGAGGTTCACCGCCTGGGGGTTACCCATGGCCAGGGCTATGGAATCGGCATCCATGGTAGCAAGGGGGTGTTCCGCCTCGACGATTGCACGGGGCGTGGCGTTGGCGACGATCCACCCTTCCGGTTTCAGAAAGTGGCGATGCAGGGGGACGGTCTCCGGTTTGAGCGCCAGCAGGCCATCCGCCTGGCCCGGCCGCACCAGGGGGCTGGAAAAGTCGCCGACCTTGAGGTGGGAGATGACAATGCCACCGCGCTGGGCCATGCCGTGGGTTTCCGAGGTGAGCACATGGAATCCCTTTGCAATTGCCGTTTCGGCCAAAAGGCGGGTGATGAAGAGGATGCCCTGGCCGCCGACGCCGGAAATGATGAGCTGCTGGTGGTTCATGGTTTTCCCTCCCGGGGTTTGATGGAGCGGGACGGGCAGACGTCCAGGCAAACGCCGCAACCGCTGCAGATGAGCAGATCGGTCGTGACCTTTTTCGTCGCCTCATCGAAAACCAGGGCCGGACACTCGAACTGGCTGGTGCAGACCCTGCAGCCGGTGCAGGTAACGTCAACCTCAACCTGGCCGCGCTCCTGTTTTGGCCGGTTGCGATCCACCAGGCAGGGACTCTTGGCAATGACGACCGCCACACTGTCCTTGCGGGCAAACTCAACCGCCTCTTTTACAAGGCGGGTGAAGCCGGGAAGGTCAAGGGGGTCGCCGGTCTTGCAGAAGCGGACACCACACCCCTCGACGACTGAGCTGATCTCCACCGGGACGCCGCCGGCAAGGGGCACGGCCGGTGTCGGCTGATTGCCGGTCATGGCGGTGGTGGAATTGTCCAGGATGACCAGGACAAAGCGCGACCTTTGGCTGACGGCATCGATCAGGGGAGGGATGCCGGAGTGGAAGAAGGTGGAGTCACCGATGGTGGCGACCACGTCCCGCTCTTCCCCCGTTACCCGGTAGGCATGGTGGAAGCCTGCCGCCTGACTGACGGAAGCTCCCATGCAGAGGACGGTATCGACGCCGCCAAGGTTGGCACCGAGAGTGTAGCAGCCGATGTCACTGGGATAGATCCCCTTGGGCGCCGCCTTTTTTATGGCATAGAAACTGGCCCGGTGCGGACAGCCGGGGCAGAGGGTCGGTCGTCTCCCGCCGCCGGTCGGCGGTTGGGGCACGGCTGGAACCGTAACACCCGCAAAGCCTGCAATGATCCCTTCGATCAGTTCGGGAAGAAGTTCGCCTGCCTCGGGAACCGCACCGGAGAGCTTCCCCCGCACCTTGTCACGGTCACGGAGCTGCATTTCAATGACGCCGGTGGTCTCTTCCAGGACGAGAATCTCGTCAAAACTCCGCAGGATTTCCGTGGTGAACTCACCATGGAGCGGATAGGGCTGGAGCACCTGGAAGAAGGGGATGTTATCCCACAGTCCCAGGTTTTTCATGATCTCACGGGCATGCCCTGCCGCCGCGCCGGATGCCACTATCGCTTTTTTCGCGTGGGCCGCGGGATTGAGACGGCGGGGAGCCGTGGGACCATAAGCCGCCATGCGGGCGAGCTTTTCGTTCAGCTCCAGGTGGAGCCGGTAGCGGAAATTGGGGGTTGCCGCCCAGCGGGAGGGATCTTTTCTGAAATCCGCCGTGCGCCCCAGTTTCTTGACCGGTGCAGGCTGAATGTCCTGACAGGCATGACAGACCCGGGTCGTCGGCCTGAGCATGACCGGCACCTGGAACTCCTCGGAAAGCTCATAGGCAAGGGATACCATTTCCTGCGCCTGGCCAGGCGAATCCGGGTCCAGCACCGGAATCTTGGCCAGCATGGCCAGCAGGCGGCTGTCCTGTTCGGTCTGGGAGGAATGGGGGCCCGGATCGTCGGCGCTGATGACGATAAAGCCCCCCGTCACCCCAAGGTAGACGGCGCTCATGAGCGGGTCGGAGGCCACATTGAGTCCGACCTGTTTCATGGCAACTGCCGTCCGCAGCCCGGACTGGCTCCCTGCGTAGGCGATCTCCAGCGCGACTTTCTCGTTGATCGCCCACTCCACATGCATGGCTAGTCCTTCGGCTTTCTGCCAGGCCATCACCCCGGACAGTATCTCCGACGCGGGGGTCCCCGGGTAGGACGTTGCTATGACGCAGCCGTTTTCAACAAGTGCACGGGCAATAGCCTCATTCCCCTGCATCAGTATAGGGTCTATCCTGTCCAAAAAAAGCCTCCAGCTCAGAGTTTCGCCCGTTACATCCTGGTCGGGCAGACCGGTGTTACGCATACAAAAAGAGCTATTCTCATGTCCGGCAGTGTGATTTGTCAATACAAAATAACGATTGCAGTCGAGGTTGCGGTGAATTTGTCTTGACTTGGGATTGCGCGCCATTAGAATTTATCAAGCATGTGACTTTGGGTGTGCGTGCCGTTGCGGCGGAGGAGATACCATGCACTGTTTAGCAAGCAAGCTTCTTGTTGGTGTCGTATGCGTTCTTCTGAGTGGGGGAACTTTGTGGGGAGCCGATGAAGGCGCGCCGGCAAACGAACCGCCTGTTGACAGCCAGCAGCCCCAGCCGGAGCTCCCCTACCAGCCTCCCGGATCACCAGCTCCGTCCCGACAGGAAACGCCGGCCGCTGAAACGCCGGATCGTGGAAGGCAGGCACCGGATGCCGATGCGGCGCCGGCGGCGCCGGCCGAATCTCCGGCCGACCCGTGCAAGGGGTGCGTCTGCAGCGGTGGGATGGTGTCTCCTGCGTGCCTGGAGTGCTGCCGGTGATGCGGACGAATACATCCAGCAAGCGGGACGTGAACCGCAAAGTCGCGAAGAACGCGAAGGATTCTGAACGTAGATACTAATCGCTGTAACTCTCCATGGTGTTCACAAAGCATGTTTTAACTCGTGAATTCTTTGCGAACTTTGCGGCTTTGCGGGAATAAATTTTTAGAGATCAGACATGCGTAGGCACAAACCTGCTGCAATAAGAAAAGGCCGCGTTTCCCGCGGCCTTTGTCATGTCTGGAATCTGCCGACCCTATTTCCCCAGCGTCTTCTGCCCCGGCTTCCAGCCGATGGGGCAGAGTTCGCCGGTCTGGAGCGCTTCCAGGACCCGCAGGGTCTCATCCACACTTCGTCCCACCGAGAGATTGTGCACCAGGACGTACTGGAGGACGCCGTTCGGGTCGATGATGAAAAGGCCGCGCAGGGCTTCTCCATCCTTTTCGTCGAGAATGCCGTACCTGCTTGCCACTTCCTTCTTGAAGTCGGCAAGGAGTGGGTATTTCAGCTCTCCAAGATCACCCCGCTGGATCCATGCCAGGTGGGAATACTTGCTGTCCACCGAGGCTCCGAGGACTTCGGCGTTCAGTTTCCGGAAGCTGTCGAGGGCGGTGTTGAACCCCCTGATCTCCGTGGGGCAGACAAAGGTGAAATCGTTGGGGTAGAAGAAGAGGACCACCCATTTCCCCCGGTAATCGGCTAATCCGACCTGCTTGAATTCCCCGTTGACCACCGCCTCCAGGGTGAAGCCGGGGGCAGGCTGGCCTACCTTTGCGGTTCCGCCATCTTTCTGAGGTTCACTGGCGCGGGCTGTTGTGAACATGTTGTGGGCTCTTTGCACCTCGACGGCGAAGGCGCCTCTGACGCCGCATGAAAGAATAATCACCGCTATCGCCGCACCCTGTAGCCATTTTCGTCCGCTCACTGTTGTCCCCCTGTATGCTTGTTGTTGTTTGCTCCCGGTCGTTCGCAGGCATGCCCGTCCATTGTACTTCACCGCAACCGTATTGCAACCACCCCGCCACTGGCAAAAAGTCTTCTGTTGCCCGGGGATTTGTGCTACAAAAGACCATTATTTACCGTAAAGGAGATCGTCATGAGCGAAACAAAAAATCCCCAGGTCCTTATGGAAACCTCCATGGGAAACGTCACCATCGAGCTTTTCCAGGACAAGGCCCCCATCAGTGCGCGCAACTTCCTCTCCTACGTGAAGGACGGATACTACGACGGGCTCATCTTCCACCGGGTCATTGCATCCTTCATGGTCCAGGGTGGAGGGATGGACGAGAACATGCAGCCGAAAAAGACCAAGTTTGCCATCAAGAATGAGGCGGCCAACGGTCTGTCCAATAAGCGGGGGACTCTGGCCATGGCCAGAACCAACGTCGTGGACAGCGCAACGTCCCAGTTCTTCATCAACGTGGTGGACAACCTGTTCCTCGACCACCAGGGAAAGACCCCCGACCGTTACGGTTACGCGGTGTTCGGCCAGGTGACCGCCGGCATGGAGGTGGTGGATGCCATCAAGGGGGTGAAGACCGGTTCGAAGGGTGGGCATTCGGACGTCCCCGTGGAGCCGGTGTTCATCACGTCCATGAAGGTTGTTGAAGGGTGAGCAGTGAAAAGTGAAAAGTGAAAAGTGAAAAGTGAAAAGTGAAAAGTGAAAAGTGAAAAAGGCCGGCGGGGATTTCCCTGTCGGCCTTTTTTTGTTGTGGGACTGCCTGCTTTCTCCTACCAGTTTTCTCCGAGCAATTCGAAGTGGGCCTGGGCATGGTTGCAGGCCGGACAGCTGTCGGGGGCGCCGGTGCCATGGTGGAGGTAGCCGCAGTTGCGGCAGCGCCAGGTGACAGAGGTGTCCCGGCTGAAGACCCGGTTCTGCTCGATGTTATTCAGGAGGGCAAGGTAGCGTTTCTCGTGCTGAGCTTCCGCTACGGCGATGGCGAGAAAAACGTCGGCGACCTGGGGGAATCCCTCTTCCCGAGCGACAGTGGCGAATGAGGGGTACATGTCGGTATGTTCGTAGTGCTCCCCTGCCGCCGATTCCCGCAGGTTTTCCGCGGTGGAGCCGATCCTCCCGGCGGGGAAGCTGGCGGTGACCTGTGCCTCGCCACCCTCCAGGAACTTGAAGAGCCGCTTGGCATGCTCCCTTTCCTGGTTGGCGGTTTCTTCGAAGATATCGGCCATCTGGATGAAGCCTTCGTTCTTCGCCTTTGCGGCGAAGTAGGTATAGCGGTTACGTGCCTGGCTTTCGCCTGCAAAAGCCGTCAACAGGTTTATTTCGGTGCGGGTGCCCTTCAGACTCATGGTAATCCTCCTTTGCGTGGGTTGGGAATGCGTGTCGTTGTATGACGGAATGTATCGACGGGGAGCAAACGGGGTCGGACGGATTCAACTTACAGCTGGGGGGAGGGGGTGTCAAGCCGATTTTGAGGCTTCCTGCTCGTGCAGCTCTTCTTTTTCCTGGGGAGGGATGGAAAAGGTGATGCGGTTGCGCCCATCGGCCTTGGCCTTGTAGAGGGCGACATCCGCCGCGTGAATAAGGGCCGTTGCCGTATCGCCGTCTTCCTGGAACGCGGCCAGTCCGATGCTGGCGGTCAACCGCCCCAGGGGGAGCTCTTCCTCGCCGGCGAACGCCTCGCTTTCAATGCCACGCCGGATCCTCTCAGCCACGAAAATCGCCTCCCGCTTTATGGTCGCCGGCAGGATGATGCAGAACTCCTCACCGCCGTAACGGGTCACCATGTCCATATCCCGCACGGAGGTCCTGAGTATTTTGGCGGTCTTCTTCAGGGCCTTGTCTCCGGCGATGTGGCCGTTGTAATCGTTGTACTGCTTGAAATGATCCAGATCGATCATCATGACGGTAAGGCTCAGTCCCTGACGGATGCTCCGGTTCAGCTCCTCCTCAATCCGTTTCTCCAGGAAGCGCCGGTTGTAGAGCTCGGTGAGAGGATCGGTGAGAGAGAGCTTCTCCAGCATCGCCGCCCGTTCCAGGGAAATTGTCCGGACGATCATGGCGGTGGCGTGGTTCACGTACGTGGTGAGGAGTTCAAGGTCCGCCTCGGTGAAAAGTCCCTGGTTTTTCTTGTCTGCCAGGTTGAGTACGCCGAGGATCTGTTCCTTGAATTTAAGCGGTATGCAGATGAATGACTTGGTCTTGAAGCGGGGGCGGTTGACCCCTTGGCCGAGGTTTGTCTTCTCGATGTCGTTAACCAGCAGGGGGGTGCCGTTCAGCGCTACCCTCCCCGCGATCCCTTTTCCTACCTTCAGGTTGAGGCTGCGGGCCAGGTTGAGGTTCATGCCGATGGCTGCTTCGATCTGAAGGTTTTCTCCCCGGTCGTCGACCCGCATGAGTGAACCGCTGGTGGCGTTTACCAGGTCGGCTCCCATTTCCAGGACCTGTCTGACCAGCTCCGCCTGCCCTTCGGTGAGTGCCAGGGAACTGATGACGGCCATGAGCTTGTCGGAAAGGGACGTCTCCCGGCCATGTTCAGCCTTCTGTCGTAACTGGCGCAGCTTGGCCGCAACCCGGCCGGTAATGATCTGGGTTATAAGGAGGTCGCGGGTGGGAAGCTCGCGGTCGAAGACGAATACCAGACCGAACAGTTCGCTGGCGGAGGTGAGAGGGATACAGGTGAGCATGTCGGCGATCCCTCCCGGCAGCAGCTCCTCCACATCCTCGCTCTGAATTACGGTCATGTCGGTGGCATAGTTGGGAATCACCCGCCGCAGCTTGTCCGTGCCGATACTGGTCTGGTCGAAGGGAGCATCCCCCCAGGTCCGTTGCAGGGAAAAACTGTTGTCACCTTCATCGGGGAGAGCCACGACGATGGTCGGCACGTCGAAGAGAATGCCGATGGTCTCGCTCAGAAGAGCAACCACTTCATCGTCCGTGACGGCGGCGTCGATATCCGCCGCAACCTGCACGATGGCGTTGAGCTGCTCGGTGGTCTTTTCCACGTAGATTACGTGGTGCTCTTCCTTCTGGAAGGACGGAATGAGGCCGTGGACCTTCTGTGCCACCCGGAGCAGCTCCACTTCGCTGACGGCGGGAAGTTTCTGCAGCTGGTCGAGGATCTCCATCGGGTTGATGTCCTCGGTGCGGGCAATGCTTTCCAGTTTGAACAGGTCGAGGGAACGCTCCCGCACGCCGCCGCCGATGATGCAACACAAGGGTGCGGCCGACGAATTGAGGGGTACCGCGAAGTTAAGGAGTCCGATGGGGCAGCGGAAGACGGCGGGCTGGCCGGATGTCACCACGCTTTTCAGCGCCTGCTCCACGGCCGGCTGGCAGATACGCGCGCAGAGGCCGGCGGGCAGCAGGGAGTGGCAGAGCTTCCAGCCGGTCTCCGGGGATGATCCGCCGTTCTTGAAGCTGAAGACGTCAAGCTGGTAATTTGACAGGAAGCTGTGGCTCCTGAGGTTTCCCAGTAACTCTTCCGGCTTGAATGTGGTTTTCGGGTCAGTCAAGGCTGTTCCTCGCCCATGTTACACCGTCAGGCTGCACCGCCGACGGTTATTTCCGCAATCAGCAGGGTCGGCTGGGCATCCGCCACCGGAACCCCCTGGCCGTCCTTGCCGCAGGTGCCGATACCGAAACCCAGGTCGCTGCCGACCTGTTCCACTTTCTTGAGCACGTCCGGCCCGCATCCGGTCAGGGTGGCTCCCCGGACCGGCTCGCCGAGCGCGCCATTCTCGATGAGGTATCCTTCGGAGACCTCGAACATGAAGTCGCCGTTAACCGTGTTGACCTGGCCGCCCCCCATCTTCCGGACAAAAAGTCCCTTTGCAACCCCTTTGATGATCGATTCCGGCGAGGTGCTGCCGGGGGCGATGAGGGTGTTGGACATCCGGACGATCGGTTTCGACTGGTACGATTCACGGCGACCATTACCGGTGGAGTGGCAACCATCCTTCATGGCGGTGAGACGGTCGTACATGTATCCCTTGAGGATACCGTTCTCCACGAGCACGGTGCGCTCCCCTGGCGAACCTTCATCGTCGAAGGAGAAGGAGCCCCGGGCGTTGGGAATGGTCGCATCGTCAATAACCGTCACGAGGGGTGATGCGACCTGCTGGCCGATCTTGCCGGAATAAACCGACATCCCGGCCTGGGCCAGATCGGCCTCCAGGCCGTGGCCGATGGCCTCGTGGACCATGGTGCCACCCGCTTCGGAGGAGAGCACGACCGGCATCATCCCCGCTGGCGCCTTGCGGGCCGCGAGCATCATAACCGCCCGGCGGGCGGCCGTCAGGGCGATTTCTTCGGGGCTCTTCTGGTCGAACAGTTCAAAGCCGCGGAAGCCGCCAAGGGGTTCGTAGCCGGTCTGGATAACGTCCCCGTCCGCTGCGACCACCTGGGTCATGAAAACCGTTCCGGTCCGGTGCGTTTCATGGAACTCCCCCAGAGAGTTGGCGCACTGAGACCGGAGGTTGCTGTCCCGGTACATCACCATTACCTGCCGGACCCGTTGGTCAAACCCGCGGGCTGCACCTTCCGCACGGGTGGCAGCGGCCACCTTGTCCCGGAGCGGTATGCTGGCCGGCGGCAGCTTGATGGGAAAGCCGGCCCCGGTCACTTTCGGCCGAAGGTCGATGGCCCGGCCGAATACCTTCCCCCGTACCGCCTTGCTGACCGTGTCGGCCAGGGCGAGGAGGGCGGCTTCGGTGATTTCGTTGGTATATGCATAGGCGGTGCGCAGGTCGGAAATGACCCGGATGCCTACCCCACGGTCGGTTCCGGCCAGGACCTTTTCAATCTTGCCATCCTCGCAGACGATGGCGGTCGAGGTACCTTCCTCCCCGTAAATATCTGCGTACTCACCTCCGCCGGCCAGGGCGCGGCGAAGAATACCTGCTATGTCAAAGCTGTCCAGCATAGGTGAGATTCATCCTCTTTGTGTTTAGCAATAATGGTGCCGGAAATCTCATTTTGTGAGTTTTTTGCCCCCGAAAGGCATCCCTGCCTTTCCTGCCGTGCAGGGGAAAAGACGTGGTGTGGAATGAACCGGCTGTTAGCGGCAGTACGGAGATGCCGTGCTGTCAGTAGAAGCGATGGTGTTTCCCCGTGCCGGAGGAGGTTCGGTTTCTTCCAGGGGGATTTCTCCCGCAAGGGCCAGGAGCAGGTCCTCCGCGTCCTGCCGGAAGCAGGCCGGGAAGGAAACTCTAATGACCCCTCCCGTCTTGTCGACAGTGCTGACGGTTAACAACCCTTCATATGCCTCGGTGATAAACTTCAGGTAAACCATTTCGCGGCGGCTGACCCTGAAATATCGCGTAACAGTAAGGTAAATAACGGTGTCCATCAAACTCCTCAAGGTCATTATAAGTAGCACTTAATTTGAATAAAAACAACAGGGAATTAGCATGTTGCCAATATTATTGGAGTATTTCAACGAGATGTTGTTTTTGCTTTGATGCGATAGAATAGGGTGGTTATTTCACGTACTATGCACTGGAGGAGGGCACCCGGTGGACTCCCTGAAGGGGCCACCGGGTGCAGGATGCGAGGGGTGGTTTTACCGCACCAGCTTGGAGAGCTTCTTGAATTCGTCGGTTCCTGCTGTCCGGAGGAGCTGGAAGAGTGCCGTTTCGGTTGAGGTTATGACGGCACCGGCTGCACGGGCTGTCTCAATGCCAATGAGCCAGTTCTCCTTGCGCCGGCTCATGACGGCATCGCGGACCAGGTGCACCGTGTATCCCGCCTCCAGGAGTTCGAGCACGGTCTGCAGCACACAAACGTGGGTCTCCATACCGGTTATGATGACCTGCGTCTTCCCCAGCGCCCGCAGTCGGTCGGGGAAGGGGCTTTCGCCGCAACAACTGAAGGTCATTTTCTCCAGTGCCGGGTCGGTCAGCTGCTCTTTGAGAGCGGGAATGGTTTCTCCGAGCCCCTTCACGTACTGCTCGGTGGCGATGACCGGTATCCCCATCTCCCGGGCCGCTTCCTGGAGTATGGTGACATTGCGGGTCAACTGCTCCAGGACCGTCCCGTCCATGGCCCGGCAAAGCTTCTCCTGTACGTCGATCACCACCAGCACTGCCTTGTTGCGGTCGAGAAAAAACGTGTCCTTCACACCCATGTGAACCTCCTTTTGTTGGGGACCGGGAATAGGGGACAGGTAACACCGTCTTAGCCCCAGTCCCTAGCCCCTGGCCCCTGATCCCTAGTCTTTCTTAACTTCGATCCCCAGTTCCTGAATCTTCTTCCTCAGGGTGTTGCGGTTTATGCCGAGAATGTCGGCGGCCCGCACCTGGTTGCCCCGGGTCTTTTCCAGGACAAAGCGTATCAGGGGGCGCTCCACCTGCTCCAGCACCATGGCGTGAACGTCGCTGCTCTCCATCTTGTCCATGTTGGGAAAGCAGCTGCGGAGCTTGATGTCGACTATCCCTTCCAGTGAGAGTTCCTCGTTGGCAACCCGCTCTTCCCCTTTCTGCCGGCGCAGTCCCGGAAAGTCGGCCGCCGTGAGGAGCAGGTCCGACGAGAGGATTACGGCCCGCTTGATGGTGTTCTCCAGTTCCCGCACGTTACCCGGCCAGTTGTGGTCGGACAGGAGCTGGTAGGTTTCGGGGGCACACTGCTTCATCGGTGTGCCGAGCTCGGTGCAGGCTTTCTGGAGGAAGTACTCGACAAGCTGGGGGATATCCTCCTTCCGCAACCGGAGGGGAACCAGCTGGATCGGCACCACGTTAAGGCGGTAGAAGAGGTCTTCCCGAAACTCCTTGTGCCGAACCTTTTCCTCAAGGTCCTGATTGGTGGCGGCGACGATGCGGACGTCCACGGCAATGTTCTGGTTTCCCCCGGTCCGAGTAACCTCCTTTTCCTGGAGTACCCGGAGGATCTTGGACTGAAGGTCCTGCGGCATATCGCCGATTTCGTCCAGGAAGATGGTGCCGCCGTTGGCCTGTTCGAATTTCCCCAGCTTGCGTTCCACTGCGCCGGTGAAGGCCCCTTTCTCGAAGCCGAACAGTTCGGATTCCAGGAGTTCCTTGGGGATGGCGGCACAGTTCAGGGCGATGAAGGGCTTGCCGAGACGCCGGGAGTTGAAGTGGATGGCCCGGGCGATGAGCTCCTTGCCGGTCCCCGATTCCCCCTGGATCAGGACGGTGACGTCGGAGGGGGCAACCTTGCCGATGGTCTTGTAGACTTCGCGCATGGCCGGCGAGTTGCCGATGATTGTTTTCTCCAGCTGGTAGCGGTCCTTCAGTTCACTTTTGAGGATCGTCACCTGGGAGGTCATCTCCTGTGCCCGGTTGACCTTCTCCACGATGGCGTCAATCACATCCAGGTCGAAGGGTTTGGTGATGTAGTCGTAGGCACCGCGCTTCATGGCCTCCACGGCGTTTTTCATACTCGCCTCGGCGGTCATGATCACCACGAGCAGGTCGCTCTTCAGTTCCCGCACCCGGTCGAGCAGTTCCAGACCGGTCAGGCCGGGCATCTTGATGTCAAGGATGGCCATGTCGTAAGGCTGTGAGTGGATAAGGCTCAACGCCTCGTCCCCGTCACGTGCCAGGTCGACACTGAACCCCTTTTTCCTGAGGGCCTTGGAAAGGACCCAGCGCATGCTCTCTTCGTCGTCGGCGACCAGAATTCTGTTGATGGACATGGTAAAACCTCTGTTCAAGGTTCAAGGTTCAAAGTTCGAGGTTCACGTCTTGCAACGTTGAACGTGGAACATTGAACGTTGAACGGTTTTTATTGGATTAACGGCAGCATGACGGTGAACGTCGTTCCCCGCCCCGGCTCCGATTCGACTTTGATCATTCCCCGGTGCTCTGCGACGATCTTCTGGCAGATGGCGAGGCCGAGGCCGGTTCCCTTGCTCTTGGTGGTGTAGAAGGGGGTGAAGAGGTGCTCCAGTTGCTCTCTGCCTATGCCCGGGCCGTCGTCGGACACCTCGATGGCCACCATGCGGGAGCGCCGTTCCCCCTTCTGGGTCATGCTGTAGTCGGACAGGACCCTGCTGCTCACCCTGATCTGCCCCGTGTTGCCCACCGCTTCCACCCCGTTCTTGATCAGGTTGAGAAAGAGCTGGGTGAGGAGCGCTTCGTCTGCCAGGATAGGCGGAATGCTCGGGTCGAACTGCTGCTGAAAGGTTATTTTCCTGCCGGCCGCCGTCCGTTTCTGGAGGAGGATGATATCCCCCAGAATCTTGTGGAGGTTGACCGGGGAAGGTTCAAGCTTGCGTGGTGCGGCAAGTTCCAGGAGCTCTTCGACGATCCTGTTGACCCGCTGCACCTCCTTGAGCACCACCCGGAGATAGTCACGCTGCTCGCTCTCCTCCGGCAGTTCCATTGCCAGAAGCTGGGCAGCCCCCTTGATGCCGCCGAGGGGGTTCTTGATCTCGTGGGCAAGGCCGGCAGCCAGCGCTCCCAGGGATGAAAGCCGGTCGGCGTGGCGGACAGCGTCCTCCAGTTCACGTATGTTGGTAAGGTCGCGCAGGAGAAGTATGGTGCCGATCCGCTCGCCGCTGGCAATCAGGAGTGGTGAGGTGGTGGCGCCAACCGGTATGGGATGGCCGGTCTTCTTCAGGACGATGTTCTCATGGTCGGAAATGGTCATCCCGGTGCGGGCGGTTTTTCCGATCATCTCCAGAAGAAGATCTTCTCCCCGGAACAGGGATGTGTAGTGCAATCCCATCGCCTGGCGCCGGGAGACCCCCACCAGTTCCTCCGCCGCCGGGTTGATGAGGGTAATGTCACCCTTCTCGGCGATGACGACTACGCCGTCGCCGACGCTGTCGATGACGTTTGCGTAATAGTCCTGGAGATGGTCAACGGCCATGGGGCGCTCCCCCGAAAAAATCTTCCAGGGCAGCGACAATGGCCGCTTTCCCTGTTATGCGGTTTATCCGGTCCCGGAACTGGGCGGCGCCGGCAAGGCCACGTGCGTACCACGAAAGGTGCTTGCGCATCTCCCGCAGAGCAACCCGTTCTCCCGAGAGCTCGATGAAAAGTTCCAGGTGACGCAGAGAGACAGTAAGGCGTTCCGCGGGAGTCGGAACTGCCGGCTCCCTTCCTTCCAGGAGGTCGGCCGCTTCCCGGAAAAGCCAGGGATTTCCCAGTGCGCCACGAGCCAGCATGACACCGTCGCAGCCGGTCTCTTCGATCATGCGGACCACATCCGTTGCCGTGAAGAGGTCGCCGCTGCCGATGACCGGGATGGCAACGGCCTCTTTCAGGGCGGCAATCTTCACCCAGTCGGAATGTCCTTCGAACATCTGGGAGCGGCTGCGGGGGTGGAGGGTGATGGCGTCGCACCCCTCGGCCGCAACGATGCGGCCTATCTCCAGAAAATTGTCACTGTCCGCACCCCAGCCGGTCCGTATTTTCACCGTCAGGGGAAGCGGGGTGGCCCGCCGGACTTCCCGGACGATGGCTGCCACCTTCCCGGGGTCCTGCAGGAGGGCGCTGCCTGCACCGCTGTTTACCACCTTGCGGACAGGGCACCCCATGTTGATGTCGATCAGGTCACCGTACCCCTCTACCAACCGGGCTCCTTCGGCCAGAAGTGCCGGGTCGTCGCCGAACAGCTGGATACCCAGCGGGCGGTCCTCCGGTGTGCTGGCAAGGAGGCCAAAGGTCTTTTTCCCGTCACGGACCAGCCCGTTGACGCTCACCATCTCGGTGAATGCAAGGCTTGCACCGCATTCGCGGGCCATGAGTCGCACCGGGAGGTTGGTTATGCCGGCCATGGGTGCAAGCAGCAGGTTGTTGGGGAGCCGCAATTGACCGATAGTAAGGGGGTGTACCATGAAGACGTCTATATCCGGAGAAGGTTTTGCCTAATTTTTGTGCATACTAGCATACGCCGGAAAAAAGGCAAGGGAATTTTGCCCCCGTGACGATCAGCTACGGAAGGGGGAAATTCCGCAGCCATCAGCACTTAACGTTCCCATTGACATTTCTGTTGCCGCCGGTTACCCTCCTCTAGATCGACGTCGGCGGTGGGGAGTCTGGTCATCGGTTCCAAAGCTGCCGAGCCCTGTGCCGGGCTGATCGAGGAAGTCAGATAACCAGGTTTGGAGAGGGTGTCATGGAACTGGTGGGCGGGTTTATGGTGATGTTGTCAATCGTGGGGTTTTTTCTCACGGTCCTCTGGTTTATCCTCCCCTTTGTAATCTTTACCATGAAGGGGAAGCTTGACCGGAGCTACATCCTGCTGGAAGACATTGAAAAACGGCTGGCGGCGATCGAAGCGCGCGCCGGTGCGGCTCAAACGGCCGGTGAGCAAGATGTTTCGCCCGAAGCCCCACCTTCACAACCGTCCCCACCATCCGGCGAGGAGCGGCCTGTGTAGCGTCCTGCCTGATCTCGTAGGGGCTTTCCTTCATCTCTTATATATCTATATCTGTTCCTCTGGATATAACGTCTTACCTGATTTTTTAGTGGCAGGAGGAACACCTCCTCCCGTGCTTGGTCAGACTACGTCCGTCTGCCTCCATTTCCCATTCCCCATTTTCTGAACAGCGCCATTTCCGCGCGCAACTCTTGCCACTGCCGCAACCAGTCTCACTCTTGTATATCTAGTCACTGCTTGGGGACGGTGTGCGTGACTCCGTAGTGGGTTCGATCGTGCGGGCGAAATGTTCCACAACCA
This sequence comes from Deltaproteobacteria bacterium, assembly GCA_021848385.1. Classification (GTDB taxonomy): domain Bacteria; phylum Desulfobacterota; class Desulfuromonadia; order Geobacterales; family Geobacteraceae; genus Geomobilimonas. Next base: position 44,510 of record JAJZUQ010000011.1, read on the forward strand.
CCGGGTCGAACTGGGTCCCCGCGCACCGGCGGAGTTCCACCAGGGCTTCAGTTACCGAATGGCCCGGTTTATAGGGGCGTTCGGCCACCATGGCGTCAAAGGCATCGGCGACCCCGATGATGCGTGCCTCCAGGGGGATGGCTTCTCCCTTGAGCCCATCAGGATATCCGGAACCGTCGTACCTTTCGTGGTGGTGAAGGATGCCGGGAATCACATCCCGCAACTGTTCTATGGGGGCGAGGATGGCGACCCCCTTTTCCGGATGGAGACGCATCGGGGGGAATTCTTCTTCCATCAGCATCGCAGGTTTGTCCAACAAGGACTCGATGATGCCGATCTTCCCGATGTCGTGGAGCAGCCCGCCAAGCCTTACCCGTTCAACCACGTCTCTGGAGAGCCCCATCTCCCGGGCAAGACGGGTTGCCATCTGCATGACACGCACCGAGTGACCCTTCGTCCAGGGGGACTTGGCGTCTATGGCGTTTGCCAAGCTGGTGACGGTACTGATGAAGAGTATGTGGAGATCTTCGTAGAGACGGGCGTTGGAAAGGGCTACGGCCATCTGGGAGGCGATTTTTTCGATGGTGAAGGTCGCCTCCGGCGTAAATTGCCCAGCATCCGTATCCCCTAGCAGCAGGACGCCGTCGATCCGGTCTTTTGCCAGAAGAGGTATGGCAACCAGCGACCTGATGCCCGCCTGCATCAGTCGGCTATCCATGGCGCCGATCCTGGTGTGCGCCGTCAGGTCGCCGATGCGCTGGCTGGCGTGGCGTGAAAAGGCCTCACCTGCCGTGGAGCGCCCCGTGATACGCGATCCTGACTGCATTTCAGGGGGGACGGTGATGTCGTTGCCGTGGATGGCGGTTATCTCCAACTCCTCTCCCTCTACCTGGAGGACGGCCACCAGTTCGCAGTGGGTGATCCTCTCGATCTGCTGCATGGCCGTTTCCATGATCTTTTCCCGGGAGAGGGAGGAGGAGATCGCCTTGTTGATCTCGTCCAGAGTCATGATGACGTCGATCCGGCCGGCAAGCTCCATGGCCATGTCAAGGGTCTCGTCGAACAGGCGCATGTGGGAAACCACCAGGGCCGCATGGGATACCATGTCTCTGATTATGGCGATCTCGTCGGCGGAAAAGGGGGGAAGCTTCCGTTCGCGGGAGACGAATACCGCACCAAGAACCTGGCTGCGGACGATCATCGGCACAGCCAGCAGGTTGACGTCGCGCAGGATGCGGCGGAAGCGGGGGTTGAGGAGTTCGGAGCTGCCGGTATCGGTGATGAGAAGGTGCTGTTTCTTCTGCAACAGACCTTTGAGGAGCGGGATGGTGGCCGATGCGAGCGGCATGGTCCGGAAAGCCGGCTGGTAACGGCGGGGGAGTCCCGCACTGTGCACGGGAGTGAAATCGCGCCGGTCCCGGTCAAAGAAATAGGCCGCAATCCAACGGCTTTTGACCATTTTCCTGAGCAGCTGGGAGAGGTTCTTCACGACCTCGTTGATGTCATCGAGGTTGCTGAGGCGCTCGCTTCCTTCAATGATTGATTTGAAGATATCTGCCATGGATGTCGTCCCGTCCCGTAGTGAATTAAACCACAGAATCGGCCATAGTGCTTGCCAAAACAGGTAATATTTATTACTATTCGCCTTGATTTGCCTCTTTGGTTGCCGGCGATGCCGCTGGTGCCGATTCTGGGGGAGTGCAGAAACAGAGTGTCAAGCGAGGAGGATGTCATACACATGGGGATTTTGCAGGGTAAAAAGGCGGTCATTTTCGGGATCGCCAACGAGAAAAGCATTGCCTGGGCCGTGGCCGAGGCGTTCAAACGTGAAGGGGCCGAACTGGCCTTTACCTATGCCAATGAGACGGTGGCCAAGCGGGTCATCCCTCTGGCCGAGAGCATCGGGGTCGATCTGGTCCTCCCCTGTGACGTGCGGAGCGACGATGAAATACAGGCCACCTTCAGTAAAATCGGTGCAGCATGGGGAGGGATTGACTGTCTCGTCCATTCCATCGCCTTTGCCAACCGGGAAGATCTGAAGGGGTCGTTCCTCAATACCAGCCGGGAAGGTTTTTCCATGGCACTGGACATCAGCGCATACTCTCTTATTGCGCTTGCCAAGGGGGCGATGCCTCTCATGGGTGAGGGGGGGAGTGTGGTGACCATGACGTATTACGGTGGCGAAAAGGTCTTCCCGAACTACAACGTGATGGGGGTCGCCAAGGCCGCGCTGGAGATGAGCGTCAGGTACCTTGCCGAGGCGGTCGGCCCGGAAGGGGTCCGGGTCAATGCCATATCAGCCGGACCGATCAAGACCCTTGCAGCCTCTGGGGTTGGCGGTTTCAACCAGATTGCCGGCCATGTGGCCGAAAAGGCGCCGCTCAGGCGTAACATCACCCAGGAAGAGGTTGCCGGGGCAGCAGTCTATCTGGCAAGCGACCTCTCCCGGGGGGTGACCGGCGATATCCATTTTGTCGACTGCGGGTATAACATCATCGGGTTATAAAGACACTTCCGTAGGGGCACCCCCTGCCGTTGCCCATTGCCGGGCTGGCACGGGGTCTCTCCTGCGGACCTCAGAGGGACATCTATCAAACAGCTCCATGGCAGCCTCATCGGTCTGAAGCCGAGTCAGCTCAAAGGTGTGGAGCGCCTCTACCGGCGGCGCCTCGGGGTTACCGATGTGGTTTCCCCCGATCTGGCGCGGGAGATGGCCGAGCTGTCTCGCGAGATCCGGCGCCAGATCGGTATTCTGGTCAACAGGTTCGGCGAAATCGAGTATGTCATCGTCGGCGATGAGCGGGGACTCCTTATTCCCGATCTTCCCGACTATCCCCTCGGCAAGAAACTCCTGCGCGGGTTGCGGCTCATACACACCCATCTGAAGGGTGAGCCCCTCACCGATGATGACCTTACCGACCTGGCCATGCTCCGGTTCGACCTGATCTCGGCCCTCCTCCTCAATCCCCACGACACGACGATCGCCATTCAGAATGCCAGCCTGATTCCCCCTGCACCAGCAGCACCCCCATATACAATTGATCCTCCCCTGCCTCTGTCCCGGTTTCAGCTCGATTTTGCCGCGTTCGTCGCTGAGCGGGAAAGCGCCCTTCAACGCGCCGCCAAGAGGGCCAGGGAAGTCCGGGGCGGCGAGGAGCGGGGAATTCTTATTTCGGTCACTACCCAGCCGCCGGGGGAGGCGGCCGATTCCATGGAGGAGTTGAAGGAACTGGCCCGCACCGCCGGGGTGGAAGTGCTGGATACGGTTATCCAGAGACCTCGCCAGTTCAATCCCCGCTATCTCATGGGGGAGGGGAAGATGCGCGAGGTTGTGATCCGCGCACTCCAGCTTGGCGCGACCCTGTTGGTATTCGACCAGGAACTGACCCCGACCCAGGTCCGTTCGATCTCGGAGATGACCGAGCTGAAGGTTATCGACCGGAGCCAGCTGATCCTCGACATATTCGCCCGCCGGGCAACGAGCCTGGACGGCAAGGTGCAGGTGGAGCTGGCTCAGCTCAAGTACCTGCTGCCGCGACTTTCCGGCAGGGGAGTGCAGATGTCCCGCCTCATGGGGGGTATCGGCGGGCGCGGCCCGGGTGAGACAAAGCTCGAAGTGGACCGGCGCCGGATACGGGACCGGATAGCCAAGCTGGAGAGGGAACTGGCCGAACTGTCCCACGGCCGTTACCAGCGCCGCCAGAAAAGGGCCCGCTCGGGACTTCCCATTGTCTCCATCGTCGGTTACACCAACGCGGGTAAATCGACCCTCCTCAACACCCTTACCCGAAGCGACGTCTTTACCGAGGACCTCCTTTTTGCCACCCTCGATACCTCGACCCGCCGCCTCCGCTTCCCACGGGAACGGGAGGTGATCATAACCGATACGGTCGGTTTCATCCGCTCCCTCCCCCGCTCCCTCATGGGTGCCTTCAAGGCCACTCTGGAGGAACTTCAGGATGCCGATCTTCTCATGCACCTGGTTGATTGTTCCAACCCCCGCTGCGAAGAGCAGATCGGCCAGGTCGAACAGATCCTGGATGAACTGGATCTGGCTGATAAGCCGCGTATTCTGGTGTTCAACAAGGCAGATCAGCTTGCCGGCCTGAAACGGCGCGATCCCCTGTCGTTCATGAAGGTGCGTCAGCTCGCGCGCCGTTACGGTGCCATAAGTGTCTCCGCTCTGGACGGTGCCACCCTGGATCCGCTACTGGCAGAGATGGAGCGCAGGTTCTGGCCGTCATGACGCGCTGATTGACCCCTCCCGCCGCCTCGTTGGCTATTTGTCCGCTCCCTAACCCCCTCCGCATCCCGATTGACAGACCGACAACAATTGGCTATAATGGCCGCTCCTCGCAGGCTGCCATCGAAGCTTTTTTGCCATGTTACGACAGTCCAGGGATACTCAATGAAAACACTCTTTATTCTTGCCATAGCCGTCCTTATCGCAGTGCCGGTGCTGGCGGCTGAGTTGCCGGCCGGCAGCCCAGAGCCGAACCTGCTTCTCGCCGGACTCGTCAAGACCGGTGGCCCGGCGACTTCATCTTCTGCAGATGGAGCGGTCTCGTCCAGGGAGTCCCATCTGGCGCGGGCATTGGAACTTCCGGCAACGGAGCTCTATCCTTCTGACGAGCCGGCCGAAGTTGCTGCCGATTTTGACCTGAAGCTGCCGGAAGAGGAGCTTCCCGATTCGGACATCCCCCTCACCCTGAACGACAAGGTGCAGTACTTCCTTTCCTATTTCCAGGGGCGTGCCCGGCCTGTCTTTGCCCGCTGGCTCTCCCGTTCCGAACGTTACCTCCCCATGATGAAAGAAGTGTTTCGCAAGGAGTCCCTGCCGGAAGACCTCGTCTATGTTGCCATGATCGAAAGCGGGTTCTCTCCCCATGCCTACTCGGTGGCGAGAGCCGTTGGCCCCTGGCAGTTCATGTCCGGTACCGGTAAACGGTACGCGCTGCGCATCGACAACTGGATCGACGAGCGCCGGGACCCGCCCAAGTCGACGGTGGCAGCCGCCCTCTACCTTAAAGAGCTCTACGGACTGTTCAACAAGGACTGGTATCTGGCGGCAGCCGGTTACAATGCCGGTGAGAACAAGATCCTTCGGGCCATCGATATGTATAACAGCCGCGATTTCTGGGAGCTTTCCAAGGGGTCGTACCTGAAGCGGGAAACCAAGGACTATGTGCCCAAGCTCCTGGCCGCTGCCATCATCGCAAAGGAGCCATACAAGTACGGTTTTGCCGACGTGGCCTACCTCCCCCCCATCGAGTTCGACACGGTTCCGATCCCGACCCAGACTGACCTCGATCTGGTGGCGCGTCTCTGCGACGTCCCCGTACAAACCCTCCGCGACCTGAACCCCGAATTGCGCCGGTGGGCTACCCCCCCCGATTACCCGGGTTACGAACTGAAGCTGCCGAAGGGGAAAAAGGAGCTGTTCGCGGCCGAATATGCCAAGGTTCCCGAGGACAAACGCTATACCCCCAAGGTGCTCTACACCCGCTACCGGATGAAAAAAGGTGACACCCTTGCCCGTGTGGCCAGCCGTTACGGCACCACCCCCCAGGTTCTGGCGCAACTTAACCGGTTGGGGAAGACGAAGAAGATGCGCGGACGGGTGTTGACCATCCCTGTCCAGCCCGTGTCCCATGACGCCCCCGTCAATGTCGTCGCCAAGAAGGATAGCCGGGAGTTCAACAAGTACTACACCGTGAAAAAGGGGGACACCCTCTATTCGCTGGCCAGGCGTTTCAATGTATCGGCCAGGATTCTCTCCGCCTGGAACAACATCAAGGGTAAGATCGCTCTGCGGTCGGGCCGGCGCATCATCGTCGCCAAGTTTGTTGAGAAAGAGGGGGGAATGGTTCCCGCCAAGGAAGAAAATTCGTAATCAGGAAAGGATTTCCCACAGATGTATAACGTACTGATTTCCGCGGCAGTGGCCGTGGTTGTTTTCATTGGCCTCAAGCTTGCGGTCGCCTCCTGGTGGCTACCCCTTCTGGTCTCGCCTCTGGTGGCCTTACTGGTTTTCTTTCTGATTTCCCGTATTATCATGAAGAAGGTGATGGCCATTATGGAGACCGCCAATCGGGACCTCCAGGGGCAGCGGGTGGACAAGGCCATCAACGAGCTGAAAAGCGCCTTTGTCTATGGCAAGTGGCAGATGTACGTCACCGGCCAGCTCAACGCCCAGATCGGCATGATCTACTACATGAAGCGTGATTTTGGCAAGGCCTTCCCCTACCTGGAAAAATCGTTCTTCAAGAACTGGGTTGCCATGGGGATGCTAGCGGTCAGTTATATGAAGCGGAGCAAGCCGGAAAAGATGAAGGAGACCTTCGAGAAGGCGGTCCAGTGGAGCGGCAAGGAGTCGCTTCTCTGGAATGTCTACGCCTACTGCCTGACCGAAATCGGTGATACGGGAAAGGCCAAAGAGGTGCTGGAGCGTGGTCTCAAAAAACTTCCCGGCGACGAGCATCTGAAGGGGAACCTGGCCCTGCTCTCGGAAGGGAAGAAGATGAAGATGCGCGGCTTCGGCGACATGTGGTTCCAGTTCCATCTGGAGAGCATCGGAGCGATCCAGAAGCATCACGCCGCCGCCATGGGTGGCTCGAAACGCAGAATCATCCGGAAATAGCGCCGAAACGGCTGAGAGAAAGAGACCTTCGGGTCTCTTTTTTGTTAGAAAGTTTTGTATTTAATACAAGGGTGTGTCATGAAAACGAGCTTCATGCGGAAGATCGACTATCACATTGGAATTCCCGTGTGTTTTCTGTTTTCCTGCTTACATAGTCTGTCCCGCATACTGCTTAGAAAACAGAGGACGGTTACCAATCCTAAAAAAGTGCTATTTATAAAATTTTTCGGTCTTGGCACAATCGTACTTGCAACTCCTGCAATTAAAAAGTGTCAGGAACTTTATCCCAATGCGAAGTTGTATTTCCTCACCTTTGGCGAGAACAAGAAGATCTTTGATCTGATAAATATTGGTAAAGAGATCAAAGTGCTTTCTATATCGTCTTCGAGCATAGGCTCTTTTGGGGGTGGGTCACTGAAGATGCTGGCTCAACTCCGGAGGGAACGCTTCGATGTGGTGATTGATTTTGAATTTTTTTCGCGTTTCAGCTCTATCGTCTCCTTCCTGAGCAGATCGAGATGTCGAATAGGCTTCTATAACTATTTCATTGAAGGCCTTTATCGAGGTAATTTTTTGACGCACAAGGTGTTCTATAATCACCACCAACATACATCACTAGCATTCCTCGACATGATTGAGAGCATGCGAATAGGGGATACCCTTCCTTACAACAAGATTCAACATAAAGCGTTGGTAATGCCAAGAGATGTTGGAATCTGTTTCACCATTTCTGATGAAGAAAGAGAAAAGTTTCAGGAAAAATTCAAACTCAGCCATACAAAACGGCTTGTCCTACTAAATCCCAATGTCAGCGAGGGATTTATCGACCTGCGGCGCTGGCCTCTTCCTCACTTCGCTACTTTGGCCCTTGAGTTGCTCCGTGATTTTCCCGACGTAGAGATCGGCATTATCGGTTCTGAAAACGATGTGTCCACAGCGCTTGAACTGGAGCAACTTATTAATCACACCAGAGTAACCAACTTTGCGGGGAAAACCTCACTTCGTGAACTGTGTATCATGTTGGATACTTCACGTTACCTGGTTACCAATGACAGTGGTCCTGCCCATCTGGCAGCCTTGGCCGACACCCACGTGATTACGCTCTTTGGTCCTGATACGCCCATGCTCTTCAGTCCCGTGTCCAAGCAAACAACCAACATGTTTTTGCAACTGGGATGCAGTCCCTGCGGTTCCATCTACAACGGCAAAAGGACCATTTGTCGAGACAATCAGTGCCTAAAACAGATATCACCGGAAATGGTGTGCCGGGAAGTAGTAAAGGGTTTATAGATGCTGCAATGCCATGTGTGCCAATCCGACAAAGTTGACTGTCTCTGGCCGGTGCGGGACAACCCGGAATACCTGGTCTATTCATGCCAGGAGTGTGGGGTGAAATTTCTATTGCCGCAACCGACTGACGCTTTCCTACGTGATCTCTACTCCAAGAGCTACTACGATGCCTGGGGTATCGAGGAATACTCCGGCTCGGTGCGTGACATGAAACTCTCAACTTTTGATCTGCGTCTCAATCTGATCAAGAAGTACAAAAAACAAGGGAATATCCTGGATGTCGGATGTGCTACGGGATTTTTTCTCGAGGGAGCCAGTGCTGCTGGTTTCACGCCGTTCGGTGTGGAGATCTCAGACTACTCCTTCAATATAGCCAAGGGAAAGTTCGGCGAGGAAGCTCTGTTCCAAGGGATTTTGGAAGATTGTCCTTTTGCGGAGCGCTCTTTCGACGTTATTACCATGTCTGACCTGTTGGAACATGTCAGGAACCCCCATACGGTGATGGAAAAAGTCAGGGCACTTTTGAAAGACGATGGCATTGTGATGATCATGACCCCCGACACCGACTCCCTGACTCACTGGATCATGCGTGAGAAATGGGTACATTATAAAATAGAGCATCTTTTCTACTTCAACAAAGAATCCATACGCCTATTGGCCGACCGACATGACTTTCAGGTGCTCTGTCTTGATCCTGCCCGAAAGACCCTCAATATCGCCTATTTCTACCACCAGTTTGAAATCTATCGTCACTGGCTATTAACACCGCTTATCAGGCTACTGCACACTCTCCTGCCCCCAAAGATGCTACTATCCAATTTCAACGTCACTATCGGAGAGATGGTACTGCTGATGCAAAAAAATGATCATTCTGGAGGAAAGACCAAATGATTCAAAGGGATCCCCATCCATCCTCCTTTAATAACGGTCTCTTTTTGCGGAACCTCGCCATCCTTTCTACCGGTTTTGTCGCAGGAATGGTAGCTGCCTACCTTTTTGCGGGCATTCATTTTGACTTTTCTCAAGAGCTAGACCAAGCACGACAACTCGGTATTGTGAGTCCGACCATTCTGGCAGGATATGCGAAGAAACGGGATATTCTCAACTATCTGGCAATGATCGGATTCCCAAGTTTTTTTGCAGTTGGTGGTTGGCTCTTTTGGGCAAGGGACGGAAAAAGGAGAGATGAGCTGGCTACAATGTTCTCTGCGAATCCTGTGCCATTGGTAAAGACAAGAGGGTGGCAGATAGCTCTCACCATTACCGTCTGCGTGTACCTGGTATTTTCATTTAATATCAATTGGTTCCATGCTTCGTTCTACAATGATTTTACGGGAGATTGGCCCCTTCTGGGGGAAGAGGGCGAAAACCTGGCTTGGGTGCACAACCTGCTGAACGGCGGTGTTTATGGCAAGGACATCCATTGTCTATATGGCCCCATGCTGATTTACCCTCTGGTATGGTTTATGAAGCTATTTGGCACCACCGTGGTGACGGCACGGGTATATACCTATGTACTGGATCTTCTCGCCTATTCCATCATTCTTGCATTTCTTTACAAGACGTTACGCAGCAAAACGGTCTTCATTTCTGCTGCTGCATGTTACATTCTTTTTTTCAACCAAGGACTAAATCATTTATTGTCTCCGAATAGTACCTATCTGCGAGTTGCTTTGGGATTTGTCCCTATATTTCTCACCTATAGTTATCAGGGGCACAAAACAAAGGTGCTTGTAGTCGCTGCAGGTCTAGTGCTCGGTCAGAGTCTCCTGTTCAGCCAGGAGGTAGGGGTCTGTTCGATGTTGGCAGTTTTTGTCCTGCTTTTTGCCATGCACCGACCGCAACACAACCTCGCCGACCTTGGCCGCGATATTTTCTGCCTTCTGACAGGAATTGTCGTTTCAGTTCTGCCCCTTCTGACGTATTTCTGGGGCCACGGTGTTCTTGACAGTGTCCTCAATAATTTGTTTGTGCACCCCCGTTTACTGGGGCTCGGCTTTACTGCTCTTCCCTTTCCGGACTTAAGGGAATTTCTCCAGCGGCCTTGGGAGTTATTTTTATATTACTGGGCGATCTTTGTCTATGTCGCCTCGGCCCTCTACCTGATCCCCTTGCTGATAATGGGACGACGCGACAGGGAGACACTCCTCAGGGTGTCAGTCCTAGCTTTCGGTGCGATCCTTTTCCGCGCCGCACTTGCCAGGTCGGATACATACCACGTGCTCTTTGTGTCGCAGCCTGCATTCCTGTTGCTTTTTCTCTTTATTGATGGTGCACTTGCAGGAATAGGAAAAAACGTTGCCAAAGCAATGGTTGCTGTACAACTATTGTTTCTATCCGCCATGATTGGCTGGCTGTTTCTTCTTTCAATCAACAACTTGGACACCAACATCTGGACCCGTTCGAGACATGATCTGAAAGACTTTGGGACAAAACTTACAATCTTGCCCTATGGTATCTCCGTGCCACAAGTGCCCAGAGCAGGGATACTGTTCGATCTTACGACAGCCAATAGTGTCGCGAAGATCGCTTCCTTTATCAACCAACACACCCAGCCCTCGGACTATGTCTATTTTTTCCCCAATGAGGCGGCCTATAATTTTCTCTTCGACCGGAGAAATCCGACCCGGTACGTTATTTCCTACTTTGCGGTTACGCGGCAGCAACGCCTAGAACTGATCGCAGATTTGGAGAAGAAGCGGCCCGAATACGTTATTTACAGCAAAACGACCTGGCGAGTGGATGATATACCTGAAAACATCCAGGTTCCGGAGGTTGTCAACTATTTGCGTAACAACTACATTCAAACAGAGGATTTGGGCGATGCCCTCGTGCTGAAGAGAAAATCCACGTGACATCCTAACCCACAGCACGTGGTGACCGATACGTTTCAATTGACTTGATGCTATAGTAGTTATGCTCTTTTTCCCGGGAGCCCCGTGATCGATCTCGTTAAAACTCTTGTGGTTCTGGCCGTGCTCGTGGTGCTCCTGCGACGCAAGGTCTATTTGGGGACGGTCATGGCGGTGGGGTCGCTGCTGCTGGCGGTTCTTTATCTCACCCCTCCCCGTCTCTTTCTGGCGGGGGTGTATCGTGCGCTGCTCGCTCCCCGCTCCATTGAAATGACGGCGATCCTGGTCTTCACCATGATCATGGAGAATGTGCTCCGCAAGACCGGCACCCTGAAGCGGATGGTGACGAGCCTGGCGGAACTCCTCTCCGACGGCCGCCTGATCATGGCTGCCATGCCGGCCATGATCGGACTGCTTCCGTCTCCCGGCGGGGCGGTGTTTTCGGCACCGATGGTGAACGAGGCGGCCGCAGGAACCGGGATCAGCGCCGATCAGAAGGCGTTCATCAACTACTGGTATCGCCACATATGGGAGTACGTCTCCCCCCTCTATCCCGGTATCATCCTGGTGTCGGGTCTTACGGGGCTTCAGTATTCCAGGCTTTCCCTTGCCAACCTTCCCTTTGCGCTGTCGGTGGTGGGGTGGGGGGCGCTGTTCTGCTTTTCGGGGGTCGGACCGGTCAGGATCGGGCGGGAACAGAAGGCTGGGCGCTGGAAGGCGTTCGGGGCTTTTCTCCTTGCAGTGGCCCCGATTCTTGTTACCCTGGTACTCGTGGTGATCCTTAAGGTCAATCCGGTGCCTGCCATGGGGGGAGTGGTGGTGCTCCTCTACCTGCTGCACCGTTATTCACCTGCCAAGGTTTGGGAATCCCTGCGCGAGAGCGTTTCCCTTAAGGCCGTACTTCTCGTACTCGGCATTATGGTGTTCCAGGAAACCCTGCAGGTCACCGGAGCCCTCGACGGGGTGTCGCGATTTTTCACCGGCAGCGGGTTGCCACCCCTCCTCATTCTCGTGACCATCCCGTTTCTGGCGGGGGTGATGACCGGCCTTACCATTGCCTACGTGGGGATCACCTTTCCGCTCCTCCTGCCGCTCATGGGGGGGGCGACGCCGTCCCTCGGGCTTATCGCGCTGGCCTTCGGCAGCGGATTTGCCGGTGTCATGCTGTCGCCGCTCCATCTCTGCCTCGTGCTGACCCGGGAATATTTCAATGCCGACATGGCAAGGGTCTACCGTCGGCTCTGGGTTCCGTCCGCCCTCGTTCTGGCCGCGGCGGTCATACCGCTCTGGCTGTTCCGGTGAACGGCCGTGCTGAAGATTTTAAGGGGGGTGTGGCTCTTCTATCAAACAAGGAGGATTGAGATGCTGAAAAGATCACTGCTGCTCGTACTGTTTCTGGTAATTACTGCCTCACAGTGGGGATGCGTATCCCTCGGGAGGTTTGAACAGAAGGAGCAGGAGGCACAGTCACTCGACAAAAACCTGCAGGAGCAGCTGAAGAAATACCAGGAGCTGAACGGTGAGAACCACGTGCTCAAGGCCCAGGTTGCCAAGCTTACCGGCGAGTTGGAGGGGCTCGGCAAGGAGAAAGAAAAGCTGACGGCTGACAACAGGGAGCTGGACAAGGTCCTCAAGTCGTCCAGCTCCGAATCCCTTGGCAAGATTTCCGAACTGCGCCAGAAAATCGCTGATCTGGAGGAGGAGAACGGCAGGCTCAGGGATGATGTGGTCGAGTTCCAGAAGGCCAAGGAGGAAGAGGTCCAGAAGACCAGCAAGACCTACGAGGAGCTGCTGGAAAAGATGAAGGGAGAGATCTCCAAAGGGGAAGTCACCATCTCCGAGCTTAAGGGGAAGCTGACAGTGAACATGCTCGACGAGATCCTGTTCGATTCTGGCAAGGCGGAAGTCAAGGCGGCAGGTCTCGAAGTGCTGCAAAAGGTGATTGATATTCTGAAAACCGTTCAGGACAAGGCGATCCGCGTTGAGGGACATACGGACAACAATCAGATCGTCGGCTATGCTACCAACTGGGAGCTGTCGGCGGCCCGGGCCATCAACGTGGCCAAATACCTCCAGCAGCAGGGGATCGACCCGGCTCTTTTGGGGGCGGTGGCGTACGGCGAGTACAAGCCGGTGGCGAGCAACGACTCCCTGGAAGGAAAGGCCAAGAACCTGCGGATCGAAATCATTCTGGTGCCGAAAGACTGATAGTACATGGTGCTACGTATTGAAGGGAAAAGAAGATTTCTCCGGTTGTTTGTCATGGTGGTCATGTCATGAAAAAAGAAAAAAAGCGCACGCAGAAACCGAAGGATTTCACAGCCACGCCGTTCATGTCCCTCAAGGGGTTTCAGGCTGATACACCGGCCGCACCGGTGCCAGCCCCCAAGCCGGCTCTCCAGCCGGCTCTCCAGCCGGAGACCGGGGACGACAGCGACCTTTTCCTGCGGGCCGTTGCCAATGTACGCCGCTTCCAGGAAGAGCCGGAGCGGCCGCGTCCGCAGAAAGTCGCGGTTCCGCCGAAGGCCCGGTTCGAGGCGGCCGACCGGCAGGTATTTCTCGATGCCATTGAAGAGCTGAAACTGGATGTTAACTTCCGTGACGAGTTGCCAGACGGCATTGTTCCGCTCAAGCCGCTCCCCGTGAACAGGATGCGCCAGCTCAGGCGGGGGGCGCTCCGGATCGACTACGAGCTCGACCTGCACGGTATGACCCGGGATGAAGCGTTGGAGAGCCTTGCCCATTTCATCACCGGAGCCTTCAACCGGGGGCAGAAGGCAGTGCTCGTCATCACCGGCAAAGGGAATAACTCATCTGATGAACCGGTTCTCCAGGGGGCGGTTGCCGGCTGGCTTCGGGACCGGGGGAAAGTCATGGTGGCCGAGTTCGCCCCTGCGCCCCGCCAGATGGGGGGGAGTGGCGCATTTGTGGTCTTTCTCAGGGAGAAGAGTGGGGATCAGGGGCTAGGGACTAGGGACTAGGGGCTAGGGGCTAGGGGCTAGGACCCGAAAGACGGGCCTAAAGGACTAGGGGCTGGCGACTGGATGGGAGGGCGAAATGGACAGGAGATCGTTTCTCAGGATTCTCGGGTTGTCGTACCTGTTTCACTGCTGGCTGCTGCGTGACCTGGCTGCCGCAGGGAGGCCGGTGCTTGCTGTCGCCGAGGGTGCCGACTATGGGCGCATCACCCGTCGGGCAATCGACGCCCTTGGCGGGATGAGGCGTTTCGTGAAGCCGGGACAGACGGTGGTGGTGAAGCCCAACATGGGATGGGACCGGAATGCGGAGCAGGGGGCCAATACCCATCCCCTCGTGGTCAAGGCGGTGGTTGAGGAATGCCTGAAGGCCGGTGCGAAGAAGGTCAAGGTCTTCGACCGGTCCTGCAACGATGAGCGGCGCTGTTACGTCAACAGTGGCATCGAGCCGGCTCTCAGGGGGATGAAGGGGGTCGAGGTCAAGTACATTGCGAACGAGCGCTTCAGGAAGGTTCCCATCGTCAATGGCGTGACGCTCAAGGAATGGGAGCTTTACGATGAGGCGCTCAATGCCGATGTCTTCATCAACGTCCCGGTGGCCAAGCACCACGGTCTCACCCGGCTCACTCTGGGGCTCAAGAACGTCATGGGCGTGATGGGAGGGAACCGGGGGAGCATCCACAAGAAGATCGATGGTGCCCTGGCGGACATAAACAGTGTCCTGAAGAGCCACCTGGTGGTGATCGACGCCACACGGGTCCTTACCGCCCACGGTCCCCAGGGAGGCGACCTGCGGGATGTAAAGGTGCTCAACAAGGTGATCGCCGGCACCGACATCGTGGCGGCCGACGCCTACGCCACCACTCTCTTCGGCCTCAAACCGGCCGACATCGCCGTCACCGTGACGGCATACAAGCGGGGACTGGGGGAGATGGACCTTCGCAAGGTGCGCATTATAAAAACTTGACGCAAAGGCGCAAGGACGCAAAGAAAATACTCCATGACTGACAACGAGATAAGTCGGCACATTGTTGATTGTGCGATTGAAGTGCATCGAACCCTTGGTGGCCCGGGGTTGCTGGAAAGCGTGTATGAGGAAGCTCTGGCATGGGAACTTCGACAGCGTGGATTCATAGCCCAGAGACAGATCCAGGTGCCGATCAGCTATAAAGGGAACAAGCTCGCTGCTCCGCTCCGTCTTGATCTGCTGGTAAATGACCGGGTTGTGGTCGAAGTTAAATCGACCATTGATTACAATCCGGTGTTCGAGGCGCAGGCACTCACCTATCTGCGGCTTCTTGATCTGAACCTTGCACTGGTTGTTAACTTTGGAGAACAGTATGTCAGAAACGGCATTCATCGTGTTGTCCATGGACTTTGACTCCCTTTGCGCCTCTGCGCCTTTGCGTCGAGTTTGACCATGCGCCACACTTCGTCCCGTATATCCCAGCTCCTCTTTCTCGCCATCTTTCTTGTGCTCTTCCTCATGACCGAATACCGGGGAAGTGACCGGATCGGGGTGGCGGTTAATGCCTTTTTCCGGGCCGACTCCCTGACGGCGGTGAGCACCCTGCTGGCGGTAAAGGGGTGGGTGCCGTTCCTCCTGCCCGGGGTAGTCGTCCTCATCCTGTCCGGCCTGCTCGGCCGGTTCTTCTGCGGCTGGCTCTGTCCTCTCGGAACCGTTCTCGACCTCGTGACGGGGCGGATCCGCAAGACTGCCCCGCTCCAATGGCTCAAGGGGAGCGTCAAGTACTGGCTCCTCCTGCCTCTCCTCGTCGCGTCACTGCTCAACCTCAATCTGGCCGGGCTTCTCGATCCCCTCGCCATCCTCGTCCGAACGCTTACCTTCTTCGTTCATCCCCTCATCGGCGAAACGGCCCGCTCCGGCTGGGTCGGCCTTTACCGGGTCATTGGCGAACGGCGCGACGTTCTCGATCCGGGGTATCAACTCCTCAAGGATTACATTCTCCCGTTCCGCGATACCCTCTACCCCCTGGCATTCCTGTCCGCCCTTGTCTTTACGCTCATCATCTTCCTGGAGCGCTTTGAGCGCCGCAACTGGTGCCGCAATCTCTGCCCCCTCGGCACCCTTCTCGGGCTTGTTGCCCGCCTGTCACCCTTCAGCCGGGTGCCGGCAAAGCTCTGTGCCGACTGCCAGTCATGCCTGAATCTCTGCCCCACCTCCTTTGACCGGGAGCTGCTCCAGAAAGAGGAATGCATTCTCTGCCTGGAATGCCAGCTCCACTGTCCGAACCAGCGGGTCCGGTTTCGCCTTGCCGGCTTCCATCCGGCAGATGGGGGGGTGGTGATGGAGCGGCGGGTGCTGCTCGGGGGGCTGGTGGGTGGGTTCTTCCTGGCAAGACTCTTCCGGTTTCGCGATCCCCAGGCCCAGGCACGGCTGCTCAGGCCGCCGGGAGTGCGAAACGAAGGGGAATTCCTTGAGAAGTGTGTCCGTTGCGGCGAGTGCATGAAGGTCTGCCTCCGGAGCGCCCTCTATCCAGCACTTTCCCAGGCGGGGATCGAAGGGCTCTATACGCCGGTGCTCATCCCCCGGCTCGGCTACTGCGAGTACAATTGCACCCTTTGCGGCCAGGTCTGCCCTACAGGGGCCATCCCCGATCTGCCGCCGGTGCGGAAGAAGCGGGAAGTTATCGGCAAGGCGGTCTTCGACAAGAATCACTGCATCCCCTTTGCCCTCCGGAAGGAGTGCATCGTCTGCGAAGAGCACTGTCCCATACCGCAGAAGGCGATCCGCTCCGAGGTGGTCACGGAACGGGATTTCACGGGCAGGCCGGTGACGGTGAAGAAACCGTACGTGGTGGACGAGCTCTGTAACGGCTGCGGGATATGCGAGAATGTCTGCCCCCTGGAGGGGAAGGCGGGGATCGAAGTGTTCGCGGTGAAGGACCGAACGCCGCTGCGGGAAGGGGAGACGGGTGGGGTGGATAAGATCGACGATCCGTATTCGTGAACTTCAGGGTGACGCCAGGACGCCAAGACGCAAAAAAAAAACTGAAAAGCGGAAAAATGAATAGATAAGGGGGCCGGTAGTGCGGCCCCCTTTGTCGTCGGGCGAGAAATTCCGATGATGCTATCTGTCCGGCAGTTCCCGGCGCTGCATGGGCTGTTGGGGTTCGGTTGGTGCAGGGGCTTCACGGCGCTGGACAGCCGGACGTTTCGCAGCCGGTGCAGGTGGTGACGCCGGGCGTGAGGGGCGTTGAACCTGGGGCCGGGCAGTTGCCGGTGCCTGAGGTGCAGCTGGGCGTGCAGCTGGGTGCGGTTCCTGCCAGCGTGGTTCACGAGGCGTACCCTGTTCCGGCCGTGGAGTCAGTTTCCGCGACCCGCCACGCACCTGTGGCTGGGTTTGGCGTGGCACTGTCTGCTGACGAGGGGTCCCGGGTTTTACGGATTGAGGAGCCGGTTGTGCTGCGGTGAGAGCTGGCCGGCCCTGGCCTGCTGCGGCTCCCCTTGCGGGTTGTGGCCGTTCGCTTCGCGGCGCGACCCGATCCCGCTTTACGGGCTGCTGTGCCGGCATGGCCGGATGCCGTTCGCGGATCGTGGCTTGGGGCTCGTTCCGTTTTTTGACCGGCAGTTCCGCCCCGGTACTCCCTCCTCTGAAGGCCGATCCCTTCTCCTCCCGCACCAGTCCTCGCTCCCGCCTGATTTCATTGACACTGAGCTGTCTCACCCTTTCCGGCGGGCGCTTTGACTGGGGTATTTTTCTGATGACCGGCATGGTAGTGGCCCGGGTCGGCCTGATGTCGGGCGGTCCAGCCACGGCGTTCGTCGCTCGGAAGAGGTTTCCCCTTATCCTCACAGGTTCCCTCCTGCCGGTCAGGAAGGTGGTGCGGTTTATTACGGTCACGCCGTTCCGCACGTTGATATTCCTATATCTCTGGACGACGGTTCGGTTGATGGTGGTGGCGGCTATGTTTGCACTCCACGGTCCGTAATAGCCGTGTCCGTAATAGGTTTCTCCCGGGGCCAATGGCACCCACCCCACGTAGGTCGGAGTATTGACCCATCCCACGTAACCCGGCCCCCAATAGACTGCGCCGGCAGTGGGGGGGACCCAGCACCACCCCACATTGACCACGAAGGACCATCTGCCATAGTGATAGGGTCCCCATCCCCACGGCTCATAGGATATCCAGACGTAGTCGCCGTCGCACCAGACCCAGCGACCGACCTGGTAAGGGGCCCAGCTGACGGAGACGTTCAGGGGGGTCCAGCAGTAGCCGTAGTCGGTGACATACACCCACCGCCCGTATTCGTCCAGGTCGTAACTGTAGTCGTCTAGTTCCTCAGGGACGTAGCGCAGACTTCGGTTCGACTGTGCGAGCTTGCGATCCCGGTCCCGGTTCCACTCTTCCCACTGATCCGGCGGAGCAAGGGGGGAGAGATCCGCCGTCATGTCGGTGCCAATGTGGAGGGCATTGCCCGATTCGACGGTGGCTGACCCACTCTGGGTCTCGGCAACTGCGTACCCTTTCAGGACCGACACGTCGGTGCTGCCACTCTCTGCCACGTCGACCATCACCAGAGAGTTGTCGTAACATCTGACGGATGACAGAGGGGTGTCGATCTGGATCTGGTCGATCCCCCCCCGGCGGTTGTTGCTATAGGCATGGCCGCCGTTCAGGTAGAACTGGTACGCCTCCTCCTGGAACTGCACGAGATCGAAGGCGGTGGCGGAACCGAGGCGGATATAGACCCCTCCCTGGAGCTGAATCTCGGTCCGCGCCCCTTCCGGCACCCAGATCCGGTCCCCTTCCTGAAGGGGCATGTTGATGGAGGCTGCAACCCAGTCCTGGGTGTCGTTGGTATATATCTGGACGTCCCCCTTGATCAGGCTTATCCTCGCCTGGCCCAGGCCGGCGGCGTACGAGGCGGCCGGCAGGAGCGACAGGAACATAACCAGCAATCGAAGAATCTTCATGATTTCCTCCCGTATCCGTGAGCGATAGTTCTTGAAGTATAGCGTACAGGGGGGAGATGTAAATCCGCGCGTAAGGTAGGCATGGAAAAGCGGGGAACCGCTGCCCAGGCTCTTGTTTTCCTTGACGCCGGCATTCTTCGGGAGTATCTATCGTGAGAAGGCGCTTATTTCATGGCGGCAGGCTGAATTGTCGGCGTTCGCCCAAGTGAACCAGAAGGGGGCAGAGCTCGTCGTGGGCACACTGCTTGAAAAGTATATAGATGTAGATGGATTTGGTAAGTACAAATAACCAATTTCTATATAGATGTATATAGTCTCCTTCCATATAGATGTAGATGCTTCCATATATATTTAGATGGTTCAATATACATGTATATAGTACACCTTAACTGGTGATTTACGAGTTAGACCAATAAAAACCGAAACCTTGGGAAAAGGAGGGATCATGTCAAAAGTCATTTATGAGAAACGAAACAAAATTGCATACATTACGTTAAACAGAATAGATGCGCTCAACGCTCTGGATGACGAGTTAAATAACGAACTCTGGGGGGTGTGGAGTGACTTTGATTCAGACGAATCTGTTGATATCGCCATCCTTACCGGGGCTGGAAAGGCTTTTTGCTCAGGCGCCGATCTGAAAACATTCATTCCTAAATGGGAAAAGGCAAACATGCTTGATGTTCGCAAGAATGTGTCAACAGGTATTGGTGGCGGTATAACGCGAGGGCAGCATACAATTACCAAACCAATAATAGCGGCCATAAATGGTCATGCCATTGGAGGTGGGTTTGAACTGGCTCTTGCTTGTGATATTCGCATTGCATCAGAGAAAGCAAAATTCGGAGTATTTGAGGTTCGGTACGGTCTTCACCAAGGAGACGGAGGCTTAGTGAGGCTTGTCGCCGTTGCAGGAGTTGCTACTGCTCTTGAGTTGACACTCACCGGTCGAGAGGTAAACGCGGAAGAGGCTTATCGTTTAAAGCTTGTCAATAAGGTTGTTGCCCATGAAGACCTCATGGCTACAGCAGAACAATACGCTACGATGATTTTGAACAACAGTCAACAGGCTATCAGATCTGCAAAGGAAACCATCATGGATGTGGTCGGAAGAACACTTGAAGATGCTCTCAGGCTCGAAACAATAAATGCATATTCAAGTCTCGGAGATTTTACTGAAGCACGGATGCGTTTGGAACAATTTTACTCTAAAGGAAAAACTTCGGAGAAGGCCTAACCCTTATAAGGCCCCCGTCCGTCAATAGGCAAAAAGGTGCCCGGACGATTTTGACTCGTTTTTTTGCTTGAATCGCTGTAACAGTTTCCCGGTTCCGGAAAAATATGGGGTCAGGCTTGAAAGACTGTAAGATAGTGATAACCTTCACACATGGCACGTAAACCACGCATACATTATCCCGGTGCACTTTATCACGTAATCCTACGTGGCAACGGCCGACAGGACGTATTCCTTGACGACAAGGACCGATACAGGTTCTACCTTTTTTTGCAGGAGGGTGTTGAACGGTACGGTCACCGGGTATTGGCTTTCTGTCTCATGACGAACCATATTCATCTAGCTGTTCAAGTCGGCGAAGTCCCACTATCTCGTATTATGCAAAACCTGACATTCAGGTACACGCGCTGGTTTAATTGGCATCACAAGAGAAGTGGGCATCTCTTCCAGGGCAGGTACAAATCCGTGCTGGTGGATACAGACTCGTACCTCCTGGAACTCGGAGCATACATTCACCTTAATCCCGTCCGTGCATCCATGGTCACTGCTGTGGAAGCCTACCCCTGGAGCAGCTATGGAGCCTATCTGGGCAAAGAGTTGATCCCATGGTTGAACACGGAGCAGATTCTTTCCCAGTTTTCAACTGGACTTTCAACGGCTCGTCGGCAATTTGCGGAATTTGTTGCTGGAAGGAGTAAAGACGGGCATCAGGAGGAATTTTACGGGCAAGGAAGCATGGACAGCCGTGTCATGGGTGAAGATCGCTTTGTTGAACATGTCCTGGAGAAGACAGAAACTATTCCGATTCGCAAACCTGGTATTTCAGAAGTACTTCAGGTAGTGATGAACATATACGATCTTCAGGAAGATGAATTAGCAGCGCCCGGCCAGAAGCGCTTACCATCTGAAGCCAGGAGTCTTGCCGCTTGGGCAGTCCAGGAATTAACCGATGAGCCGCTGACCAAGTTGGCGATCAGACTAGGGAGAGACCCGTCATCATTAAGTGCAGCGATCAGAAGATTCGAACTTCGCCGTAACAGTGAGTTGGCGTGTGAGGAAAAGGCTATGAGGGTAAGGCAAGAACTACAAGTTACAGTCTTTCAAGCCTGACCCCAGTTTCTGACCCTATCTAACGGAGGGACAGCCGACGACCTCGACTAAAAAAATATTTGCCGGGTGTTCTTTTGCTTTGGCAAGTGTTGTCACTGTCATAATCTTTGCTGGTATCTTAATTGACCTTCCCCCTGAAAACTGAGCCATTGCAAACTTAGTGAATTTGGTCTATTTCCCTTACACAGGAGATAGACATGAAACCGAAACGGTTCACCGAAGAACAG
>JAJZUQ010000070.1 GCA_021848385.1 Deltaproteobacteria bacterium
ATATAAAAAGCCGTTTTATTATACAAAATAAAACAAAAAAAACCAGCTTTTATTATGCTTAATTTCAATCCAAATTCTGAAGCTTGGCAAAGAGCCGCACGTTTTTCGCAAGATGAAACATTCCGTATAAAAGTGAAAGAATAACCGGCAAGCGTGCGTCATCTGGCTTCAGATGTCAGATGAGCGCCTTGAGAGCTTCGACGAGGAGGGGGACATCGGCGTCGAGGATGGTACGGAGGTCGAGAAGGAACTCCCCCCGGGCGATCCTCCCCACAACCGGCACCGAGCCGGTGCGCAGGCGGAGTTCCATCTCCTGGGGGGAGAGGCCATCCATACGGATGGAGAGTAGGACGGTCGGCAGCTCCTGGCCGGGAAGCGCCCCTCCACCCACCTGCGAGACCCCTTTCACCAAGGCGATCTCGACACCAGTTGGGAGATTCCGGCGCAGGAGCCGGGCGACCCGCTTCCCCTTTTCCGCCAGTTCGGCGGGGCTGACCGTGAGCATGCGCAGGGTCGGGATGGAGGCAAGGGCCAGCCGGTCGTCCCGGTAGAGCGCCAGGGTCCCTTCGAGGGCGGCAAGGGTGAGCTTGTCGATCCGGAACGCCCTCAGGAGCGGATGCTTCTTCATCGGATCGATGCACACTTTCCGTCCGACAATGAGCCCCGCCTGGGGGCCGCCGAGGAGCTTGTCCCCGCTGAACGTAACGACGTCCACACCGGCCCGGACGAATTCCTTGACCGTCGGCTCGCTCCCCACCCCCAGTCGGGCCAGATCGAGAAGGCAGCCGCTCCCCACGTCAGCCATGACCGGCAGGCCGTATTCCCTGCCGAGTTCCACCAGCCGGGGCGCGGTCACTTCGGCGGTAAATCCGGTCATGGCGAAGTTACTGGCATGGACCTTGAGGAAGAGTGCAGTTTCGCCGGTCACGGCGGCACGGTAGTCGGCCGTGTGAGTCCTGTTGGTCGCGCCCACTTCACGCAGCAGCGCTCCGCTCTGTCCCATGATATCGGGAATCCGGAACGATCCGCCGATCTCCACCAGCTCCCCGCGTGAAACGACTACTTCCCTGCCGTGCGCCATGCTGGACAGTGCCAGAAGGACAGCGGCCGCATTATTGTTCACCACCAGCGCCGCCTCGGCCCCGGTCAATTCACAGAGGAGTTCCTCCACGTGGGAATAGCGGCTCCCCCGTTCTCCCGCCGCCAGGTCGAATTCCAGGTTCGAATAGCCGTAGGCGATGCTGTCCAGCTGTTCCCTGACCTTCACCGGAAGGGGTGAGCGGCCGAGGTTGGTATGGATGACCACTCCGGTTCCATTCACCACCCGTTTCAGGCTGGGAGCCGTCCCCTGCTCCACCGCTGCCGCTATTCGAGCAGCGATCACGTCGTCCGGCGGCAATACCGGCGGCATTTCCCTCACGACATCACGCCGCAGCGACTCCAGCACGGTCCGCACTGCCTTGAGCACCACCGGCCGGGGATGGGTATGGAGGAGCACCTGGACTCCTGCCCACGCCAGCACCTTGTCAACCTTGGGAATTCTCTTGAGAATCGGCACGGAAACTCCTTGGAGGAACGAGGATCGATGAGGTTTGGGAAACAATGGGGAGTGAGTATATCAGAAGAGATGGCTACGCGCCAGTCATTGACCGGCGCTTGCAGTTTCGGTGTGCATAAAACAGTTGAACACTGCCTGCACTCGTACTAAAGGGCTATTTCTGTAATTCTAGGCTCATTGCGCTGCATCCGATCAACTCACCCTGCGGGTTCGGACAGGATCGGCTGCGGACGCTTCATTTCACCAAGAATTACGACGAAATACCCCTCATGTACTCCTTCCGGCAGTATTCAACTGCCGGTTTCAGGATAAGTCAGATATCCAGATGGAGGGCGGCTCTCCGTTCCGCCGCCTTGAGCGGCGTATGTTCCTGCATGAGCACCTTGCCACCGTACTCCGCATTTTTGCGCACGAGCTTCTCGGCCATGTCGGCATTCCGCTTGCGGAACGCCTCGATGATCTTCTCGTGCTCCTGCACCGAGATGTGCATCCTGCCGGGGAGGCTCAGGGACGCAACCCGAAGCCGCTTGAACTTGTTCACCAAGGTGGAGATCAGCTCCTGGAGCTTTTCATTTTCGGACGCGCGGATAAACAGGTCATGGAAATCGTTGTGAATCCTGAAGAAGTTGCGTACGTCCCCGCCGTTCGCCATCTGACGCAACTTCTCGTTGATCGCGTCAAGTTTCTCGATATCCTTGTCCGACAGCTTATCGCAGGCGCAGCGCGCCGCATATCCTTCCAGTATACTCTTTATCGCGTAGAACTCCTCCACATCACGGGATGAAAAGGCTGTCACCACCGCACCTTTGCGGGGAATCACCGTCAAATACCCCTCCGACTCCAGTTGCCGGAAGGCCTCGCGGATAGGTGTCCGGCTTATGCCGAACCGCTCCGCCAGCTCGGGTTCCGCCACTTTCTCCCCCGGTTTCAATGCTCCACTCATGATGGCATCGCGTATCGTTTCCAGGATTTTTTCCCTGAGGGTCAGGTGCTTTTCGATGCTTTTCTTCATAAACGCCTCCTTATGAGGATAGACGAATTGTATACAGTATACATTGATTGTCAAGATATTTCCCGCAAATCCGCCTTCAATTTGAGCTTGATTGGCGCTGGAACCATTCAATTATCTTGAATTTTATATCGTCCGATAGTAATCTGTTTCCCCTAAGGAGCTTGGCATGGACCCCGTCCGGCATCTGAAAATTTCGTTCGCCGTACTCGCCCTGCTGGTCACCATCGGCGTGACCGGGTACATGGGTATCGAGGGGTGGCATTTCCTCGATGCCCTCTATATGACCGTCATTACGCTTGGCACGGTCGGGTTCCGGGAAGTTCATGAGTTAAGCGATTCCGGCAAAGTGTTCACTATTGGGCTGATCGTGGTCGGCGTCAGCGTCCTCGGCTATATTGTCGGAAGTCTCGCCCAGATCATGTTCGAAGGGCAGTTCCAGCGGATTATCGGGAGGAAAAAGGTGGAAAAGAGGATCGACGCACTGAGTGACCACTACATCATCTGCGGTTTCGGGAGGATCGGCGCCCTCATATGCAGAGAATTCGCCGCCAAGCCGCTTCCATTCCTGGTCATAGAGAAACAGCCAGAGGTCCACGAGAAGCTGCATCAGGAAGAGTACCTCCACATCAGGGGGGACGCCACCGAGGACGAAACCCTGCTCCGGGCTGGCATCAAGCGCGCCAAGGGACTCATTTCAGTGGTCACGTCTGACACGGAGAACGTATACATCACCCTCACCGCACGGGGGCTCAACCCCGACCTCTTCATCCTGGCCCGTTCGGGGGAAGAAGGATCGGATTTGAAGCTGAAGCGGGCCGGCGCCAACAAAGTGGTCTCTCCCTACCTGATCGGCGGAAGCCGGATGGCGCAAGCAATTCTCCGCCCGAACGTTATGGATTTCATCGAAGTTGCCACGGGCAGGGAGCATATGGAACTGCAGATGGAGGAACTTCTTATCCCGCCGGACTCACGATTCGTGGGAGAAAACCTCGTCAGTTCCGGCTTCCGCAAGGAGACCGGCGTCATCATCGTCGGCATCAAGAAGTTCACCGGCAAGATGGTTTTCAACCCCAGCCCCCACTCAAAACTGGAAGCAAACGATACCATGATTGTGCTGGGTGAACCGGCTGCCATCCAGAAACTCGAGCAGCTGGTCAGCTGATCTCAGAAAAAACAAAAGGAAGAACCAATTCACCATGAATGACCGACTGTTCGTCCATGTCCCCTACTCCTTTCTCCTGCAAAACCTGGAACTGGTCCTTACCAGGAGGGTCAACCCGGAAGTGTTCTTTTCCGGCGACATGCTCGATTCCCTCATCCCCGAGGAACTGGCAGCCATCGCCGCAACTCTCACCGGAAGCGGACTCTCCACGACTATCCACGCGCCCTTCGTCGACCTGAACCCCGGTTCAGCCGAACGGCTCATCCGCGAGGCGACCCTCCTGCGGCTGGCCCAGGTTATAGACGCCGCCGCCATTCTCAAGCCGCGGGTAGTCGTTTTTCACCCCGGCTACGACCGCTGGCGCTACGGAGAGAACCAGGAAACCTGGCTCCGCTACAGTATCGAGGCATGGGAGGAAATACTGCCAAGGGCCGCCGAGATTGGCTTTACCGTGGCGGTGGAGAACATTTTCGAAGAGGAGCCGTCGACGCTTCTGGCGCTTTTCGAGGCGCTCCCCCAACTCCGTCACTGTTTCGATGTGGGGCACTGGAACCTGTTCAAAAAGGTGGGAATGGCAGAGTGGTTCGCGGTGGTAGGTGGCTCCATCGCCGAAGCACATATTCATGACAACCGCGGACAGCGGGACGACCACGCCCCGGTGGGGGAAGGGGATATCGACTTCGCTCTTTTTTTCCGGCTCATGAAGGAATACGCCCCCCAGGCCGCATGGACCATCGAAGCACACAGCAAGGAAGACCTTGACCGCTCCCTCGTGAATATCGAGAAGTTTCTCTAGCCGGCTCCTGCCGGACGCACCATAAAAAAAAGCCCGGAGCGACTGCCCCGGGCTTTTTTTATTTTTTCGCAGTAAGCTACTTGGCCTCAATCGGTTCGATGGTGATCTTGACCCGTCGATTCTGTTGCCGGCCGGCTGCCGTGTCATTGCTGGCAATCGGTTGCGTCTTTCCATATCCAACAGCGACAATTCGATCGCTGCTCACCCCGTTCCCTACCAGAATGTTTTTTACTGCATTTGCCCGGCGCTCCGACAGCTTCTGATTCAGCTCATTTGAACCGGTGCTGTCCGTGTGACCGGCCACCAGGATTCTCGTCTGCGGGTACTCGTTCATGACTTTCGCCACCTGCTGGAGATCTTCGACACTTGCCCCCTTCACCTCTGCCGAGCCGGAATCGAAAACAAGATCCGACTTGAAGTTGAGATTCAGGTTGTTCCCCTGGCGTTGTACGGAAACCGCTTGTGAATCGGCCAGTTTCTGGCGCATGGCCGCTTCCTGCTTATCCATGTAATTACCGATCAGGCCGCCGGTCAGTCCTCCGGCCACAGCCCCTGCACCCGCGCCAATAAGTGTTGACGTGGTGTTGCCACCGATCAACTGACCAAGTCCCGCGCCGACCAATGCACCGGCGCCGGTGCCAATGCCCGCGCCTTTGGTAGTTTGTGACATATCGGCGCATCCCCCGACCATCAACGAGGCAAGCAGCATTCCGGTAAGCAATTTTTTCATGTTCATTTCTCCTTTTCCGTTGTGTTAACTCACATGAAGCACAGTTTATATATCACGCCAACAGTTGCCGGTCAACCGCACTGCCCTAACGACCTAAATACGTGAACCAATTCTTGGCATACCTTGACATTGAAGGACTGGTGGCGGTTGTCATGTACATCCCCGGAATGCCATCACCACCCATAACCAGCCGATTGACACGCCCGGCAGTAAAGGGTATTAAAGAGCATCACCACCATCATCGTTTGCCAAAAGGAGTTACCCATGTTCACCCACATCGTGTTCTTCCGCCTGAAGGACCAGTCCGCCGCCAGCATGACGGCGACCAAGGAGAAGCTTCTCAGCATGAACGGCAGGATTCCGCAACTGCGCGGTCTGGAGGTGGGGGTGGATGTCATCCGCTCGGAACGCTCCTACGACGTGGCACTCATAACGCGCTTCGATTCCATGGAAGACATGCAGGCATATCAGATCCACCCCTACCACGAAGGAGAAATCCTTCCCTATATGAAGGGGGTCAGCGCTTCGGCGGCAGCCATCGACTATGAATCATAGTCCTTGTCTATAAAAGCAGTCAGCCGCAGAGTTCACGGAGATCTCTCACAAACCGGACAGCTTTGTCTGCCGGGCCAAGGTCCAGCAACAAGAATCTCTGTGCCCTCTGCGGTAAAATAGAGCCTGCCCCCTCCGGGAGACCGGATCTCCCCTCCTTTCCGTTTAACCCAATCATTCAACTGCGAATCTATCACAAGCTATTCCCTGGCAACCGGGCGCATGCTGTTAACCCCTTGGCACCGGCAGAAGGTTGACCCACGGACCGCCCCCAGCGGCCGGAAAGCGCAGGCCGGGTGCCATAAGATTCCTGTCTGCCGTTGTAAATATGGCCATGGCTGGTAGATTTATTACACTGACTGTCCCTCGACCGGCATCAGGCAAGAGACAGGACAGGATGACAGGGGAGGTACATGCGTGAAGAGTCATGTCTGGCGACCGCTTTATATCGTGCTCGGTGTCATCGTTCTGGTAATGCTGGCAAGAGCCATCCTCGTGCCGGAGGATTTTGGCATCGGTCAACGGGGTTACATGTACGGGTGGCACCGCAAGGGGAATGAGGCCGACTGGAAGGCGGTCAAGGTAAAGTACAAGGGCACGGATTACTGCAAAAAGTGTCACCAGGACAAATTTAACGACCTCCGGCAATCCCCCCACGCCGCCATCCAGTGTGAAAACTGCCACGGCCCGGCACTGGGCCATCCTGACGACCCGCCGACACTCACCATCGACCGTAGTCGAGGACTCTGCATTCGCTGTCATGCCCGCCTCCCCTACCATGGCAGCGGCAGGGGCGCAATCCGTGGCATAAACCCCGAAACCCACCACCCGGAAGCGGAATGTGTCCTCTGCCACTATCCCCACAACCCCAAACTGGAGGCGAAACGATGATCGACCGGCGCGATTTCTGTAAAAAAGCCCTCCTCATTGCGGGAGGGATGGCAATTCCCCTGTCTGCCCTGGAACTGTTCAACCCCAAAAGGCTTCTGGCGGAAAAGAACGATCCGTCTCCGACCCGCTGGGCCTTCCTGGTTGACACCCACAAATGCGTCGGATGCGGCTTCTGCGTCAAGGCGTGCAAGATCGAGAACGAGACCCCCTACGACGCCAACGTTACCCGTACCTGGGTGGAACGCTACATCGTAGCCCGGGACGGCAAGACCTACATCGATTCCCCCAGGGGGGGACGGGACGGGTTTACCTCGCCAAAGATCGATCAGGGAGTAGAACCCCCGGCGGAAGTCAGGAACGAGGAGATCGAGAAAGCGTTCTTCGTCCCCAAGCTCTGCAACCAGTGCGACAATCCACCCTGCGTCCAGGTCTGCCCGGTGGGGGCCACCTACCAGACCGCCGACGGCGTGGTACTCGTCGACCGCTCCTGGTGCATCGGCTGCGGCTACTGCATCATGGGATGCCCCTACGGCGTCCGCTTCTTCCATCCGGTCTACCACGTGGCGGAAAAGTGCAACTTCTGTTATCACCGCATTTCCAAGGGGATGAAAACCGCCTGCGTGGATGCCTGCCCCTTCGGCGCGCGGCGTATCGGCAACCTGAAGGATCCCAATGACCCGGTGACCAGGGTCATCATGACCGAACGGGTCGGAGTCCTCAAGGAAGAGTACGGGACCAAGCCGCAGGTCTTCTATATCGGTCTTTCCAGGGAGGTGAAATAGTCATGGTGCATGGTGAAGCCTGGACCATCAAGGAGTTTTTCTGCTATCCCAACGAGTACATCTACTGGACCATCCAGATCGTCATGTACCCCTTCATGACCGGTCTCGTTGCGGGGGCCTTCGTCCTCTCCTCGCTCTATCACGTGTTCGGTGTCAAGCAGCTGAAGGAGATCGCCCGCTTTTCCCTGGTCTTTTCCTTCGCCCTCCTGCCGGTGGCGATGATGCCCCTCCTGCTCCACCTCCAGCAGCCACAGCGGGGTATCGAAGTCATGATGACCCCCCATTTCACCTCGGCTATCGCCGCCTTCGGCATCGTCTTCACCACCTACGCCCTGATCGTCGCGTCGGAGATCTGGTTCGTCTATCGTGCCTACTTCGTGGAAACCGCCACGGCTCTCGGCGAAAAAAGGGAACGTTGCCTCTGGGAAGGGGTGCTCTACCGCATCTACCGCATCCTCATCATGGGGGCCTGGGATATCAGTCATGAAGCCCTGGAAAAGGACGAAAAGGGGGTAAAGATCCTGGCCGGGATAGGCATCCCCGTCGCCTGCTTCCTCCACGGCTATGCCGGCTTCATCTTTGGCTCGGTCAAGGCGAACGCCCTCTGGATGACGCCGCTCATGCCGGTGATCTTCATCTGCTCGGCAGTCGTTTCCGGCATTGCCCTCTGCATCGTCACCTATACCGTCACCATGGAACTGCGAAAAATGATATCCGCCCGAAAGCGCCAGCAGAAACCGTGGCTCCCGTCAACGGACGAACTGAAGAGCGCCGAGGTTCAGGTCGTCACCATGACCAGCAGGTACCTCCTCATGTTCCTGGTTCTCGCCATTACCCTGGAAATCCTCGACCTCGTCTTCCGGGGCTATACGGCACTGAAGTCCTGGGACATCCTTCGGAGCGTCATTTATGACAAGGATTTCTTCAAGATATTCGTTCTTCAGTACGGCTGCGGCAATGCCATACCGTTCGTCCTGCTCCTCCTCCCCCGCCTTTCGCTCAAGAGAGTGGTGTTCTGCTCCCTGCTGGTCCTCATGGGGGTCTTCATGATGCGCTGGAACGTGGTCATCGGCGGCCAGGCCTTCTCTTCTTCCTTCGCCGGCTTCATGGAGTACCGTCTCCCCATCTGGCCCGGAAGCATGGAGCTTTTCAAGGAAGGGCTGTTCGGCGCCCTGCTGGTGGCAATCACGCCGTTCGTCCTCTTTTTCGGCATCACCCGGATACTGCCGGTCTTCAACCTCAAGGACTCCCATTGAGCATGCCTTACGGAAAGCTCCGCACAGCTGTTTTCAAACAATAAATGCCCGTGTGCAGCTCCGGAACAATTCCGGAAATGCACACGGGCACAGGGGAAAACAACATGGTGGGTCCTGCTGCTAATCAACAGGAGGCAGCGTGAAACGAATCTGCCATAGCGGAGCGACAGACGCGGAGCAGAACAGGGCGCTCAGTTCTCACCGATTCACAAATCAGTTAACGGACGTTACACACAACATACCGCCTGAAACGGGCTATTCAATCACCTTCGGCACACGGAAGAATCCTTCCACTCGCGACGGCGCATTGGCCAGGGCGTTGTCGATGCCGATGGACGGGGTCGCCACGTCCTCCCGGAAGGCGTTTTCCATGGGAACGGCATGGGCCGTCGGAACGATGCCGGTTGTATCCAGTTCGTTCAGCTTGTCCACGTAGGCAAGGATGGCGTCCATCTGGCCGGTAAAGGTGGTCGTTTCCTCCTCGGTCAGCTCCAGCCGGGCCAGTTTCGCCACATGTTCCACGTCGGCGCGGGTTATCTTCATAAGGTCTCCAATGGGGGAATTATCGCAACAGGAAGGGTGTATTTTTAGCATGAAAGGGGGGAAAAGGCAACGCGGTTCAAAAGCAAGGTCGGGGTTCAGGGTTCAAGGTTGTTTTTTTAACTTCGAACATTGAACCTTGAACCTTGAACGATCGTCATACCCTTTCGAGCCCGGCGAAGCGGACGAGGAGCTTTTTCGGGCCGACGGAGTTGAACCAGACTATCACCTTCTGCTCGTCGCCCCGCCCTTCGATCTTCCGGATGACGCCGACCCCGAACTTGCCGTGGCGCACCTTCATCCCGAGCAAGACCCCTTCCTCCGGCTCGTCGTCGGGGACCATCCGCACCTCGTTGTCGAACTCCGGCTCCATCTCCGCCTCGAACACCGCCGCCAGATTGTGACTAGCCGGTTCCCTGCTCACCGTGCTCTGCTTTTCGTAGTTTCCGGGTCCCGGGTCTATGGCCGCTCCCCAGCTCTTTAGGCCCGCAGTGTGGGTCTTCAGGCCCGCATTTTGGGCCCGATTCCCGAGTCCCGGAAAAGAAGGTTGAGACTCCTCCTCCAGTTCGAGCAGCTCCCGCGGGATGTCGTCCAGAAACCGTGAGGGGGGATTGTACTGCTCCTGGCCGAAGATCCGGCGACGGCAGGCGTTGGAGAGGAAGAGCCGTTCCCGCGCCCTGGTCATACCCACGTAGCAGAGCCGGCGCTCCTCCTCCATCTGCTCCGGGTCGTCCAGCGCCCGGACGTGGGGAAAGAGCCGCTCCTCCATGCCGATGATGAAGACCAGCGGAAACTCCAGACCCTTGGCCGAATGGAGAGTCATGAGGGTCGCCGACTCCTGCCCTTTCTCCCCCCGCTCCAGGTCGGAGATGAGGGCCACCTGTTCCAGGAAAGCAGCCAGCGACTTCTCCTCGCTCGTCCGCTCGAACTCCGCCAAGGCTGACGCAAGTTCCTGAAGGTTGGCGAGCCGGTCGTCCGCTTCGTCGCTCCGCTCCTCCTGGAGCCTAGTGGCATACCCCGTGTCCTGGATGATTCTCGTTGCAAGATCGGCCAGGGAGAGGGTGGCGGCCAGCCCCTGGAACCGGGCTAGTAACTCGACGAAGCCGGTGATCTTTCCCCGGGGGCCGCTGGCCAAAAGCCCGCCGGTGGCGGCCTCCTGGAGGGCATCGAAAAAGATGAGCCCCTTGCGGGCCGCCATCTCCGTTATTTTATCCACGGTAGCAGCACCGATCCCCCGCGCCGGGGTGTTGATGATCCGCTTCAGGGCGATCTCGTCCGCCGGATTGACGAGTACCTTCATGTAGGCAAGAATGTCCTTGATCTCCAGCCGCTCGTAGAACCGCATCCCACCCACCATGTGATAGGGGATGCCGTCGGCCACCATGGCATCTTCAACCACCCGGGACTGGGCATTGGTCCGGTAGAAAACCGCCACCCCCCGCAGGTCGCCCCCCTGCCGCACGTACTGCTCAATCTCCCGGCAGACAAAGCGCGCCTCCCCCCGCTCGTCCTCCAGCCTGCGATAGACGATCCGCTCCCCCTCCGGGTTATCGGTCCAGAGGGTCTTGTGCTTGCGTCCCCGGTTCCGGGCCACCACCTTGCCGGCAGCGGTGAGGATGGTCCGGGTGGAGCGGTAGTTCTGCTCCAGCTTCACCACCTTCACCCCGGCAAAGTCCTTTTCGAAATCGAGGATATTGCGGATGTCGGCCCCCCGCCAGCGGTAGATGGACTGATCGTCGTCCCCTACCACGCAGAGATTTCGCCGCTCACCGGCCAGAAGACGCACGAGCCGGTACTGGACCGGATTGGTGTCCTGATACTCGTCCACCAGGATCCAGCGGTACCGATCCCGGTACCGCGCCAGCACCTCAGGGTGTTCATCGAAAAGGCGCACGGTCAGGAGCACCAGATCACCAAAGTCGAGGGCGTTGCACTTCCGGAGCCGTTCCTGGTAGGCGGCGTAGACCTTGGCTACCTTCTCCACATAGAGATCGCCGGAAGGAATATCCTCGGGGAGCTGGCCGGCATTCTTGCAATCGTCGATGGCGGCGGAAAGGGCTTTGACCGGGAACCGCTTGTCATCGAGCCCCATCTGTGCAACGATCTCCTTGAGAAGCTTCCCGCTGTCCTTGTCGTCGTAAATGGCAAAGTTGCTGTCGTAGCCGAGATGGTGGATCTCCCGCCTCAGGATGCGCGCACAGGCCGAGTGAAAGGTGGAGATGAGGGGCAGTTCGCCGCCGCCCAGAAGCCGCTCCACCCGTTCCCGCATCTCCCCCGCCGCCTTGTTGGTGAAGGTGACCGCCAGGATCTGCCAGGGTGGAACGCCCCGCTCGGTGACCAGGTGAACGATCCGGTGGACGATCACGCGGGTCTTGCCGGAGCCGGCCCCTGCCAGTATCAGGAGAGGTCCCTCGCCATGGAGGACCGCCTCCTTCTGGGGAGGGTTGAGATTATGGAGAAGTTTCATGGGACGTCCTTCGGGGATGGTGTCGATGCGCGGGCGGATAAACATGCAGCGGGAAACCACTGTAAGATTTTTGCGACAGCAAGGCAAGGCAAAATTCTGAGCGTGGAGCTACGCTGCATGTACTGGTTTCTTTTGCAACGGGTCGGTTTCCGGGACAGGGTCACATCGCACTTCCAGGACAGGCCTGAGCCGATGAATCAAATAATGCAAGCCAGACCCTGTTCTCCCCGGAATGGAAACCGGAACATCTTAATGGAACGCAGAAAAGGCGGAACAATCGGAAATCGGCAGAGAGGCTCGCTATGAACGGCATGAAGGAAACTACTGAGCAATTGCTGACCGGAGCTGCCATTGCAGATGCACTGGACGATCTGGCGACGCTCCGTCTCGACATCTTTCCGGAGTATCCCTATCTGTATCAAGGGAAGAGGGAAGATGAGCTCACCTACCTGGCCACTTATGCCGCGGCGCCCGATGCCTGTGTCATTCTCGCCGGTGATCGGTTGACGGTTATCGGTGCGGCTACCGGCATGCCTCTTATCCATGAAGACGCACAGATGCTTGACGCCTTTGCCGGGACACCATTTCCTCTTGACGAGGTATATTACGTCGGGGAACTGCTCTTTCGCCCGGCCTACCGCAATTGCGGACTGGGCCAGAAGCTGCTTGACCGATTGGAAAGCCACATCCTTTCTCTCGGCCGCTACCGCACGCTCACCTGCGCCACGGTGGAGCGCCCCGATGATCACCCCTTGCGCCCCCGTAACTACATCCCCATTACAAGATTCCTTGCCCGTACCGGTTTTGTCCGGCTCTCGGGGGCAACAACCAGCTTCATGTGGCGTGAGATTGATGGTGTCAAACGGGACCACCCTATGCAATTCTGGATCAAGGACTTGACGTGATTGGTGTACAAACTGAGGATAGGGCATCTCAAACCAACCATTACCAAAGGAGACACACATGAATGTCATCGGAATCAACGGCAGTCCACGGAAGCAATGGAATACAGCCACACTGGTTTCCAAGGCACTGGAAGGAGCAGCATCGCTAGGGGCTACAACGGAACTGTTTCATCTTTACGATCTGGACTTTAAGGGTTGTATAAGCTGCTTCGCCTGCAAAACACGCGGAGGTAAAAGTTACGGGAAATGCGTCCTGAACGATGACCTGGCACCAGTACTGGAAAAAATAGCTGCTGCCGACGCCCTGGTCATCGGTTCGCCGATCTACTTCGGTACAGTTACCGGTGAAACACGCAGCTTTCTGGAGCGCCTGCTGTTTCAGTACCTCACGTACACAGTACCTTACGGAACGTTATTTCCTAAAAAAATCAAGACCGGTTTCATCTACACCATGAATGTCTCGGATGAGCAGAGCAAGGAATACGGATACGAACAGATCTTCACTACCAATGAGCGCTATATGCAACTGCTCCTTGGCTCTGCCGAGTCGCTCTGTGCCTTTGACACCTGCCAGGTTGACGATTATTCAAAGGTAGTGATCGAATGCTTCGACCCGATTCACAAAGCCAATCGCCGTAAGGAGGCTTTACCTCTGGAATGTCGACGTGCCTTCGAGTTGGGGCAACGGTTGGCAGAAGCCGAGGGCATCGCGGCATAGCAGGGGAAAGGGAGAATTCTGGTAGAGTAGGGAACAGGTTTCACCCTGCCCCCCCTCATCAAACCGTGCGTGCGGTTTTCCCGCACACGGCTTTCCGATGTTCTTCACTACAAAGCATGCGCTTTCTTCCAACCCGCCGTTGTCG
>JAJZUQ010000071.1 GCA_021848385.1 Deltaproteobacteria bacterium
CGACGACAATGGCGTAGGAGAGCATGTCCAGGCCGGCCCCACCGTACTCCTCGGGAAGATAGCTCCCCAGGAACCCCATATCCCCCATCATCCTCACCAGGGTTTCGGGAATGGCATGCTCCTCGTCAATCTGCATGGCCAGAGGCTTGATCTCCTTGTTGACGAAATCCCTGACGCTGTCCTGCAACACCTTATGGTCCTGGCTCAGTTCGAAATTCATGTATATGTCCCTCCGAAAGGATTTGTTATTTTCCTGTGAACGCCGTTTTGCGCTTCTCGACGAATGCCCCCATACCTTCTTTCTGGTCTGCCGTCGCGAAAAGCACCCCGAAGAGGGAGGCTTCGTAGCGGAAGCCATCCTCCTTGGTCATGTTCAGACCGTTGGCGATGGCGTCCTTGGCATAGGCGACCCCGAGGGGGCCGACGCCGGCGATGACGGCAGCCGTTTCCTTAGCCTTGGCCAGCAGTTCTTCCGGGGCGAACACCTCGTTGACGACCCCCCAGGCCAGGGCCTTCTCCGCCGTTATCATCCGTCCGGTGAAGACCAGTTCGTTGGCCCTGTTGGGGCCGATGAGCCGGGAAAGATTCTGGGTGCCGCCGAAGCCGGGCATGATTCCCAGGGTCACCTCGGGAAAGCCGAGCTTCGCCTTCTCCGAGGCGTAGATAAAGTCGCATCCCAGGGCCAGTTCCAGACCACCCCCCAGGGCGAATCCGTTCACCGCTGCGATGACCGGCGTCTTCATCTTCTCCATGGCCATCATGACATGCTGTCCCTTTACGGCGAACCGGTGCCCCTCATAGGAGGACATGGCCGCCATCTCCTTGATATCGGCCCCGGCAACGAACGCCTTCTCCCCCGCGCCCGTGACAATCACCACCTTCACCGCCGGGTCATATTCCAGTTCGTAGAAGGCGCACCCCAGCTCGGTAAGCACCTCGCTGTTCAGGGCGTTCAGCGCCTGGGGGCGGTTGACGGTGAGGGTAGCGATACCGTCGACTATTTCGATCAAAAGGTTCTTGAATTCCATGATATTCCTCCCGTAGGGGCGCTGCTTGCTGCGCCCTGATTCTCGTTTCTGGGCGCGGCAACCACGCCCCTACATTAATACGTGTAGAACCCTCTCCCCGACTTCTTCCCCAGAAACCCCGCATTCACCATCTTCACCAGCAGAGGGCAGGGGCGGTATTTCGGGTCCTTGAAGCCGTCGTAGAGTACATTCATGATCGCCAGGCAGGTATCGAGGCCGATGAAATCGGCCAGGGTCAACGGCCCCATGGGCTGGTTGGTGCCGAGCTTCATCCCCTTGTCGATGTCCTCCGCATTGGCGATCCCCTCGTAGAGAGCAAAAGCCGCCTCGTTGATCATGGGGATGAGGATCCGGTTGACAATGAAGCCGGGATAATCCTGTGAGACGGCCATCTCCTTCTTAAGTTTGGCCACCAATTCGGCTGTAAGATGAAACGTTGCATCGCTGGTGGCATGACCGCGAATGATCTCCACCAGTTGCATCACCGGCACCGGGTTCATGAAGTGCATGCCGATGACCTTGTCCGGCCGCCTGGTAACCGCAGCGATCTTGGTGATCGGGATGGATGAGGTATTGGAGGCGAGGATGGCGCTGGGCTGAGCGATCTCGTCCAGCTTGCGGAAGATGTCCAGCTTGAGCGGCTCATGCTCAGTGACCGCCTCTATGCAGAAGTCACAGTCGGCCAGGTCAGCCATGCTCTTTGTGGTCATGATGCGCCCTACGGTCTCCCCCACCAGCGTGTCGGGAATGACCCCCTTCTTCGCCTGCCGCTCCAGGTTCTGCCGGATAGTTGAGACCGCTTTCCCCAGCTGCACCTCGGCGATGTCATACAGATACACCTGATAGCCGAACTGGGCAAAGACGTGGGCAATCCCGTTCCCCATCTGCCCCGCGCCGAGTACACCAACTTTCTTGACCATGCTATCCTCCCTGCCTTAATGCAGTCTTGATTTTGATATACTGCTTCTCCCTCCCCCAGACCCCCTTACCTCTTGTGTGAGAAGGAAGGGATGAGGGAGCATCAGACTCTTTCAAAAATAACAGCGACCGCCTCCCCGCCGCCGATGCAGAGGGCAGCCAGACCATAGCGCTTCTGCTGTCTATGGAGCTCACGTACGACGGTTGCCGCAAGCCGTCCGCCGCTGGCTCCCAGAGGATGACCGATTGCCACCGCTCCTCCGTTCACGTTGACCGTTCCTACATCCAGGTCCAGTTCCTTTATGGCCAGCAGGGTGACCGCGGCAAAGGCCTCGTTTATTTCGTACAGATCGATATCAGTACTCTTCAGGCCGGCCTTCTCCAGCACCTTTGTGATCGCACCCACGGGAGCCTCGGTAAACTGGTCGGGATGCATACTGTTGGAGGCATAGGCAACCAGCCGGGCCTTGGGAACGAGACCGTACTTTTTAACCGCCTCTCCACCGGCAAGAAGGGTGAGGGCAGCACCATCATTGATGGTGGAGGCATTGCCCGCGGTGACCGTCCCGTCTTTCTTGAACGCACCCTTGAGGGTGGCCAGTTTGTCAAAATCAACCTTGAACGGTTCTTCGTCGTCGCTGACGATTGCCTCACCCTTGCGCCCCTGCTTGACGACAGGGACGATTTCATCCTTGAGAATGCCCCCTTTGACAGCAGCCTGGGCTCTCTGATAGGAACGAATCGCAAACGCGTCCTGTTCTTCGCGGGTGATGCCATGTTTTTGGGTGGTGGCTTCGGCTATCACCCCCATGTGCTTGCCGCTGTAAGGGTCAAGAAGTCCGTCGTGCACCAGCAGGTCAATGAGTTCGCCGTTCCCCATCCGATACCCGTAGCGCCCTTTGTTCAAGATGTAGGGAGCGAGGGACATGTTCTCCATGCCGCCGGCAATCACCACGTCCGCATCACCGAGCCGAATGGATCCGGCACCGAGCATGAGCGCCTTGAGGCCGCTGCCGCAGACCTTGTTGATAGTCATGGCAGGGACGTCGTCAGGCAGGCCGGCATATCTCATTGCCTGCCTGGCTGGAGCCTGACCGCTGCCGCCTGTCAGGACCTGACCAACGATCACCTCGTCCACCAGATCTGCCGCCAGCCCTGCCCGCTCCAGAAGCCCTTTCATAACCGTTGCCGCCAGTTGGGGCGCCTCCACATCGGCCAGCGCGCCGCCGAATGATCCGAACGGGGTTCGTAACGCCTCAACCACATATACGTCGCTCATCTTCTCCCTCCCGGTAAATTTTGAGTCAGTATAGCTTCAGTTTACGTACATGTCAACCATATTCAAAACATGTTTATATAATTCTGAAATAAATTTGCGCAGGCTGGTTATAGATAAAAAACGGGGGAGATGTCATCTCCCCCCTGTCATCTCCCCCCATCCACCGTCTCATGGAAAATCGCGCTACAGGCAAACGATGTCATCAGTCATTTCGGTCAGTTTTATTCCCCCTCTTTCGCTGACAACAAAGGTGTTCTCGATCCCGACGACACCGAGTCCCGGGAGAACAAACTTCGGCTCAATGGCGATTGTCTGCCCCGCCTGCAGGGGGGCCTTGAATCCTTGGGCGAGGACCGGCAACTCGTCCAATTCCAGTCCAACCCCGTGTCCAACAAACCTGGCGTTCTCACCAGGAACCCCCATGTAGTTCTCTGCCAAACCAGCGCTCTCCGCCATAGCGACAGAGGCGAGAAAAAGTTCCTCACAGACAACCGACGGCTTAAGATTCGCGACGAGATGATCCTGGATGGCCAGCGCCATATCGAAAGCACGCCGGAGTTCTGGGTCGAGGTCGCCGATGACGAAAATTCGGGTCATATCGACGATGTACCCATTGAATATCCCCGTGTAGTCGACAAGGACCGGAACACCGCGGGCGATCGGCTCGGCGGAAGCGCCGTGGGGGGAAGCGGCGGAAAGCCCACGGCCAGTGACAGCGCCATCGAAGAAGCCGGGATAACCAGCAGTAGCAGCGGAAACGGCCAGCCCTTGGAATAATTCCTGGTTGAAGGCCCGCATCCGAACGTACCCCTCGCTCCCCGCCTTGCGGAGGCGGCACTCGAACTCGGCTGCGAGGTCCAGTTCCCGCATACCCGTCCGCAGGAATTCGGGCACCTGACGGAACACCTCGCAAAGCCGTGCACCGCTCTCGCGCATTTTATCCTGTTCCCACACCGACTTCACCGACCGGATTTCGCGGTTGATGGCGGAGATGTCAACAAATTCACGACCGAGGAGGAGCTTAGCGTAGTAGTTGTACTGCTGGACCGGGATAATATCGAAGGTCAGACCGACCCTCCGCACCCCATCGCCAAACAGTGCGGAAAACTCCTTGCCGGGGGGGAATGGGCGGGTATCCTCGATGAGACTCTCCTTCATGGCACGGCTATAGCTCTTGCGCACCAGAAGAAGGGGATTCCCGTCGGCCGGAACCCAGAGGGTGGCATTCTGGCGTGTGCCGGTGAAGTAGTAGACATCGATGGGGTAGATGATCAGTGCCCCGTCCACCCCCTTTCCGCGCAGCTCCTCTTGCATCCGGATGATTCTCTGTTCTGATTCCCATTTGGTCAGCATCGGCTGTTCTCCTGGTCGGTAGAGTAGTTGAGCGCCCGCCCGTTCAGAGCATACGGTAGTGACCGGCAAGAGACTGGTAGCTCCGGTACGCTTCGAGATAGCGGGCATCCTCCCGGTAGGTTGCCGGGTAAACGGGGGGAACCGGTTGATGATTCAGCTCACGGTCCACATTAACAAAGGTAAAGAGACAGGAGTTGGAAAGGGCGCTAACCGTTCGGTCGCGGCTGATCCGCTCTATACCCGCCTCAACACAGACGAAGCTCTCGTTGGTGAAGACCACCCGACTGGTGAAATGAAGTTTGTCCCCAATCAGGACCGGATGAAAAAAATTGATCCGGTTCACCGCGGCGATGATGGAGCGGTTGCCTGCCACCTGCTCGGAGCAGATTGCCGAAAGCTCGTAAGCGCGTCGGATGAGGTAACCGCCGAAGATCCGCTGGGGAACGTACTCCTGCTCCGGATACATCCGCTCCCAAGCATCGGTCGCCAGTTGTCCGGCCCTAAGCCCGGCAAAGCCCGGATTTTCCAAGGCACGGTGAAGCCGGTCAAGCATCTCGTACTCTTCCGGACCGGGAGGAGAGAGGAGCGACGCCTGTTGCAGCCGGTATTCCTCCCGTCCTGCCACCGCCTTGGCTGCACGCCTCTCCTCCAGTTCTCCCGGGTATTCCAGAGGGGGAAGAGGGATGCTCTCCCCCGCTGCCGCACCTCCCCGGGCAACCATGGTGAAGTAGCATGAAGCGATATGAAGTGAATCCCCCCCATGCGGGTCTGCTGTGGCTGACGCTGGCTGCTCCACGCGAATGCCAATCTCCAGAGAAGAGCGTCCCACGTGGTTGATCCGGGCGTGCAGAACGATATCCCGGGTGACGTCCACCACGTGGCGCACCATGATATTGTCGATGGCAGCGGTAACCACCTTCCCCTCCGGATAAAAGCGCCGGACGTAGACCAGTGCCGTTTGCCCGGCCATGATGTCCAGTTCCTCCAGGAGAAGACCGAAACGGAAGTTACCGGGGATCTCTTCGTCTACTACCATGAAGCGACGACGGAGCTTCACATCGCTCCCCAGCGGCAGAGTCCGGTAGAGCGAGGTCTCGTTCGGGGTGGTCATGGGATTTCTCTCCAGCATGTCATAAGGTGATTGCTCCATCCAGTTTACCCTGTCTCACCCGATCGTAAAGCTCACGGTAAGACGACTGGAAGACCGTGCCTGTTCTCACATGTTTCGCCGGTATTTCCCCCCTACCTCGTAGAGGGCATGGCTGATCTGCCCCAGTGATGCCACCTTGGCGGTTTCCATCAATTCGGCAAAGATGTTGTCGCCATCCACGGCCACCTCCTGGAGCCGCCTGAGGGCCGCCGGCGCTTCATCCTTGTGCCGCTCCTGGAAGGCTCGCAGGTTGGCGATCTGCTGCTCTTTTTCCTCTTTCGTGGCCCGGGCCAGTTCCCCCGGCACCTGGTACCCCTCTTCACCGGCACGGGGGTTGAGGAAGCAATTGACCCCGATGATCGGGAGCTCCCCCGAGTGCTTCTTATGCTCGTAGAGCATGGATTCATCCTGGATTTTCGAGCGCTGGTACTGGGTCTCCATGGCGCCGAGCACCCCTCCCCGCTGGT
This sequence comes from Deltaproteobacteria bacterium, assembly GCA_021848385.1. GTDB lineage: Bacteria > Desulfobacterota > Desulfuromonadia > Geobacterales > Geobacteraceae > Geomobilimonas. The sequence goes on from JAJZUQ010000071.1 coordinate 6,196, forward strand.
CGATCCGCTCGAATTCACACATCACCGCCTCTTCCACCAGGTCGGTCAATTCCTCGATGATGAACGACCCCTGGCAGGAATTCTCGTTCTTCGCCATACCGAACTCCCGGGTGATGATCATCTGGATTGCCATGGCCCGGCGCACCGACCCCTCGCTGGGAGTGGTAACCGCCTCGTCGTAGGCGTTGGTGTGCAGCGAGTTGCAGTTGTCGTAGATGGCCATGAGGGCCTGGAGGGTGGTGCGGATGTCGTTGAAGTCCATTTCCTGGGCGTGGAGGGAGCGACCGGAGGTCTGGATGTGGTACTTGAGCTTCTGGCTCCGGTCGTTGGCGCCGTACTTCTCCCGCATCACCACCGCCCAGATGCGCCGCGCCACCCGGCCGATGACCGTATACTCCGGGTCGAGGCCGTTGCTGAAGAAATAGGAGAGATTCGGGGCGAAATCATCGATCTGCATGCCGCGGGAGAGGTAGTACTCCACGTAGGTAAAGCCGTTGGAGAGGGTGAACGCCAGCTGGGAGATGGGGTTGGCCCCCGCCTCGGCAATGTGGTAGCCGCTGATGGAAACCGAGTAGTAGTTGCGCACCTTCTGCTCGATGAAGTACTGCTGGATGTCCCCCATCATCCTGAGGGCGAACTCGGTGGAGAAGATGCAGGTGTTCTGCCCCTGGTCCTCCTTGAGGATGTCGGCCTGCACCGTTCCCCGCACCGTCTGGAGGGTGCAGATCCTGATCTCGGCATACTCGGCGTCGCTCGGCTCCCGGACGTTTTGCTCCCGGAACCTCGCCACCTGCTGCTCGATGGCGGCGTTGAAGAAGAAGGCGAGCATCATGGGTGCCGGGCCGTTGATGGTGATGGATACGCTGGTGTTGGGGGCGCAGAGGTCAAAGCCCGCGTAGAGCTTCTGCATGTCCTCCACGGTGCAGATGGAGACGCCGCTCTCACCCACCTTGCCGTAGATGTCGGGGGGATAGTCCGGGTCCTCGCCATAGAGGGTGACGCTGTCGAAGGCGGTGGAGAGCCGCTTGGCGTCGTCGTCCTTGCAGAGGTAGTGGAAGCGGCGGTTAGTCCGTTCCGGCGAACCTTCCCCGGCGAACTGGCGCTTCGGGTCCTCCTCGACCCGCTTGAAGGGGAAGACCCCGGCGGTGTAGGGGAAGAGTCCCGGCGCGTTCTCCAGCATGGACCAGCGGACGATCTCACCCCAATCGGCGAAGTTGGGGAGGCATACCTTGGGAATCCGGGTGCCGGAGAGGGTGGTGGTGTAGAGGTCGCTCCGGAGCTCCTTGTCCCGCACCTTTGTCACCAGCTGGTCCTGGCGGTAGGTTTCTTTCAGGCAGGGCCAGTCGGCGAGGATCTTCCCTGGCTCGTCCTGGAGCTTCGCCTCGTGGAGGGCGATCTGCCGGTCCAGTTCACCGGTTGCCGGCGATTCACCCAGCAACTCCCGCGCCCCCTTCAGCTGGAACAGACTTCTTGCCACCCCTGCCTGCTCCTGCACCTTCCTGCGGTAGCCGCGCACCGTCTGGACGATCTCCCCGAGATAGTGGATCCGGTCCGGCGGGATGATGTACTTTTTCAGGCTCTCCTTTTCCGTAATGGCAAGCTGCGAGGCGAGCCCCAACCCCGCTTTGATGTTAAGGGTGTCGATGAGCGCCCGATAGAGGACGTTGGTGCCGGGGTCGTTGAACTGGGCGGCGATGGTACCGATCACCGGCAGCTCCTCGTCCGCCACATCGAAGAGGTCCCGGTTGCGCCGGTACTGCTTGCGCACGTTCCTGAGGGCATCCTCGGCCCCTTTGCGCTCGAACTTGTTGAGGGCAATGAGATCGGCGAAATCGAGCATGTCGATCTTCTCCAGCTGAGTCGGTGCACCGAACTCGCAGGTCATGACGTAGAGGGAGACATCGGCGATATCGACGATCCTGGCATCCCCCTGGCCGATGCCGGAGGTCTCCACGATGACCAGGTCGAAACCGGCGGCCTTCACCACGTCGATGGCGTCGTTGATGGCGGCCGACAGCTCCGAGTGAGAATCCCGGGTGGCCAGGGAGCGCATGTAGACCTTGCTGGTATTGATGGCATTCATCCGGATCCGGTCCCCCAGGAGCGCCCCGCCTGTCCGTTGGCGGCTCGGGTCTACCGCCAGGATGGCGACGCTCTTGTCGGGGAAATCCCGCAAAAAACGGCGCACCAGCTCGTCGGTGAGGGAGCTCTTACCGGCACCACCGGTGCCGGTAACCCCCACCACCGGCGCGGGGCGGACCATGGCGCGAATTTTCTCCCGCAGGGGTCCGTAGCCGCCTGAGTGGTCGTGCACATCCTGCTCCGCCAGGGTGATGAGGGTGTTTACCGCCCGTATATCCCGGTGCTGCAGCTTGGCAATCTCTTCGTCGATGTCGCGCCGGGGAGCAAAATCGCACTCCTTGATCATGTAGTTGATCATCCCCTGGAGCCCCATGCGCCGTCCGTCCTCGGGGGAGAATATCTTCGAGATGCCATACGCCTCCAGCTCCCGGATCTCGTCCGGGATGATTACACCACCGCCGCCGCCGAAGATCCGCACCTGCTCAGCCCCCCGTTCCCCCAGCTGGTCCCGGATGTACTTGAAGAACTCCAGATGCCCCCCCTGATAGCAGGAGACGGCAATCCCCTGAGCATCCTCCTGGATGGCAGCGGTAACGATCTCGTCCACGGAGCGGTTGTGCCCCAGGTGGATCACCTCGGCACCGGAGGCCTGCAGGATACGGCGAATGATGTTGGTTGAAGCGTCGTGGCCGTCGAAGAGGCTCGTGGCGGTGACGAAACGGACTTTGTGGGTGGTTTTGTAGACTTCAGGAGCTGCAGTATGCATACAGGTTCTCCTCTTGTGATTTTTCCGAACAACCGTCAATAGTGCAGAAACGAGGATTTTTTCTGACAAGGAGTCACGAAGACTTACGCCGCCAAGGCGGAAAAGGCCGTTTCAGAGGGTGAATTCCCAGGCGCACCAGAACTGGTCAGGATGCTTGTCAGGCGGGCAGGCGATGCAGCGGGTCCGAATGCGCGGATCGATGGTTCGTGCAAACTCCGTATACTCCACGACACCTACCTCTTTGCAGGGGAAATCATCCAGCCCCTTCCGTTTCCGGGCAGACTGCACCCGGCAGTCGAGCATTCTGAAGATGACCCGGTTCTCGCTCTGCTCGATCACGTCCTGGAGGTTGAGCCGGGCGTAGAGCCGGTGCTTCAGGCATTCCACCAGGGCGGGGATGCCGCCGCCCGGTTTCATGCCCAGTCGCTCCATGATCCGCTTCGCCTCGATGACCGTGAAGGAGCGCCACGCCTCGATGTCGGCCTCGATGGCAACATCGATCCCGTAGCGCTTCTCCACCGCCTGGAACCAGAGCCCGTCGTGGGCCAGCCAGTTCTTGGCGTCATCGACGATTATCGTGATCAACTCTTCCTTGCTGAGCCCGCTAAGCAACGCGATCCCCTCATCCCCGTTCACAGTCGAAGCTACGGAACAACGTTCCCGATCGTTGTCTGACATTATCCCCCCTTGTATGGAACTGCATGCCAAAACGGCGTCATCATCCGGCCGGAATCAACAGGAAACAACCTCTGTCGTTCCGACAGATTCAAACTACCACCCACTGCCGATTTGCGCCAACCGTCATCTACCACTGGAGGTACACCCCCACCAGATCAGCACTAGTCTCAAATTGATCTCGATCCCATAACGAACATATATCACGTTTACGTGTATGTCAAGCCATAATAAAACGTATTTTGAATATTTTCAAAAGCCGTCACCTCAAGCAGATAACATCGTTAAATGCCGGCAATATTCCACTCAGTTCAAACATGTTGACAGCCCACTCTTCTTGCTTTAAACTGCTAGCAAATTAACGTAAAGGTAAATCGAATGACTAACGAGACGAGCAGCGAATCAATTACCCCGATCGGCGAGCTTGCCATATCTCTCGGGTTGACCACCCGGACGCTACGCTACTGGGAAGAGGTCGGCATCATCGAATCCGTGCAGCGGGCAGACGGCGCAATCAGAGGGTACACCCCGTATTTCGTGCGGCGGATAAGATTCATTATGAAACTAAAGGAACTGGGGCTGACCATCAAGGAAATGCAGGACCTCTATGTCGCCTATGGCGAGGCGAGACAAACCGAACGGGTGATTCCCCGCCTGCTGGAGATTCTGGACGAACATGTGAATACGATCGATGAAAAGATGGCCAGCCTCGCTTCCCTGCGAAAGGAAATCGTCGACTACCGGAAGCGGATGGCATTGAAATTTGCGGAAAGCGTCGCAGCAAAAAATGGCTGACATGACAACCCCACGATAGATTCGGCAGTCACGTACCCCCGGCAAAGCCGGGGGCTTGGATATTAGCCCCTCAAAGGGGGCCAAAAGCAGAAGCATTCACTATCGCTGACGTTCAATGAATCACACCTCGTCCTCGCGCTTAGCCCCGACCAGTTCGCCAGCCTTCCGAACCATTGACAATGGTCACATGCTTTACCAGTCTCATGGCTTTTATCAAAATCGGGTTTCCGGACCTGTCAAATTTTTAAGGACCCCCGGCATATCCCCCACTTCATAGTCGCATGGCACAGGGCAACATCTATACAATATATACAGTTGCTACTGTATATATTGAACAAAAAAACCCTCTATCAAAAAAGACTCTCGATTGCATCGGCATTAACACGAAGATAGACAGCGATCAACCGTCGCAACACACTCGAACGAGACCCCCCTTCACGTATGGATAGTGCTGCCAATGCCTCAGCATCCTCAGCACCAAGATACAAAACTACACGTTTTGCCTTTGCAGAATCATCTTCCGGTTCAAGGGCAGAACGACCGAACTTCTTGATAGCCAGGCGGGCAATTGCAGACATGTTGATGCCCGTCTGCCGCATCCTGGCAATCTGCGCATGCTGCCTTTGCGTGAGGTATATGTTCAGCTCCACGTTTGCCATGGGTTAATCATACAGTAAAGACAGTATATACCTAGCCTTTTGTTGAGATGCTGGCTTCAACGGCAAACCGTTTTATCTTGCGCGTGGTAGTCTTAGGAAATTCATCCTCGCGGAGCGTAAACTTCTTGACCCGCTTGTAGTCTGCCAGCCTGCTGCAGGCGTCAAGGACTTCTTTCCGCAGGAGTTCCTCAACATCTGCTTCCGTCATGCCCCCATTCCCATGCGTTCTGCCGTAATCATCAATCGCTTCCTGGTTTGGGTAAATGAGCGCATGGACCTCTTCCGCAGCCGACCCCACCCTGTGACCGTAGACCATCACTTCGGCAACAAAGGAACTCTTGATGAGTTCGTTTTCCACCTCTTCGGGGTAAACGTTCTTGCCGTTCGGGGTGACAATGAGGTTCTTGACCCGACCACAGATGGTGAGAAAACCGTCCGCAGAAAGACGACCCAGGTCGCCGGTGCGATACCAGCCGTCAGCAAGGACTTCCGCCGTGGCCTGGGGATTCATGTAATACCTCAGCATGACGTTCGGACCCCTCACTAGGATCTCCCCAACCATCTTTTCGTCGGGAAAATCGATCCTCACTTCTACATCTTGGAGGAGGCAACCAACCGTTCCTAACCGTTTCTTACTGGGGCATTCGGCAGCAATTATCGGCGAGGTTTCGGTGATGCCGTATCCCTGGTAGATTCTCAACCCGAGCTTGGCAAACCCGATGGCAATAGCGGGATCAAGTGCAGCGCCTCCACTAATAAAATAGGTTCTGGAGCCGAATGTCTGTTTGATCTTTGCCGTGACCAGCGGCCGAGTAGCGGGAAACGAGAAGAGAAGTTGGGAAAGTGTTTTGGCGCCTATATTTTTCATGATCCGGTCGAGGATCATCCGATACACGGCAGGTACTGCCAGAAAGAAGGTCGGTTTCACCTCGGAAAGGTTTTCCCCGAGCTTTTTTAGTGACTCGCAGAACGAAACCTTGCCACCGAGGGAGAGAGGAAGGAGAACGCCACAGACCTGTTCGAAGACGTGATTGATCGGAAGGAACGACAAAGTGTGGATTGTTTCATCCACACTGAAATGGACCGCCGCCCCCCGGATGTTGCTGACGATGTTGGCATGGCTGAGCATGGCCCCCTTGGAACGACCGGTGGTCCCCGAGGTATAGAGAATTACGGCAACATCATGGGGATTTCGATGGCGCTGCGGAAGTGGGGCATTGTAGAGGAAATCATCCCAGCGAAGCAGTCGCCCCTGTCGTGCAAGCTCCTTGCGCGTGATTCTGACTGGCGAAAAGAGGTCGGATTTCCCCTGCATTTCGCCGGAAGCTGATGAAACGCCACTCAACAGACGATGCACCTGGCTGGCAAGGGTTTCCAATCGTGACACCTTTTCTTCAGGTATGGCAAGGTGTGTCACCAGCTTCTGCCACTCGTCGAGGAGCGCTTCCAGCGCCTTGGCAGTGCGGGCGTCGGCACTTTTATTTGGCTTGGAATTGAGAGTAACTATCTGGTTAAGAGTCGGCAGGGTGTGAACAAGTTCGAGTACTGCATCGCAATAGGGGGGTTCGGTAAAAAGCGCCACTGCACCGCAATCGGTCAGGACATGGCGCAGTTCGGCACTTTTTAGCTCCTTGTCAATGGGAACAACAACACCGCCAGCCTTCAGGATGCCCAGATAGGCGATAACCCAGCGCGGCGAAGAAGATGCCAGGAGTGCGGCATGCTCCCCTGGCCGAAAGCCATTTTTGAGCAGGCCGGCCGCCAATTGGTCGGACTGAGACCAGAGTGAGCCGTAGGGAATCTCCTGCCATATACCGTTAACTTTGTGACGTAGTGCCACCTCGTCGGCAAATTTCCGGCAGGCATCCTCAATAAGCACATCAATAGTCGTCATTGCGTGGTGGGGTCGAAAAACGCGCGACACGGCCTTTCAGGTCTTAGCAGTATTTTTATAGAACGTGATTCTATAATAACCGAATCGTTTTTTCAATGCACTTATTGATGCAACAGAAAATAATTATCACCCCTTCGGACACAATTGCTAACGGCAATGGAAGCGGCTGTAAAAACTATTCGGAGCCCAAGACAGCCGAGCAGCCATCACGCCAACAGCATTTTGGAGATTACAACCCGCTGCACCTCGTTGGTCCCTTCGTAGATCTCGGTGATCTTGGCGTCCCGGTACATTCGCTCCACCTCATAGTCGCAGATGAAG
>JAJZUQ010000012.1 GCA_021848385.1 Deltaproteobacteria bacterium
GGCGGTCTACCTCGGTACACTCGGTGTAATCTGCGTGTCATCCGCTTTTATCTTCATCAACCCTGAACCGACGTACACCGTGCTCCGCAATATAAAGATGATTGAGAACGCCACATGGGTGTTCCTTGCCGTCATAAACATCGACCTGATCCGCAAGATCTATATCCAGATACGTGATTCGGTAATTTCCAAGGGATTTGTGGCGTTCGGGATGGTCTTCTTTTTCATCTTTCTCTGGAAGGGATCGGAACTCTATCTCCAGGTCTTCTGCTGGGACAGCGACTGGCATATCTTTGCCACCAACAACAGTATTGCTGACACCTTTGACCTTTATTCCGGCCGCATCGCCTTTTCGATGATGGTAAATCAGGCCGCCGCCATGCTGTCGGCTCTTTCGGTCGGTGGAACGTTTGTCTATCTGTATCGACTGCTCAGGTAAAAGGGGAATCAGCGCACAGTCATTCCTCCTTTGTAATCCGTATCACCTGGAGAACGCCGGGCATTGATTCGATGGTGTTGATATTGAGCGTGTCCGTGTCGCCGATCACGCCAATGATGATCCGGTTGGCACCGGTCGATTGATGAATGTCGAAATCCTTGGTAATCAAATACTCTTTAACCTGGTCAAGCGCCGTTTCGTCGGCGCTTTTTTTCATTATTATCAGCACGACAGATTCCTCCTCGGATGTGCACGGTTTGCTTTCGGCTATTTCCCTTCCTGGCTCGTCATAATTCTTTCCAATCGCCGCGATTCGTCGATCACCCGCTCGAACAGTCTGACGATGGCCTGATCATCCAAAGGCCCATGGTTTTCATCCTTCATCCGGGCGAATATGCGCTTTTCCCGCGAGGGGTCATAGACGGGGAGCTGCAAGCCCTTCTTTATCTCGCCGATCTTGAGGGCCAGGGAGGCCCGCTCGTTAAATATGCGGAGGAGCGCACTGTCCAGTCGATCTATTTCCTGTCTGATTTCATCGATGGTCATGGGAGCCTCAAAAGTTTTTCTTGATGAACGTATCCTTTTTGCAGTGGACATCGTCCCGCTCTGGATAATCGATGTTGTAATGGAGACCACGGGATTCCTTGCGGTTCTGTGCACAGCGCACGATCAATTCGGCAACAGTAGCGATATTGCGTAGTTCGATAAGGTCAGAGGTGATGACAAAATCCCAGTAATAGTCTTCGATTTCTTCCTGGATCAGCTTGATCCGGTTCAATGCGCGTTCCAGGCGCTTGGTTGAGCGGACGATGCCGACGTAATTCCACATGAAACGGCGAATCTCATCCCAGTTCTGCGATACGACAACCATCTCATCACTGTTTGTCGCAGTACCGGCGTCCCACGCAGGTATTTCGGGAAAATCGAAACGGTTGGCGGTGAGCTGCTCGATGGCATGCTTGTAGGCACGCCCGGCGTAGACTGCGGCTTCGAGCAGAGAGTTGCTGGCCAGCCTGTTTGCACCGTGCAGGCCGGTGAAGGCAACTTCACCGATTGCGTAAAGAAAATTGATATCGGTTTCGGCGTTCAGGTCAACGGCGACACCACCGCAGAGATAGTGGGCCGCCGGCACGACCGGCAGTCCTTCTTTGGTCATATCGAGACCATACTCAAGGCAGGTCTGGTAGATGTTCGGGAAACGGGTGCGAACGTACTCCGGATCCTTGTGGGTGATATCCAGGTAGACGCAGTCATCGCCATGGGTTTTCATTTCGTGGTCGATGGCCCGTGCCACGATATCGCGGGGGGCCAGATCCTTCAGGGGGTGATATTTGTCCATGAATGCCGTGCCATCACGACGGCGCAGCATTGCCCCTTCGCCGCGGACCGCCTCGGAAATCAGGAATGATTTTGCATGGGGGTGAAAGAGTGTCGTGGGGTGGAATTGCATGAACTCCATGTTGGCAATGGTGGCGCCTGCCCGGTACGCCATGGCGACACCGTCACCTGTCGCGACATCGGGGTTGCAGGTATAGAGGTAGACCTTTCCCGCCCCACCGCTTGCCAACAGGGTTATCTTGGCGGCAAAGGTTTTTACCGTGCCGCTTCCTATATCGAGAACGTGAGCTCCGAGGCAGCGATTCTGCTTGAGGCGCTTTTGAGTCACTTTCGATTCGGTAATCAGGTCGATGGCAATGTGGTGTTCGTAGATGGATATATTGGGATTTTCACGTGCTGCAACAACCAGTGCCCGTTCTATTTCCCGGCCAGTAACATCGTCGGCGTGGAGTATACGCCGCTGGCTGTGCCCCCCCTCGCGGGTGAGGTCATAATCTTCACCCTTTGTCGTGAATTCCACTCCCCAGTCGATGAGGTTGTTGATTGTCTTGGGGCCCTCTTCGACCACCATGCGAACCACGTCCTCGTGGCATATGCCGGCTCCTGCCACCAGCGTGTCCTCAATGTGGGCATCGAAAGTGTCTTCCTGTGAAAATACGGAAGCGATCCCACCTTGGGCGTAATTTGTGGCCGACTCTGTTATTTCGCGTTTAGTAACCAGCGCCACCTTGCCATGGGCTGCGGCCCGCAATGCAAATGAAAGTCCGGCGATACCGCTGCCTATGACCAGAAAATCGCTTTTCTCCTTCATGGAATCCTCCCTTTTTAGATGCTGATCAAGTAGTCGTCAAGACGAAGAATTATTTACCTCCAACGGTGGTATGTCAAGGCATTTTAAGGTGTTATCTTATGTTTGCGCAAGTTTAGTCTTGCCAACTTGAGAGTATTGGCCTATAAATTGAATGAAATTATATGTAATTAGCTGATTTTTAAGTTTCACGGAGAGGGGATGTGCCGGTGAAAAAAAGCCTGTTTCTTCTTGTCATAGCCACACTGTGTGTGCTGTTCGGTGGGGAAGCGGTGACGTTGGCAGCCGACATCTATAAATACGAGGACGCGGATGGTATCGTCCATTTTACCGACGCTCCTACCGATCATCGCTTCAAGATTTTCATGCGTGACATTAAAAAGGACAAGAGGTTGCGTACCAACTTCAAGATGACCAACTGCCGCAATCCCGAGGAGTTCGATCCTATCATCAATGCATGCGCCCTTGAGTTCGGAGTGGAAAAATCTCTTGTCAAGGCGGTCATACATGCAGAGTCGGGGTATAACCCCAATGCTTTGTCCCGCAAAGGGGCAAGTGGTCTGATGCAGCTCATGCCAAAGACTGCCCAGGATCTGAAGGTCAACAACAGCTTCGACCCCCAGCAGAACATCCGTGGTGGCGTTCGTTACCTTAAATTCCTCCTCACCACATTCAAGGGTGACGAGCGGCTCGCCCTTGCCGCATACAATGCGGGTCTGACCAAAGTTGCCCAGCATGGCGGTGTGCCTCCCTATGCGGAGACACAAAACTATGTCAGCAAGGTTCTCAGCTACAAACAATCCTATAGTAGCCACTGAATAAGGACGTGTATGTCTCAGGCTAACGGTAGCCCCATCTGGAATATTCCCAATATCCTTACCTTGCTCCGTATCGCGGCAATTCCGCTTTTAGCAGTTCTCCTCCTCTCTCCCTCAAGGGAAGCAGGTTTCTGGGCAGCTGCACTTTTTGCCGTAGCATCCATCACTGACTGGCTTGACGGATACCTTGCCCGTCGCATGGGGGTTGTCACGGTTTTCGGCAAGTTTCTTGACCCGATTGCCGACAAACTGATCGTCATGGCGGCGCTTATCATGATTCTTCCCTACGACCGTGTGCCTGCCTGGATGGTGCTTGTTATTCTCGGTCGCGAGATCATCATTACCGGATTGCGTGGGATTGCCTCTACGGAGGGGATCGTTATTTCGGCCAGCAACCTGGGCAAGTTCAAGACCATCTTTCAACTCGTTGCCATTATTGCCCTTCTCTTGCATTATGACTACCACTGGTTCTTCTCCATCGATCATCCCTGGCTGTATGTTAACATGCACAACGTCGGCATGTTCTACCTCTGGATAGCCACTATCATCACCATTTGGTCGGGTGTTGATTATCTGGTCAGGTTTATGCGTGTTATTGCAAAATGAAGTAGCTCCAGTACCTGGACACCATGGAAGGGTAGACGGTTATCTTAGGCGTTGACAGCATCGTGGTAAAAGTGTATAAAGCTACTTCCATTTGCCTCGAATGCAGGGGTGTGGGACACAAATCGGCGGCGTAGCCAAGTGGTAAGGCAGAGCTCTGCAAAAGCTCCATTCAGCGGTTCAAATCCGCTCGCCGCCTCCAAAAAAAACAAGGGGTTAACCTGTTTATGGTTAGCCCCTTTTTGTTGTGTGCGCCCGGCTGGACGCGTGACGCGCATGCACCATTCGATGTGCTATGGTGGTCGATCCGTGCCCCTTGACGCAAGTCTGAACAGCTTTAAGCTTTATGGCAGATGGCAAATGTGATACTACTTAAATTCATCTTACGAGAAACTGCAGTCAGGGAATAAATCATGTATTGGCAGCATTTCGGATTTATAGAGCCACCGTTTGCCCTTACGCCGAACCCCGACTTCCTCTTCCTGAGTCCCCATCACCAAGAGGCATTCGCCCATCTCCTGTATGCCATTGATACCCGTGCCGGTTTTGTCGAGCTTTCAGGGGAGGTCGGGACCGGCAAGACGACCATCGTCAGGACCGTCCTGAATCAGCTTGACCCTGAAACCCACCGGACCGCGCTGATCTTCAACCCGACCCTGTCCCCCGTCGGTCTCCACCAAGAAATCAACCGTGAATTCGGCCTCCCCTGTTCGAGCAGTGAAGCCCATGAACTCCACCAGTTCCTCAATGCATTTCTTCTGGAACAGAACCGGGCTGATCGCACGGTAGTCCTTGTCATTGACGAAGCCCAGAACCTTTCCCCTGCAGTACTCGAACAGGTGCGCCTCGTTTCCAACCTGGAAACCGAACATGCCAAACTGATCCAGATCGTACTCGTCGGACAACCAGAACTGCAAACCCTTCTGGCTCGCCGGGAACTACGCCAGCTCGATCAGCGGATCACGGTCCGCTATCACCTGAAACCCATGGATCGTGAGGATGTGCATGACTATATCCGTCACCGAATAAAGGTTGCCTCCGGAGGCGGGGAGCCGGTCTCCTTTTCTCCCCGTGCTGTCATAAAGATATTCCGTTTTTCAGGGGGGCTCCCACGGCTGATCAACGCCGTCTGTGATCGGGCGCTGCTTCTGGCCTACACGATGGAGACCAGGGAGATTTCACCCGACATGGCAACACGGGCGATTCGTGATGTCAGCAGGGAAGAGCGGGGCCCGGTGTTTTTGGGCAGCCGTGTAGCCATTGCCGTGCTCGCCGCTATTCTGGTGGCATCGGTTGGGATGACATTTCTTGTCAAAAGCACCGTTGCAAAATGGGAGCAGACGGGAAAAACCATCACCACCCGCGCTGGACGCCCCGTTGCGGGGCAAGAAGAGGCTGCCGGTGGGGTGAAGATGCTCCAGCAGATGCTCAAGAGGGTGGGGCACTACGAGGGTATGCAGACCGGCGTGTTCGATGGCGTAACGGAGAATGCTGTCCGGAGCTTTCAGCGTGCGGAGGGGCTGGAGGTTGACGGACTGCCGGGAGGGAAAACCTTGGCGCGTCTCTACCAGCGATCCGGTGGAAAGCTCACCCCCGATCCCTCAGTTGTACCGGCAAACGGAGGGCGTAGCGCGGGGAGCGGGGAGTTGCCCGTGAAAGCGGGATCGGGGCAGTCGCGATGAGTATGATCCTCGATGCGTTGCGGAAGATGGAACAGGATCGCAAGATTCGGCGCCAGGGAGCGGCTCCCTTGCGTCCGGAGGTACTCAGTTATCGGAGCAGCGGACAGAAAAACCGCCGGAATCCTGTCGTTGTCCCCATTGCCGGATTTGTGCTCGTTGCTGCCGGAATCTGTCTGGGGATTTGGGCTACAAGCGGGGGAAACGACGTGCCGCCCCGTCTGCCCGTCCAGGAAACCCGGGCTGCCGAGGTTCCCGATACCCAGCCTCCAATCAGAACCCCTGCCCCTCCGGCGCCATTGCCACAGCCATCACCGGTGCCGGCCCCTGTGCCGCCGCCTCCGGTGCCGGCCCGAAAGGCCCCTGCTGAAGGGACTTTCATTCATAGAGAGAAAACGCCAGGTAATGCCGGTGTTACCGTTTCGGGGATAGCATGGCAGGATGAACGGGAGCTGCGGAGAGCCGTGATAAACGGGTCACTGGTCGGGGAAGGTGCCGAGGTGGGGGGTGCCCGTGTTGTCGAGATCAAGGAGGATCGGGTCAGGTTCTCACGAGATGGTCAGGTGTTCGAAGTTCTTTGCTCTTCTGCCTTCACTCCTCAGTGACGGTCGTTTTGGGCCACAATTACAGAGCGTTTGTTTCCTGCACCTTGTATGGGTGCGGGTTCATTTCCCTTGAAAGGAGCGGAATATGAATGTACTACGCAAAAAAGCGGGGTGTTTAACGGCAATGACCCTGGGGTGCCTGCTTGCCGGATGTGCCGGTGATGGCACCTTGCTGAGCGAAAAGATCAAGGCCGGTGAGAACGCGATTGCCTCTGCTCGGGAGAGTTCGGCCTCGGTCAGTGCAGCCGTAGAGCTGAAGAGTGCGGAGGAAAAGCTCGCCGCGGCCCGCGCCGCAGAGGTAGAGAAAGAGTATGACAAAGGTGTCCGGTTGGCCGAAGAGGCGCAGGTTACTGCCGACTATGCCCGGGCCCGGGCAGATGCAATCAAAGCACAAAAAGCAGCCGAAGAGATGCGAGCGAAAGTAAAGGCCCTGAAAAAGGAAGTCGAGTCGATGCCATTGCGGTAATCCGGGCCACGTTGACGGGCGTTTTATATCAAATTTACGGATAGGGGGTAACCCATGACCAGATTTTTATCTGCAGTGTTGGGAAAAAGAACGGGTAGCGTCATTCTGCTGAGTTTACTGGTGGCAGGATGTGGTCCGTCGCAGTCGGACATGATGGCCAGGGACCGGCTTGAACAGGCGCGTGAGGTATATGACACGGCAAAGAGCAATGAGAATGTTCAGGCGTATGCGCCCGTACCGTTGATCGAGGCGGAAAAGGCCATGTCATTGGCGGAACAGGCAAAGGACCCGGACGACATCGCACACCTGTCGTGTCTTGCCAAACAGCGATCGCTCATTGCCGTTGCCATTGCCGAGGGGAAAGTTGCTGAAAACGATACCAGACTTCTCGACAAGGAGAGTGCTGAAATACTTCTGATGAAGCGGGAGCGTGAAACGAAGATTGCAACGAGCCGTGCCGATGCAACGGCGGCGGAACTGGAAAAAATAAGGCTTGAATCCGAAATAAAGACGCGCGAACTCGACAGGTTGAAACGGGAAGCCGAGGCACGTGCCAACGAGGCACAGAACGCCTCGAAGCTTGCCGAGCAGTTGTTGAAGGAACTTTCCGATCTCAAGGCGAGGCAGACCGAACGAGGTATCGTACTGACGATCGGCGATGTACTCTTTGCCACCGGCAAGGCGGATATAAGGAGTGGCGCCCAGCGCAGCATTGACAAGCTGGCAGCGTTTCTGACTGCGCAACCGAACCGAAATGTCGTGATAGAAGGGTATACCGACAGTGTGGGGAGCGACAAATATAATCTTGACCTGTCGGAAAGACGTGCTGAATCTGCCAAGAACGAGCTTGTAGCCCGTGGAATAGGTGGCGAGCGGATCACGACCAGGGGGTTTGGAAAGCGGGACCCGGTGGCAAGCAACGACACGCCGGAAGGTCGCCAGTTGAACAGACGGGTGGAGGTTATTATCCTGAATGAAGTGGCAAAACCGGAGGTGAAATCGCCCTAAGGGCTTCCCCAACCTCCATTTCTTGACGAAACTGCTTGACACATTTCCTCCCGGGATGTCAGACTTTGCACCATATGAGTTCATCTGACCGGATAGGTTGCGAGACGTTATTCCCATGAAAGAACACGATGCTGCAGGGAAAAAACCAATTCAAATAGGTAAGGGGAAAGCTTCGACGGTAGGGAGAGGACGCCGTTCCCGTTTTGTTAGACAAATGAAATGGCGTGTGGGGGTGGTGGCTTTCATAATGTTCTCCCTCCCCGTAGTTCTTCTCCCCCGCAGGGTTGCCGTAAGATTCGGCGAGCTTGCCGGCATTCTCGTATTTCACCTGTGCCGTTGCGAAAGGCTCAGGGCCATCGAGAACATTCAGGGCTCTCTCTCCTATTTCGAACGAAACGGGGGATTGGACCCTGCGTATGGTTCGCCCTACGAGATTGCCCGGCGAACATTCGCCCAGTTCGGCAAATCCGTGGTTGAAGTCCTGAAACTATACTACGGTGTTGGACGGGGAATCATCGACAGTGTGGAAATCCGGGGGCTGGAGCATTACTGGAAGGCCTGTGAACGGAACAAAGGGATCATCTTTATTACGGGCCATTGCGGTAACTGGGAGTTGATGGCCCTGGCATTCGGGGCTCGTTATGCACCTGTTTCTGTCGTAGCGAAGCATCAGGACAACCGGTTTTTCAATTCGGCGATAGAAAATTTGCGCAGCAACTTTCGCAATGGCGTGATCTATACCGATGGAGCGGCACGGAAAGTCTTTTATGAACTGAGACAGAAGGGGATTGTGGGGATACTGCTGGACAAGGTGGTGAAACCCCAGGAAGGTGCTGTTGTCGACTTTCTGGGAAGACCGGCCTGGACACCGATCATGCCGGCCATCATAGCTGCAAAGACCGGAGTTCCCCTGGTCCCCATATTCATTCATCGTGAAGGTGACAGGCACGTCATCACCATCTCCCCTGAGATAGATTTTTCATGCGACGATACGGCAACTATGGATTCCGTTGCCATTACGCAGGAGTTGACATCTCATATCGAAAACTACATACGAACCCATCCTGACGAATGGATGTGGATGTACAAGCGCTGGAAAAACGTCGCGTGACGTTTGCCCGGGATGCGAATAATCCGAATTGAGGTATGCTTGAGAGTGCCCACCGACGTGTTACGGATGGGCACTTTCTCGTTTTTCCCCGTAACGGGCAAGTGTATGACGTTCCCAAGGAGGCAATGATGAATAGTTATCCCAAATCACTCCCTATTCTCCTTCTGGTGGTGCTGCTCTGCGTCGTTTTGTACCTGCCTCGTCATGCCGCTGCCGACAACGGTGATGTTGGATGGCCACGGAGTTTCAATGATGGGGGAACGATCGTTACCGTTTACCAGCCCCAACCGGAGTCCCTTGAGGGGAACGTGTTGAAGGGGATGGCTGCCGTTTCCTTGATTCCCAAGGGGAAGAAACAGCCGGTGTTCGGTGCGGTCTGGCTTGAGTCAAAAGTTGCGGTCGACAGGGACAGTCGGACCGTGCAGATTCTAAGCACCGACGTGCCGCGGGTACGATTCGCTGATGCCACTTCAGAAGAGCAGGAGCATTACAGCAGCTTCCTTGAAAATCAAATTAATGCAATCCCACTCACCATTAACTACGACCAGCTTCTAGCCAGCCTCAGTGTTGCCCAACGGGAGCGGAGGGAAGCCGAAGGACTGAATAACGCACCGCCGAAGATCATTTTTGAGACGGTTCCGGCGATTCTGGTGCTCATCGACGGTGAACCCCGACTCCATGCATTGGCCGGCACGAAGCTGAAGCGGGTTATAAATACCCCCTTTTTCATCGTCCTTGACACGACGACAGGGACCTACTGGCTGAACGGCGGCACCACATGGTTTGCCGCGTCTGATGTCATGGGGCAATGGCAACGGAATACGACTCCTCCCCGAGAGGTCGTGACTGCTTTCTTATCCCAACTGGGCACCGCAAAGCCGAAAATCTCCAAGGCGGAAACTTCAGCGGACAAGCGGGTGCCCAAGATTGTTGTCGCCACCGAACCGACGGAACTGATCGTCTTCGACGGCGAACCGAAGTTTACCCCCCTCATCGACAGTGACCTCCTCTATGTGACCAATACGGAAGACGATGTTTTCCTGGAGATGACAAGCCAGCGGTACTATGTGGTCCTTGCCGGCCGGTGGTACCGGAGTGGGTCGCTCAAGGGTCCCTGGGAGTTTGTCCGCCCCGATCACCTTCCGGAGTCATTTGCCCGGATACCCGAATCCTCGGAAAAGGGTAAAGTGCTCCCCTTTGTTGCCGGCACCCGGCAGGCCCAGGAAGCATCCATGGATGCCCAGATTCCGCAGACCGCCGCCATCAAGCGTAATGAGGGGAGCCTGGATGTCGTCTACGATGGCGAACCGAGGTTCGAACCGATCCCCAAGACGACAATAGAGATGGCGGTCAACACCCAGGAAACGGTGCTCAGGATTGGCGACAGCTATTACTGTTGTCACCAGGCGGTCTGGTACGTGGCCGATTCGCCGGAGGGACCGTGGGCTGTGGCCGACTACGTTCCCCCCGAGGTGCAGACCATCCCACCCGAGAGCTCGGCCTACAACGTGAAGTATGTCCGGGTCTACGATGCGACCCCCGATGTCGTGTATGTGGGGTACACCCCCTCCTATCTGGGGTGTTACCCTTACTATGGTTCGGTCGTGTACGGTACCGGCTACTATTATCCCCCGTACATCGGTCCCATCTTCTACTACCCGCGTCCCTTTACCTGGGGGTTCCATGTTAACTTCAATCCCTGGACCGGCTGGAGCTATGGCATGAGCTGGAGCGCCGGCTGGCTGGATTTCAGCCTCGGGTTCGGTTATTATGGCGGCTGGTGGGGGCCGGGAGGCTACTACTGGCGTCCCAACTACAATTACTACTACCGGCCGGTCAATATTTACCGTCCGGTAGGCACGAATGTCGGTGTCAGGGGAACCGGTACCCGATCTGCCGGCGGTATCCGCCCTCTCCGGAACGTTACAAACCTCTACAGCCGCGGGGATAACGCCAGGATGCTGGCTGGCGGAACTGCTTGGAACAGGGTGGGAAGGCAGACTTTTGCCCCAAGGGTCTCCACAAGGGGTCAGGTGAACAATGTCTTCACCGACAGAGAAGGGAATGTCATGCGCCGCGGCAAGGACGGCAGCTGGCAGCGACGGGAGCGGGGGACGTGGAAACCGGCCGAGAGGAAAGCGGGTGCAACGGGGGACATGCGACCGGCCATGAACCGCGGTGTCGGGACCACACTCGATCGCGATTACGAAGGGCGCAGGCGAGGGATTGAGCGGGCGCAGAGTTATCGTCCTCCCCAGAGTTACCAGCGCTCCCAGGATTACCGGCCGCCACAGGGATACCAGCGACCGGCCGGCGGCTTTTCCCGTCCTTCGGGAGGAAGCAGTTTTCCGCGTGGTGGAGGATACTCCCCCCCCTCAGGCGGCGGGTTTTTCCAGGGGGGTGGAAATGTCCCCGTGCCGCGTGGCGGTGGCCGGAGCCGGTAAGGCGGGCTTTGCAGTCTGTAATCGACTCAACTCCACTGTTCAGTGTGATCCGTATCTGATACGAATCAGGATGACTACGGGAAAGGTAAACGGCTGATGCAGGTGCTTGCGGGTGATATAGGCGGGACATCGGCGCGGCTGGCGTGGGTTGCCGTAAATGATGATGGGTGTGAAATCCTGGCTGAACACTGGTACAGGAGCCGCGAGCACGGCAGTCCCGTCGATGTGGTCAGGGAATTTGTGCATGAGTTCGGCGTAACGGTGGACCGTGCCTGTTTCGGCGTTGCCGGCCCTGTGAGGGAGGGGAGGGTGCAGACGCCGAACCTCCCCTGGAGCGTTGACGGGGAGGAACTGGCGCGGGCACTGGGTCTTCCGGCGGTTGGGATCATCAATGATCTTGAGGCACATGCACACGGCATCGACCTCCTGAAAGACGAGGATCTTGCAGTTCTTAATCCGGGTATCGCCACGAAAGGGGGGGCCATAGCCGTTATTTCTGCGGGTACCGGTCTGGGAGTCGCCTTTGCCCATTGGGACGGGACCGTCCATCGGCCGCTACCGAGTGAGGGAGGACATGCCGATTTTGCCCCCCGGAACGAGCTGGAAGCGGAACTTCTCCTCTACCTGCGCACCGAGCATGGGCGAGTCAGCTGCGAGCGGGTGATATCGGGGCCGGGACTCCGCAATATCTACCGTTTTCTTCGTGATTGTAAACAGATGCCGGAGTGCCCGGAAGTTGCTGCGGAAATGCTGACGGACGATCCCTCCCGCGCCATATCCTCAGCAGCCCTGGAGGGGCGCTGTGAGCTTTGCGTTCGTTCCCTCGATCTCTTTGCCTCTCTCTACGGTGCTGAAGCGGGGAATGTGGCGCTGCGGTACCTTGCCACTGGCGGTATTTATGTGGGTGGCGGAATAGCTCCCAAGATCATCGACAAGCTCAGGGAGCCGGCCTTCATGATGGCCTTCACCGCCAAGGGGCGTCTCAGCCCTCTGCTGGAAACCATTCCGGTGCGGGTTATCCTCAATGAGAGGAGTGCACTCCTTGGTGCGGCGCGCTGTGCCGCACTGGAGGGGTGAGGAGGTCAAGGAACTAAGACGCTTGACGACAGGGATGCCATACAAACGAGATGCACTTCCTTTTTTCTTGACACCGGTCGGGTTCTGTTTTATAAACTTTGTTTCCTGAGGTTCGGGTCACGTAACGACGTTTCCAACCCACCATACCTACCGACCTCTTTGGCCAATCCAGGGAGGTTTTTCATGCACGAGCTTGGCGGTGTAGCTCAGCTGGTTAGAGCATACGGCTCATATCCGTAGTGTCCGGGGTTCAAGTCCCTGCACCGCCACCAAATCAACCCCTCTTGATAAAGAGGGGTTTTTTTATGCCTGTAGTTTGCTAGTATAACTGGATATAAGGATCACCATCGGGGGCGACGAGTGCGGCGTCAGGTTGTGGACACAATAAGAGAATACGGGTTATTCGCGGAAGGGGGCCGGGTCGTGGTGGCCGTGTCCGGCGGTGCCGATTCCGTTGCCCTCCTCGACCTCCTCGCCGATCTGCCGGAATTTCATCTCTCCCTTGTGGTAGCCCATCTCAATCACCTGCTTCGCGGCGAGGAATCTGACGGTGATGAGGCTTTCGTTGTTCGTCTGGCCGGCGTATATGGCATCCCCGTGGTAACCCGCCGGGTGGATGTGCATGAACTGGCCCATAGAAAGAGGCTTTCTCTGGAAGAAGCGGGGAGGGTAGCCCGCTATGCCTTTTTCGATGAGGTTGCCGCAAGCCATGGTGCCCACTCCGTTGCCCTTGCCCACCATGCCGACGACCAGGCCGAAACGGTCCTGCTGCGCCTGCTGCGTGGGGCGGCCGGGAGCGGACTGTCCGCCATGCTTCCTCGCTCGGCAGACGGCAGATACGTCCGGCCGCTTCTGAGAGTGATCCGCCGGGAAATCGAAGCGTACCTGGCCGCGCGCGAGCTTTCTTTTCGTACGGACAGTAGCAACACCGATACGGGTTTTCTGCGCAATCGGGTGCGTCACGAGCTGTTGCCCCATCTTGCCGGCTATAATGCGAATATTGCGTCGCGTTTGACGGCGACTGCCGAAATACTGGCTAACGACGAGGAACTTCTTGAGCAGATTGTTGTCGCCGCATTTGCCCGCCACGGCAGTTTCGACCGGGCGGAGGCAAGGCTGTGCATAACGGCTCTGACCACTGAATCCCGAGGGTTGAGACTTCGTCTTTACCGTCATGCCCTTCGTCTTGTCCGGGGTGACCTGGCCCGGATCGGCTTCACCCACCTCCAGTCCATCGACCGTCTCGTACGTGACGCCGCCTCAGGTGCGAGCCTCAATCTGCCAGGGGGGAGCCGGGTGACAAAGAGTTACGAACACCTGGTTTTTACCGTGGGAGCTGGCGAGACGGTTCCCGCTGAGTGGGAGGTGAAGGTGGAGGGGCCAGGGAGCTATCCTCTTCCTGGCGGCAGCGTGCTGGTGGTCGAGCCGGCTGCGCTTCATGCCGCTCTGCAGGCGGCATCACCTGCGATGACCTTCCTGGATGGTGAGCAGGCCCCTTTCCCCTGGCTGGTGCGCAACTTTCGCCCGGGGGATCGGTTTGTCCCCCTGGGGATGACAGGCAGAAAGAAGGTCAAGGAGCTCTTTATCGACGACAAAATCCCCCGTGACCGGAGATGGCGTATCCCCCTGATATTCAGCCCAACTGACCTGGTCTGGGTGGCTGGCGTGCGAGCTTGTGCGGAGGCGCGTCTGACGCCGGGTACCGTGGACGTGCTGAAAGTTGAAATTCTCGGCTTAATGCCTTAAAGGTCTTGTAAATAGGGGGCTATTATGGTACTTTTCGTCGTCAAAACGCGTT
Source organism: Deltaproteobacteria bacterium (assembly GCA_021848385.1). GTDB lineage: Bacteria > Desulfobacterota > Desulfuromonadia > Geobacterales > Geobacteraceae > Geomobilimonas. The sequence goes on from JAJZUQ010000012.1 coordinate 14,195, forward strand.
GTATAAGCCGTTACGGACCGCACCCACGCTGCCGGCCATGACCCCGCAGCTTACCCGACTCAAGAGGAGGCACCTTGAACCAGTTTTATAAAAACCTCGCGCTCTGGCTCGTCATCAGTCTCATGATGATACTTCTCTTCAATCTCTTCAACAAACCGAAGCCAACCCAGGAAAAGCTCGCCTTCAGCGATTTCATCACGGCGGTGGATTCAGGAAAGATCAACGCGGTTACCATCCAGGGTAACGAGGTGTACGGCAAGTTTACGGACGGCAAGGATTTCCGCACCTATAAACCCTCCGACGCCATGCTCTCCGAGACGCTTCTGGCGAAAAAGGTTTCAATCAACGCCAAGCCTGAGGAAGAGAAATTCTCCTGGTTCTCCATCTTCATTTCCTGGTTCCCTCTGCTCTTCCTGGTGGGGATATGGATCTTCTTCATGCGCCAGATGCAGGTAGGTGGCGGCAAGGCCATGTCATTCGGCAAGAGCCGGGCCAAGCTTCTGACCGAGGCTCAGGGTAAAATCACCTTTGAGGACGTGGCCGGGATCGAAGAGGCGAAGGAAGAGCTGGAAGAGATCATCTCCTTCCTCAAGGACCCGAAGAAATTCACCAAGCTGGGGGGGCGTATCCCCAAAGGTGTGCTTCTCATGGGTCCCCCGGGTACCGGTAAGACCCTTCTTGCCCGTGCCATTGCCGGTGAGGCAGGGGTGCCGTTTTTCTCCATCTCCGGTTCGGATTTCGTGGAGATGTTCGTCGGGGTCGGTGCAAGCCGGGTTCGTGACCTCTTTGTCCAGGGGAAAAAGAGTGCTCCATGCATCATTTTCATCGATGAAATCGATGCCGTCGGGCGTCATCGCGGTGCCGGCCTCGGTGGTGGTCACGACGAGCGTGAGCAGACCCTGAACCAGCTTCTCGTGGAGATGGACGGCTTCGAATCCAATGAGGGGGTCATCCTGATCGCCGCTACCAACCGGCCCGACGTCCTCGACCCGGCCCTGCTCCGTCCCGGCCGTTTCGACCGCCAGGTGGTGGTTCCCCGCCCCGACGTGAAGGGTCGCGAAATGATTCTCAAAGTGCATGCCAAAAAGGTGCCTCTCTCCCCCGAGGTCGATCTTGGGGTCATCGCCCGCGGCACTCCCGGCTTCTCCGGTGCCGATCTCTCCAACGTGGTGAACGAGGCGGCGCTCCTTGCCGCCAGGAAGAACAAGAACGTTGTGGAGATGATCGACTTCGATGATGCCAAGGACAAGGTTCTCATGGGGGTTGAACGGCGCAGCATGGTGATCTCTGACGATGAGAAGAAAAATACCGCCTATCACGAGGCGGGGCATACGCTTGTTGCCAAGCTGATTCCCGGAACCGACCCGGTGCACAAGGTCTCCATCATCCCCCGCGGAAGGGCCCTCGGTGTAACCATGCAGCTTCCCATCGAGGACAAGCACAGTTACACCAAGGAGTCGCTCCTCGACCGGATCGCCGTACTCATGGGTGGCCGGGCTGCCGAGGAGATCATCTTCAACAGCATGACAACCGGTGCCGGCAATGATATCGAGCGGGCCACCGAGATTGCCCGGAAGATGGTCTGTGAGTGGGGGATGAGTGAAAAGCTCGGGCCGGTTACCTTTGGCAAGAAGGATGAGCAGATTTTCCTCGGCCGGGAGATGGCTACCCAGAAGAACTTCAGCGAGGCGACGGCGGTGGAGATCGATGGTGAGATTCGGCGCATCGTGGAGCAGAATTACAGCCGCGTCATCCGGTTGCTCAGTGCGAATGTCGACATACTTCATCTGATTTCTAAGGAACTCATCGAGAAGGAAAACCTCACGGGGGATGAAGTTGACGCCATCATCAAGGGGTCGTCAGCTGGCCAGCAAGGGGAGGTCGCACCATCCTGACCGGTTGTCGCGGCAATTCCCTGCAGTCGCTCTGCTGGACGACAGGCCGGCGCACCATAGATCTGGCTGCGCACCCCTGTATCATGGGGATACTCAACGTCACCCCTGATTCCTTCTCCGATGGAAACAGGTTTTTCTCCCCGGAGAAGGCCGTTGAACGCGCGCTGGCGATGGAGGCGGACGGTGCGGACATCATCGACATCGGTGGCGAGAGCACCCGTCCTGATGCGCCGCCGGTTTCTGCGGAGGAGGAACTGCGCCGGGTCGTGCCGGTCATAGAACGTCTGGTGGGCCGATTGGGCATACCCGTTTCCGTTGATACCACCAAGGCGGTTGTGGCTGAAGCTGCCCTGGCCGCCGGTGCCGAGATTATCAACGACGTCAGTGCCATGACCTTTGATTCACGGATGGCCGGGGTTATAGCCGCTGCCGGCGCTGGGGTCGTGCTCCAGCATACCAGGGGGACTCCAGGTGAGATGCAGAAAGACACCTCCTATGGCGACCTTGTCGGCGACGTAAAGGAATTCCTGGAGGAGGCAATCCGGAAGGCCAGACAGGCCGGGATCACTGACGGACAGGTGGCTGTCGATCCCGGCATCGGTTTTGGCAAGGATTGTGCGGGAAACCTTGAGATTCTCCGCCGTCTGAGCGAGTTTTTATCCCTCGATCGACCGATTCTGGTCGGGACCTCACGCAAGGCGTTCATAGGGCAGGTACTGGACCGGAACGTGGACGACCGTCTATTCGGAACGGCCGCAACGGTTGCTCTGGCACTGGTTAACGGCGCCACAATCTTTCGGGTCCATGATGTCAGGGCGATGCGGGATGTTGCGTATATGAGCCGTGCCATTGTCCAGGGAATCAGGTAACGTCACGTTCATGGCAGCCCGTGCAAATCCGCCTACCCCGCTAGGCAACTTCATCCGGTCAGGTGGCAGTGATGTTCTCTCCTCTCCACAACTGGCAATGGCTTGTCGACCTGTTGGACATCCTGTTGCTTGCCTACGTCATATATCGCCTCATGCTCCTGGTAAGGGGGGCGATGGCGTGGCGGGTGATGTTTGGCCTGATCGTGCTGCTTGTCTGTCACAGCCTGTTTCACTTGACCGGTTTCAGGACGGTCACCTGGCTCCTCGATAATCTCCTCGGTTCCATTGTTCTTGTTCTCGTTATCATTTTCCAGCATGACATCCGCCGGGCTCTTGTAGCCCTGGGCCGCACCCGGTACGGCAAGGGACAGGATAGCGATGCGACGCCCGAACTGATCGAGGAACTGGTCATTGCGTCAGAGGGCCTGGCCGGCAAACAGATCGGTGCCCTCATGGTCGTCGAACGGGCCATGTCTCTCGATACCTATATGGCGGTTGGAACGGAGATCGATGCCAAGGTGACGAGTGAAATCATTTCATCGATTTTTCTCCCCTATTCGCCGATTCATGACGGAGCAGTCATCATTCAGCATGGAAAGTTGACCCGGGCCGGATGTTTTCTTCCCCTGACCCAGAATCCCGACGTAGATAAGGCACTGGGGACCCGCCACCGGGCAGCAATCGGGCTTACGGAGGTCGCCGATGCGGTGGTGATTGTGGTCTCCGAGGAGACCGGCAAGATTTCGGTTGCGGTCGGCGGAAAGATCACCCGTGATCTGGAGAGCGCGACGCTGCGCAAGATGCTGAAACGGCTTCTTGACGCACGGTGGTTATCATGAAAACCCCCGCATGGCTGCAGGAAAATATAGGGCTCAGGATCATGGCCCTTGTCCTTGCCTTATTGCTCTGGGCCTACGTGACCGGGGGAGGGGAGACGGAACGTGTGCTCACTGCCCGGGTCGAGACGATGAATCTGCCTGCCGGGCTGGTCGTGGCTGGCAATCCGGTGGAGCGGGTTGAATTGCGGCTTGCCGGACCTCGTATGCTATTGGCAAAAATAGCGGCTGACCGCCTGACCATTCCCCTCGACCTGGGGGGAGTGCGGGAAGGGAGTGTTACCTTTGCCGCGTTGGAAACGAGATTGCCGATGCCTGCCGGTGTACGGATCACCCGTATCTATCCCTCTACTGTCGAACTCCGTCTGGTCAGAGGAGATGGCGGTACGGCAACCCCTGCCCGTGGTGAGAAATAGCTGCGGATTGGCTTGCTACATCATGCAGTGTGCAGATATTAAACCGGCATGACCGGTACAGGAGTGCAGTATGAAGAAACTTTTCGGAACCGACGGCGTGCGCGGCGTGGCAAACGTTTATCCCATGACAAGCGAAATGGCCATGCAGATTGGCCGTGCTGCGGCGTATATTTTCAAGAACGGTCGTCAGCGGCACCGTATCGTCATCGGCAAGGACACCCGCCTCTCCGGGTATATGCTTGAGAATGCCCTGGTTGCGGGTATCTGTTCCATGGGAGTGGATGTACTGATTGTCGGTCCGCTCCCGACTCCCGGTATTGCCAACATTACCTCCTCCATGCGTGCCGATGCAGGGGTTGTTATCTCTGCCTCCCACAATGCATTCCAGGACAACGGCATCAAGTTTTTTTCGCGCGACGGCTTCAAACTTCCGGACGAAATGGAACTGAAGATAGAGGAACTCATCTTTTCCAAAAAGATAGATTCCCTGCGCCCAACTGCCACCGAGGTCGGCAAGGCCTACCGTATTGATGATGCTGTGGGCCGTTATGTGGTCTTTCTCAAGAACACCTTCCCCAAGGAACTGGATCTGACCGGGCTGAAAATTGTTCTCGATTGTGCCAACGGCGCTGCATACAAAGTGGCACCGGCGGTATTCGAGGAGCTGGGGGCCGAGGTGATCTCCATCGGCGTCAAACCGAACGGTATCAATATCAATGCCGGCTGTGGATCCCTTCACCCGGAGGTTATCAGCGAGGCGGTCAAGGAACATCGCGCCGACCTGGGGATTGCCCTGGATGGTGATGCCGACCGGGTGATCTTCGTGGATGAGTTTGGCAACGAGGTGGATGGCGACCACATCATGGCCATCTGCGCCACCCATCTGATCAGGCAGAAGAAACTGCGGAAAAACACGCTGGTAGCCACGGTGATGAGCAATATGGGGCTTGATATCGCCGTCAAGAAGGCGGGTGGAAAGATCATCAAGACCGCCGTCGGCGACCGCTACGTGGTGGAAGAAATGCTGAAAGGAGGGTACAATCTGGGGGGAGAACAGTCGGGGCATATGATATTCCTCGACCACAACACCACCGGCGACGGAGTCCTCTCCGCCCTGCAGGTGCTGGCGATCATGCGCCGGACCGGAAAGACCCTGGCGGAGCTGGCGGAGGTGATGATCCCCCTGCCGCAGGTGCTGGTGAACGTCAGGGTTCGGGAACGAACGGACATCATGACCATTCCCCAAGTAGCCGCGCTGATTAAGGGGATAGAAGAGAAGGTAAAGGATGAGGGGCGGGTGCTGATCCGTTATTCCGGAACGGAGCCACTGCTCCGGATTATGCTGGAAGGGCAGGACAAGTACCAGATTACCACGTGGGCCAAGGAGATCGCGGACCTGGTGGAGAGCAAGATCGGAGGTAAGTGAGTATGGCCAAGCTGGGGGTCAATATAGACCACGTCGCGACTATCCGCCAGGCACGGGGAGGGAACGAGCCTGATCCGGTTACCGCCGCGGCCATTGCAGAGCTGGCAGGCGCTGACGGGATCACAATCCATCTGCGGGAGGACCGCCGCCATATCCAGGATCGTGATCTGAAGATCCTGCGTCAGACTGTCAAGACACGGCTCAATCTGGAGATGGCCGCCACCGCTGAAATGGTGGCCATTGCTTGTTCCGTGAAGCCAGATATGTGCACTCTCGTCCCTGAGAAACGCCAGGAACTCACAACGGAAGGGGGCCTGGATGTCCGCATCCACCAGGAGAGCCTGACCGATGTGGTTGAAAAGCTCCAGGAAGGGGGGATGCTCGTCAGCCTTTTCATCGACCCCGACCCCGATCAGGTCAAGGCGGTAAGCAAGATAGGAGCCGATTATGTCGAAATTCATACCGGTTCTTTTGCCGAGGCCCGAGGCTATCGTGCGCAGGATGGGGAGTTGCGCAAGATAGAGAATGCGATCAAACTCGCTGCAAAACTCGGTCTTGGCGTCAATGCGGGGCATGGCCTCAACTACAGCAATATCAAGATGGTGGCGGCCCTTGGCGGGATCGAGGAGTTCAATATCGGGCACTCCATCATTTCCCGGGCAGTGCTGGTCGGACTCGACCGGGCGGTGCGGGAAATGATGGATCTGGTAAAATATGCCTGACGGGGCGATATGATTTTCGGGAATGGTATCGATATCGTGGCTATCAGCCGCTTCGAGCGTTTTGTGGTGGAGAATAACGTTCCGCTCCTGGAACGGCTTTTTACCTCGCACGAACGTGAGTACTGTGCGGTGCGCAAGCGGAGCGCCCAGCATTATGCCCTCCGTTTCGCCGCAAAGGAGGCCTTTTTGAAGGCTCTCGGCACGGGTCTCCGTGACGGCATAAGCTGGCATGACGTGGAGGTCGTCAACGACTCTCTCGGCAAGCCGGAACTTCGACTCTCCGGCCGTGCCCGTGAACTTTACGACGGGCATGGACTGAAGCATCACTTTCTGTCCCTGTCCCACGATGGCGACGTGGCTGCCGCATCCGTGATCCTGGAGGGAGAATGAAGGTCGTTACCGGCGCAACCATGCAGGAGATCGACCGGCGGGCCATCGTGGAGTTCGGTGTGCCGGGGCTTGTCCTGATGGAGAATGCGGGTACCGGCTGTGTTGCGGCCATCATGGAGATGTATGGTTGTCAAAATGGTAAGCGTGCCGTTGTGGTGGCGGGTAAGGGGAACAACGGCGGTGACGGATACGTTATCGCCCGGCTCCTCCATGAGCAGGGGTGGCATGTTGCAACCTTCGTCATCGCCCGCAAAGAAGATATAGGCGGTGATGCACGCACCAACCTTGAACGCCTGGGAGATAGTGCGATCGCGTACTGCCCCGAGCCCGGCATGTTTGGACACTACGTCGCGTCGTTGCGGGGGGCGGACGTCATCGTCGATGCCCTGCTCGGTACCGGCCTCAAAAGTGACGTGACGGGGGTATATGCCGAGGCCATTTCCCTGATGAACGGTGCCGGTCGGCCGGTGGTGGCGGTGGACATACCCTCGGGGATCGACGCGGCCACCGGCAAAATACTGGGGCGGGCGGTGCGGGCTGACCTCACCGTGACCTTTGGTCTGGCCAAGTGCGGTCATGTCCTGTATCCGGGGACGGAGTTCACCGGTAACCTGAAAGTAGTGGACATCGGGATTCCCACCGACGTGACTGATGCTGCACCAGGTCTTGACTTTCTCGATGCTGCCACAGTCCGGCCCCTGCTGCGCGGACGTGAACGTACGGCACACAAGGGGAGTTATGGCCATTGCCTCATTGTTGCCGGCTCCACCGGCAAAACGGGTGCTGCGGCCATGGCCGCCAACAGTGCGGTCCGGAGTGGTGCCGGCCTGGTGACTCTGGCGGTGCCGGCCAGCCTCGGCCACATCCTGGAGGTCAAAACTACCGAGGCCATGACGCTTCCTCTTCCCGACGGTGGTTTCGGTCATCTGGTGGATGCTGATCAGGCGTGCATCGACAATGCTCTGAAGGGGACGAGTGCGGTGGCAGTGGGTCCCGGCCTTGCACTCCATCCCGAGACAGCCCAGCTGGTCCGGTGGTTGGTTTCGACCATTACCCAACCGCTGGTGCTTGATGCCGATGGGCTGAACGCTGTTGCCGAAGAGCCTGAGGTACTGCTCCGGAAACAGTCTCAGACCGTGGTTGTGACCCCCCATCCTGGTGAAATGGCACGTCTTGCCGGTTGTTCGGTGACTGATGTGGAGCGTGACCGGATAGCTTCCGCCCGGGAGTTTGCCAAACGCTACGGAGTCCACGTAGTTCTCAAAGGGGCGCGCACCATCATTGCCGCTCCCGATGGCCGGATGGCCATTAACGGAAGTGGTAACCCCGGCATGGCATCGGGAGGGATGGGCGATGTCCTCACCGGCATCCTGACAGCACTCCTCGCCCAGGGATATGAGCCGTTCACCGCCTGTCGTGTCGGGGTGTTCCTCCATGGGTATGCGGCCGACATGGTGGCGGCGGAGATGGGAGAGATCGGAATGGCCGCCGTGGACGTTCAGGAACGGCTTCCCTATGCTTGTAAACAATTGATGACATGAATGGAGAGAATACTATGCTGACCGTTTCCGATGTAATGACCAAAGAGGTGATCACCGTCACGAAGGACACATCCATACGGGACCTGGCTGAGCTGTTTACCCGGCACCGGATCAGCACCGCACCGGTGGTCGATGCTGCCGGGGACCTCATCGGTGTCGTGACGGAAAGTGACTTGATCGAGCAGGACAAGAACCTCCATATCCCGACGGTCATCTCTCTCTTCGACTGGGTGATCTATCTGGAGAGCGAGAAAAAATTCGAGCGGGAACTGCAGAAGATGACCGGGCAGACTGTTGGCGACATATTGCTGACGGAAGTGGTAACGGTTACGCCGGCAACCCCCTTGAGCAGTGTCGCTGACCTTATGAGCAGTAGGAAACTCCATGCCCTGCCGGTAGTTGAGGGTAAGAAGGTGGTCGGTATGGTGGCCAGGATCGACCTTATCCGTACCATGACCGGCCAGGGATAACCGTGGTCGAGCTGATTACCAGCAGTGCTGCGGAAACCGCTTCCCTGGGGCGGCGACTCGGCACCCTGCTCGGGCCGGGTGATTTTGTGGCACTGACGGGCGATCTCGGGACGGGCAAGACCGAGTTTTCCCGTGGAGTGGCTGCCGGTATTGGGGTGAAGGAGACGACTCCCATCACCAGTCCGACGTTTACTCTTCTCAACAGTTATCAGGGGCGATTGCCGTTCTATCATTTTGACCTTTACCGGCTTGCCGGCGCGGGTGATATTTTGGAACTCGGTTTTGAAGAATATTTTTATGGTGACGGGGCCTGTCTTGTGGAGTGGGCGGAACGGCTGCAAGGGGAGATGCCCGGCGACCGCCTGACCGTCACGTTCAGCCATGAAGGAGACGATAGCCGACGCCTGCTGTTCGAGCCCCACGGGAAGCGCTATGAGGAACTTCTGACACAGCTTTTTCCGGCAAATTTGAAAAAATGTTTTGACCCGTTGCAGGATTCCTGCTAATAGAAACGTTCCAACCGTTTGCCCCTGCTTGAATGGGTGAGACAAGGTTTTACGCAAAGGAGGATAGCTCAGATGGCACTGGTGGTTCAAAAATACGGCGGTACGTCCATGGGGTCGGTCGACCGGATCAGAAATGTGGCCAAGCGGGTCGCCAGAACTTATGACGCCGGCAACGATATGGTAATTGTCGTGTCCGCCATGTCCGGCGAAACCAACAAGCTGGTGGCCCTGGCTAATGATATCTGCGAATTTCCCGATAATCGCGAATATGATGTGCTGGTGGCGTCAGGTGAACAGGTTTCTATCGCACTGCTCTCGATCTGTCTGAAATCCATGGGGTACAAGGCCAAGTCCTATCACGGCTGGCAGGTGCCGGTTATCACCGACAACGCCTTCAGCAAGGCGCGCATCGAAGAGATTCCCGACACCAAAATGCGCGCGGACCTCAAGGACGGAACCATTGTTGTGGTTGCCGGATTCCAGGGTATCGACCGTGAAGGGAACGTTACCACACTTGGCCGGGGGGGGTCTGACACGTCGGCGGTGGCTCTGGCTGCGGCCCTCAAGGCAGATGTCTGCGAGATTTTCACCGACGTGGACGGTGTCTATACCACCGATCCCAACATATGCACCGATGCCCGTAAGATCGAAAAGGTTTCTTACGAAGAAATGCTGGAACTGGCCAGTCTGGGTGCGAAAGTGCTCCAGATCCGGTCGGTGGAATTCGCCAAAAAGTACAATGTGGACGTGCACGTCCGCTCCAGCTTCAATGATAATCAGGGTACCATGGTTACCAAGGAGGATAAGGAAATGGAAGCAGTACTCGTATCAGGCATTGCCTATGATAAGAACGAAGCCAAAATTGCCGTAATGAATGTTCCCGATAAGCCGGGGATCGCTGCCAAGATTCTTTCTCCTCTTTCCGATGCCAACATCTCTGTCGACATGATCGTTCAGAACGTGAGTGAATCCGGTCACACCGATTTTACCTTTACCGTCACCAAGGCCGATTTCAAGAAGGCCCTTGCCATTACCAAAGAGACGGCTACAGAGATATCCGCCAAGGATGTGGTAACCGATGAGAGCATCTCCAAGATTTCCATCGTCGGTGTCGGCATGCGGAGCCATGCCGGTGTGGCCACCAAAATGTTCCAGACCTTGGCAAAAGAGGGGATCAATATCCAGATGATCTCAACATCCGAGATCAAGGTCTCAGTGGTGATCGATGCCAAGTACACTGAACTTGCGGTACGGGTGCTGCATGATGCATTCGGCATGTCGGGGAAAGATGCGAAAGAGGAGTAACTCTTTTTTCACCAGTTGTTTTTACTCATTAGTCTCAAGCAGGAGGCACAGGGGATACTCGAGTCGAAGTTCTGACCGGTGTTGTGCTCTGTGCCTCTTGTCGTTGGGATTAAAATCCATCTGATCGAAGGTGAATGTATGGGCCTGGTAAAATTATACGATACGACATTACGAGACGGGACGCAGGCGGAGGATATCTCGTTCCTGGTGGAAGACAAGATCCGCATCGCCCACAAACTGGACGAGATAGGTATCAACTACATCGAGGGAGGATGGCCCGGGAGTAATCCGAAGGATGTCGCTTTTTTCAAGGACATAAAAAAGGAGAAGCTTTCACAGGCGAAGATCGCGGCCTTCGGTTCCACGCGGCGGGCAAAGATTACACCGGACAAGGATCAGAACATCCGGACCCTGATTCAGGCAGAACCCGATGCCATCACCATTTTCGGCAAAACCTGGGATTTTCACGTGCGGGAAGCGCTGCGCATCTCTCTTGAAGAAAACCTGGAGCTGATCTTTGACTCCCTGGAGTACCTGAAATCCCACGCCCAGGAAGTCTTCTACGATGCCGAGCATTTCTTTGACGGCTACAAGGCCGATCCAGAGTATGCTATCAAGACTCTCAGGGCGGCCGAGCAGGCCAAGGTCGACTGTATCATCCTCTGCGATACCAATGGCGGCACCCTGCCGTTCGAACTGGCCCAGATTATCAAGGATGTGAAAAAACATATCCAGACACCCCTCGGTATCCATGCCCATAACGATTCCGAGTGTGCCGTCGCCAATTCGCTCCATGCCGTGGACCTGGGGGTCGTGCAGGTACAGGGGACCATCAACGGTTTCGGCGAGCGGTGCGGCAACGCCAATCTTTGCTCCATTATCCCCGCCCTGAAACTGAAAATGCAGAAAGAGTGCGTCAGTGACGAACAGCTCCGCAAGCTCCGTGACCTGTCACGTCATGTTTACGAACTGGCCAATCTTTCCCCTGACAAGCACCAGCCCTACGTGGGGAATTCCGCCTTTGCCCACAAGGGAGGGGTCCATGTCAGTGCAATCCAGCGGCATCCGGAAACCTACGAGCACATGCGCCCCGAGTTGGTTGGTAATACTACGCGGGTACTCATTTCAGACCTTTCCGGGCGTGCGAACATCCTTGCCAAAGCCGAGGAGTTCAATATAAACCTGGACAGTAAAGACCCTGTCACTCTGGATATCCTGGACAACATCAAAGATATGGAGAACCGCGGGTACCAGTTTGAAGGAGCGGAAGCCTCCTTTGAACTGCTTATGAAACGTGCCCTCGGGACCCACCGCAAGTTCTTCTCGGTCATTGGTTTCCGGGTTATCGACGAGAAGCGCCATGAGGACCAGAAACCTTTGTCCGAAGCTACGATCATGGTCAAGGTGGGGGGGAAACTGGAGCACACCGCTGCCGAAGGGAGCGGTCCAGTGAACGCACTCGACAACGCCATCCGGAAGGCGCTGGAGAAATTCTATCCACGGCTGAAGGAGGTCAAACTCCTCGACTACAAGGTTCGGGTGCTCCCAGCCGGCCAAGGTACTGCATCGTCTATCCGGGTGCTCATCGAATCGGGGGACAAGGAGAGCCGTTGGGGGACGGTCGGCGTTTCCGACAATATTATCGACGCCTCCTATCAGGCGCTTATCGACAGCATTGAATACAAGCTGCACAAGGGCGAGGAGGGGGAGGCGGGTAAAAAGTGACCCGACGAAGCGATAGCTTTGTACTCTGGCTTCTTTCAGCCGGCTTCTGCGTGATCTGTTTTTATAAAGGCCACGGTACTCCCTTGCAAGGGGTGCCCGTGGCCTTTATGCATAGGCCCGGTTCCTCTGTTTCCCTGCGCATAACGGGTGCTGTGCCGAAGCCGGGCGTGTATCAATTTCCCGAGGGCATGACGATGGGTGATGTCATGAAAATGACGCTGCCCCAATCGGGTGTCATTCAGTTGGAAGACCCCGTGCATTTACGCAAAATGAAGACCGGTGACATAGTGACTGTTCGTCTGGCGGTGAACGAACATGCTGAAATATCTGTAGGTAGTATGACTGCCCGGGAGCGGATGCTGCTTGGGATTCCGTTAAACCCCGACCTTATGGATTGCGCAGATTGGGATGCCCTGCCGGGTATAGGGCCTGAACTTGCAAAAAGCATTATTGCTGAGCGTCATAAAAATGGCGGATTCGGCAATGTCGAGCACCTCGAAAGGGTGCCCGGTCTCGGCTCAAAACGGATAGAGTCTATCAGACGCTATTTTTGACAAGATATAACTGACTTGAATTATACAAGAAATAGGTGATATGGATAACAGGCAGACTCTATCTATTATTCTTGTTTGCGAGTTGGCACATATGATGAAATACCCACCGGTACTTGCGATTGCAGATATTTCCTAGGTGGGGGTGCCCGTTATGAATTGTCCTAAATGTAAAGGTCGTATGTTTGCCGAGAAGTTTTATGATTTTGTCAGGTCCTTCGATGCCTGGAAGTGCACGTGTTGCGGTGAGGTGCTGGATCCGACAATACTTGCAAACCGGGCCAGGAACCAGAATCTTTACCTGGGATAGACCGGTCGGGCTGAACATAGCAGTGACGAAAGAGGGGGAAGGGTGCTTCCCCCTCTTTTTTTGTGCATCACGGTATAGTGAACCTCTATTCGGCAGTTGAACACTGCCTGCAGTCGTACTAAAGGGCTATTTCTGTAATTCTAGGCTCATTGCGCTGCATCCGATCAACTCACCCTGCGGGTTCGAACAGGATCGGCTGCGGACGCTTCATTTCGCCAAGAATTACGACGAAATACCCCTCATGTACTCCTTCCGGCAGTATTCAACTGCCATATCAGGTTGAATGAAGAAAGGTGACTTGTTGTGCCACGGTGATAGGGTACAATTATCCTGGTTTAGGGGAAACGGAGGGGAGTATGGCCACAATCGCCGATCAGATCGGTACCAGGCAGTTTACTGATGGACTACTGGCCTGGGTCCGGGGAAAAGGGAACATAGCTATTGTCGCCCATGATAATCCTGATCCCGATTGTCTGGCGTCAGCCATGGCGTTGCGCCACCTGTTCGTGACTAAACTGGGCCAGGAGGTAGTTATAACCTTTTCAGGAATGATAGCCCGGAGCGAGAACCTGGCCATGGCAAAGGAACTGCACATTCCCCTAGCCCCCTTAGGTATAGTGGACCTGTCCGAATTTTCGGTAGTATGCATGCTTGACACCCAACCAGAAACGGGAAACAACTCACTTCCACCGGAAACCCGCGTGGATCTTGTCATTGACCACCATCCTCTCAGGGATGCCACGAGGGGGTGCCGCTGGGTCGATGTACGCGAAGAGTACGGTGTGACAGCCACCATTCTCTATGAATATCTGCAGGTACAGGAAGTTCAACTTGGGACTAAACTGGCAACGGCACTTTTTTATGCCATAAAATCAGAGACTCAGGACCTTGGGAGGGAGGCCAATGATCCGGACCGGGAGGCGTACCATCGGCTTTTTCCCCTGACAAACAAGAACCTTCTTAACTCGATTAACCACCCGAAACAACCCGTAGAATATTTTATAACGATCAGTGCCGCACTTGCCAATACATCTATTTACGGCAATGTCCTTATTTCCTCCCCTGGAGCTGTGGTTTTCCCTGAACTCGTTGCTGAAATGGCTGATTTTCTGCTAAGACTTGAAGATATAGAGATGGTTCTTGTCATGGGGCTGTACAATGATGACCTGATACTCTCTATGCGCAGCAACCGGCACGATGTAAATGCCGGTGAGGTTCTCAGGCGCCTGGTAGAGGGTTACGGCGTTGCAGGGGGGCATGGCATGATGGCCGGAGGCAAGGTGAAGATCTCTTTCCTGACACCGGCCACCATCAGGGCGATGGAAGATCTCTTGAAGAAGAGATTTCTTGAAGGACTGGGGGTGACCGAACAGCCGATTCGTCAACTTGTCGGGCGTCGTGGTTGACAACTGGTCGGGATTCCGGATATATATGGCAGACACTACGATAACAGGGAGTATTATGAGACGTGATGGAAGAGGGGCGGAAAGCCTCAGGGAGATACGTATTACACGGCAGTTTCTGAAACATGCCGAGGGAGCGGTTCTTGTCGAATTTGGCGATACAAGGGTCATCTGTACGGCTTCGGTCGAAGAAAGCGTCCCGCCGTTCCTGCGGGGGAAGGGGGGGGGATGGGTGACGGCCGAATATGCCATGCTGCCTCGTGCTACCCACACCCGTTCGTCGCGGGAATCGGCTAAGGGTAAAATAGGTGGGCGCACCCATGAAATCCAGCGTTTGATAGGCCGATCACTACGTGCCGTCACAGATTTGACGCTTCTTGGGGAGAGGAGTATTCTCATTGACTGCGATGTCATCCAGGCCGATGGTGGTACCCGCACTGCTTCCATAACCGGAGCGTATGTGGCGCTCGTGGATGCAGTTAACTGGTTGGTGGGGAAAGGTGTCCTGTCACGGTTTCCCCTTAAGGAGGCGGTGGCCGCGGTGAGTGTCGGCATCGTTTCGGGGGGTCCTGTCCTTGATCTGGACTACCTGGAGGATTCATCGGCCGAGGTGGACATGAATATCGTCATGACCTCCTCCGGTCGGTTCGTCGAGGTACAGGGGACGGCGGAAGGTACACCGTTCACCGTTGCCGAGATGGATGCCATGCGTGATCTGGCCCAGCAGGGGATCCGGCAATTGTTCGCAATCCAGAACGAGGCTCTCGGCCGATGAAAGAGCTTCTTGTGGCGACGTGCAACCGTGGCAAGCTGCGTGAGTTCGAGGCGTTGCTTCACGATATCGTGGCCCGGGTCTACTCCTTTGATGAGTTTCCCGGAGTTCCGGAGGTTGAGGAAGATGGGGCCAGCTTTGCGGAAAATGCCGAAAAAAAGGCACGAAATGCCGCACGGTCAACCGGTAAGCCGGCACTTGCCGATGATTCGGGATTGGTGGTTGATGCTCTCGGTGGGCGCCCGGGGGTGTACTCTGCCCGTTTTGCCGGTGAAGCTGCCGATGACGGGGCAAATAACGCCAGGCTGCTGCGCGAACTTGACGGCGTGCCCCGGGAGTCGCGCAGCGCCGCCTTCCACTGCGTGATCGCTTTCTGTCAACCCGATGGCGAGTGCCGTACGTTCACCGGTACGTTATCAGGGGTTATCCTCGATGCTCCCCGGGGAGACGGTGGTTTCGGCTACGATCCCCTGTTTCTTGTCCCTGAGTATGGGCGAACGCTCGCTGAACTGCCATTAGAGCTGAAAAACCGTATCAGTCATCGGGGGCGGGCACTCAAGGAGTTGGGGGATTACCTGCATGCGCACGACAGGTCGTGACCCGTCTCTGACCGGTTTTTTACTGAGCCGTGCTGAGCGATAAAAATGCTTGCATGGCTTTTGGGCCTATGGTATAAACATATTTTTCTCGGGGTGTAGCGCAGCCGGGCTAGCGCACCTGCCTTGGGAGCAGGGGGTCGGAGGTTCGAATCCTCTCACCCCGACCAAAACTCTGCGCCTGTAGCTCAGTTGGATAGAGCAACGGCCTTCTAAGCCGTAGGTCAGAGGTTCGAATCCTCTCAGGCGTGCCAGATCCCAGTATGGTGGCTATGGTGAAGCGGTTAACACAAACGACTGTGACTCGTTCATACGTGGGTTCGAATCCCACTAGCCACCCCATTTAAACACCAGGCCCCGCTCAAGCGGGGCTTATTGTATTATGCCGTTGCAGGTTTTGCGAGAGTGGCGGAACTGGCAGACGCACTGGACTTAGGATCCAGCACCGAAAGGTGTAGGGGTTCAAATCCCCTCTCTCGCACCATCCGTCAGTTCCCTTCCGTCAGTTCCAGATGGGCAGAGTGCCCAACCGCACAACCGGCCAAATTTAATCCAGAATACATAGTGAGGTCCGAACATGCAGATTAACGTGGAAGCTCTCAGCAAGGTGAAGAAGAAAATCAGTTTTGAAATTCCCGCTGACCGTGTGGCGGCGGAAATCGAGAAGGCGTATGATGAAATCCGCAAGCATGCAGCCATAAAAGGGTTCCGGAAAGGCAAAGTCCCCCAGGCGATGCTGGAGAAACACTACAGTGACAAGATGGCGGACGATGTCCTGAAGAGCCTGTTCAACGACACCTATTTCAGTACCTTGAAAGAGCATAAGATTTACCCTGTCTCTCACCCCACCATAGATACCGATGAGCTGAAAAAGGGGGAATCGTTCAAGTATTCCGCGACGGTCGAAGTCTTTCCGGATATCGAGGTGAAGGACTATATCGGCCTATCGTTGAAGAAGGAAAAATACGTTCGGGATGAGGCTGTCATCGGAAAACGCCTTGATGAAATGCGCGAAGGGATGGCCCAGTTGGAGCCGGTAACGGGGCGGCCCGCCGCACAGGGTGATTTCGTGACCATTGACTTCAAGGGGTTCCTTGACGGAGTTCCCTTTGACGGCGGAGAAGCTGCTGACCACGTGCTGGAACTCGGATCAGGCCGTTTTATCCCCGGTTTCGAGGAGCAACTGGTCGGCTTGGAAGCCGGTACGGAGAAGGAGATCGTGGTTACTTTCCCGGCGGATTACGGAAGTACAGAACTGGCCGGCAAAGAAGTGACCTTTGCGATCAAGCTCAAGGAGATCAAGGAGAAGGAACTCCCTCCTCTCGATGATGAATTTGCCAAGCAGTTCGGTGAGTTCGAGACTCTGGCGGATTTAAAGGCAAAACTTGCAGAAATCCACGACCTGCGTGAGAAGGAAAGAATTGATGCCGATCTGCGGGACAGGCTGGTAAAGGCGCTTATCGAGAAGAATGATATCGAGGTGCCCGAGTCGATGGTGGTGCGGCAGCTCGACATGATGCTGGAGAGCACCAAGCGGCGTCTGGCCAACCAGAAGATGTCGCTGGCGATCATGGGCCTTGATGACGAGAGTTACAAAGTCCAGTTCAAGAGCGTCGCTGAGCAGCAGGTAAAAGGCTCTCTGCTCCTGGATGCACTGTCCGGCAAGGAGAAGATCATCGTCGGTGAAGCCGACGTGGAAGCCCGGTTGAGAAAACTCTCCGAAGAGAATGGACAGCCATTTGAACGGATCAATGCTTATTATCAGCAGAACCAGCAGGCGATGGATAATCTGGTGGCACAGGTAAAGGAAGACCTGGCAATTGAATTCCTGCTCGAAAAAGCGAATGTTGCTGAAGTAGACAAGGGTGAAATTTAACGCGCGGAGGCGAAATGCTGGTACCCATTGTAGTTGAGCAGACCGGCCGGGGCGAGCGCTCTTACGATATCTATTCGCGCCTGTTGAAAGACCGGATTGTCTTTCTCGGCGGTGAAATCGACGATAACCTGTCGAACCTCATCGTTGCCCAACTCCTTTTCCTCGAAGCGGAGGACCCTGACAAAGACATCCATCTCTATATTAATTCCCCCGGTGGGGTGGTTACCTCGGGGATGGCTATCTATGATACCATGCAGTACATCAAGGCGCCCGTATCAACGATTTGTGTTGGTCAAGCCGCATCCATGGCTGCTCTTCTTCTCTCCGGCGGTGAAAAGGGAAAACGTTTCAGCCTGACCAATTCCCGCATAATGATACACCAGCCGCTGGGGGGGTTCCAGGGACAGGCGACCGATATTCACATCCATGCCCAGGAAATACTCCGCATGAAAAAGACCCTGAACCAGATACTCGCCTTCCACTGCGGGCAGTCGCTGGAGAAGGTGGAAGCGGATACGGAACGTGATTATTTTATGTCTGGAGAAGACGCCCGTAACTATGGTATCATTGATTCCATAATTGAGAGAAATACCCTTACGGGAGGCCCCCGGTGAGCAGAAGAGACGATAGATCCGATAATCTGATCTGTTCTTTTTGCGGTAAAAGTCAGGACGAAGTCAAGAAGTTGATCGCCGGCCCGACGGTCTATATCTGCGATGAATGTATTGAGCTCTGTAATGACATTATTGCCGAGGAGACCAAGCTTGAGGAGGCCATGGGGCCTGACGTACGGAAGCTCCCCAAGCCCCAGGAGGTCAAGGAGGTCCTGGACGAATACGTTATCGGTCAGGAGCGTGCCAAGAAGATCCTTGCCGTTGCCGTCTACAATCATTACAAACGCATCGAGGCGATGGGGAAGCCGGGCGATGTGGAGATGCACAAGAGCAACATCCTGCTGCTCGGCCCCACTGGTTCAGGCAAAACCCTTCTGGCGCAGACCCTGGCCAGGATCCTCAAGGTCCCGTTTGCCATGGCTGATGCCACCAATCTCACCGAGGCCGGTTACGTCGGTGAGGATGTGGAAAACATCATCCTCAACCTGCTGCAGGCTGCGGATTACGATGTGGAACGTGCCCAGAAGGGGATCATCTACATTGATGAGATCGACAAAATAGCCCGCAAGTCCGACTCTCCTTCCATAACCCGCGATGTATCCGGTGAAGGGGTCCAGCAGGCGCTCCTGAAAATCATCGAAGGGACCGTTGCGAGTGTGCCCCCAAAAGGCGGCCGCAAGCATCCACAACAGGAGTTTCTCAAGGTTGATACGACCAATATTCTCTTCATTTGCGGCGGGGCGTTTGCCGGTCTGGACAACGTGATTCAGCAGCGGATCGGAGTGAAGACCCTCGGTTTTGGCGCTGATGTGAGGAAAAAGGTTGAGAAGCGGGCCGGTGAACTGTTGGTGGAAGCGACTCCTGAAGATTTACTCAGGTATGGTTTTATCCCTGAATTCATTGGGCGTCTGCCGGTTCTTGCCACCTTGAGCGAGTTGGGCGAAGATGCCATGGTACAGATTCTGAAGGAGCCGAAAAACGCCCTGGTGAAACAGTACCAGAAGCTCTTCGAGATGGAGCACGTAAAGCTCAAATTCACTGACGGATCACTGGTCGCCATTGCACGGGAAGCCCTGAAGCGGAAGACGGGTGCGCGCGGACTGCGTTCCATTCTTGAAAATGCCATGCTCGACATCATGTACGACATCCCATCCCAGACCATGGTGAAAGAGGTTGTCATCAACGATGATGTCATTTATAACAAGGAAAAGCCGATTATTGTCTATGAAAACGTGGCGGAATCCGCCTGATGACAGGACTTACCATGAAATCGACGAGCATCAGCAAGAGAGGGAATCCCGCAAGATTCCCTCTCTTGCCATTAAGAGATATTGTTGTCTTTCCCTCCATGGTGATTCCCCTCTTCGTTGGCAGGGAAAAATCCATCCAGGCGCTGCAGGCGGCCATGGACGACAGCAAGCTGATTTTCCTGGCAACCCAGAAGAACGCCCGGACGGAAGAGCCTACGGCTGATGACATCTACACGGCCGGTACGATCTGCCAGATACTCCAGCTGCTCAGGCTGCCCGACGGAACCGTGAAGGTTCTGGTTGAGGGGAAGCGGCGGGGGAATATTGTTTCTTATGAGACCACTGCGGACTATTTTATCGTTGACGTTGAAGAGGTTGCGGAGAAAAGAACCCCCAAATCGGAAGTAGAGGCGCTCGTACGAAGTGTGACGACTACCTTTGAGAACTACGCCAAACTTGCCAAGTCGCTACCGAACGAAATTGTCGGAACCCTGACCGGCAACAGCGATCCGGGGCAACTGGCGGATAGTCTTGTCGCCCATCTCAATCTCAAGATTACCGACAAGCAGGAGCTTCTTGCCATGCGCAACGTGGCACGGCGGCTGGAAAAGCTTCTTGCACTCATGGAATCGGAAATCGAGATCCTCCAGATTGAGAAAAAAATTCGTGACCGGGTCAAGAAGCAGATGGAGAAATCCCAACGCGAGTACTATCTGAATGAGCAGATGCGTGCCATCCAGAAAGAGTTGGGGGCCAAGGACGAGTTCAAGCAGGAAATCAGTGAACTGGAGAAGAAGCTTGAGAAGCTTAATCTCTCCGTCGAGGCCCGGAAGAAGGCGCAGGCCGAACTGAAAAAACTCAGGCTTATGTCCCCTATGTCCGCCGAGGCTGCAGTCGTGAGAAACTATGTGGACTGGCTGTTATCGCTTCCTTGGGGAAACTGTGTAGATGAAAAAAATGATATCGAGCTGGCTGAAAAGGTCCTCGACGCTGACCATTGTGGTCTTGAGAAGGTCAAGGAGCGCATCCTTGAATACCTGTCGGTGAACTCCCTTGTCAAAAAGCTAAAGGGGCCGATTATCTGCCTGGTCGGACCTCCTGGTGTTGGAAAAACTTCCTTGGCTCGCTCTATTGCCGCGGCTACCGGGCGTGATTTCGTCAAGATGTCCCTTGGTGGGGTTCGGGACGAGGCCGAGATTCGAGGGCATCGTCGCACCTATGTTGGAGCAATGCCGGGCAAAATCATTCAGAATCTCAAGAAAACAGGCAGTAACAACCCCGTATTTCTTCTGGATGAAATTGACAAGATGAGCACCGATTTTCGTGGTGATCCGGCATCTGCTTTGCTGGAAGTGCTCGACCCCGAGCAGAATGCCATGTTTACCGATCATTTTCTTGAAGTTGAGTACGATTTGTCCCGCGTCATGTTTATCACCACGGCAAATTCCCTCCATACTGTTCCCCGGCCGCTTCTGGATCGACTGGAAGTTATTAGGATTGAAGGCTATACGGAAAACGAAAAATTGCAGATTGCACGCCGGCATCTGTTGCAGAAACAGTTTGCAGCAAATGGGCTCCAGTCTGGAGCTGTTGCCGTTACCGACCGGGCACTACTTGAGGTAATCCGCTATTACACCCGCGAGGCTGGAGTGCGGAACCTGGAACGGGAACTTGCCTCAATCTGTCGTAAAATAGCCCACAGCATGGTCAAGGGAGCTCGTCGTAAATTCAACGTACAGCCGAAGCAGGTGCGTGATTATCTTGGAGTGCCCCGGTTCAGGCATGGTATTGCTGAAGAGCATGATGCGGTGGGGCTTGTCACCGGCTTGGCGTGGACAGAAGTTGGCGGAGAGTTGCTTGCCATAGAGGTGGCTGTAGTGCCGGGGAAGGGGAAGCTGACCATTACCGGAAAACTGGGCGACGTCATGCAGGAGTCGGCTCAGGCGGCCATGACCTACGTCCGGTCGCGGGCCGAGCTGTTCGGGTTGGAGCGGGAATTCTATCAGAATGTCGATATTCACATTCACGTTCCTGAAGGGGCTATCCCTAAAGACGGCCCGTCAGCCGGCATTACTATGGCTACGGCACTTACATCGGCTCTGACCGGCAAGGCGGTACGCCGCGACGTCGCCATGACCGGTGAAATAACCCTCAGAGGGCGCGTTCTCCCCATAGGAGGGCTGAAAGAGAAAATTCTCGCAGCGAAACGGGGCGAGATCAAAATGGTTCTTATCCCTGTTGACAATGAGAAAGATCTTGCGGAAATTCCTCCGGAAATAACGGAAGGAATCACTGTTCGTCCTGTCGAGCATATGGATCAGGTTCTGGAGTTGGCGCTCCTGGGCGTGATTGACGTTTTACCATCGCCGCTAGTCATGGGTGGAACATCAATGAATGATGATGCGGTGACGGCGCACTGATTGCTGATGGTCGGGAAATAATTCTTGACACTGCCGGTTCTGCTCTGCTATAAATCACTTTCTATTTTGCTCGGGATATTAGAGCAGCAGTAAGCAGAGTTGATAAAAAACGATATATTTCGGGGTCGTAGTTAAGTTGGTTATAACGCCGGCCTGTCACGCCGGAGGCCGCGGGTTCGAGCCCCGTCGACCCCGCCATTTTTTAGGGCGAATAGCTCAGCTGGGAGAGCGCCAGCCTTACAAGCTGGATGTCACAGGTTCGATCCCTGTTTCGCCCACCATGCATTTCCTGTTTTTTTTTAACATACAATTTGATGTAACTGGGGTCGTAGTTAAGTTGGTTATAACGCCGGCCTGTCACGCCGGAGGCCGCGGGTTCGAGCCCCGTCGACCCCGCCAGTACCTGAAGGGCCATGATTTTTCATGGCCCTTTTTTTATGGCCATTCTGAAATGCTCCCGTCCTGCCTTGTCAGGCCGTCCCTTTCCCTTGACTAAGCGGGCAAAAATCGTTTATCCTTACTGAAATACTTATCTAGGGGATGTTATGACTGGTCATCGTCTGATTGTGCTGCTTGTTTGTCTCGTTTGTTTCTGTTACGGCGCTGCGTTCGCCAGTGATGTTAACAGCGTTGTCGCAACCGTTAATGGTGAGAACTTGATTGCTGCGGAGTTGTACCAGGAGATGCAGAAGATTGTTCCCTTGGAGGCAAGTTATCACGGTGGAATGTCGGCTGAAAAATTAAGTAAAATTCAAGCAAAAGCCCTGGCTGCGCTGGTTGAAAAGGAACTTCAGTACCAGGACGGACTCGCCAGGGGAGTGAAGCCGGATAGCGGAGCCGTGGACGAGAGGTACAAGAGCGTTATTGAAAATTACAGTAACCGGAAAGAATTTAACAAGGCGATCGAAAAGGCCGGATTTACCGAAAAGCTGCTGAAACGATTCATAGTGCGGGAACTGTTATCGGGAAAAATGCGCAAACAGGAAGTTGACGACAAGGTCAGGATTACCGATGCAACCATAGCGGAGTACTACGAAACAAACAAAAGCAGGTATATGAAACCGGAGGAATACCGGGCAAGCACCATACTGGTAAAAGTTGATCCTTCATCAAATACGGAGGAACGTGCCAAGCTCAAGGCACGCGCCGAGTCACTGTTGAAAAAAATCAGGGAAGGGGCCGATTTTGGTCAGCTTGCCTATGACAATTCGGATGATATGTCCCGGATAAAGAATGGGGATATCGGATATTTCCATGCGGGGAGGATGGTCCCCGAGTTTGAAGATGCAGTGAAAAAGCTCAAGATCGGTGAAGTAAGCGGGATAGTCGAATCGATGTATGGATATAATATCATCAAACTTACCGATAAAAAAGAACCGCGCCAACTCCCCTTCGAGGAAGTAAAGGATAAAATCCGGTCACAATTGGTTGATAAGGAAAAGAAAAGACTGTTTGAAGAGTGGATGGGCGGCCTGAGAGCGAAGGCAAAGATAGCTTATCCCGGTAAAGGCTAGTCCTGGTGAAGGCCTTTGTCGTAATCCCGACCTATAATGAACGGGAAAATATTGAAAAACTGATCAGCGATGTATTGGCTCAGGATGGTTGCATCCATGTTCTGGTCGTCGATGATAATTCCCCTGATGGCACGGGTGAGGTCGTTGACGGCCTTGTCGCTTCTTCCGGCCGTGTGCACGTTCTCCACCGTGCCGGCAAGTTGGGGCTTGGCTCGGCATATCGGGAAGGTTTCCGGCTTGCACTGGATAAGGGCGCGGACTATATCGTTGAAATGGATGCGGATTTCTCCCATGATCCGGCGGTGTTGCCGCTCTTTTTTGCCCGGATGGGAACCTGTGACCTCGTGATTGGTTCCCGTTACCTCAACGGTGTAAGCGTCGTAAACTGGCCGCTCAGGCGACTCATGCTCAGCTATTTTGCAAGTGTCTATACCCGTGCGATTACCGGCCTCAAGATTTCCGACTGCACGAGCGGTTTCAAATGCTTCAACCGCAGGGTGCTTGAGACGATTGATCTCTCACAGATCAAATCCGACGGTTACTCCTTCCAGATAGAGATGAACTACCGCTGTGTGGAGAGTGGATTTCGTGTTGGGGAAGTGCCCATCATTTTTATTGATCGTCACGCCGGTTCGTCCAAAATGTCGAAAAAAATCGTGCGGGAAGCGGTTCTCATGGTCTGGAAGCTCAAATTGGGATCCCTTGTCGGCAAGTTACTGCCGAGGGGGAAAAGATCATGATTAACGGCACATGGGCTTTTTTCTGCGTCGTCGGTTTCTGGGGTTGGGTTCTGGCCACTGTCGGTTTTATTGTCAAGGCTTTCCCTTCGGCAGGTGTTTTCCGGGACCGGATTTCCCTCCTCTGGGGAGGCGGGGTTGTTCTTTTCTATATCCTCTGGGTTGTGAGCATGGTGCACGCATGAAAAGTGGGTATCTGCTTTTTAAGTTCATAGTATGTTGTAGTTGTTTCCTCCTCTCCGCCTGTGCCACTGGTGAACCCCTTGCATGGCAAAATTCCGCGATTAATGCCGTGTGGCCACCGCCTCCCAACTCACCTCGCATCAGGTTTCTGCGTGACCTGAACGGGCCTGACGATGTGTTGCCGGCAAAAGGAAACCTTTCGCGGTTTATGGAGTTTGTTACCGGAGAGGGACAGGCGAAAATAGAGCTTGTGTCTCCCTACGGTGTGGCCAGTAACGGTGATTCCGTCATCTACGTAACCGATATTGCCGCTGGTGTGGTTCACCGCTACGATCTCGTGAAGCGAACCGTTACCTATCTTACCCATGCTGGCGACGAGCCCCTTGTCCGGCCGGCGGGTGTGGCTGTAGACCGGGAGGGGGATGTCTATATTTCCGACGCCGGCAATGCCAAGGTATTCAAATATGATAAGAACGGTGAGTTCCTCCACGAGTTGACAGCGCAATTCCAGCGTCCGGCTGGGATTGCCATCAACAGCCGCGGAGAGAAGTTTGTCGTTGACGTGTTGGCACATAAATTGAAGGTTTTCGATGTTCACGACACATTTGTCAGAGATTTTCCCCAAGCCGATTCACCTGAACCGCTCAATCTTCCTTCTAATGTTGCAATTGGCCGAAATGACGACGTTTATGTGACTGACTCTATGAATTTCAAGGTCAAGGTGTTTGACCATGCCGGTGTTTACAAAAAAAGCATCGGTCAAATAGGGGATGCGCCCGGTTCTTTCGCGAGGCCCAAAGGGGTTGCCGTTGACAGCGAAGACCACATTTATATCGTCGATGCGAGCCACGGAAATTTCCAGATCTTTGACCGTGACGGGAAACTCCTTCTCTTTGTGGGGAAGAACGGTGCAGGCCCCGGCGAGTTTTCCCTCCCCAGCGGCATTTTCATTGATGCGAAAGACCGTATCTTTGTAGCTGATACCTATAATCACCGGATTCAGATATTCCAGTACATGACAGAAGGTGGTACGCGATGAGATGCAAACCTTTGATGCTCGTAGTGCTTTTGTTTGTATCGGCTGCGGGTGCCGGTTCGGTAGGTGCCGTAGGGCCTAAATTGGGTGATAACAATGGCCTTAATACCAATAAGCACAACCTCTCCTCCCGAAATGCCGCTAATGTTACGTACGCCGCATCGCCAGGTGATGCTCTGGGAAGGGATACGCAAATCTGCATCTTCTGTCACACGCCCCATAATGCGTCTCCCCAGGGAGCACTCTGGAATCGTAAGGACACCACGTCGACTTTTGGTATCTACACGTCCAGCACCCTCGTCATCCGTCGGGCAGGTGTCCCGTCCAGTTACGGTGAACCTAACGGCTCTTCCCGTCTCTGTCTCAGTTGTCACGATGGTATTACGGCAGATTTGAACGTCTTGGGTAACGTGTATGTTGGTGCTCAGATCGCATTCCCGGCCGGGAAAGGGAAAATTTCGGGGGTTGCGGCCTTTGATGCCAATAAGGTGAAATATGGACACCACCCTATTTCGTTTGTCTATGATGCTTCAGTGCTTGCCGCGATCCAGAGCGATCCGTTGAAGAATACCCAGGGGTACCAATTGCCGTCTGATACTGACCCCTATGTTAAACTCCAGAAACTGCAGAACAAAAAGTGGATGCAGTGCACGACCTGCCACGATCCTCATCAAAACCAGACAGATGATACCGCCACCTATCCGTCTGGCTATGCGCAGGGGAGAAAAATTGCTCCCTTTTGGGTTTATGGTAACGGAAACAGTAGCGATGTTGGGGCGGGCAATGCCAGTACCGCTCATGATTTTGTCTGCCAGAAGTGCCACAACCTAACCCGTTACGGCTTCAGTAATAATTCGACGGCCTGGCCATGGCCCTAGTCATTTTCTTCAAGGAACCCATGAGTATGGTAAAACTGCCCATAATTATCTTCATGTTCATCCTGGGGTCGGCTGTTCCGCTTCTGGCCGCCGGCCAGAATGTCAGGCCCCATCTTGACCGAAACAGCCTCCCCTACGGTTGCGGTTCCTGCCATGTAGGGTTCGATTTCAATTCAGGTGGGGGATCTGACGGCTGTGTCAGCTGCCACGGCAAGACTAAAACGAGGTCGGATTTCGTAAAATCAAGTGCTCCCTTGCGTGACATAGAGAGTGAGTTCAAAAAGAGATATCGCCATCCGACCTTTGACGCCCGTGGTGTGCACAAGGCCAATGAAGTGCTGCCTGAACAGGACCCCCGTGCGCTCCGTCATGCCGACTGTGTGGATTGCCACAATCCCCATCTGGTAACGGCAGGCAACGTCTTCGCCGGCCTTAAGGGCAAGAGAGTGGGAAACAGCATCACCGAAATTACCAACGAGTATGAACTCTGTTACCGATGCCACAGCGACAGTCTCAATCTGCCGGGCCGGGAAACCAACAAGAGGGCCGAATTCTCCGTTAACAACCCTTCCTTCCATCCCGTGGAAGGGGAGGGGAAGAATCTTTCGGTTATCAGCCTTCTCAAGCCCTATCGTGAGAAGAAGATAGATCCCTCTGATGTTTCGATCATAAGCTGCCGGGATTGTCATCGCAGCGAGTCACCCTCTTCTCCCAAGGGGCCCCACGGTTCGGAGAACCAGTACATACTGGTGGAGAATTACTCCACCAGGGACAGGGAACCGGAGAGTGCAACCGCCTATGCCCTCTGTTATCGTTGCCACAACCGCACCAGCATTCTGGGTGATGAAAGCTTCCGCCTCCATTCCCTGCACATCAAGGGGAAGGTGACAGTGGGAATGAATAATGGCACATCCTGCTTCACCTGTCATAACTCACATGGCAGTACCGAATACAAGTACCTGTTACGTTTTAACCGTGACATCGTTTCGGCAAGTTCGTCCGGTTTTCTGAAGTTTACGGAAAAAGGGACCAACGCCTTTCATGGCGAGTGCTATCTCACCTGTCACGGTGTTGACCACAACCCGAAGAGCTACTGAGTATGTCAATCCGGGAGAGATCTATGAAATGGTTCCTTTACACCGGCTTCATGGTAGTTGTGTTATCCGGTACGGGCCTTGGGTATGAAGGGGTAGTGCCGTTAAATGGGAAGATATCTCCCCACGGTACGGATGCCGATTGCTCTGTCTGTCATACGGCCTCTAAGACGGATCTTGAAAGCTGGTTCACCTTCCCCTGGACCAAGAAAAAGTTCAAGTCTGACTACAACGCCATGTGCCAGCAATGCCACGGAATAGATTTTGGCCATGGCGCCGGTAAGAAACCGGCTCTGAACCGCGATGGATTAAGACTTGCTGCCGATGGGACAATAACCTGTGCCATTACGTGTCATAACATGCATGTCAAGAGTGACGATCCGGTCCAGAATAAATACCATTTAAGAATGTCGCGCGACAATCTCTGTTTTTCCTGTCACGACAAATAGTCGTCACGCAATAGCCTAATATTTTAAGCCAGTTGCTTAAAAACCACGGGTGCAAGCCCGTGGTTTTTATATTTAACTTTAATCATGATTGTGATAGAATTTCGCACTTATGGCTATCTATACCTGCAAGCTTGGTTCTAGCGACGGCAGAATCATTGTCAAGGAATTTGAGGCTACCAACAGGGAATCCTTGCGGCAGAGTCTTGAAGATCAGGGGTTGTTTGTTTTTGAACTGAAAAAAAAATCTTTTCAGTTTTTGTGGGACAAGGGAGCCGCCCGAAAAAAAGTTGATAACCAAGAACTCATCTCTTTCAACCAGGAGTTGCTTGTCCTGATCAAATCGGGCATGCCGATTATACAGGCGCTTGATGTCGTTCTGGAGCATGGTGGTAAAGGGAAGCTGCCGGAGATCCTGCAGGAGGTCAGGGAAGACATTAAAGGTGGCGCGGCACTGTCCGATGCGTTTGAAAAACACCCCAGGGCGTTTTCCCATCTGTATGTCGCCTCACTACGTGCCGGTGAACGAACCGGTGACCTCCCTCAGACGATTCGGCGCTTTATCGCATTTTTAAAAAGAATGGAGGGGTTCAGGAAGAAAGTCGTTTCCGCACTCATCTATCCTTTAATTCTGCTCACCCTTGCAACCGTAGTTGTTACCGTCTTATTGCTTTACGTGGTCCCCGTATTCAGCCAGATATTTTCAGATGTCGGGTCGCAGCTTCCCCTGCCGACCCGTATCCTTATATGGTTTACCGTTCTACTGCGGACCTATTCGCCCGTGGTGCTTGTCATTGCGGTAGTTGCGGGTGCTCTGGTCCGTCGCTGGCTGCGAACCACCGCCGGGAGATACACCGTCGACCGGTTGCTGTTGCGTATCCCCTTTATCGGTCCCCTCGCGACCCAGTATGCCGTGGCTGGTTTTACCCGTACTCTCGGCACGATCCTGGGTAGTGGTATCCCGATCGTCGAATCTCTCAAGATGGCGGTCGGAACGTTGAATAACAAGGTGCTCGAACGCAAGCTTCTGCAGGCTGTCGCCAGGGTCGAGGAGGGAACCACGCTGGTGAATGCTCTGGAGGGGGTAAAAATGATGCCTCCCCTCGCTCTCCGGATGCTTGGTGTCGGCGAGACAACGGGTGCTCTGGAGGAGATGCTGGCTGACATATCCGAGTACTTCGAGGAGGAAATCGACCGGCAGCTCCATATCCTCACCACTGCCATCGAACCTGCTATACTCGTAGTTACCGGTCTCATCATCGGTGTTATCATCATCACTCTTTACCTGCCGATTTTCAAAATCGGAACTGCATTCGGATAACGGACCAGCCCATGGGAGAATTTTTCAAACAGAAAAGAATCGGCGACATCCTGGTGGAGAGGGGGGATTTGACCTCTGACCAGCAGATGTATGCTGCCGACCGCCAGAAAAACAGCAATGCGCGTTTCGGCGAAATCTGCATCCAGGACGGTCTTGCTACCGAAGAGGCTGTTGCACGGGCATTGGCTGAGCAGTTCGGCATGGAGTACGTTGATCTTGAGGGTGTCAAGATTGATGATACCATCCTGAATTCCATCACCCCCGACAGTATCTATCGTTACAAGTTCGTCCCCATTGAATTGAAAGACAACGCTCTTGTCGTGGCCATTTCCGACCCGACCGATGTTGTGACACTTGATGAGCTTGAACTTTTTCTGAACCAGCCTCTCGTCATGAAACTGGCAACGGATTCGTCGATTGAGCATGTCCTGAAGCGGGGCGAAGGGACAAGCAGGGTCCTCAAAGAGGTATCCGAGGACTTCATGCTGCAACTGGTAACGGAAACCGACAAGGGGGAAGAGGTCCTGTCGGTGGAAACGGTATCCACCGATACCAGCCCTATCATCAAGCTGGTCAACTCTACCGTCCTCGATGCTCTCAACCGGCGGGCGAGCGATATCCATATCGAGACTGCCCAAGAGGGCGTCATCATCAAATACCGGATTGACGGCGTCCTTTACAAGGCAACTGACCCCATAGACAACCACTTTCAAGGCCCTATCATTTCCCGCCTGAAGGTCATGAGCGAGCTGGATATTTCCGAGCGGCGCATCCCCCAGGATGGTCGTTTCAAGGTGAGGATCAACGGCAAGTCCATCGATTTCCGGGTTTCCATCATGCCGAGCGCCTTTGGCGAGGACGCGGTCATCCGTATTCTTGACAAGGAGAGCATCGCTACCGACCTGAAGGGGCTTACCCTGGAAACCCTCGGAATGGCACCAAGGGAGATCAAACGCCTTCGCAAGATGATCCGTGAACCTTACGGCATGGTACTCGTCACGGGTCCGACCGGTTCGGGGAAGACGACCTCCCTCTACGCTGCCCTGACGGAAATCCACACGGGAGAGGAAAAGATCATCACCATCGAAGATCCGGTCGAATACCTCCTGCGCGGTATTGTCCAGATTCCGGTGAACGAGAAAAAAGGTCTTACCTTCGCCCGGGGGCTCCGTTCTATCCTGCGGCATGACCCGGACAAGATAATGGTCGGCGAGATCCGGGACCCGGAGACGGCACAGATTGCCGTTCAGTCGGCCCTTACCGGTCACCTGGTGTTTACCACGGTGCATGCCAACAATGCCTTTGATGTCCTGGGGCGTTTCACCCACATGGGGATCGATCCCTACAATTTTGTCTCCTGTCTCAATTGCGTCATGGCCCAGCGACTGGTGCGGAAAATCTGCGCTAAATGCAAGTATCCGGTATCCATCCCGGACGAGGCTCTGCGGGAATCGGGGATCGATCCCGAGCAGTGCCGTGATGTAACTTTCTACGATGCCAAAGGGTGCGACGACTGCAATAATACCGGCTATCGCGGCCGTGCGGCCATTGTCGAGCTACTGGACCTCAACGATGAAATTCGTGAACTGATTATCGCCAAGGCACCGAATGCCCAGCTTAAACGGGCTGCCAGCGAAGCCGGGACAATCTTTCTGCGCGAATCGGCGGTCGAAAAGGTACTGGCTGGCGAGACCACCCTGCGGGAGATAAACCGCGTCACCTTTGTGGAGTAACCATGTTTTTTGCCCGTAAAGCCATCGGTTTGGAGCTTTGCCAGGAGGGGGCCAGGTTTGTGCTGGTCAGCGGCAAGCGGAGTCAGCCGCAACTCGACGAGTTCCGCGTCGCCGCCTTCGCTCCCGATACCGTGAAGCTTTCCTACCGGGAGCCGAACGTGCTTAACCAGGGGGCTTTCGTTGCTGCAATCCGGGAAAATTACCTGCAGCTGCTTACCGGAGTCAGGAAAGTCGCCGTGTCGATTCCCGATGCTGCAGGCCGGGTCATCCTTCTCGATCTTGAGACGAGGTTCAAGGACAAGAATGAAGGAGCGGATATCATCCGCTGGAAACTGAAGAAGAGTTTTCCTTTTAACGTCAATGAAATGCACCTTGATTACCAGATCCTCCAGGAAAAGGAGACCGGTGAGATTTCCGCGCTGGTTTCACTCGTTGCCCGGCAGGTTATCACCCAGTATGAAGACTTGCTGGGAGAAGCCGGGCTTGAGCCAAACCGCATTGACTTCACCACGTTCAATCTTTACCGGTTATTTGCCTCCCGCTTGGAACTCGTGGAAAACGTGGCCTTTGTTGTGGCCTATGGCGGTATGTTCAGCATTCTGGTTTTTTCCGGGGGGGAGCTGGTGTTTTACCGGTCCAAAGAACTGCCGGAAGGGAGCCGGGATACTACCCGCTTTTTTCGGGAAATCAACAGTTCATTCCTGGTATTCCAGGAAAAGCATACCGGTCAGGTTATCGATGAAGTATATTGCGTGTGCGATCCGAACAAAGCGGCGGAACTTGCCGCCGTGGTCGGTGAGGCCACCGGCCGTGACCCGCTGATCCTCGATGCCGGACGTTTCATAACCCTTCGGTCGGGGCTGGTAGGTGATCAGACCATCACGCACCGGCTGAATGCTGCCATCGGTGCCGCGACAAGGAACCTCTGATGCGTTTCGACATCAATCTTGCGACAAGGTATTATATCAATACGCGCCAGATCAACCTGGCAGTGGCAGCGGCTGTCATTCTGCTGGGGGTGGCGCTCGCATGGAATATTATAACCTTCACCACTGTATCTTCGGAGATCGGACAACTGGTTGCAGACGCGGCGGGCAAGGGCTCCGGTGAGTTGAAGAATGTGTCCCCACAGGAGTATCAGGCTCTCCTGGGCAAGATCAGCGCGGCTAATGCCATAATCGCCCGCAAATCCTACAACTGGCTCGGACTTCTCGGTCAGCTTGAGGGGGTAGTGCCCGATGGCGTGTCCATTTCCTCGCTTACTCCCGATACCAAAGGTAACGCCCTGGAGATCTCCGGCGTTGCCCTCAATTTCAAGGGACTTCGCACTTTTGTGGAACAACTGGAAGGATCGCGATTTTTTACCGATGTGTTTCTGGTGAGTCAGTCCGAGAACAAGGTTTCCGATACACAGAAGGGCATCAACTTCTCCATTACGTGCAAGGTGCCGGGTAAATGAACGGTAAACTTCTCTGGGACATCGTTAAATCGAGGCCGAAATCACTGGCAGTGGTACTCCTGCTGGTCATGCTTAATGGCGGCCTGTTTTTCTACAATGCATACTCCCAGCAACCGCGTCTGCAAAACCTGCGTCAGCAATGGGCGGAAAAGCGGCGGGCCGGCGTCGGGGTCCGTGATGCAGCGGGAATTTACCGCCAAGGGACCGGCGACCTTGCCACGTGGCGGGGACGGATAGCACCCAAGAAGGATTTCGCCCGGGTAATCGGTACCCTTTTTGACATGGCTTCCAGCAGTTCCCTGAAGGTCGGTGCCGTCAGTTACCGGCCGGTGCCGATCAAACAGGACAATCTGCTTGCCTTCACGATCAGTTTCAGTGCCTCGGGAAAGTACGCCGCGGTCAAAAGTTTCATTGCCGACCTGATGCGCACCAAAGAGATACTGACCTTGGACAATGTCACGTTGTCCAGTACCAAAACGACCGAAGAAGCTATTGACATGAAGATCGAACTCACGGCGTATTTCAAGACGGAGGGGGCATGAACCGGCAGAAGCTGGCTCTGGCCATACTGCTCGGCATATTTGCCGTCGCGCTGGTTGTCAGTTACTACCGGATGCCGCGACAGAAGACAGTAGCCCGGCTTACCTATACGCAAGGTTCGCGGGCTGAGGCCAAGCGGCCCGGCACTGCCCAGCAGCCGGACGATACCAGGCTTCATCTGGACCTGCTGGACCGTGAACAGCCCCAATTTGCCGGCTTCAGGCGCAACATCTTCAAGCCTCTATTCCATGAGGAAGTGAAGTTTCCGGGGGGACAGTCACCCCGTCCCATGACGATTCCCCTTCCGCCGCCACCTCCACCTCTGCCACCCCAGCCCGCTCCGCTTCCCCAGGTAGCGCAGCCCACGCCCCTGCAACAGGATATGGCGCGTTTCACGTTCCTCGGCTTTTTGAAGAAGGACGCACTCAAGATAATTTTTCTCGCCAAGGATAAGGATATTTTCCTCGTCAAAAAGGGTGATAAACTGGCAGGCAGGTACGAGGTAACCAGCATCACCGACGAGGCACTGATAATCCAGGTACAGGGTAATGGCGGCGAAATTGTCATCCCCCTCACGGAAAACCGGGCGCTCAGTGCTCCGCGCAGCTAAGTTTGCCGTCCCGTTGAACTCAGCTCCGGGCCGGAAGTCCAAGGAGATGCATCGCATGCAATTGTTACGGAAAATATTCCTGTTGTGCTGCCTGATGTCACTGGTGGGTGGATGTGCCGCCGGCCGTTCCGCCTTCAACAGGGGGGAAGATCTGGAGCAGCAGGGTAAACTTGATGAGGCGGTGCTCAAGTATGCCGAAGCAACAACGGAGAATCCGTCCGTTGCGGAATACCGGGTCCGTTTTCTGAAGGCCGGTGTGGAGGCTGCGAAGAAGCATCAGAAGAGTGGTGACACCTTTCTGGAGGCAAAAAATTACGATGAGGCCCTTCGCGAGTACCAGACCGCCTTTACCCTCGATCCTTCCCTTGAAATCGCCCGCCAGCAGGCCGACCTGGTCCTGAAGCTGCGCAGTTCCCAGGCTTTTTACAAGGAAGGCGAAGATTTTGAAAAGGGGCACAAGGTTCGCGAGGCGCTCCGTTCCTACAAGAAGGCGGCCGATCTCGATCCCGGAAACAAGGAAGCCCGTGATGGCGTGGAACGGCTGGTCAAGGCCCGCCGTCTCAGGATGGACGGCTTCGAGCTCAACCTCAAGTCCAACAAGCCGATCACCCTCAAGTTCAAGGATGCCAAGATCAAAGAGGTCTTTACCATTCTGTCCCAGCTTTCCGGGATCAATTTCGTCTTTGACGAAGGGGTCAAGGACCAGAACGTCAGTGTCTTTCTGGAAAATGCCACGTTTAACCAGGCCCTCGACATTCTTCTGAGCATCAACAAATTGAGCAAGAAGGTACTCAACGAGAACACCATTATCGTCTATCCCCGCACGCCGGATAAGGCGAAGCAGTATGAAGAGCTGATGGTGAAGACGTTCTACCTCAACAAGCTGGAAGCGAAAAAGGCGGTCAACCTGATCCGCACCATGCTCCAGGTCAAGAAAATCTACGTGAACGAGGAAATGAACGCCCTGGTTATCAGGGACACCGCAGACGTCATCGAAGTGGCACGCAAGATCATTGAGGCCAACGACGTCCCCGATGCGGAGGTAGTGCTCGATGTGGAGGTGGTGGAGATTGCCAAGAACAAGGCCGACAGTTTCGGCCTTGCATTGAGCAAGTACAATGTCAGCCTCAATACCTTGGCACCGGGGGTCGGTGGAGCGGCTGGACAATTCCTTTCCGACACGTTCACGCCTGCAACAACAACCACTACGGCGACCACAGGCACAACAACAACTACCCAGCAAACGACTTCCTCGTCTCTGCTCAATGTCTTCAACTGGCGCGGCTTCGGCGGTTTCATCACCGTGCCGAACGCCACCTTCAACTTCGGCAAGACCCTGGCCAACGGCGAGTCCCTGGCCAATCCCAAGCTCCGGGTCAAGAACCGTGAGAAAGCCAAGTTTAACGTCGGTACCCGGGTGCCGATCACCACTACCTCGTCACCCACTGGCGGTGGTGTCTCCGTCAACGTCCAGTACGTGGATGTGGGGGTGAAACTGAACGCCGAGCCTACCATCCAGCTGAACAACGACATCAGCATCAAGCTGAGCCTGGAGGTCAGTTCCATCCTCTCCCGCGACAAAGTGGGGGATAGTTCATCACTTACCACCGTCGTCACCATCGGTACCCGCAACCTGGACACGGTGCTGAACCTCAAGGATGGGGAAACCAGCATCATCGGCGGCCTCATCCAGGACAACAAGAGCACCAGCAAGAAGAAAATCTGGCTCCTGGGGGATATCCCGATTCTCGGCTCGCTGTTGGGGAGCACCGACAATTCCAACGATAAGACGGAACTGGTGTTGGCCATAACCCCCCGTCTCGTGCGGGGGATAACCGTTCCGGATGCGGATGTCTCCTCATTCTGGTCCGGCAGGGAAGACGAACCGGTTGTGGGCAGGCTCTATACGTCTTTCCATGATTCGGACGCGGAAGCTCTCCCGGCAGCTGCGGGGCAGCCTGTTGCGGCACAGAAGGCGGGCGGGGCGGCAACTCCTCCCCTACCGGGAGACGCAAAACAGCCTGCATCTCCGGCAGCACAAAAGGCGGCAGAGCAACCGACGGTGCCGGCTCCTGTTCCCGCTCCCGCACCACCCGAACGGGTCATGCTGAACCTTCTGACCCCGCCTACAGTCAAGGTTAACGACCAGTTCAGAGCCGAGATAAAGGTCTCCGATGCGAAGAATCTCTACAATGCGCCGTTCACCCTGGTATACGATCCGCTTTTTGTCGACTTTGTCGGCATTGAGGAGGGTCCGTTCCTGAAGAGTGACGGGAGACAGACCATCTTCAAATCTGTCCCGGACGCGAAGAACGGGCAGGTGGCCGTAACCCTCGGACGGGTTGGGGATGTGCCCGGTGTCACCGGTGCGGGGACCATCGCTACCGCTATCTTCAAGGCAAAGAACCGGGGGCCGGCGAGCCTCGGCTTCATCAACGCCAATTTTGTGGCGGCCGGCGGGAAACCTGTCGAAACACTCCCCTACAATACTGCGGTTGAGGTACAATAGCCTGGCGCTACCATGAAGATTCCGGGACTGAACAGCCGGGGCCTGAGCCTCATCGAACTGGTGGTGACCGTTACCATTCTCGCCATACTGGCCGCTGTCGTTCTGCCGTCGGCAGAGATGACGGCAAAAAGGTTGAAAGAACTCGAGTTACGGCGCGAGCTGCGAACTATGAGAACCGCCCTGGATGATTTTAAAAAGACCTATGACAAGGCGGTGGACGAAAAAAAGATAGTCGCTTCCATGAACAAGTCCGGGTATCCTGAGACCTTGCAACAGATGGTGGAGGGGTACGATTTCGGCGGAGCGCTTAATTACAAGAAGAAATTTCTCCGCAGGATTCCTGTTGACCCGTTCAATCCCCCAAAGCCCGGCGAGGAGCCGAAGTGGGGGCTCCGTTCCTACACTGATGAGCCTGATTCTACCAGCTGGGGGGGGGAGGATGTGTATGATATTTATTCCCTCAGTGAAGAGACGGCAATCGACGGGTCACACTATAAGGATTGGTAAAAAATGGCGACAAGGTTATTGAAACAACAGAAAGGCTTCACGCTCATCGAGCTGATGATCGTCATAACCATAATCGGCATACTCGCAGCCATCGCCGTTCCCAATTACCAGGTGGGGGTGATCAAGGCACGGGAAGCGGTACTCAGTGAAGCCCTCTTCAACTTTCGCAATACCATCGAGCAGTTCAATGCCGACCAGGGGAAATACCCCGATACGCTCCAGGACCTCGTGGACAAGAAATATTTCCGCGCACTGCCGATAGACCCGTTCACCAGGAAAAACGATACCTGGGTGACAGAGGCACCACCTGCTCCGGCCGACGGAAGCGAAGTCAAGGGCTCAATTTATGACGTGCACAGTGGTTCCAATCTGATCGGCACCAATGGTGTTCCGTACAATGAGTGGTAGCGGGCAGGGCGGTATTACGGAGGCAATTAAACATATCCTTGGTAGGGGCTAGGTCTGCCTCGCCCAATCTGGGCACGGCACACCGTGACCCTACATCAGGGTTGTCATGTTTAAATGCCGGATTAATAACGCCTTCGATGTGTGCCGTGCCATGGAGTTCTTCGAAACGTTCAAAGGATGATTAATGATTCAGCTGCATAATGTATTCATGTCCTATCAGAAGGAAGTCACCGCCCTCCACGGCATCAACCTCCGCGTTCCGCGAGGGGAGTTCATCTTTCTCACCGGCCCGTCGGGTGCCGGAAAGTCGACGCTTTTGCGGTTGCTCTACGCAGGACTCACCCCCACCAGAGGGCAGGTGGTGATTGACGGCCAGAATGTGACCCGCATGACGCGATCCCAGATTCCCTATCTGCGACGCTCCATCGGTGTGGTGTTCCAGGATTTCAAGCTCCTTCCCAACCGGACGGTGCTGGAGAATGTTGCCATAACCCTTGAGGTACTCGGCTGGGGGAAGCAGGACATCAACAAGAAGGTGTACCACATCCTTAAACAGATGGGGCTTGAGCACAAAATCAACGCCACTCCCCTCAGATTGTCCGGCGGCGAACAGCAGCGGGTTGCCCTGGCGCGTGCCCTGGTGAACGACCCGAAGATCCTGTTGGCAGACGAGCCGACCGGCAACCTGGACGAGGAAAACAAGGATCTCATCCTGAATATATTCAAGGACGCCAATATCCGGGGGACCACGGTGGTCGTAGCAACCCACGACAAGCGGCTGATAGAGAACTCCCACAAACGGATAGTCTCTCTTGATAAAGGAAAGATCGTGGAGGGGTCCGATGCCGGTCAATAAGCCGCTCAAACGGCCCAAACTTGCCAATGAAGGGGTTGTTGGCAGGTCCACATTCTTTGTCAACAGGGCGCTCCTCAATATCCGGCAGAACATCTTCGTTAATCTGGTAACCATCGGAACGATTACTCTGGCAATTCTCATCATTTCTCTGTTCATGCTCGTTTTTGTCAACCTGGAAGGGGTGTCGAACGACTGGAGCAAACGGGTACAGGTGACGGCCTACTTCGAGCAGGAGCTCTCGCCTCCGGAACTTGCCACCCTGAAGTCTCTTGTGCAGGCCATACCGGGTACGGACCGGGTAACGTATGTCAGCAAGGAGGAAGCATTCAAACGCTTCCGTGAGCGTCTCAAGGGGCAGGAACTTCTTCTGGAGGGAATTACCACCGATGTTCTCCCTTCTTCGGTTGAGATCAGCCTGAAAAGCGCCAGCCGGAACAGCGATGCCATTTCAGCCTATGTTGCCCGGCTCAAGAAGGTTCCCGGCGTAACCGAGGTGCAGTATGGGGAAGAATGGGTGCAGCGCTACACGACCTTTATGAACTTCATGCGGATGGCCGGTCTGCTCCTTGGGAGTTTCCTGTTTCTCGCTGTAGTGTTCATCGTTTCCAATACCATCAAGCTGACCATCTACTCCCGCAAAGAGGAACTGGAGATTCTCGGACTTGTGGGTGCGACCCGATTCTTCATCAAGGCACCGTTCCTCATCGAAGGTATCCTGCAAGGTGCGGCCGGTGCCGGACTGGCTCTGGTTATCCTTACAGGGTGTTACTACGCCTTTCTCCACAATGCGGGTAATTTCCTCTCCTTCAATCCTGCTGCCTCAGGGCTGGCTTTTCTGCCGCCGGTCCATATTGCGGGTTTATTCGTCAGCGGGGTACTGCTGGGGTTCATTGGCAGTATCACTTCTCTCAAGCGTTTCGTCAGCGTCTGACCATGATCCGAATCGTTACTTTTCTTATCATACTTGCCTGTCTTTTCGGTTCAGGTCCGCTCCATGCCGATGTCCGTGACGAGTTGAAGGGTGTTGCGAAGCAGATCAAGGAAAAAAAGCTTCTCCTGAATAAGACGAAAAAGGTAGAAACCCGGGTCAGCACCGAATTGACCCAGATAGAGAAAAGTCTGCACGACAAAGAAAATAATCTTGTCGTCCTTGGACGTGACCTTAAGGGGGTTGAGACAGTTCTTGGCCAGACCCAGCGCGAGATAGAAGTGGCCAGGGAGGAAGCGGAACGCAAACGTGACCAGATCCGCAGGCGTCTGGTTGCTCTGTACAAGACCGGTGAGATGGGAAGTGCCCGGATGTTTTTCGGTGCGGAATCACTCCCCCAGATGGTCGAGGGGCAGCGCTACATGCAGGCGGTTCTTGAGCGTGACAAGAAGCTGTTTGCCGACTACAACCAGAAAATCGAACAATTGAGAATTCTCAAGGTACGTCTCGAAGGTGATGCCGCCCGCAAGGAGAAAATCAAGGCGTCCATTGAGGTAAAAAAGCAGGAGATCGAGGCGGAAAAGCAGAAGAAGGCCACCTATCTCAGCCAGGTTCGGCAAGACAAGAAGACTTACCAGACGTCGATAAAGGAACTTCAGGCCAATGCCCGGCGGCTCCAGTCCATGGTGGAAAGGCTTGAAGCGCGTAGCAGAAAAAGCTATACTGCAAAAAGTAACAAGAAGGGAATTGGTGGCGGACCACCCCTCCCGCTCATACCGGACAAGGGATTCGGTGCCCAGAAGGGGCGGCTCAGCATGCCGGTCCATGGTGAAATCGTCGGACGGTATGGCAGACACAAACATCCCGAATTCAATTCCTATACGGTCAGCAATGGTGTGTCAATCGCAGCACCGGCGGGGACTGACATCCATGCGGTGTTTGACGGCCAGGTCATCTTTGCCGACTATTTCAAGGGGTATGGCAACATGGTGATCGTCGACCACGGTGGTGGTTTCTTCAGTCTCTATGCCCATACCGCCCGAATCATGAAAAGGGTGGGGGCGAATGTCACGCGCAACGAGGTTCTGGCGAGCGTGGGTGACGTGGATTCCTCACAGGGCCCAATGCTCTATTTCGAAATCCGTTACCAGGGCAAGCCTATCGACCCGACCCCCTGGATACGCTAGTTTTCGTCGGAAGGGTTCCTTTCCGAATCGAAATTGTTAGGTTCACATCCGCGGTTTCCGGAACGAAACTACGCCAAGCATTACACGACTATTGGGAGGCATGATGTCAGTTCGCAACAAAGGGAAAAAGATAACCCTACTGGTTGCCGCGGTAACCTTACTGGCGGTATTTGTCGGTATGGGTACCCAGCGCAGGTGTGCTGCACAGGGGGGGAACGATTACGAGTCTATTGAGCTCTTTACTGACGTGCTCGCCATCGTCAAGAAGAGTTACGTAGAAGAAGTGGACACGAAAAAACTCATCTACGGCGCGATCAACGGTATGCTCTCGTCCCTTGATCCCCATAGCTCCTTCATGCCACCCGAGATGTACAAGGAGATGAAGATTGAGACCAAGGGTTCCTTTGGCGGTCTGGGGATCGAGATAACCATCAAGGACGGTATCCTGACGGTTATTTCACCCATTGAGGACACTCCTGCCTTCAAGGCCGGCATCAAGGCGGGCGACCAGATACTGAAGATCGACGACAAGTTTACCAAGGACTTGACCATCATGGATGCGGTCAAGCGGATGCGCGGTCCCAAGGGGTCCAAGGTTGTCCTGACCATCTTCCGCGAGGGACTGGACAAACCGAAGGAATTTTCGCTGGTCCGTGATGTAATCCAGGTGAAGAGCGTCAAGTTCAAGATGCTGGACGATGGTTTTGGCTATGTCCGGATCGCCCAGTTCCAGGAAAAGACCGACGACGATCTGTCCAAGGCCCTTGAAACCCTGCATAAGGAAAACGGCGGAAACCTCCGCGGCCTGGTTCTTGACCTGCGCAACGATCCCGGCGGGTTGCTTGATCAGGCGGTACGGGTCGCAGAGCACTTTGTCGATGAAGGACAGTTGATCGTCTACACCGAGGGACGCGAGAAGGAATCCAAGATGCGGTTCACCTCCCGGAAAGGGGACAAGGAGCCATCCTATCCGATAGTGGTCCTCATCAACAGCGGCAGCGCCAGCGCTTCGGAAATCGTGGCTGGTGCCCTCCAGGATCATAAACGGGCGGTTATCATGGGGACCCAGAGCTTCGGCAAGGGATCGGTCCAGACTATTATCCCGCTTTCCGATAATTCGGGGCTGCGTCTTACCACTGCCCGCTACTACACTCCCAGCGGTCGTTCTATCCAGGCCAAGGGAATAACCCCTGATATTACGGTGGAGCGGCTGGAACTTCCCTCGACTGAAAAGAAGGAAGGTGCACACCTGCGCGAGAAGGACCTTGAAAACCACTTTGAAACTGCTGACGGGAAGGAAACCCCCGCCGTGAAGAAGGAGGAGGGTAAGCTTCCTGCTTATAAGACGGATGAACAGATCAAAGGTGATTACCAGGTTCTTCGCGCCCTGGACCTCCTGAAGGGATGGGAAATTTTCAAAAAGGTCAGTAAACCGTAGCAGATTGCAGACACGTCATTCATTGTGGGCACCAGTACGGCAACGGGAGAGTAATAAAAAAACTCTTCCGTTGCCTTTGTCGTGCCGATGTCGTTGGAGGCAACGGTTTAACTTTACTGAATCCACACTTGTAGTATACAGAGACGGTCGTCAACCAACAGAGGCCCAGACGTGACCAGCGTGAGAAGAGCTAAAAGCGACAGTAAGGCAGGTGAATCCGCAAAGCTCGATGTACGTGCTTTTGGCGGGTTGTCCATCTACTACAAGGGCGCTCCCATAACCATTATCTGGGAAAGTCAGAAGGCGCGCCTCCTGTTCTGCTATCTGCTGGTTACCTACGATCAATGGGTCCACCGCGACAAGCTTATCGAAGTCCTCTGGCCCGGCTGCGACATCAAGGCCGGCGCAAACAACTTCAAGACCACCGTCAGTCGTCTCAGGAAGTCCTTCAGCGGTCCCCAAACCATCAACCCCGTTATTACCCAGGGGGAGGCGGTGCGGATCGACGTCAATGCCATTTCACTCGATGCGAGCCAGTTCCGTTATCATGCCACAAATGGCATCAAGTTCCAGGCACGGGGAGACTACAAATCCGCCCGTGACTTCCTTGAGGTTGCCCAGGATCTGTACACTGCCGATTTCCTTCCCGAAGAACCGTTCAACCCTTTTCTCACCGCGTCTCGGAATGAATTGCATCTCCTTTACGCGTCGGTTCTCTCCTCCCTTGAAAAGGTGTACCAGCATGAACAGAATTCCGATGCCATGGAAGCGCTTCTTGCGCTCAAACGTTCAATGATGCCACACCAGCTCTGACATCTTTTCTTTGCTACACGTCACGTAACAGTGATTACACACCTTTTAGCCCCGGCTGGCCGCAATGGCAGGCCGGGTCTGCTTATTCCCGCTACAAAATATTTCTCTTTACCTCTGTTGCAAAATAATTCTAAACTTACAGAGATGTAATAAAAAAGTGTGGAGGATACCGATATGAGGTTGCGGAATATCTTAGGGGTGCTGGCGATTGGTGCGGTCTTCGGTATTGCTGGGTGTGGTGGCGGGGGAGGAGGGGGAACTACGACTCCAGCAACAAAAGCTGTGGTAACTATTGCCATCAACAAGTCGATAAGCAAACTTGACTCGTTAAAACTCAAAGTTACCAATACTGATGGTGCTACTTTTACCAATGCTGTTACGTTAAATGAAGCCTTGGCATCAAATGCTTTCATGGAAGCGGGTATCGCAATCGGTGATCCTTCAAATCTAGTATCAGTTGGTTTGGCAAGCGCTAACGGTTTCGATGTCGCTGCAAACAGCCCTATTGTGCAGTTGAATTATACGGTTTCTTCCGGTGCCCCGACTTTTACCGTCAGTTCAGTTCCTAGTTCTTCAACGTTCAATATAGTAACGCAACAATCAGAACAGATAATTCTCAACCCAGCTGACTTTGTGGTTAAGGTAACCTACCAGTGATCGTCTGAACGTCCTACAACTTGGAAGAGGCCGGGTAGTGGCCCGGCCTTGTTGTCTGAGGAGCGTCCTTCCTCCTCATCTCTGTAGGCCAAAGGCTATACGGCAGTGCCATCTCCTTCGAGTCCGTCCTGATTGACTGCATGGGGAGTGGGTGCTGTCGACCCTCGCCTGGGACGGTAGAGCTTTTTGGTGTGTCTGGTAAAAAAAGTGTTGACTCACGAAATCGGTTTTGTTATAAAAAGAGGCTCGTTGAGCGGGAATAACTCAGTGGTAGAGTGCGACCTTGCCAAGGTCGAAGTCGCGGGTTCGAATCCCGTTTCCCGCTCCAGTAAAAACCCAACTACTTCGTGTAGTTATCCGCAAAAAGCCGTTGTTTGTCGCCGAAATTGTCGCTGAAAATTTCGGTGGGAACAACGGCTATTTTTTTGCCGGCCTGCTCCGCCGGTTCGGAGTCGGCCAACGGTCCCGCCGCCAGGAACGCCTGGAATTCCCCTTCGAGTAGGTAATCCCGCCCCATGTAGTCGAGAATCAGCTCCCGTTCTTCATACAGCCCGTCCCGGTATTTGCCGTACTGGCGGTAGATCATCCCCTTGTCAGCATGGCCGGTGAGGCCAGTGAGCCGTTCGTGGTCGACCTTGAGAAGCATTGACCAGGCTATCCCCGTGTGCCGGGTGGAATAGCCGACGCGGTGGTCAAGACCGGCCGCTTTGACGGCGGGTCCCCAGACGTACTTGTAGTACTCGGCGTAGCTGAAGGGGCTGCCGTCGGCCATGGTGAAGACAAACGCGCACTCGTCACTTGACTGGCGCAACGCGGCATCGAGAACCTGCCGCAGCTTTGCCGTAATGGGGTAGTTGCGCTTGCGCATTGTCGTCTTCAGGTAGGGCGAAATTGTTCCATCTTTGTGCCGTTTGAGTTGGATACGAACCTTGTCGGTACCAACTGCCTGCTTTGTTAGTGCTTCTATCTCCGAGCCGATCGCCATTGTCAGGAGCATGAACTCGGTGACCGGTCCGTAGAAGGGCTCGATATGGGCAAGAAGCATCTGCCATTCAGAGGGAAGAAATGCCTTGCGGGGCTCGGCGTCGCCGTCCTCGCTCAGCAACTCGGTGAGGGGCGTCTGTTTGGCTTGGCGAATCTGGTTGACTTGTTCCAGTTCGGTGATGTACTGGCTCACCGAGACGAACGGGTCGTCAAGCTGCCACCCCCAGCGGGAATTGGCCGAATTCCAGATCCGTTTTAAGACGGTCAAGACGTGTCTCTTGCGCTTGACCGAGACCGGCTGACCTTTCCGGGCCCCCCGCAGGATATCAAGGCTGCCGAAAAAACGCTCCACCTCGATGGTGTTGAGCTGGGCGAAGTGGAGTCCACCAAGCCCGGCCAGGATCCGCTTGATGGCGCTCTCATAGTCCGGAGTCTTGGTCAGCTCCTTAAAGTTGTCCAGCCACTCTTCGAGCCATTCGGCGACATATTCCCTAATTGTCACCTCATCGGCGCGGGGCCGGTACTGCTGTCCCTCGAGTCGGGAGAAATACTTTTTCTTTTCCGGATCGGCATTTTTGAAAACCTCGGCGAAGCGGAACGTTCCTTCTTGGATGTGCGAGTAGATTCCGTCGAGCATTTTTCGGATGCCGGCGCGGTGGTGCGGATTGTCCTCCAGTCCGGTTGAGAATGTGTATCTGGTCTTGTAATAAGTGATACTGACCCGCAGCCCTTCGTACTGATTTCGTGCCGGCAAAATCGAGCCAAACGGTCGTTTGTTACGCCTGTACATCATGCTAGCTCCTTATCATGACGCTATCCTCCTTTCCGACCGGTTACAGTCGGTTGGAGGATAGCGCTAACAAAAAATCATCGCAAGAATTTGTTCAGGTAGTCGGGGTCGAACGGAGTTGGCCTCGAATGCCTCGGCGCATTCCGGTCGATAGTGGTGGGCCGGCCGGCTGGCCGGGGCTTGACGGTGGTGCCGGCGTTCAGTCTGGGCTTTCTTGCCGCTGCCGTCGCCGCCTGCTTTTCGGTGCTGCCCTGCGAATCCCCC
Organism: Deltaproteobacteria bacterium; assembly: GCA_021848385.1. Classification (GTDB taxonomy): domain Bacteria; phylum Desulfobacterota; class Desulfuromonadia; order Geobacterales; family Geobacteraceae; genus Geomobilimonas. The sequence goes on from JAJZUQ010000012.1 coordinate 58,980, forward strand.
GGGCCCGGTTCTGATGCCGGGCCACGCTCGAGTTCGTCGTCATGCTGGCAGTCAGCCATAATTCTTTGGAGCGACTCCGTGCTCCAGGGTATGCGAACCACTTTGGCGATGGCGAGGTAGTGCCTACCACGCTGCAGCCGTCGCGTTTTGATCCAGTTCCATACCGTAGTTTCGCTGATTTGCATCCGTTCCGCAAACTGCTCAACGGTCAGCATTTCATTCTGCATCGCGGCTCCCCATTCCTTTGAGATGGATGCCCCCCTTGAGCAGACAGGCGCGTTCGCGCACATTTGCCAAGCTCGAGCCATCGTTAATGCTCATTCATGCGACGTTCTGGTCCATGCCGGCAGTTCCTCCCGCGAAAGATACGAGATGGAGGCAGCTTAGCCTCCATCACACAGGCACAGGTGCGTGACAATGCGCTGAATAGCGCTACGCGGCGGGCTTGAACCCCTCGAGCACCCCCACTCTGGTTTCGAGCTCCACGATGGTCGCTTCCTGATCCAGGACGACCAACTGGAGCGTTTCGATCTCCTTCTGTGCGGCGAGCAGTTCAGCCCGGGCGTCCTCGACCTGAAGCAGCTTGTCGTTGACCGAGTCGCGGTACAATTCGAGGTGGCGGCGGGTGTCGGCCTTGATCGCCTCCAGCGTCGCATCGCTGACGGTGATGGTCTGGTCGATTTTGTCGGCCTCCAGCTCTTCGAGCTGCCGCATCAACTTGGTGAGGGTCGAGTAGGATCCGCCGAGATACTTGATAATGTTCCTCTGCGTAGGTGGCAGCCCCCTCTGCGCCAGATCAGCCTTGACGGTCTTGATCCGCTCTATCGAGAGCATCGACCGACTCAACTTCGGCGATTTCTCCGCGTCGGCCGGATTATCTGCAGTGGGAGACAAGTTTGCATCGCCTTCCAGATGGGCCTGCTTCTGGGTACCAACAGCAGACTCGTTAGGACCGGAAGAGGTTTCGTCGTCGTTGGTATCCGACGCAACCGTCTCATTCTGAACGGCTGTCGGCTTCTCGCTCTCGACTGCGCTTTCGGTTGTGCCGTCGGAGGACTCGATGGGGGAGGGGGAAGCCGCCAATTCTTCGGCGGCGAATAAATTCTCGGATACCTGGTCGATAGTTTTCTTCTTTGCCATGTTATCCTCTCCTTTTCTTGCCAGCATCAACCTACGCTGGGTTGGGGCCAATGATCACAGCCTCCCTTGCCAAGTTTTGGTGAAATTTAAGTTGTCATTCATCCCTCCTTTCTATGCTGTTGCCGCCAGTGGTGGTTTGATTGTTCTAACCACTGGTCGTCGAGTTTTCAGAACTTCGGCCGGCCGAAGTGGTTTGGGCAAAAAAAATTACTTGATGCTCATTGCCAACAGTACGCGAGCCAAATCGAGTACGTGGCCGCCTAGCTCTTGGGATTGAGATGCCTTCCGCAGCACGATGATCTCCTCACCTTTTACCTGAACGACGCCGACATAAGAAGGAATAGCGTTTAATTCGCTTGACGGTGAGGATACGACGACCCATATCCGGTCAAAATACGGGGCCATGGCCTCTATCTCAGGTAGCATACGCTCGCTTCTTACAACGGTCTTGATTGCAAGTCCGTGGATTTCCAGGGCTCCACCTGTGCGTTTAATGACCAACAGAGCTTCTGGAACTGATTCGCCAGGGAACTGGTGTCGGGTCAATCGCATGATCTTGTACAGTGCGATGTTTTCCATGGCCAGCCAGTTGCTACGTTTGTTCAGCGCATTCAATGCTTCGGCTTGGAAGACTTTGGCAGGCTGTCTCTTCATTGCGTTATCGAAGCTTATCCGACCCCTGCTCTGGGGATTGTCTTTGACAACATCTCGATAGGCGGTCCAGATGTACCGAAGCTCGGCTCTCTTGATCGTTCCCTCGAAGATTCGTTGGGCAAGCGATCGGACCTTATCTTCCGACGCGGCTAATTCTATCCGCCGCAGCAGGTCGAAAGATTCTGGGCTGATATGGTCAGCAAGCTCTTCCAGGGGAGGAGCCTCCATCCCCCAAGAAATAAGCTTTGGCCTGAGATACTCATCATAGGTTCGCGCCGCACGGTGGTAACTCCAGACCATGGTTGGACCGAGACTGAAAGTAAAATGGGATCTCCCGATTACCCAGTCGGTGAAGGATTTGGCGCCCTCCTTGCTCCAGTATTCATTTTGCTCGATCAGTACGAGCAGCCTGCCGATTTCGAACGGAGAGCGGCGACTACCTGACCGAATGGCCTGGAGTTCATCTTTGATGAAGTTGTTTTGGTTGCCGGTGCTGTTCATGATATATATCATACAACGGCCGGCCGAAGTAGGTCAAGCATTTTTTTCGAGGAGTAGGATTTTTTTTGCTTAAGGCGTGTCTATCCTTGCTATAGAGTCGACTTTGCTGTATAGGGTGCGAGAAATGCGCTGCATTCGAAGGTCTTAAGGACGCATGAGATAGACCTGGCTTGTTAACAAGTGTAGCGTGTAGCACGAGCGCTACAGCTACAGTCAAGAGTGCGGTAATAGATGCAAAAATTTTATGCTTGACATTCTCATTAAATAATGCTAAATAGACATCATTCTTTCCCAAACCGGGACATTGTTGACGTATTTCCACGGTTAACAGCCGCCTCACCACAACAGGCAGTATGCCTGTCCCACGAGCTCATTCCTCGCAGAAATCCTTGCTGCCGATTGCAGCACCTTAACATGGACAGTTGGACTTCAACATGGAATGCCCTTGGCGGATGCTTGCGTCGCCCGGCAACACTTGTTGGTGATCCTGTTTGTTCCGAATTTGCACGGATATTGTCTTTGCTTTACCCCCCGTGAGTCGAAACAATTTGCATGTGTGAGCGGAGACTGTTTCGCTTGGCTACTGCGTCGCCTACTTGAGCGTCAGACACAAAGCTCATCCAGAAACAACAGTGGATTGCAGGAGGAAATGCCTGCATGGACAATTGAAGTTTCGCCTATTGCGATACGTGAATAATCGAAATACTGCGTAGAACCACCCCCCTTGTAAAATTCTGCAAAAATCCGAGCCAACTCTACCTAAGCAGCGAGCAAAGCAGCCCGTAATCGGGATGCGAAGCGAACGGGCGAGCTCCGCCTGAAAGCGAAGCGTCTCTGCCGAATTTTATTTTCGGCAGAGACGCCGTGTAACTTACTGAAATCATTGAATAATTTCCACTGATGTCAAAAAGCGCCTGCGCTTAACAGGACGAAGAGAAATACAACTGCCTCAAGCGGATTACATAAGAATGCGATCAGCAGTAACCACCTGTAGGTCGCCGGAACGGAGAACGACCTGACGCTTGGACGTTGCTGAAATGTTGTGCCCCAATGAGTGAGAATCGGCAGGGGGAAAACTGCCGAAGCAACCCGCATGAATCGGATTGGAGCCCGTGCTCACCACACGGGAACGCCGCCGACCGGGAGACCGGATGCGAAAGCTCTCAATGACTGGCTGGTTTGGGCCTGGATACTCGACAGCTCTGTTAGAGCTGCGGAGCATCTGGGCGGCGCTCACGATATCCAAACCAAGACATGGAGGCACAACATGAAACTGGCAAATCAACCCAAGCTCTCACGACACGCGCAGAAGATGTTGGCACAGGTCAGGCAACACTTCGGCAAGGCGGAAACCCGTAACAAAGGTGAGAAGACCTACAAGCGGCACAAATCGAATATGTCGCGCATCGCCAGACACTTGGTAGCCAACGGTTATCAAGATGCCCGAGATCTCAAGCTGAAAACTTACCGGGCGATAATGGATGAGGCGAAGGAGGAAGGACTGTCGAAGTCGGCGCTCGAATCGTTGCATAGTACCTGCCGCAAGTTGTCAGCCGGCATTGGTAAACCGACTATGATTCCAAGGAAATCGTCCGATAGCGGCGCTATGGGTACTAAAGACTACTACCGAACGCGAAACGAACGGGTGAAGCCCCAACATCATACATCATGGGAGGCTCGGATGGCGCTACAGGCTAAGATTGAGGCCAAGGACAAGGCTGCCGGTATCGCCGCCAGTATGTCCTACCATTCTGGCGTGCGCAAGGAGGAGAGCCTCGCAAGTTGTGAATTCCTCAAAAAATGTTCCGATGGGAAGCTTTACACGACCGTCGGTGTACGGCAAGCCGGAGAATACAGGCAGATAGGCTTTCAACAAATGCGCTACGCTTTCTCTGGCAATCGCAAAGACGCGGCATTTGAGAGGGACTACGTAAAGACCATGCGGACAGGACAGGAATACATCGTTGCTATCTGGACAAAGAACGGTAAGCTGCGGCTCATTCCCGTCTTCGACAGAGAACAGCGGGCAACAGCCATTGCGGCTCAACAGTATATAAGAGACAACAAGAAGCTGGCCAGAGAACTGGGATCGGAGGTGAAGGTAAAGTCAGTCATCACGCCAGGAAAGACTCGCAATCAGGGCTATGATCACCTTGAATATGTACTTAGGTGTTGCGGGATGACAAAAAAGGAAGCGGGGTTTAGTCTTCACGCCGACCGGACGGAATTCAATCTCAGGATGAAGGCGGCTGGATTCTCGCCGGAAGAGAGAATCCTTGCATTAGGACACAATGATCTGCGAAAACTCGCTAACTACGGCGGATAACTTCGAAGGCCCTCAGGCTAATTCCTGAGGGCCTTTTCGTGTGCTGTTATATCAATATGGCAAAAAACTACGAGGGCCGCCATAGCGGCCCTCGTAGTACCGATTTTTAACATTACTTGATGTAACGCGAGACGAGGCCGCCAAGAAATGCCAGCAAATGCCTCCCGTCCAGGGCGTGGTAAACTATTTGACCGTCATACTTGATGGCCCAGCCCCGATGGTCGCAGATGACTTCAACGCATTCACCATTCTCATCCAATGACCGTACTATGTAGCTAACGTCATTCATCATGGTCCTTCTCCTTTGTTAGTGGTTTTTCTGCCCCTGTGGCAGTCCCTATTCGTGCCGGGTTTCCCAATTCACCTCCCTTTTGCACGGGCTTCTCCGGCGCCTACCGGAGAGTAGAAATGCTCCTGCATAGGTAATAGGAGATCGGAA
>JAJZUQ010000072.1 GCA_021848385.1 Deltaproteobacteria bacterium
CGCTCCAGTCGAGCTACGCTCTCCTTCCGCTGCACCGGAGACATTTACATCCTTTGCCATTGACGACCTCCTTGAACGCGTACATTTACCTCATTTTCGTGTCCAAGAAAACCGGGGCCGCCATACCTGGGCGTGTTGTGCTGGAGGATAAGGCTGATAAAGAGCCGGAGACCGTTATCATCCGGATAGAGAACGGTAAATCCAGTGTGGAGCGTTTGCGGAAATCGCCGGAAGTCCGCCCTGTGTTGATTGCTCCGGGGAATTTCGGGAATTCGCTACCGGGAAAATCGCAGTAAAGCAGATCCAGTCTGACGGATATGCCTATCACACTATACTTTCATGTATTGATGCATTTGCCCACTCAGGAGGGTTGTACGATGAAGAAGATGGCGTCCGAGCGCTTGGTAACTCTCAAATGGCTTTCTGTTGCTCTGAGCTTCCTTCTGGCAAGCTTCTTCAGCGTCATTCACAGTGAGGTTCAAGCCCAAGATTTCACGGCCCGCCAGATCGGCGACTACGGCAACGTCACCGTCATGGAGGTCACCGGCAATTACGATGAGCACAACGCTGACGGCACCATAAACGCCGTGCCGCGGCAGGTGATTGCGCAGGAGTTCTTCAAGACCCATAAGGACGACTACGATTTTCTCGTCATCTTCACCAAGTTCGATTTCACGTTAACTTCGGACACGGCGGCCTTCTACCTCCAGATCAAGAACGACATCCGTGGCATAGGCCAAGATATTTTCGACAACTCCCACCTTTATGGAAGTGCGGGAAAGCTGCAGGGCACCATCGATATGGGGAATATCGCGAAAATCGCCACTGATCCCCTCTCCCCCGAATTTGAATTCACCCTTGACACTCTGGGCCACGAGATGCTGCACCGTTGGGGCTCGTACGTCAAGTTCAAGGACCAGGCAGGAAGTATAAGCAAAGCGCTTCTCGGCAAGGACGACGCCCACTGGAGTTTCCTCCTCGACACCAAGGGATCCCTGGAGTACGGCAACCAATGGCAAGATAACGGCAATGGCACCTTTACCTCCGTTGCCGTCCGCAAGTACTACAGCCCCCTCGATCTCTATCTTATGGGGATGATTGACAAGTCCCAAGTCCCCCCCATGCTTCTCATCGAAAATCCGTCAATCGATCCGAACAAAATGCCGGAAGTAGGTGCCATGATCACCGGTACCCCCCGTTACGTCACCATCGACGACATCATCGCGGCAGAAGGGGAACGGATCCCTGGCAGCAAGGACGCCCAGAAGCAGTTCAAGACTGCCTTTATATTTGTTACCGCCCCCGGCACCTTTACCGGCGACGAACTGTACGGCATCGAAAGCATCCGCAACGGATTCCTTCCCCGTTACTCCGTCCTCACCGATGGAAAAGGGCTCGTCCAAGTAGCATCCACTCCAAAGGACGATATCCCTGTCAACCCTGGCGTGCTCCCTCCCACCTCCACTCCGCGGGTTCTCCCTCCCTCCATCGATGACGGGATCAAGTGGCTCACCACCCACCAGCAGGCCGATGGCAGCTGGACTGATTTCTCCCTTACCACCGAGCGGGACACGGCGGAGGCCATCACCGCCCTTCAACTATTCCCCGCAGCACAGCTCCAGTTCTCAGCCGGACTCCAGTGGTTGGGGGCCAATTTGTCCGCCAGCACCGACTTTCTGGCACGCAGGCTGGAAGCAATCGCTAACGGGGGCGGAAACGGTGCTCTGCATATTACTCAACTGCTTGACCGTCGCAATACTGACGGCGGATGGGGAAGCGGTCGTGGCTTCATAAGTAATCCGATCGATACCGCCTTGACCCTGAGAGCTTTGTCGAGAGCCTCATTCTCGGACCAAGCAATAATCGATGCAGGACTAGCCTATCTTAAAGGGACCCAAAATAACGACGGCGGATGGAGTGGCAACGATACGGTCAGTGCTATACAACCGACAGCTGAGGTTGTTCGCATTTTTAACACCTATCGAAAAAGCTATGATTTGGAGAACCAGATAAGCTTGGGCAGAGCATTTCTTACTGGGAAACAAAATGCCGATGGCGGGTTCGGGAACAGCCCGAGCACAGTATACGATACGGCGCAATCAGTACTTGCCTTACTGGATGCGGGTGGAGGTTCGAGCGCTGTGACCTATGCCGGCCTTCAGTACCTTCGAAATAGCCAATCGGCTACTGGCAGTTGGAATGAAAGTGCCTATCAAACAGCCTTGGCAGTACAGGCATTGTTGCGAGATGATACTGATCTTGCCCCTGACTTGGAGTTCGATAGCAATGCTATGACTACTATCTATCCTATTACGACTATCCCAGCCAATGTTACAGTCAATGGCATCATTAGAAATTTGGGCAGAACTAACGTGCCAAGTGCAACTGTAGTGCTATATGAGGGCCTAAACAAAGTGGCGGAGTCAAATATCGCTATAGCGGCTCAAGGTTCAGCCACAGTGGTATTCCCATTAAATATCAACGATAACAGTCATCATTATTACAAAATGGAGATCGATCCAGTAAACACGGTAAACGAATCAAATGAAAACAATAATTATATTTTGATAAAAATTGAAAATAATGTCCAAAAACCTACGGTAGGCTTCACACAAACGGTATCTAGTGGGTCAGAGTCAGTTACATCAGTCAAGGTGCCTGTCTCATTGGATAAACCATGGTTCGAGCCTGTTACAGTTGCATATTCTGCAAGCATAAAGAGCACAGCCTCTAGTCCTGCCGATTTTACTCTTAATCCGGGCACACTGACCTTTAATCCCGGTGAGACAGTTAAATTTATCGATATTTCAGTCGTTGATAACCCTTCCCCCGGACCAAACAGAACCGTTGTCATTGATTTATACGAACCGGATATTATTCTGTACGAAATAGACCGGAAGGCTGTGATAACAAACAGCCGACACACATATACGATTTTGGATAGCAAACCGGTCCCGGCGGTGAGGATTTTCTCTCCCGTCGCAGGTGTAACAAGGGAAAATGCACCGCGTCTCATTTATGCCGTTGACAGCGGTACGGTTAAGGTTATGGTGGATGGGGTTGCCGTCAGTACAACCTCCGGCGGTTATCTCGGTACTCTTTCCGATGGCAGCCATACCGTGAGAGTTGAATCCACCAACGGAACTAACACCGGATTTGCCGAAGTATCTTTCACAGTTTACACTGGCACCGAGGCCCCCTATGAAAATGCTTTGAGTCTTTACCTGCACAAAACTGATCCGACAGCTATTGATAAATTCGGGAACTACTATGTTGTAATACAAAATGAGGGACTCCAGAAACTGGATAGTTCTGGGAAGAAGCTATGGCAGAGTGTTGTACCCATGGACGAAGTCAGAAATATTGCCATTGACTCGGAGGGAAGTGTTTATGCGGCTGGCTGCAATTTCAATAATGCTACTGATGCAGTCCTGGTCAAATACGACTCGCAAGGTGTGCAACAGTGGATGCATTTGTTCGACTCAAATGTTACCGAAGCGGCTCAAGGGATTGCGGTCGACAAGAACGACAATGTTTACCTAACTGGAATGACTACTGGGGATCTGGCGCGGGTTCAATTTTCACTAAGCTCTACGGTGGACCTGTTCGTGACCAAATTGGACAAAAAGGGGTCTATACAATGGGCACGTCAATTACCGATCCAAAATTTTTACTCCAATTTGTTAATTAAAGATTTTTTGGCACAAATGCCAACTGGCCTTGCAGTGGATGATGATGGCAATGTTTACGTGGCTGGCCCTACCGATAGAACCCTTAGTGATACTCCAAATGCAGGTGGCTTTGATTATTTCCTGTATAAATTTGATACCGACGGGGTTGTAAAGTGGGTGAGACAGGAGGGGACGGGTCAAACTGACTGGGCGCATGGCGTGGCGGTCGATTCGCTTGGAGGTGTTTACGTCATTGGCGAGACCGGTGGTGGCCTGGACGGCAACACAAACTTGGGATCTTCTGATGCATATGTGGTGAAATATGATAGCAGTGGCACTAAACTATGGACCCGACAGTTAGGTAGCTCTTTGTCCGATAAAGGCCACGCTATTATTGCTGAGAAAAATGGTGTTTTTTATGCGGCATTCGAAATTGACGGACATGATGTTGTCACGAAATACGGCATAAGTGGTAATCAAATTTGGACAAAGGAGATCGATCACGGATCGTTCAGCTGTATTGATCGTCTACTGCTGGGGGCAAATGGATACCTTTATCTATCGTGGGATGTTCCAGTAGCTCCAGGAGATAGTGTTTACATAGACAAATTGCGTGACCCGCGCCTGCCCCAGGTTGCTTTTGATAAGAATACCTTCCAAGTAAACTCTGGCACTGCGAGCATTTCCGGAACGATGGAAACCGGTGCCCTGATAACAGTCAAGTTGGACCCGGGTGCATTTCCCGGAACCGTCACGTACCCAACGCCTGGTAGCTGGCAATGTACGTTTAACGGGCTTGTCGAAGGGGCCAATCTGGTCATTGTGACAGCAAAGAACAGCCTCGGCTTTACGGACAGCGCCGCGGCAACGGTAGTATTGGATACCGTTGCTCCGATCGTTCAGATCGTCTCCCCTGTAGAGGGGCAAACTTATCTGGAGAAGCCAAATCTGATCTATACGGTCAGCGATGGTACAGTGAAGGTCAGAGTTAACGGTGTTGAAGTATTCAAGCATTCTGGTTTCCCTCTTGATAGTCTCTCTCCGGGCTTGAATTTTGTCAGGGTAGAGGTGACCAATGAAGCTGGCAGCAGCCGGTTTGCAGAAGTGGCTATCTTTGCTGAAGGTGCTGCGGTGGGAGAACTTCCCTACGGAACATCATGGGCACAGCACGCCGGTTTTACCCGCGATAGTCTCATTCAGATGTCGAATTCCTTGATTGTTGGTGATACGGTTTCTGATTTCGTGCGAGATGGAGCTGGGAACTATTATGTAACCGGCACGACCTCGGGGGGGCTTGACGGAAAGACTATTCAAGGTCAGACAGATGTTTTTGTCATGAAATTTGATGCTCAGGGAAACAAACTTGGGCCGGCGTGGCTTATTGGCACCACTAACGTAGAATATGGCAGTAGGATAGCGGTAGATACAACAGGAAATATCTACCTTGCGTGGACGACGGAATATGATCCTGTTACTGCAAGTGGCACTAATTTAACCGATGTCAACGTTGTTAAATTTGACAGTACAGGCAATCAATTGTGGACTCAACAACTTGGTTCTAGTAATGAAGATTATCTCAGCGACATTGCCGTCGATGAGAACGGTAATGTGTTAATTACAGGAGATGCTGCAGGATCAGTAGATAATAAAACATTTGGTGGGGTCAATGATTTTTTTGTAGCTAAATACGATACTAATGGCGTTAAACAGTGGACAAAACTATCTGGTCAGAAAGGATACGATGGTTCTTACGATATTGCGCTCGATAAAAGTGGAAACATTTATATAACAGGGGAAACCGAAAGCGGGTTGAATGGTTTGGCTGCCAACAATAGCCCATTCTTGGTCAAGTATAATACGAGCGGTGTGGTGCAGTGGACTAAAATCATAGATTCGCAACACGCTGGTTCAGGTTATAGCGTCGCAGTAGACGGCGCAGGGAACTGTTATGTCACGGGGAGCGTTACCGTCACTGGGTGGAATCTTTTTCTGGCCAAATATGATGGAGCAGGCAATCAACAATGGATCAGTGCTATGGAAACAGCTGGAGATGATGTTTGGGGTCTGGCACTGGATGCAACCGGCAATGTCTTTATAACAGGCTATGCCAGTGGTATCTTCGATGGGAACTCTTATCGGGGAGGCAGCGATATCTTCGTCGTCAAGTTCGACGTGAACGGAAAAAAACTCTGGTCGACTCAAATTGGTAATGACAATAATGATTATCCTGCGGACATCACCGTCGATCCAGATGGGAATGTTTATCTGCTCGGAGATACTTACGGCAGCATTTTGGGCACATCATCACCAGGTAACAAGAACCTGTTCATCATGCAACTGAAGCAACTATTGCCCGATACGATCCCTCCAACTGTTACCGTTACTCCCGTTGAGAGTCCAACCAATTCTGAGGTCATAACCCTTACTGGCACGATGGAAGAAGGGGCGATGGTGACGGTAACCGCGGATACGGCAGCACTTATCGGATCTGTGGCCTACCCAACTGCCTCCACATGGAGTTGCACAGTGTCCGGATTGCCGGAAGGGGTGACACACTTTACCGTAAAAGCCACCGATGCCGGCGGCTTAAGCTCCACCGCAAATGCAACGGTTACCCGCGACTCTACGCCACCGGTGATTCAGATCACGTCCCCGAAAGGCTTCGTCAAGAATAGCTCGCCAATTCTGAATTACACCGTCAACGAGGGAACCGCGACGGTCAGACTGGACAATGTGGTTATTTCAAAATTCTCTGGTAGCGCTCTCGGTCCCTTGGCTGACGGCAGCCATACCCTCTACATCGACGCCGTGGATACTGCCGGGAATAGCAGCTCCGCGGATAGTCCATTCACTGTCGATACCGTGCCGCCAAGCCTGTCGATCAATCCTGTCTCCATACCGACCAGCGTAGCGAACCAGACCCTTTCCGGCACAACTGAGGTAGGAAGTGTCATAACGCTCTCTACCAATGGCACGGCATCAATTGGAACCGTAATTTACCCGACACAGACCACATGGCAGTGCATGGTAAGCAACCTGGCGGCAGGCCTCAATACCATTACCGTTACCGCCACTGACCAGGCCGGCAACAACAGTTTGGCGTCCGTGACGATTGACTACAAACCCGGAGTGGCCATCGCGCTTTCGAAGGGTACGATTGCCGCCGATTACCGGGGTAATGTGGCGCTGACCATCGGTAATCTAAGTCCCTCAGGCAGCGAGGTGGTCGTCGAGCAGTTCGTGGATGCCAACCAGAACGACGTAATCGATACCGGAGACTATGTGATCCGGTCTTTCCGGGTAACCGACGGAACACCTTCTACCAACCCCAACGTCCAGGGCGACGAAGACGGCATGGCTGACGCCACCATACGGACGTCACTGAATTATCTCATGACCAACGATGTCTATCACGCCCCTGGACGGTATCTCTTCCGGGTGGCGAGTGGAACCACCACCGCCGTTGCCGCTTTCAACGTAACGCCGGTCAGCAGACCGCAAGCCATTCATGGTCTCGTCTCAGACGGCGCCGGTCCCGTCCCCGGTGCGCTCGTCCGACTGCTGGACAAATGGCAGCGCCATGTTGGATATACCGTCGCCGACGGAACTGGCAACTATTCAGTCGCTGTCGACTACCCGGGGCAGTATTATCTGGTGCCTTACGCATATGGCTATGCGGCACGAAACGCCATTCCCGCAGTGACAATCGCCTCTGGCCAGACCGTTTTTGGCCTGGACGTCGCCCTCGTTAAGGGAGACAATCGTCTTTATGGAAAGGTCACTGACACAACGGGTACCACCGGAGTTGACGGCGTATGGATAGTTGCCTTGAGCTCCGATTACACCGGTGTCGCCATTACAGACAGTAATGGCAGCTTCGATCTCACGCTCCCCGCCGGTCAGTATGAAATCACCTCTTCCTTCGATCTCACCACGCCCAACCCGTCAACTAAAGGGTACCTCGGCATTCAACGGGGAGTGGACAGGGTGTCACTACCGGGTTACAGCGCCAGTATCGAGTTCAAGCTGCCGCGGCCGGAAGTATTCGTGACCGGAAGGGTCACCGATCCTTCGGGCAATCCCCTTGGTGGAGTGCCGATCGAGGGGAGACAGCAGAACTATATGTTCGATCAGTATAGTGAGAGCAATGGGCCACGGGGAGGTGCGCTTACCGATTCCGATGGAAACTATTCCCTTGGGCTTGGGCTTGGAGACAAATGGAACATGGGCATCAATCAGGACTACAGCGGATATGTCGGTGCATTCCAATACCCGTTCTCGACGTCGAGTAATTCCCTTTCCGGGAATAATCTTACCGCCGGGAAAGTGACAGCATGGATCGAGGGACGCTTGACGGGCCCGGGTGATATTCCGCTCAGAGATGCCGAGATCAGGGTGAAGGGTGCCATCAACGGTCAAGCCGGCACGGTAAGAGTTCTAAAGGCAGACGCTGATGGAACGTACAGCGTGGGGGTTGGCGCCGGAAGATGGGACTTGCTGTTCAAATCATCACCTGACGCAATTTTCAGTGATACCATACAAAGCGTTGATGTCGCCGATGGTGAGACGAAGATAATTGATGTTGCGGTAATCACACGCCCCCCCTTGGCAACGATGAGTCCTGTAAGGTTGTTGATGAATAAGGGCATGGATTCTCTGGCGGGTACAAGAAGCGAGAATGTGGGCGTCTCTTTGAGCTTGCCCGACTTTCCGCTTCAGGTTCAGTACCCGACGCCGACCACATGGAGTTCCGATCCATTGGACCCCGGCCTTTTCAGGGAGGGAGACAACATCGTAACCTTTTACGGCTTTGATGGTTATGGTTCTGACGTGATTTACAAAAACATAACCATTGAACAATCACGACCGGTAGTGACGATAACGTCTCCCGCCGTCAATGCAGCTTATGCTACTGCACCAATGCTCCAGTTCAGCGTAAGCGACCAGAATCCGGTAACGGTTGAGGTCCGAGTCGATGGGAAGGTCGTGCAAGCCTATTCAGGTGATTTCCTCGATCTGTCTGCCGGGAATCACACCATCTTTGTGGGGGCAACCGATATCGCCGGAAACACCGGGTTCTCGTCGCTTGCATTTACCGTGGGAAATTCGCCGATACAGCTCAATGTAGTGGAAGACTTCGAGACCGGTGACCTGAGCAAACTGCCTTGGGTTTTGAGTGGAGAAGGGATGTGGTCGGTTGTTCCAGGGATAGGCTACAATGCTTCGTATGGCGCCAAGTCGCCGAGTTCACTCCAATACGGACAGAATGCTGTCATGGAGGTGACGTATAACTGTGTAACAAATGGCACCGTGCAATTCCTGTACGAGGTCGACGGATCATCCAATGATTACTCAGCGCTTCGTTTTTACATTGATGGAATTGAAAACCTTGAGTCGACTTTGCAGAGTCCCATGGCTTGGGCTAGTTTTGCAGTTGCAAGTGGAAAGCATAGCTTCAAATGGGTTTATTCCAGGAAAAACTCATGGAACTCTTCCGGGAATAATGCTGTCGTGCTTGATTTCATTAAATTAAATTGCAACGTAGCTAAAAAGACTCGGAGATAGGTACGTAAGTAGGGCCAAAAGATGGGGATCAGCGAAGAGAAGACCGAAGAGCTCACATTCGGTGATCGGGATATGTCTTTGGTGCATCTGATGCTTTTGCATGAAGAAAGGGGAGCTGCCACGGGGGAGCTCCCCTTCGTCGATTTCATCGGGAAAGAAGGTGGGTGATCACCTCGTCGGCGGTGCGGTTGGCGGCGGCGGCACAGTCGTTCAGGCCGATCCCCCGGTAGGAGTTGCCGGTGAGAAAGAGCCCCGGGTGGGCCGAGGCCTGCTCCTGGAGGGCCGCCAGGCGCTTGCCGTGGCCGGTGGTGTACTGGGGGATCGCCTGGGGGTGGCGGAAGATCCGGGCAAAGGAGGGCTCGGCCGTGATTCCCATGATGGTCCGGAGGTCCTCCTGCACCCTGCGCAGCACCTCGTCGTCGGGGAGCTTCACATACTCGGGGAAGCAGGCGCCGCCGAGCATACTCCGCAGAAGCACCCGCCCCTCGGGGGCGCGGTTTTCGAAGATGCTGGAATCCCAGAGGGTGCCGAGGGTGTTCATCCCCTCACCCTTGGGGATGAGATACCCGAAGCCGTCCAGGTCGCGGGCGATCCGTTCCCGCTCGTAGCCGAAGCAGACGACGGTCATGGAGGCGTAGGGGATCTCCCCCAGCACCCGGGCCATGGCGGAGTCCACGTCGGCGAGGATGGCGGCGGCGGCGTGGGCGGGGGAGGCGAGGATCACCACGTCGGCGTCGATGTCGACGGCATCGGTGCGCAACCGCCAGGGTGAGCTTCCTCCCCGGGCGAGGGCCGTCACGGCCTGTCCCGTCACGATGGTCTCGGGGCCCAGCTCTTCCGCCAGGGTGTCGGTCAGCTCCTGGATGCCGTTGCGGAAGGAAGTAAGGACCCCGCCTGGGCCGGCGGCGCCCGCTACCGCCTTCCCCTGGGCCGCCTCCCTTTTCTTCTTTTTCGCCAGCTTGATCATCGCCCCGACGAGACTCCCGTACTCCTCCTCCAGTTCCGCGATGCGGGGAAAGCAGGAGCGCAGCGACATGGTCTCCGGGTCGCCGGCGAAGATCCCCGAGACCATGGGGGCGATGAGCTTCTGGAGGGCCTCCTCCCCCAGGCGGCGGCGCCCGAAGGAGGCCAGCGTCTCGTCGGCGCCGTCGCTCCGCTTCGGGATGAACGGCTCCAGAGCGAGGCGCAGCTTCCCGGGCCACGAGATGAGCCCGCTCCTGAGGAACATGGGGCCGTTTTCGGGGAGGCGGTGCAGGGCGCCCCCGGTGTAGATGAAGCGCTTGCGGGCGTTGTCGTTGCTCCGCAGGAGCCGCTCCGCCGCCCCCAGCTCCCGGCAGAGGTCGAGGGTCTGGGGCTTGGAGTCGAGAAAGCCGTTGGGCCCCCACTCGCAGAGGTATCCCTCCCCCCTGATGCTCCAGATCTTGCCGCCGACCCGCTCCTCCTTCTCCAGGAGCGTCACGTCCAGCTCGATTCCCGCCTCCCGGGCGCGCTTGCGCAGCAGGTATGCGGTGGACAGGCCCGAGATGCCGCCTCCGACGACGATAGCCTTTTTCATGTCAGTCTCTCCTTGTGTTTCCTGACGATGCGTTTCGCTTTGCCATGCCCCTAGTTGAGTTTGCCGAGGACCTCGGCCAGGGTTTCGAAGGCCCCCACGAGTCGCTCCTGGTCCCCCTCCGGAAGGCGGGCGAGGAGGGAGCGGTAGTTCTCCACGATCCCCCGCCGGACCTCCCGGATCAGCTCCTCCCCCTTGCCGGTGGTGTAGATGATCACCTGGCGGCGGTTCCCCTCGTCCACCGCCCGGTAGACGAAGCCCAGGTTCACGAGCCGGTCGACCATCTCGCTGGCCGAGCTCATGGCGATCTCCAGCTCCCTTGCCAGGAGGTTCAGGGGGCAGCTCCCCTTGTCGTAGATGGTGAGGAGCATCTTGTACTGGTTGTAGGTCAGGTCCATCCCCTCGTGGACCAGGCTCCTGATCCGTCCCATGACCCGCATGATGACCGGGTAGAGCTGGGCGATGCGTTCGATTCGTTCCATGGCATTCTCAGCGGCAAACGAAATGTTCGGATGCCTAAATGTTAGAGTCGCGAAGGTTCCCTGTCAAGGAAAAAAAGGCGTGATGTTGACAGGGGAGGGAACTGCGATTACATTCAAAGCGCCGACTTCAGTGAGAAAGGACCGCCATGGCTCATACGGATTACTACGAGGTGCTAGGCCTGAAGAAGGGGGCCACGGAAGCGGAGATCAAGAAGGCCTACCGCAAGCTCGCCGTCAGGTATCATCCCGACAAGAATCCGGGAAACAAGGAGGCCGAGGACCGGTTCAAGGAGATCAACGAGGCCTACGCCGTCCTCTCCGACCCCCAGAAGCGGACCCAGTACGATCAGTTCGGCTCCAGCGGCTTCCACCAGCGCTATTCCCAGGAGGATATCTTCCGCGGCTTCGACGTGGGGGACATCTTCAAGGATATGGGATTCGGCACCGACGACATCTTCTCCCGCATCTTCGGCGGCGGCTTCCGGCAGGGGGGGGTCGGCTTCGGCGGCGGGCGCCAGCGGGGGGAGGATTTCTCCATGGAGCTGCGGGTCACCTTCCGCGAGGCCTACGACGGCTGCGAGAAGCGGGTGGCGTTCATGCGGGACGGCAAACGGGAGGAGCTCTCGGTGAAGGTCCCGGCGGGGGTGGAGAGCGGCGCCCGGCTCCGGGTGGCCGGCAAGGGGGGACAAGGGAGAGGCGGCGGTCCGACCGGCGACCTCTATCTCGTGGTGCAGGTGGCGGGTGACCCCGTGTTCAGCCGCGAGGGGGACGATGTGGTGGTGGAGCGCTCCGTGCGCTTCAGCGATGCCGCCCTCGGGACCACCCTCGACGTCCCGACCCCGGAAGGAACGAAGCGGATCAAGGTCCCCGCCGGCATCCAGCCCGGGACGAAGATCCGGCTCAAGGGGCTCGGCTTTCCCCACCTGGGCAAGGGGGGGAAGGGGGACCTGTACGTCCGGGTCGGCGTCACGGTTCCGGAGAGCCTCACCGCCGAGCAGAAGGCGCTTCTGGAGGAGCTCAGGAAAAAGGGGTTGTGAGAAGGCTCAAGGTTTTCCCGGTCCCTGGTCCCCGCTCCCCGGTCCCGCCTTGATCTCGATCGCCGCCCCCTTGCGGAGATCGGCGACCCATTGGTTGAAGCGCTCCTCCGATTTCTTCCTGTAGAGGATATCCTCGATCTCCCCCTTCATCTGTTCGAACGGCTTCGGGGTACCGGGAATCCGGGCCTCCAGCTTCAGGATATGGAGGCCGGTGGGGGTGTTGATCAGGTCGCTCACCTCTCCCGGCTTCATCCTGGTGAGGCTTTCCTCG
>JAJZUQ010000073.1 GCA_021848385.1 Deltaproteobacteria bacterium
CCTTGTTCACCCGGTAGCCGATGACCGCCGACTCCAGGGACTGCTCCGCCTGGGGGATGATGCCGGTTTTGTACAACTCAATCAGTTTCTGGCGACGTTCCATCTGGGCAAGGGTATCGTTGATGGAATACCTGATGCTGTTCTTGAGCCCGTTCAGTTCCTCCGTCGCCATGCTCGTTTCGGAGGTGGACTCCACCAGCATGGCCCGGCGCCGCTCCAGTTGGAACGGCAGGTTGAAGGTCAGGCCGACGGTGAACATGTCATAGCCGGGATCGCTCACCATGTCGGTGGCCACCCTCTCCTTGAACATGTACTCGAAGGAGAGGTTAAAGTCGGGATAGAACTCCTTCTCCGCCAGGCGGCGAGAGGCCTTTCCCTTTTCAGTCAGCATGGTGAGACTCTTTACCTGGGGGCGGCTCTTGAGGGCGGACTCGTTCAATTGCTCGATCGAAAGTTGGAGCGGCGGCAGGGTGAAGTCGGCGAGGGGGCCGACCGGTGTATCTCCGGGACGATAGAGGAGATAGTTGAGATTGGCTTCCAGGCTCTTCCGCTGTTGCTTGAGGGTGATCTGCATGTCGAGCATCTTGGACTTTTCCAGCCCGGCCTTGTAGATATCCTGCTGCACCCCCTGCCCCACGGAATACTTGGATTCCGCGATGGTCGCGAAGTCGGCGAGGAGACGCAGGTTTTTCTCGACAATCTCGCGTGCCTTGTCCACGGCCCAGAGCTGGTAATAGGTCTCCTTCACCATCCGGGCCAGCTCGAGCTTGCGCTCCTCAACGGCCCACTTGTACGATTCCCCTTCGTACCGGGCGACCTCTTCCCTGAGCGCCCGCTTCCCCCAGAAGGGGAGTTGCTGGGAGATGCCGATCACCTTGGCGGACTGGGGGTCCTTGTTGAACACCAGCGGATCGCGGACGAGCATGTTCTGGAGCTTGAACATGAACATGGGGTCTTCCAGGGCTCCGGCCTGCTTTGCTTTGCTGGCATACATCTGCCAGCGGGACTGGGAAGACTTCAATTCGGGATTATTGGAGAGTGCCGTTGCAACAAGGGCTGGCAGGTCTTCTGCAGGCTGTTTCGCTTCTTCCGCCCGGCTCATTGCGGGAAAAAGCGATATGAGCAGCAGTACGGCAAGCGCGCTAAGGTTCTTCATGGTAACTCCTGACCGTAAGAGGAAATACAGACTCGATGATTACACATATTGTACCAAATCCTATCAGTCTGATTTAACAGGCTATTTACAAAAAGTGAACTGCGGGAACCAGAGAATATCCCTCAGACACAAAGAATATTCTACAAGTTAATAGGTTGACCTTGGCTTCAATGACCCGGCAAAGTGATCCCGTACTTTTCAATGCGGTATATAAGAGTATGACGGGGAATTCTGAGGAAGCGAGCCGCCGCCGTCTGATTCCAGCTGTTGCGCTCCAGGGCGTGGACGACAACCTCGCGTTCAAGTTGCTCAAGAGAATACCCCTCGTCCGGCAGTTTGATATTTGCATTTCCGCACGGAGCGGCGTCCTGGAATTTCTCCGGTAACTCGTCAAAGCTGATCACATCACCATTCCTCATGATGAGCAGACGTTCCACCGTGTTTTCCAACTCCCGCACATTGCCAGGCCAGGGATACATGATCAGGGTTTCGAGGACGTCCTTGTCAAAAGTGACCTTTTCGCTGCCATGTTTACCGCAAAAATATCTGATTAGAAGCGGGATGTCCTTGCGCCTCTCCCGAAGCGGTGGCAGATGAATCGGGATCACCGACAAGCGATAATAAAGATCCTCGCGGAATGTGCCGCCGGCGATGGCCTTGTCGATGTCCAGATTGGTTGCAGCGACAATTCGGACATCCACTTTTTGGACCTTTGTACCCCCCACCGGTTCCACTTCCTTCTCCTGGAGCGCCCGCAGCAGCTTAGGCTGTAGTTCCAGCGGCAGCTCACCCACCTCATCAAGAAACAGTGTCCCTCCATCGGCCAGCTGGAACTTGCCGGGCTTGTCCTTCACCGCTCCGGTAAACGCCCCTTTGGTGTGGCCGAAAAGTTCGCTTTCCAGGAGCTCGCGGGGAATGGCAGCACAGTTTATGGCGACAAACGGCGCGTCACGGCGGTAGCTGTTGGCATGAATTGAACGTGCAACCAATTCCTTTCCGGTGCCCGATTCGCCGGTGATCAGAATGGAGGTATCGGTATCGGCAACTTTGCGAATCACGTCAAATACCTTTTCCATCTCCCTGGATGATCCGACAATAGTGCGAAAATCGGCTTTGTCGCTCAGTTCGCTTTTCAGTCTTCTGTTTTCTTCAGCTAGGCCGGTAAACTGGAGGGCCTTCTTGACCGTCAGCCTGAGCGCATCCCGGTTGAACGGCTTGGTGATGTAGTCATAGGCTCCGGCCTTCATGACTTCAACGGCAACATCAACGGTGCCGAAGGCGGTTATGACAAGGACCAGCGTCTCTGGCGACCGCTCCTTGATGGATTTGAGGACCATCAGCCCGTCCATGCCAGACATCTTCATGTCGGTAATTACCAGGTCGGGACGGGACTGGCCGAACCAATACAGCCCTTCCTCGCCGGAGGAAGCGGCCTGGACCTCATAACCATCTTCCTGAAGGTTGTATTCCAGCACCCTCCGCAGCGAGTCGTCGTCATCTATAACCAGTATTTTCTGCTTCATGATTGCTCTCCTGTCTGTTGCGGCAATCTGATCGTCACGGTCGTTCCCTGCCCCACGACGCTTTCCACCAGCAATGTGCCGCCATGGCTCTCGACAATTTTCTTGGTGATCGCCAGCCCCAGGCCGGTGCCATCCGGTTTGGTGGTGAAAAAGGGCTCGAATATCCGCTTCCTTGTTTCTTCATCCATTCCCGGGCCGGTGTCGCGGAAACTGATCTCGCACAAGCCGTCCGGGAATGTTCTCGTCGAGATGCTCACACTGCCGCCGGGCTTCGTGACCTGTAAAGCGTTGATGACGATGTTGAGAAATGCCTGCCGGAGCTTCTCTCCGTCGGCACTAATGACCACCGGAGATGACGGTGCCTGCAATTCCAGCTGGATCTGTCGCTCTTTGGCAACATTCGTCACAAGGGTAACAATCGTTTCCAGCTCCTCCTGTACCGGGCATGGCTTCATGTCTATCGGTTGCGGCCGCGCCATGTGCAGAAAATCCTCCACCACCCGGTTCAACCGCTCCGTCTCCTTGATTTGGATCTCGATGAACTCGTGCTTGGGGTCGCCGGGCTTGTAGTCGTCCTTAAGTATCTCGGCAGTACCCCGGATTGACCCCAGCGGGTTGCGGATTTCATGGGCCAGCACTGCCGCCATTTCTCCCAGGGTCGAAAGTTTTTCGGCTCGGCGCAACTGCTCTTCTATGGCAATTATGCTCTCTGACTGGTGCTGCAGTTTCTGGTATGACTCCTCAAGTCCACGGGCGGTTTTCTGCAGTTCTACCGTTCGCTCCCGCTCCCGCTGTGATAGCAGTCCCGTCACTCCGCCAACGACGTTGTACAAAAGAATTTCGAGATATTTCTCCATCTCCATGGTCAGGTGCGCACCCCACTGAAAAAGGAGATGGGGAGCATAGGCAATGCTCACAATGATCGCGCAGAGCAATCCACCCCTGAAACCGAACCAGAGCGCCGACAGAATAATCGGCAGATAATAGAGACGCTGGAAGATGTCATGAAGGTAAGGAAGGTGAAGTGGCGTCAGATAGTGGAGAAGGCTGATACCGACGATAAATGTCGTCAGAGCAAGTAAACGGATGGGCGTCGACCTTTCCATGAAGTGTCTGCTTTCCTCGATTAGGATGGATGTTTCTTTTCACCTGAATATACTTGTTATGAAGAGGCTATTATTTCGACCGCTCCGGCAGGATCACCAGGTTGCATAAGTTCCACTTTTCCGCTAACCGGTATGGGGCGAGCAAAGGTATCCTGAACCGGGCAATGTTTCTCTACCAGTGCGGCAAGCCTACTTATGCGCTCTGGAGAGTCAGACGAAACAATTCGAGTTGTGAAACTGATGCTGGAAAAACCGGCGGGTACTTCAGCCAAACCCAGGAAACCATGGAGATCAAGATTGCCTTTTACGTGAACTTCGATCCTCTCGATCTCAATGCCCATAACCGCTGCAAAAGCCCGATAAACAATCTCCTGGCAACCTCCCAGGGCGGCCAGTAGAAGCTCTACCGGATTGGGAGCCGTATCGGTGCCTCCCAGATCCCGTGGTTCGTCAATAGGAACGGTGAAGCCGCGTACCTCCGAGCGTACCGCGAAGTCCGGGTTGTCGGAATATGTTGAGGCGCGGAATACTGAATTGGCAAGCTTGGGATTCGATTTAACAGTTGAGATGAGATGCTCTACTGAGGCTTTGATGGTATCAGTCACGGTTGCTCCTTTGCCTTGTTAAGTAATGGCTTGTTTTTACAGGCTCTCAGCCTCCTTGCCCGCCGGTTCCAGAGCTGCCGAGAGTCCTGAATATGGAATTTATCGATTCATCCATTCTCTGCTCCAGCAGTTTGCGCTGATTGTTGTCTTCAGCAAGCTGCAGACCAGCAGAACCTTCCTTCTCTATCTCTTCTTGATCCGGAATGAGGCGGCCGCTTGCAATCTGCTCAAAATGCACATGGGGACCGGTAGATCTGCCGCTGTTCCCGGAAAATGCCAGCACCGTCCCTGTTTCCACCAGGTCGCCGACACTTACCCTGACAATGGAATTGTGACCGTACAGGGTGCGGTCGCCATTGATGTGTTCGACAACGACAGTTGCACCATATCCGCGACGCTCACCTGCAAACACAACTCGTCCCTTCCGGGTGGCATGGACCGGTGTACCGATCGGAACTGCGACATCGATTCCTCGATGAAAGGCGAGCTTGCCGCTGCCAAAGGGGTCAAGCCGCCAACCTATTCCCGACGTGACGACACCGTTCTCGACCGGAAGTTTATTGTCCGCCTGAGCCAAAATCGGGACGCTCAACAGAACTATTAGCACAAGAATAAATTGTTTCACATAAATCCGATCATGCTGTTATTGATTTTGAAAGAGAACCATGCTCAGATAGCGTTCTCCCGTGTCCGGCAAAATTACGATTATCATTTTCCCGCTGTTTTCAGGTCGGCGGGCAACTTGCAATGCTGCGAAAGTTGCGGCGCCTGACGATATTCCCGCGAGGACCCCTTCTTCTCGGGCAAGTCGTTGAGCTGTTTCATAAGCATCCTCATTGCTTACGGTAACAATCTCGTCAATTATCTCTTTATTCAACACCTCTGGAACGAAGCCGGCTCCGATGCCCTGAATTTTGTGCGGACCGGCCTGCCCCCCCGAAAGCACCGGAGAGTCGGCAGGCTCTACGGCAATTACCTTCACATCGGGCTTACGTTTTTTCAATACTTCGCCGACCCCGGTTATGGTCCCCCCAGTGCCGACGCCAGCCACAAGTATATCGACTTTCCCGTCAGTGTCATTCCAGATCTCTTCTGCGGTTGTGAAGCGATGTATATGGGGATTTGCCGGATTCTTGAACTGTTGGGGAATGAATGAATTGGGGATCTCGGCGGCAAGTTCCTCTGCCTTCTTTATGGCACCCTTCATCCCATCAGCGCCCGGAGTCAAGACCAGTTCGGCGCCGTACGCACTGAGGATGGTCCGACGCTCAATGCTCATGGTTTCCGGCATGGTAAGAATCAAGCGATATCCCTTGGCAGCACAGACAAAAGCCAGGGCAATTCCTGTGTTGCCGCTGGTCGGTTCTATGATTACCGAATTTTTTGTGATGTGACCACTGGCCTCCGCGTCCCGGATCATCGCAAAACCTACCCGGTCCTTGACACTGCCGCCGGGATTGAAAGACTCAAGTTTGGCAATAACGTTGGCACTAAGACCAGATGTCACGTGTGTAAGCCTTAGTAAAGGGGTTTTCCCAATCAGGCCCGTAATATTGCTTATTATTAATGACATACATACACCTCCAACAATTTGATTATAAATTCAACTGTCTGCATTGATAATCAGTTCAGGCCCCCAGAACCATGCCGTCTCGCAGACTGATGGTCCGGTCAGCGTAGGCCCCGTTTTCCGGGTTGTGGGTCACCATGACAACGGTCTGGCCGGCATCGTTCAGTTCCCTAAACAGCGCCATGACCTCTTCGCTGGTCTTTGAATCCAGGTTCCCGGTCGGCTCGTCCGCCAGGAGTATATGGGGGTTGTTGACTATGGCGCGGGCAATGGCCACCCGTTCCTGCTCGCCACCGGAAAGTTGATTGGGCAAACGATCCAGCTTTGCACCGAGACCGACACGCTCCAAGGCGGTACGCGCTGCAGTTCTCTTGGCCAGCGTACTCATCTTGACAATGGCCAACGGCAGCATGACGTTCTCGATGGCGGTCAGATATTGGATCAGATGGAAGGACTGAAAGACAAAGCCCAGGTTCTGCGCGCGGAAGTCGGCCAGTTTCTCGCCGGGCAATTGATACAGCTTGACGCCGGCCATCTCCACATCGCCCGTGGTGGGGTGGTTCATCCCGCCGAGTACGGAGAGGAGGGTGCTTTTCCCCGAACCGGACTGCCCCATGATGGTGATGAATTCGCCTGCCTCGATGCTGATGTCCACTCCGCGCAATGCCTCAACGACATCATCACCGCTGGAGTATTGCTTCTTTACCTTAGTTATCTCAATAAGTGCCATAATTTCCTCGTATTAAAGTGCCCGCAACGCTTCGGTCGGGTCCATCTTGCTGGCGTGCAGCGCCGGGTAAAGACTCGCCAGAAGCCCCAGTGCCACAGAAAGCCCGATGGAACCAAAGGCCACGGTCGTATCCCAGACAAGGTGGGCATTCTTGCTCTCAGCCATGAGCGGCAATGCCAGTTTCGCTCCACCCATACCGACCGCATACCCGAGGAAACCGGCCAACAGGCTGACCAGAGCAGCTTCCAGCAGGATGATCCGCATGATATGGGACTTGCGGAACCCGATAGCCCGGAATACCCCGATTTCGGTGGTCCGTTCGTTGACACTCCCCATCATGGTGACGAAGACGATCAGAGAACCGATGAAGACCACCACCCCGGCCATGGCATAGGAGAATCTCTTGAACTGGTCCAGGGCCTTGAGCCGGCCTTCCACCACCTGCTGGATAGCCGATACCTTTGCGTCCGGTATTTTCTCGGCAATCTGGGTCACCATGTCGCCGATGGGGCAACCGGAGCAGAGGGCCGCCACCTCGGCCAGGGTGATCTTCCCTTCCTTGCCGAGCAGCTTCTGGGCCTTTGACAACGACGCGAACACCAGGGAGTCGTCCTGGGAGCCCGTCTGGTCCAGCACACCGGCCACCGTGAAGGTCTCACCCTTGACGGTCAGGCTGTCGCCGGGGGAGACATTCAGTACCTTGGCAGCATCGGAGCCGAGGAGCAGATCGTGATCACTCTTTGGCTCGGTCCCGAAAATCTTCCACCACTGCTTCATCTTCAGTTCGCTCTCGAAATGGACCCCAACCAGCAGCACATCGTGATTGTTGACCCTGATCCCTCCCAGCACCTTAGGGCTTATGGCCGAGATGTTCTTGTGATTGGCGATAGTCTTGATCTTTGCCAGATCGCTTTCGAGAATCTCGCGTTGATCGAAGGTCACTCCCCCCAGACTGATGCCGCCGTAGTTCATGGCCAGGCCGTTGCTCTGGGGCGTGATGAGGATATTGGCGCCGAACTCGTCCATCTTGCGCTCTATGTCGCTGGACATGGAGCGGGTCAGGGTCACCAGGGTGACGATGGTGGCGATTCCGACCATCAGGCCGATGGTCAGAAAGGCCATCTTGGCCTTGCGCCGCTTCAGGTTATTGATGGATATGGTGTGTAGCTGCATCAGAAATACCTCGCACCTGCCTTGAGATCATCCGCCCTAAGCACTATGCTGGCACCGTTGACCTGGTTCGGCAGGTAGCCGGGATTGCACCCACCAGTAGCATTGGGACCGAGACGGTTGATGGCGAACTTCTGGTTGCAGTTCTTGCAGTTCATCTTGTCACCCTGCTGCTCATACCCTTTTCTGGACTTGAAACAGGAATCGCAGGCATCAAAGGCGGTTCTGTAGCTGCCGTCAGCCGCCTTCACCGCAAAAAAGGTGATTTCCTTGCCACCATTCTCGAACTTGTAGAATTGTGCTGAACCGTCGGAAAGTTTGGCCACCGGGATGGTGACGGTACCGTTGACCACCTTGACTTTCTGATACTTTCCCAGCCCTGGAATGTTCAGGGCAAACACGCTCACCGCACCGATCAACAGTGCTCCGACGATGGCTACTCCCCAGACAACTTTCTTCGACTTGCTTGCTTCCATGTTTTTGCTCCTTTTCTCAGTTCTATTAGTTGGAACCACAGCCGCCACCGTTGGTGCCGCAACCACCACACCCTCCCGACGACGATCCCTTCCTGCCGATATCTCTGCCGGTAATCTGTTTGAACTCCTCCGGCGTCACCACCCCATAGACATTGCTGTCGTAACCGCTCGATCTGACTTTTTCCGCCAGTGTTTCCGGATGCACAACCTTCGTGTCGTAGCCGACGATAACCCAACCGCCATTTACGTCTACCTCAGTCACCGCCACACCTTTCTGTGTTTCAAGCGCCTTGGATATCTTGCTTGCGCAACTACCGCAGGTCATGCCGGTAGTCTTCAGGACGGCAACAGAATCGGCGGTCACCCCAGTCCTTACATGAAAGGCAAGTACCACCAATAACGTAACGGACACTATGATGAGAAGCGATGTAGTTAGCTTTTTCGTGTTCATGACGAACCTCCGTGCATTGTCCATTATGGTTTTCAAGCACCGTGCCAAACTCAGTATTTGGCGTAACATAGCTATTTTACTTACTTTATAAACTTGGCACACAAATTCAGAAACTCTGGTATGTGAAGAATATTCGCACATGGTGTGGAATATTCCTCTTTTTATCAAGATGGATTAAGGCATAAAGATGCTCTTAACAATATTTTCTTGACTGTTTTTATCATGTTTAGATATGATATTTACCACTAAATTTATAGACATTATATATGAACGCACCTAAAACGTTGCAAGGACGTATTCCATGACACCCCATCGAAAGTTTCCCAGCAAAAATGATGTTATGACCCGCACCCCTGACCCGGCAGTTCGCAAGATGCTGGTCCACCTCGAAAAGGCCGGCATTGACACCAGCTTTGACCGTTTCGATACCCAGAAACCGCATTGCGGTTTTGGCCTGAACGGCACCTGCTGTAAGAACTGCCATATCGGCCCGTGCCGGATCACCCCCAAGAGCCCCAAAGGAGTCTGCGGGGCCGATGCCCACCTAATCGTCGCCCGTAACATTCTGCGCTGGACCGCAGCCGGCGCGGCTGCCCACGGCGCACGCGGCCGCGAGGTGATGCTTGCCCTCAAGGGAGCGGCGGACGACACTCTGTCTCTGCCGATCCTCGGCCCGGAAAAGGTGGTGGCCACGGCCAAGGCGTTTGGCATTTTCACAGAAACGAAAACGGTGAAAGAGTTGGCCGGCGAGATCGCCCTGATTCTGCTGGATGACCTCTGCCGGACTCTGCCCGGGCCGCATCTGACCCTGGAGGCCATGGCACCGCCAGAACGGCTGCAGGTATGGCGGGAACTGGACATCCTCCCCATCGGCGCCTACCACGAGGTGTTCGAAGCGCTGCACCGCACCACCACCGGCACTGACGGTGACTGGCAGAACGTGGTCCGGCAGATGCTCCGCTGCGGCCTGGCCTTTGCTTGGAGCAGTGTGATGGGCTCAGCCATTGCCATGGACTGCCTCTATGGGCTACCCAAGCGGAGCCGGATCACCACTAATCTGGGGGCCATCAGCTCGGATACGGTCAACATCGCCGTACACGGCCATTCGCCGGTGCTGGTGGCGGCCATCGTCCAGGCGAGCCGGCGCGATGATCTGATTGAAGCTGCGCAACAGGTGGCTGCACGGACCATCCGGCTCTACGGTATCTGCTGTTCGGGTCATTCGGCACTGGCCAAGTTCGGCGACATAACGCCCCTCACCAACGCCGTCGGCGCCGAACTGGCTCTGGCCACCGGCGCCCTGGACCTCTGGGTGGCGGACGTGCAGGACATCTTCCCCGGCATCATGGATGTGGCAGCCTGCTTCCATACCAGGGTGGTCACCACCAGTGATTCGGCACGCCTCCCCGGTGCCGAGCATATTGCCTTCGACCACCACCACAGCAATCTCAACCAGGCCGATGCGCTTGCCGAGCAGATCGTCCGCCGCGGCATTCAGGCCTATGGCGAGCGCCAGAGCGGGAAGGTCTTCATTCCCCAGGCCCGCATGGAGGCTGAAGTCGGCTTCTCGGTGGAGAACATCCTCGCAACCTTTGGCGGCGCCGAAGCGCTGCTGGAACTTTTACGCAGCGGCCGCATCCGGGGGGTTGTGAACCTGGTGGGGTGCAACAACCCGAAGGTGGTCTTTGAGGAGGCGGTGGTCAAGGTGGCCGACGAGTTGATCGCCAACGATGTGCTGGCGCTGACCAACGGCTGCGCCGCTTATGCCCTGCTGAAACTCGGCTTCTGCCTGCCGGAGGGGCTGTCGGCTGCCGGTCCCGGGCTGAACGAGTCCCTCACCCCGCACCGGTTGCCACCGGTCTGGCACATGGGTGAATGCTTGGATAATGCCCGTGCCTCGGCGTTCTTCCGCGCCATTTCTAACGCCGCCGGAGAACCGCTCAAGCACCTGCCGTTCGCCTTCTCCAGTCCCGAATGGTCCAACGAGAAAGGGCTTGGCGCCGCCATGGGATTCCGCCTGCTGGGGCTCAATTCCTATCACTGCATCGCCCCGCCGGTGGCCGGCTCGGACAAGGTTGCCAGATTCATTTACGAAAACACCCGGGAACTGCTCGGTGCCGTCATGGTGATCGACCCGGACCCGACGGCCCTGGCAAAGCGGATCGTGGCCGACTTCGATGCGCGGCGTGCGGCCATCGGATGGAAGTCAGCTGCTGCACCGACAAGCGCCCGGCTGTCGGCACTGCATGCAGAACAGCAACATAGCCATGCCCACCTGCACGGGCATAACCATACCCATCACCACGACACGGAAGGACACCATCATGAATAGACGTGAATTTCTCAAGGCATCGGGACTGGTCCTGGCCGCTGCCACCGCTCCCGGACTGGTCGGCAACGTGCTGGCTGGCGGCGCCAAGGTCACACTCAAGATTGGCTATCTCCCCATCACCGACCACCTGCTGATGATTGCCGCAGACCGGGAACAGTTCAAAACAGTCGACATCAAGCCGGTCAAGTTCTCCTCCTGGCCAGAGATCGCCGAGGCGCTGAAGGCCGGGGCCATCGACGGCGCCTTCCTGCTTACCCCTATCGGCCTGACCCTGCGCCAAAAGGGGGCGCCGGTGAAGGTTGTGCTACTGGGCCACCGCAACGGCAGTGCCCTTACCGTTAAGAACAACATCGGTATCAACCGGGTCGAGGATCTGAAGGGAAAGATCGTCGCGGTCCCCAGTCCCTTTTCTACCCACAATATCCTCTTGCGCAAACTGCTGACCGAAAAGCATATCGACCCGGCCCGCGACCTCAAGATTATTGACATGGCACCGCCGGAGATGGTGAACGCCCTGGCCACCGGCCGGATCCACGGTTACATCGTGGCCGAGCCGTTCGGTGCCCAGTCAGAGGTCCAGAAGGTGGGGAAAGTCCTGACCCTGTCCAAGGATATCTGGCCCAATCACATCTGCTGTGTGCTCAATCTGCGGGAGTCGGTGATCGGATCCCACCCGGAAGCGCTGCAGGAGCTGGTAAGCGGTTTCACCCGCACCGCCGCTTTTATCGAGGCCAACCCGGCCCAGGCAGCCAAGGGATCGACCAAAATTCTCGGTCAGAGGCCGGAGATCATCGAACGGGTGCTCACTTCGCCTCGCGACCGCATCAGCTTCCACAATCTGGTGCCGGCAAAGGCTGATTTCGCCGCCACCAAGGACTATATGGTGAAGTTTGGCATTACCAAGAATAAGGTCGATCTGGCGAGCTACCTCGATGATCGGTTCGCCAAAAAGAAGATCTGACACTTGCAATGAACACCATCTTTTCACTTACCACCTCCAGCTCCTCCTTGATAAGGAGGGGGACAGGGGTGGTTGAATGACCACACGGAATAATTGGCCTATGAAATCCAAATTCTCTCATCTCCTGTTACCGACCGCCTCTCTGGCGGCCTTTATTATCATCTGGCAACTGGCGGCCCGACAGTATCCTCCCGAGAAGTTCACGGCAACGCG
>JAJZUQ010000074.1 GCA_021848385.1 Deltaproteobacteria bacterium
CCCATTTCATCACTGGTTACAGAGGGTCTCAAGCAGAAAGCTGGCACTCTCGACTATAACCAGTTGAACTTATTCAATTATTAACCGGACAGTAGTGATGGAACAGGGGAAGTTTGATCTCCGGCCGGTTCGGTCGCCGGTGGACAACCACAGACCAGTAGCTGGCAAAGCGGAACACCAGCTCGCCGGTAACCGGCATAACTTCACCTGTCAGCCCGCCTTCAGCGGCGATCTCCAGAAGACATAAGAGGAGTAAAGGTTTGTGTGGGGCAGCGCCTTTGGCGCGGTCGATGTTTAAGTGAGAGAGTTTTTGGAGAAGGTTTAACATAGTTAACTGGCCTCTGCTGAGGATCCACCGGTCATCACCAACTGCGATGTGGCGCGGGTCATGGCTACGTAAAGGAGCTTTGCAGCCTCCACGTCAGACTGTGCCTGCTCCACGATCCTGCTCCCCATGATAGCCACCAGCGGGAATTCCAGCCCCTTGCTGTTATAAATATTCAAAAACTTTACCTTGGAATCATCTTTGTCGAACGTTATAGTTTTCTTGCCGACAACGTAAATATGCTGTTCTTTGAGCGCCCGGAAAACTTCGTCTTTATCCTTGTCATCCCAATACAATACCGCCATATCTTTCCACGCAACCCCGCTTTGATGGGCTTCTTTCAGGCGCTTGGCAATCTCGTCGGCTTCGTCCCGGATAGTCGGCAGTTTCACCAGCAGTGGCTTGGTTCCTCGCCTTCCCGCAGAAATCGGTGCCAGACGCGGTATGCCGTCCTCGTCCGCATCTTCCTGGGTCAGCAACTGCCGAGCAAAACTGGCGGCAAAGTCAAGAATCTCGTGAGTATTGCGGTAGTTCAACTTGAGAATGGTTGTTCGCCCCTGTGCCTGAATGCCAACACTCTTGAAGCTGAATTTGCCCATTTTGTGGGTGTCATAAATGGATTGCGCATCATCATACAGGACCAAGAGAGAACTGGTTTGAGGATTGACCATCTGTACCACCAGCTTGAGCCATTCAGGGCGGAAATCGTGCCCCTCATCGATCATCACCGCATCATACTGCCCGCACGGAATAAACTTGCGGTCCACTTCCCGGATAACCTTATCCACCATAGCATTGTAAAAAGCGTTGTCGTCACCAGTTTTGCTGGGCAACTCAATATTGTAAGTTGTCAGTTGCTGCCAGCACCACCGGTGGAAAGTATGCACATGAACCTTCTCCCCAAGCCCTTTAAACTCCATCCAGCTCTTAAGGCGTTGCGCCAAAAGCCGATTGTAACAGAGCACCAGTATGGGGCGTGAACAGATCTTGGCCAGATGTTCGGCGCGGTAGCCGAGAATTAGCGTCTTGCCGGAACCAGCCACGCCATGAATCACCCGGTGCCCCTGCCCCAGGCTGCGGGCCAGCTGTTCCTGCTGCAAATCCATAACCCGCAGAATGTCGGGCAGTGTTTGGGCCTGGTCTTCCAGATCATCAAAAAGTGAAGCCTGTTTGTACGGCAGGCGGATTTCCGGAAAGAGATGCCAGCGCACCCGCTCTATCTGCGGCAGCGTCAGCAGTCCATGGGCGTTGAAGGGGAACATCCCCCAGAGCCGTTCCTGAAAAGCCATCGGATCGACTGACTCAGTCATCTCATCTCGGCAGATAACATGGTGCGGCTCGATTGCCTCCCCCAGGTCAGTTTGCTCAAAGTCGTTGCGGGTTATGTTGGGAAGTACCACGCCAAAGGCCCACGGAAAGAGCAGCTTTCCTTGCAGTCGCCCTTCATTCCAGATCAATTGGGGATCGGTTTTAAGAATATCGGCAACGGCCATAGCATAGCCGCGCGCCTGTTCCATCGGGTTCTTGACCGTCATAGGGCTGTTGTTGACGTATATGGTTGCTTCGTGGCTGTTGACCGTCTGGATCGTAGACAGGCGCCAATCCTTAACTTCCAGAATCAGAATGCCGCGTTGAGGGTGCAGAATGATAAAGTCGGGATGGAGTCGGGCGGGACCGATGGGGACGTTGTACCAACAGAGATAATCCTCCTCCAGCTTCGCTTCAAGCAACCGGGCAAAGCGACGCTCGCCGGGAGAATCGAATTTGCAGGTGGTTATGCTGGGGATGAGGGTGGCCATGGTTTAATGTCTCATGTCAGGGGACAGACCCCGCATTTGTTTCGGATTGATTGTTCATATTGAAATGCCTATCCAAGATGAGAGCCTCGTGGTAGCCATTTGGATATGAAAGCGTCAGTGATTGTCTGTCGAAAATTGGATCTGTCTTGTGAATCACGGAATGATGATTTGGACATATCACCATCAAGTTATCGTAATCATTGTTCATTGAGCGAACAAACTGGACAATATGATGGACCTCAACAACCCGTTGGTCGTAAGCCTTCCCGAAATTTTCACCGCATATTTGGCATCGAAAGTCATAGAGCGCTTTCAGATCTTCTCCAATAGAACGATCAAGCTTGCGAACCTTCGCCAATTGCGGTCGCGCCACAATGGTGGCCGATTCGTCGCGACGGGCAAAATCACTGAATTTTTCAAACTCCTCCTCCGAAACCCCCTCCAGGAAAGTGTTGGCCTCGTAGAGTTCGGACTTTGTAATCGCTTCTACGACAAAAACATCCGGACGTGCGGTTGAATATAGTACAAAATATTCTCTGCTATCCTCTGGCAGGTGGATGAAGGCCTTTCTCCCTCGCACCAGTTCTCGTTCATTTCTCAGGTAAGTGTAGCTTGCAAAAAATACCTGTTGAAGTTTCTGTGGCAGGCCGCTCTTCTTTGTGAACCGAATCTGTACAACGTCGGCATGACGGACGTACTTCTCACGGTCGAAGGCCTGGTTGATGAGTTGCGCCTCAAACGGCTGACTATCGACGAGCAGAGTAACTTTCCTGCCAATGCCGCGTTCATATCCATTGAGTAGGTTCCTGAAGGCGACAAGAAGACGAAGAGGGATCGTCAATCCTTCGTGGAGAAGCGACCAATCGACTTCCTTCCGATAAATATAGAATTCATCAAGGTTCATAAGCTTTAACCGTCACTGACGAAAAACCTCTTCGCGGTGCTTTTCCATAAAACCATACTCCGGCAAAAACTTATCCGGCATTTGTATCTGCCTTCCCTCATAGGCAAGGAAATTCCGTTCCAAGGCTTCGTTTGGAAGATATTCCCTTAGATATGGGCCAAGAACGAGCCTATAGTCTTCGTCAAAGGTAATCAACCCCCTGTCAAAGGCGGCATCTTGCGTTTGCGCAAGACATAATCCGTTCCTAGGATTAAGGCGGTGTTCGGGATAATTGCCCCATGGGAGGATGTGACTGGCAACGAGCAGTTCAGGAATTGGATTGCCTGTGATGCAGCACTGGCAGTTGTAGGAGGCAAGCACGCTCTGGCGAAAGAAGCGCTGACCTAAGCGGGCTTTGGTAGTCATTATAGTTTCCGTTGGGCCGGCAGGGGCATTGACGGGCAATTTAATGGAGGATGGTTTTCTGCTTTCCACTTGGAGAACGGTCGCCACATCCTCGATTACTTTCCCTAGGATCAGTTGCAACTTCTCTTCACTTTCCACGCCGAACCGGTCCCAGTTGGAGTTGAACTCATCCCATATTTCTTTGTCAGCCCTGCTTGTGCTGCTTAGCCCCTTTATTCCGCGTGCTTGATGATATGGATCGAGCGATGCCAGATTGCAGAGCTTCATAGAAAGGCTGCTGGGTGTTCTCCCGAGCTTCTCTGCAACCCTAATGATCAAGGGATTCCCGCGGCGCAGTTGGCCAAAGGGGAGCTTGCAATAAAGGTTCATTGCAATCATGAGTTCATCATTTGTCCATGGTTTACCGCTTGGCATCTCTACATTCCTCTTCTTAGTGGAAATTGGGGCCAGGCTTGTATTACCGTATTGATGGCGTTAGTATGGGATGAATTTCTTTACAGATAGTCGACTTACATCGCGATGCTAATAGCCTTGTTCAAGACTAAGAACCTTCTTCACCCGGCCACTGTTGTCAAAACAGACGCCCTGCATGAACTCCGAAGGACCGAAGTTATACAGCCACATTTCGGGACATTCTCGCCGATCATACGAATGTCGAACTGGCTGACCACAATCCTCCAGCACCTCTTGCTTTGTGTCCCCTTTGGTTGCAAGCCCATTTTTGCAGCGGCACGACTCGAATTCATTCATTCCCGCAGTTGCGTTTACTGCCAGAGCCGCAACGACAAAGGAGATTATGGTTATAATTTTCAATATTCCTCCCAAATAGCTTTAATGCCCCCACATTGAAAGAATCTGGACCGGCTTATATTACAACCAAACAAAAAAAACCGCCCCATCAGCTTCTACACTGACAAAGCGGCTCTATGAACCTGCATTCCCGCGTCCCATCGGCCCCTCAAGGGACTTCCGAAGGATGAAGGATGAACTATGAATTATGAAAAAAATCATTAGTCACCGCTCTTTTTGCATTTTTTGGCTATGGCCGTAAATATTGCCAGCAACTCGCCGCACTCCTTATAGCCCGGAGCGCAAATTCCTTTGTCCGGTCCCGCAAGTCCCTGTTTTCATCCTTCATAATTCGACCTTCATCCTTCACCCTCTATCCGCCCCTCCCGGGCACTGCATGACAAAGTCTTCATGTTCATACACCCGCAGAGGCAGGAGTGTCAAGGGATTAAAGGCCGGGACCTGGGACTCGGGATCCGGGACCAGTGAAAGGCAAGCACGGAATCGCAACATGGGGTTTGTATTTCCGGTGCTGTCCACGACCCGGCTTTAAGATCACCTTTTGTGACCTTAAAGGCCGTGATTCGGGACTCGGGACCAGTGATCCGGTAAATCTTAAAGGCGGGGACTAGAGACCGGGGACTGGTGAAAAGTAAAGGCAAGAAGGCTTCTCACGCCGCCCCGCAAACATGCGGCTCCGCCTCCACCGCCAGGCGCAGGCCCATGGAGTGCAGGAGAGTGAAGAGACTCTTGATTTCCGGATTTCCTCGCTTGGAAAGCATCCGGTAGAGGCTCTCCCGGCTCAAGTTGGCCTTCGCTGCCACGGTTCCCATCCCCCCGTTGGCCTCGGCCACGTTGCGCAGGGCCAGCAGGAAGACCTCACGGTCCCCTTCCTCGATGGCAGCATTCAGATAGGCCGCCGCCTCGCATGGGTCCTTGAGCGCCTCGATGAGGTCCTTTTGATACGAAGAAACAGACTTAGGCATGAATAGTTCTCCTCTGATGGTCCCGCCAGAACTCCTTCGCCTTGGCAATATCCCTTTCCTGTGACGATTTGTCGCCACCGAGGAGAAGAAGGATGAGCCAGTTGCCTTCGATAGCGAAATAGACGCGATAGCCGGGACCGTAATCAATCCGCAATTCGCGAACCCCTTCTCCAACAGAGCGGTTGTCGCCGAGGTTGCCAAGCCTTGCCCGGTCGAGTTGCACGCGGATCTTCGCCCGTCCGGAGACATCCCTGAGCCCTTCCAGCCACTCTTTGAACGGCTTCTTGCCTGCTTCCGTCACGAAATATTCAAGTTCAAGGGGGAACGTTTGCATGAATTGTAACCTATAAGCTACAAAATGTCAATTGATCGTCAGGATAGTGCTGCGGCTGCACGGATTCGGGATTTCACGAACAAAAAAACCACTCCATCAGCTTCTACACTGACAAAGCGGCCCTATGAATCTGCATTCCCGCGTCCCATCGGCCCCACAAGAGACTTCCAAAGGATGAAGGATGAACTATGAATTATGAAAACAATCATTAGTCGCTGTTCTTTTTGCATTTTTTGGCTATGGCTGTAAATATTGCAAGTAACTCGTCGCACTCCTTCTGCAGTGGCTCAAGGCAGAGAGAGTCTGCCAACCTGGTCTCTTTGAGCAACTCGAACCAGTAGCTGCTTTCATCGAGTTTCTTTAAGACAATCTCCCACCTTTGCAACGAATTCGGCCTTCGAGCGGGCACGGCAGGCCTCGCGGTAGTTGGCGCCGACCGATGTCCCTGACCGAAGTACTTGCTTGCCCAGAATCTGTGCTTCAGCTGACTTTGGAAGGGCCGAATATATATGTATGACCCGGAGCGCAAATTCCTTTGTCCGGTCCCGCAAATCCCTGCTTTCATCCTTCATAATTCGACCTTCATCCTTCACGCTCTATCCGCCCCTCCCGGGCACTGCATGACAAAGTCCTCATTTTCATACACCCGCGGAGGCAGGAGTGTCAAGGTTTAAAGGCCGGGACCTGGGACCCGGGATCCGTGATTCGGTAAATCTTAAAGGCGGGGACTCGGGACCGGGGACTGGGGACTGGGGACTGGGGACTGGGGACTGGGGAATCTTATAGGCCGTGATCCGGGACTCTGGGCCAGTGATCCGGTAACTTATAGGCCTCACTCTATCTGCTTCTTCCGTCCTTTACTCGACAACTCCATGTAATTTTCACTCGACACTACCGGCTTACCGGACTGCTTGTCGATATCCTTCCGCGTTCTTCCTGCCACCGCCCCGCCGTCTTGGGCATCCTTTTTCAGCGGCTCGAATCCCCTGGAGTCCCGATCACGGTGAATCTTTGTGGTCGTGGCCTCGGCCAGCATGGTCAGGATCAACTCAATATCGGTCATGTGATCCCGCAGGTTTTCCCGCTCCAGTCCCTTGACTCCCTTGTACTCCTCCACCTTCAGGTCAAAGGTCCCCTGCATGATCTCATTGGTAAGAATCACATATTCCCGGTTCGACCCGGCCCCACGGTTCTTCCATTCATCAGTCAGGTCCTGCCGGACGGCGATCCCCCGCATCCGTTTGTCAATCCACTCCTGCGGATATCCCTTCTTTTCGTAGAGCTCTTTCATCCGCTCCATGGAAAGCTCGGGATTCTCGATCTCGTCGATCCGCTCCTTCCCCACTCTGGCCAGCCAGCGCTTCAGCGGCTCCACTTTGGGTGACGGAATGGACTGGATGATACGGAACATGGTTTCAGTGGTGGCGCAGTCGGTAAGACGCATCTTCCCGTCAGGGGCGAGCATTTTGAACTGTCCGATTTTTTCGGACACTTCAGCATAGCCCTCTGCAATCAGTTTCTTCTTGAGATCGTTCCAGTATTTTCGGGGCCGCTCGCTACCGAGTAGTACTTCAACGATGTCGATGATGGAAAACCACCACTCCCCCCCATGGAGAATCTTCCTGATGTGTTTCCCTTCAAAAACCGCAATCCTGGCAATTTCATTACGATTCATATACTGAAACTCCTGGCGACATAATCTAGTACGGTTTTGCCCAAAAAAAAAGCCGCCCCATCAGTATCTACACTGACAAAGCGGCTCTATGAACCTGCGTTTTTACAAAGGATGAAGTATGTGGGAAGAATTATGAAACCTGCGGGTTATCACCTGTTCCTCCGCGCATTGCATTATAAAGTCCCCATTTACATACACCCGCGGTGGAGTGAGTGTCAAGGTTTAAAGGCCGGGACCTGGGACTCGTGATCCGGTAAATCTTAAAGGCGGGGACTCGGGACCGGGGACCAGTGAAAGGCAAGAGCCAGAGGCGCGAAGGATTATTCCTCTCACGCTGCTTCCTTCCAACTCTTTTCCTGGAGCTGCAACATCAGGGAACGGGTCTTGAATATTTTCTTCCTGGCTGCTTCATGGCGCTGATAGTCCTCGATCTTCTTCCCGGAGGCAACCATCTCCCGGAGCAACAGTTCGTATGGCTTGCTCATCTCGACCTTGCCATGCTCCCATTTCGATATCTGTGCCCGGTCGCAATGCATGTTCCTCGCGAAATCCGCGCCGGACCACCCCAGATATTTCCGAAGGAAAACTATCTCGTGTGGGATAAGACGTTCTGACTTATTGATAAGAGCGTGGGCTATGGCGCCGTGCAATCCTTCGATGTTGGGAATCCGTGGCATGACGTTGCCGCAGTCAGGGCATTTTCTCACCACAATCCCCACCAGCGTAACACTGTTCAAACCACACTCTTGATAATGGTAGTTTTCCCTGGTTTCCGTCAGCTCGGCTCTTTCACAGTTAGGACATTTCATGCTTCTCTCAATGCAGTTACGATTTGCAGGATATCCTCGGATTCAAACCTCACGACTACGCATATCCTCGAAGTATATACCCTATATCGCCAGCTGCCGTTCTCGAATTCCCCTTCGGCCACCGCGCCGCCACGCAAGACGTTCACGCAATCCAGAGTCGTCAAATTCCACTTCTTCAACCGCTCTCCCGCGTGGGGCTTTGAATAGGTGACTTCCCCCCTCACTCAGTATTTCACGAATCAGCGTCTTTGCTTGTGGTGGTCTCAGGGGTTCATCGAGCATAATCATACACCTTGTGATAATGTTTACAACACAATAGTTGTCATTTATACAACATTAGGAATGCCTGCTTTTCCCGGGAGCCAGGGTCACGTTGCCTTGAAGCAATCTTTATGTAACCACAGATGAATAGGATGCACACGGATGAGGTAAACGTTTTTGTGGGTGACATTAAACCAATATCTGTGTTTATCCTATGTATCCGAGTTACTCGAAAAGCCGTTCATGACGTTGACTTCGAGCAATCGTTATTAACCACAGATGGATAGGATGAACACTGATGAGGTTAAACTCCTTTGTGGGTGACACTAAACTAATATCTGTGTTTATCCTATGTATCCGAGTTTCACGAAAAGCCGTTCATGATTCGCTTGATTTCTATCCGTGGAGAGCCGAAATTAATGAGCAGGCAGACCTGCAGACCAGTTGCCTTGAGATAGTTCAAGCACTGGGCCATGTGGATGTTATCCAAGGCTTTGACGGCTTTTAGTTCCACCAGGATATCATTTCCCACCAACAGGTCAGCAACGTATTCGCCAACTATGATGCCATCGTAATAGACGTTCATCCCCGACTGTTGTTTAGCATCAATGCCTCCCTTGCGAAGTTCATGGGCAAGGGCGTTCTCGTAGACTTTTTCAAGAAATCCCGAGCCAAGGGTATTGGCAACGGTGTATGCGCATCCGATGATCTTTTCGGTGATCTGCTCGTTCATGACAATGCCCCTTTATGCAGGCGGTTCCGTGAAGGTCGGCTCGGTCGGTTCGGCTACGGAATAGTCTCGTTCCCACCCCTCGTTCTCCAGCTTGATATGTTCGATGGCGACGGCACTCCCGTTGGCGTCCAGATCCGGCAGGGCCTGGTATTCTGAGACCCAGCAGCGGTAGATCTTGTACGTGAGAACGACCTGCCCCGCCTCGTTGCAGACCTCGAGGATCAGGTCCTTGCGGAAGTCCCGGAGCGACACCTCCGAACCGAGGCCGGCACCGTAATTCCAGACCTTGTTCGCCCATTGCTCGAATACCTTGTCGTGAGTCACCCCGCGCTCCAGGGTGATTGCCTCGTACTCGGTGCGCCCCGGCGATTTGCGCGTACTGCTCGGATCTCCCCCGTCCCGGTGCCTGATGACTTCGGTGGTCCGCTTGAGAGCGCTTATCCTGCTGACACCGGCCACATAACGACCGTCGAGCTTGATACGGAATTTGAAGTTCTTGTAGGGATCGAAACGATGCGCATTTACGGTAAACTGGGTCATGGGGTATCTCCTGGCGTGGAATGGTTTAATATGAAAAATTTCTCACATGAATATACCTGCAGAGAAAGGTGTGTCAAGGGGGAAAGGGGGGGACCCGGGACCGGGGATCAGTAAATCTTTGAAGGCGGGGAGCGGTGACGAAGATGTGGTATAGTTACATAAAACTCGGGGGAGAAGGGGGAGCGCCATGTCATTGACCAAAACCTGGTACACAGTCGAGCAGGCAGCCGCAAAGTACGGTATAGCGGCAGCCCGGATAAACGAATGGGTGGAAAGCGGCCTGGTCCGCACCGAAAAGGGGGATGGGGCGGTGCTGG
The DNA here is from genome assembly GCA_021848385.1 of Deltaproteobacteria bacterium. Lineage (GTDB taxonomy): Bacteria > Desulfobacterota > Desulfuromonadia > Geobacterales > Geobacteraceae > Geomobilimonas. The sequence continues at coordinate 9,878 of JAJZUQ010000074.1, forward strand.
TCAACGGTAATGACATAGAACAGGAACTGGACCTGGTGCCGTCCGTGTAGGCTAGTAAGCCGGGACTCGGGACCCGGGACCAGGGATTGGTGAAATGCAATAGGGAAAGGCCGGGACTCGGGATCTGGCCTTTCGCCCATCTCCCCCTTGTCTATTTTTACTGTCCGCTGTAGACTCCACGATTATGCCAAAATCCTCCTTCACCATCATCGAGGTCGCCATCCCGGTACGGATCGACCAGACCTTTTCCTACCGGGTGCCGGAGCGGCTCGCAGGGGAGGTGGCGGTCGGGAAGCGAGTGCTGGTCCCCTTTGGCCGGCGCAAGGTGACCGGGTACGTCCTCGGGGCGGGGGACGCCACGACGGCGGAGCTGAAGGATATCATCGAGGTGCTGGACGCGGAACCTCTCGTCACCCCGGCGGAGCTGGCGTTTCTCCGCTGGGTCGCCTCCTATTACCTCTTTCCCCTGGGGGAGGTGCTGAAGACGGCTCTGCCGGCGGGGATCAACCTCACCAGCCGGCAGCGGCAGGTGGAGGGGCCGGACGGGAACTGCGCCACGGAAGAGGTGCTGGCGGGGGGGAGACGGGTAAAGACGGAGCTGTTTTACCGGGCTCTCCCGGCCCCGGCAGGAGTCACACAACCACGGGGACGGGGAGGGGAGATCCTGGCGTTCCTGGCGGGGATGGAGGAGGCGCCGGCCCACCTCATCCGCCAGCGGTTTGGCACCTGTGCCCCTCAGCTCAAACGGCTCCGGGAGCTGGGGCTCGTGGCGGCAGCTGCGCGGGAGGTCTATCGCGACCCCTTTCGGGAAGAGGTGTTCGAGCACGACACCCCCCTCGTCCTGAACGACGACCAGGCGGTGGCCCTTGCCCGCCTGACGGAAGCCTGCACCACGGCCGCTTTTGCCCCCTTTCTCCTCTACGGGGTCACGGGGAGCGGCAAGACAGAGGTCTACCTCCAGACCATCGCCCATGTGCTCTCCCGGGGGAAGACGGCGCTCGTCCTGGTGCCGGAGATTGCCCTCACCCCCCAGCTGGTCCGCCGCTTCAAGCGCCGCTTCCGCTGCGGCATCGCCGTCCTCCATAGCGGCCTCTCCGACGGGGAGCGCTTCGACGAATGGCGCCGGATCCGGCGGGGGGAGGCGGAGATCGTCATCGGTGCCCGTTCCGCCATTTTCGCACCCCTGGAGCGGATCGGCATCATCGTGGTGGACGAGGAACACGAGGGGTCCTACAAGCAGTCGGAAGGGGTGCGCTATCATGCCCGGGACCTGGCGCTGGTCCGGGGGAAGATGGAAAAGGGGGTGGTCCTCCTCGGTTCCGCCACGCCGCTGGTCACGAGCTTCCACGCTGCCCGGGAGGGGCGGCTCGGCTACCTGGAACTTCCCCGGCGGGTGCGCGACCTCCCCATGCCGACGGTGGAGCTGGTGGATGCCCGGGGTAAAAAGGGGGAGACCTTCCTCCCTCCTCTGGCCGCCGCCCTGGCTGAGAATCTGGCTGCAGGGGGACAGTCGCTCCTCTTCCTCAACCGGCGCGGGTTTGCCACCTACCTGGTCTGCCAGGAGTGCGGCTTCGTCCTCCGCTGCCCCAACTGCGCCGTGACCCTCACCTACCATCGGCGGCGGGAGCGCCACTTCTGCCACTACTGCGATTACTCCATCCCGGCACCATCCATCTGCCCCGGTTGCAACAGCCCGTCCATCGGTCTTCTGGGGCGGGGGACGGAACGGGTGGAAGAGGAGGTGCGGGAGCTTCTCCCCGAGGCCCGGGTGAGCAGGATGGACCGGGACACCACGAGCGGCAGGGGAGGGCATGCCCGGATCCTGCGGGGGCTGGAGGAGGGCCGGATCGACATCCTGATCGGTACCCAGATGATCGCCAAGGGGCACGACTTCCCCGGCGTCACCCTGGTGGGGGTGGTCTCCGCCGATGCGACCCTCAACATCCCCGATTTCCGCAGCGCAGAGCGGACCTTCCAACTTATCACCCAGGTGCTCGGCCGGGCCGGCCGGGGGGACGCTCCGGGACGGGTCATCGTCCAGAGCCTGGCCCCGGACCACTACGCCATCCGCCGGGCCGTGAGCCATGACGTAACCGGATTCTACGAGGAGGAGCTGGCCTTCCGCCGGGAGACCGGTTACCCCCCCTTCGCCTTCCTGGCCGA
>JAJZUQ010000075.1 GCA_021848385.1 Deltaproteobacteria bacterium
CCCGGTTGAAACTGGATTCGGTTCATTGCCATAACAGACTCCTTTCATGGTCATGTTATGGCAACAGTATCACAGTGTTACGACAACTTACGTCGCAGGCTGAAAATTCGAGCTACTCAGGTCATGCGTTTTCTTTCGGCAAGGTGGCTCGTCCGGTTGTAGGCTCTGCCGTTCGGGTCTTTTACGGCGTGGGCTAGCTGGTGCTCTATGAAGTCGGGGCGTTCTTGCAGCACTTCATCAAGTATTGTTCGCGCCATAGCCCGGAACCCGTGAGCGGTGATTTCTTCCTTCTCAAATCCCATTCGCCGGAAAGCAGCATTCAGGGTGTTGTCACTCATGCAGCGTTGTGGTGATCTCGTTGACGGGAACAGATAACGGCCCGCGCCTGTCAGGGGCTGGAGTTCCTTGAGAATGGCGATTGCTTGTAAGGGGAGGGGGACAATATGCGGCTCATTCATCTTCATGCGGGCTGCCGGGATATTCCATTGACTGTTTTCAAAGTCGATTTCTGACCATTCAGCCGCCCGGAGTTCCCCTGGGCGGACAAAGAGCATTGGTGCAAGCCGCAAGGCGCAAAGGGTAACGAAACTTCCCTTGAATGAATCGATAGCGCGAAGTAGGGGGGCTACGTCCTTGGGATCGGTGGGGGCGGCTCTGTGTCCGAACTTGACCGGGGGCAATGCTCCCCTGAGGTCGGCGGCTGGGTCTCTTTCGGCGCGGCCGGTGGCCACAGCATAACGGAATATCTGGGAGCACATGAAGCGGATACGGTGGGCTGTGTCCAGCGCCCCACGGTATTCAACCCGGCGCAACATTGCCAGCAGTTCAGGCGCCTTGATCTCGCCGATCTCCTTTGCTCCGAGGTAAGGTAGAACGTCCCGTTCAAGGCGTTCCATCAAAGTCGTTGCATGAACATCGGACCATGTATGTTTGAACTTGCCGTGCCATTCACGCGCCACAACTTCAAAGGCGTTCTGAATTTCTGCAACCGTCGCGACCTTCTGCGCCTTCTTTACTTCACCAGGATCAACACCATTGGAAAGGAGCCGCTTTGCATCGCCGCGGCGTTGTCTTGCATCGAGGAGGGAAACAGTAGGGTAGGATCCAAAGGAAAGCCGCTTTTCCTTACCGTTAAAGCGATACTTGAGGTTCCAAAGCTTACCACCGGAAGGGGTGACCAACAGGAACAGCCCTCCGCCGTCGGAAAGCTTATACTCCTTGTCGGCCGGTTTGGCTTTCTGTACCTGCATGTCGGTAAGGGGGAGAATCCGCTTAGGCATAGCCTCAACCTCCTTTGGGGGCGGCCGGTTTTTCATGGGGGCGTCCCGTCCCTCAAATCGCCCCCAAAAACTTCGGATTTCACTATACCCAACTAAATCTTAATGGACAATAGAAAAACAAAAAGCCCTGATTTCTCAGGGCCTTTTATACTATATTGCATCTCTTTAAATTCTCACTTGGTACCGAAGGCCGGACTCGAACCGGCATGCCCTCGCGGACGGCAGATTTTGAGTCTGCTGCGTCTACCAATTTCGCCACTTCGGCAAGCTCACGGATTATAGCCAAAGCCCCTTAGTGCGTCAAGGGGGAATTCCCCTCAGGGATAAAAAAGTATTGACACCCTCAGGACCTTCTGGTATAAACGGGGTTCTTGAATGGGGCTGTAGCTCAGTTGGGAGAGCGCTTGAATGGCATTCAAGAGGTCGTCAGTTCGATCCTGATCAGCTCCACCATAACAGTCAAAAAGGGTCTGCGATATTCGCAGGCCCTTTTTTCTTTGTGCCCCTTTCGATTCGCTACGTCGCTGTGTGTCAAAACCTGATCACTTGATGTTAAACGGCAACATGAGCAGTCGGGGGAGGGTGAGCGCATTAGGGTCGCGAAACTCCTTGAGCCCGATGGTCATTCCCTCGTGCCCTGCTTCAGGCTGTTCGCGATACGTGCCGCAGATACGATCCCACCAGGGAAGATTGAAACCGTAATTGGAATTTGTTTCCCGGGGGATCACCGAATGGTGAACGCGATGCATGTCCGGCGTCACCACCAGAAGGCGGAGCCAGCGGTCCACTGGTTGTGGAATCACGATATTGCCGTGGTTGAACATGGATGTGGCATTGAGAATGATTTCGAAAGCGAGGACGGAGAGTGCCGGTGCTCCTGTCAGAATAATCGCCCCCATCTTGATTCCAACTGAGATAACGATTTCAAGGGGGTGGAAGCGGTTACCGCTGGTAACATCCAGGTCGAGGTCGGTATGGTGCATGCGGTGAATGCGCCATAGTATGGGTATTCTATGAAAGAGGACATGCTGGAGATAGATGGCAAAATCGAGCATCACCAGACCGGCAATGAAACTCACAACAGGTGGAAGGTCCAAGGTGTTGAGGAGTCCCCAGCCACGCTCCCCTGCGATAAGGGCGATTCCGGGCGGGAGAGAGGGGAATAGCAGCCGTACAATCACTGTATCGATTGCAACCATTGACAGATTTGTAACCCAGCGCCTTCCTTTTGCGGTAGTCAGTTGCCTGCGTGGAGCGATGAGCTCCCACAGGGCGATTACCATAAAGGTACCGGAGAAGAAGACCAGTCGTGTGCTGATTTCATGGGGCATGATTGTATAATCCAAAAAAAAAGCCGTCCGCAGGGACGGCTTTCCAGGTCAAGTGGCCGGATGGACTATGCCTTTGCCTTTGGCGTCGCCTTGGCCTTCACTGTTTTCGCTGCCTTGGGTGCTGCCTTGGCCTTGGGAGCCGGTTTTGCTTTCGGCGCTGCCTTTGCGGATGGGGACTGCTTAGCCTTGAGTTTGGCAGCCCGCACTTCACGTGCCTTGGCAAGATTATCAGCCAGTCCTCGCTCCTGGGCCATCTTCCGGCGTGACTCGGAGAAGTTCCTGGCGGTCAGTGACTGCCCGCTGGGAATACCGAACTGTTTCCGGTAGGCACCCGGTTTCAGATTGTGGACCTGGGCGAGATGGCGGGCCAGTGTCTTCATCCCCCCCTTGCCGCAGATCATGCAAACAACCTGGTCAGCCTGGAATGCCTTTTTGAGGGTGATGGTCGGTTTTGCTTCTTCGGCAGGGGCCCCTTCAGCGCTGACTCCTTCCAGTTTTTGCAGTGCAGCGTGTACCTTCTGGATTTCCAGAAGCAGTTCTTCGCCAGTCATCTCGGTCACTGATGCATGTGAAGAGACAAGGTTGGCAGTCAGTTCCAGTATTGTTGATGCCATGTTACTCCTCCTTGAATGTTAAAAATATATGACAACTGAATATTGATTCTATTTAACTGTAATATGTTATAAAATCAAGCATAAATTATTCATTGACTGTCAAAATGCGTTGACTCAGAAGCGCGTTTTCTGTTAGGTTGTTACTGTAAAGTGCTTTAGCTTACCGTTTTACAGCAGAAGGGAAGCCTTCATGGCAAAAATAATTATTGACGAAATGCGTTGTAAGGGATGCGGGCTCTGCACAATTGCCTGCCCGGGCAAGTTGCTCTCCCTCACTGAAAAGATAAACCTTCAAGGTTATACTCCCGCTACCATAACATGCCAGGATAAATGCACCGGCTGTGCACTCTGTGCTGAAATGTGCCCTGACGTTGCAATCACTGTCTTCAAGTAGCTCATATGTCCAGTTGGACACAATCACCGGGCAATCAGACTTATTAACTATCATTCAGCTCACCCATTCTTTAGTAGTGTATTCATGTCAGTGAGTCAGGCGGATAGAGAGAGTCTGACTGCATGGAGGACGTTTTGACGAAGCGTTTGTTCGTTAAGGGGAACGAGGCCGTAGCGATGGCTGCCATAGAGGCGGGGTGTCGTTACTATTTCGGCTATCCTATTACTCCGCAGAGCGATATACCCGAATACCTCTCGCGTGAATTGCCCCATCTCAACGGGGAGTTTATCCAGGCGGAAAGTGAAGTTGCATCCATTAATATGCTGCTGGGGGCGTCAGCGACCGGTGTGCGGGCCATGACCTCTTCGTCAAGTCCCGGCATTTCCCTCAAACAGGAGGGGATTTCCTACATGGCCGGATCGGAGCTACCCGGCGTGATAGTCAACGTTTCCCGTTCCGGACCCGGCCTTGGCGGCATAGACGCCTCACAGTCCGATTATTTCCAGGCGGTCAAAGGTGGGGGACACGGTGGCTACCATATCGTGGTGCTTGCGCCTGCGTCGGTCCAGGAAATGTATGATCTGACCATGCTGGCGTTCGATCTGGCGGATATCTACCGGATGCCGGTGATGGTGCTTGCCGATTCGGTAGTGGGCCAGATGAAGGAGCCATTGGTTCCCAACAGTCGTCCCGCCACCGACCTTCCCGCAAAGGAGTGGGCGGTTCGAGGCAAAGGGGATGGTGAACAGCGCGTGGTCAAGTCCCTGTTCCTGGGGGATGGCGAACTCGAAGCCCATAACTGGAAGCTTCATGACAAGTACCAGGATCTGAAGGCACGTGAATGCCGCTGGGAGGCCTTTCAAACCGATGATGCCGACCTGCTGGTTGCGGCCTTCGGTTCCACCGCACGTATTGCCAAGACAGCCATCATGATGGCGCGGGAAGAGGGATTGAAGGTGGGACTGCTTCGCCCCATAACCCTGTTCCCCTTTCCTGAACAGACGTTTCTTGATGTGACTGCACGGACCAAGAAGGTGCTGGTCATCGAGCTGAACACCGGCCAGATGGTCGAGGACGTCCGGCTTGCCGTGGCACGGGATGCGGAGGTCGGCTTTTACGGCCGCCCACCGGGGGCGGGCTCTCTCCCCACACCGGAAGAACTGCTCGAACAAATCAAAAAAAACTACTGATAGGGAACAGAAAGGGACTGCCTTTAAAGGGTGTTGTTTTTCACCGGTCCCCCGTTTCCAATCCCTGTTTAAGAGGTTCTTACATGCAACAGGTATTCAAGCGCCCCGTCAGCCTGAAAGACGTTCAGACTCATTTCTGCCCGGGATGTCACCATGGGACCATTCATCGGCTCGTGACCGAGGCCATGGATGAATTCGATGTGCAGAAACGTACCATCGGCGTGGCATCGGTAGGATGTTCCGTGTTCCTCTACGGGTACTTTGACATCGATGTTGTCGAGGCTCCCCATGGCCGTGCGCCGGCCGTTGCCACCGGGGTCAAACGCGCCAGGCCCGACAGTTTCGTATTCACCTATCAGGGTGATGGTGACCTCGCAGCCATCGGTACCGCCGAAATCATCCATGCAGCAAATCGCGGCGAGGACATCACCGTGATTTTCGTCAATAACACGACCTATGGCATGACCGGCGGCCAGATGGCTCCGACTACGCTGGTCGGCCAGAAGACCTCCACATCTCCCTACGGGAGGAACCAGCAGAAGGACGGGGCCCCCATAAGAATGGCCGAACTTCTTGCCCAGCTTGAAGGGGTGGCTTTCTCTGCCAGGGTTGCGGTCAACAGTCCCAAAAATATCATCGATGCAAAACGGCAGATCAAGAAGGCGTTCCGTTACCAGGTTGAAGGGAAGGGCTTCTCCTTCATCGAGGCACTTTCCGCCTGTCCCACCAACTGGGGGATGAACGCGCTTGCAGCCAATGAACGTGTCGGTTCGGAGATGGCGGACTATTTCAGGCTGGGTGTATTCAAAAACACAGACAACATGTGAAAAGTAAAAAGTGAATAGTGAAAAAATCCGCACAAGTGTTCACACCATTCACTTTTTACTTTTCATCTTTCACGGGGTTATTCAATGCGTTACGATCTTTTCATAGCAGGTTTCGGCGGTCAGGGAGCGCTGCTGGCCGGTAATCTCCTTTCCTATGCCGCCATCATCGAGGGGAAGAACGTTTCTTTCTTTCCTTCCTACGGAGTCGAAAAAAGGGGGGGGGCGGCCATGTGCACGGTTGTCATTGCCGATGGCGACGTGGGATCTCCGGTTATCGGCAATCCGTCCGTCACGATTATTCTCAACCAGACTTCTCTTGACAAGTTTGGGGCAAAGGTTAAGCCGGGTGGTGTCTGCATTGTCAATACCTCCCTCGTCAACCTTGAGGCATTCGAGCGCAGCGATATCGAAATCATCAGAGTGCCGATGAACGACATAGCCATGGAACTGGGTGATGCCCGCATGGTCAACATGGTGGCGGTCGGTGTCTATGCCGCCAAAACGGGCGCGGTGTCCCTTGCGACCCTCGAAGAGGCCCTGAAGAGCGCGCTGCCCGAACGTAATCATAAATTCATTCCCTCCAACATGAAGGCCATAAAAGCCGGTACGGAATTCGCTGCAAGGAAAAGCTCTTGACGCAGTCCTCTTTTTCTGTTAAAAACTAACGTTCATTGGGGTGTCGCCAAGCGGTAAGGCACCAGACTCTGACTCTGGCATCCCGAGGTTCGAATCCTCGCACCCCAGCCATACAACATGTCACCGGACAGGATTCTAAATGCCCGGTACGGTTAATGGTCCCATCGTCTAGCGGTTAGGACACCGGCCTTTCACGTCGGTAACAGGGGTTCAAGTCCCCTTGGGATCACCATTAACCACCTGAACAGTGATTCTTGTCCGCAAGAGTTGCTGTTTTTTTTTGAGAGGTATTCGGATGCTCGCTGCAGTTATTTTCGATTTCGACGGTATTATTGTGGACACGGAACCACTGCACTACAAGGCGTTCCAGGAGATTCTCGTGCCGCTCGGACTTGGTTATGGCTGGGATGACTACCTTGGTCATTACATCGGGTTTGACGACCGTGACGCATTTCGTGAGGTTTTCCGAATAAACGGCAGGGTGCTGTCTGCCGAGGAACTGCAGCGGTTGATCGGAGAGAAGGCTGGCGCGTTCCAGAAGATAATTGCATCGGGTGTCGATCCTTACCCCGGCGTCGTCGAATTGATTTCCTCACTGTCCGGCAGGCTTCCCGTTGGGCTCTGCAGCGGAGCACTGCGTAGTGATATCGAACCGATTCTGGCCCAACTCGGTTTGAGCAGCGCCTTTGACAGTGTGGTAACCGCCGATGAGGTTTTGGCAAGCAAACCGGATCCGGAAAGCTATGCACTTGCCGTACATCGCCTGGCGGAGACGTTTCCCGATCGGTCCATCATACCTTCGTCCTGCCTTGCCATTGAGGATACGCCGGCCGGCATCGCTTCGGCGACCGGCGCAGGCCTCAAGGTACTGGCTGTCAGTAACAGCTATCCGCCGGAACGGCTCTGCAGTGCCGCACGGGTCGTCGATTCCCTCGCAGGAGTTGATTGCCAAAGCCTGTCGCGTCTTTTCTAAGTTTCCCATGTCCTCTCTCCCCATTGACGAGATCATTCCAGACTTTCTCACGGCTCTTCGGGGCAACCCCGCCCTTGTTCTCCAAGCTCCTCCCGGTGCAGGCAAAACAACCCGCATTCCCCTTGCCCTTCTCGATGTGGAGTGGCTTGCCGGCAGGCGAATAGTCATGCTCGAACCGCGTCGTCTGGCGGCTACCAACGCTGCCAGATGGATGGCATCCTGTCTGGGGGAGGAGGTCGGCCACACTGTCGGCTACCAGATCCGCTACGACCGGAAGATCGGAGTGAATACCCGCATCGAGGTAGTCACGGAAGGGATACTTACCCGCCGGCTGCAAAACGACCCCTTTCTCGATGGTGTGGGGGTAGTGATTCTTGACGAGTTTCACGAGCGAAGCCTCCATGCAGATCTCGCTCTTGCTCTCTGTCGCGATATCCAGTCGGGAGCACGGGACGATCTCAAGCTGGTGGTGATGTCGGCAACCTTCGATACGGAGCCGGTTGCCGCACTGCTGGGGAATGCACCGATCCTGCAGTGTACGGGGAGGAGTTTTCCTGTTGACGTCCGGTATGCGGAACGCGAGGATGGGGGCGAGATTGCAGGAAATACTGCCCGCGCCGTGCAGCGTGCCCTGCGCGAAACATCGGGGGACCTGCTGGTGTTTCTCCCCGGAACCCGGGAAATCAGGCGCTGTGAGAGCATCCTGAAGCAGTCCTTCCCCACAAATGGTCCGCTACTGATAGTCCCCCTTTACGGCGATCTCCCTTTCTCTGCCCAGGAACGCGCCATTCTTCCCGCTGACAGACGCAAGGTCGTGCTTGCCACCAATATCGCTGAGACAAGTCTTACCATTGAAGGGATTGCCGTAGTGGTTGACAGCGGGTGGAGCCGGCAACTCCGTTTCGACCCCGCATCGGGTATCGAGCGCCTGGTGACCGCCAGGGTCTCGGCGGCGTCGGCCGATCAGCGCGCCGGTCGGGCCGGCCGGCTTGGACCGGGCGCCTGTTACCGCCTCTGGACAGAATATCAGCACCGCGCACTTCTGCCGGCAACGGCACCGGAAATACTCGCAACCGACCTTGCCCCGCTTGTTCTGGAGCTTGCAGCCTGGGGAGTTTCCGATCCCGGTTGTCTCCCTTGGCTCGACCAGCCACCTGCACCGGCCATGGCCGAAGGGGGTCGACTCCTGCAGCTTCTGGAGGCTCTTGACCCAAACGGGCGGCTTACTCCCCACGGGAAAGAGATGGCCATCTTCCCCCTCCATCCTCGCCTCTCCCATATGCTCCTGAAAGCCAGGGAGCGAGGGTACGGATTCCTGGCCTGCGATCTGGCTGCCATACTTTCGGAGCGGGATATTTCCCGCCGCACCTCTCCTGAGAGGGGGAAGGAGAAGAGCGCAAGTGATCTTCTGGACCGGTGCCAACTCCTTGCCGAGTGGCGTTCCAACGCACGCCATTCACGCGACAGTGCGCCGGTTGATGTGCAGAGCTGTCAGACTGTTGATCGGGTGGCACGCCAGTTACGGAAACTGTTGAACGACGAAGCCACTCACGACTTTTTTGACGCAGAATCCATCGGGCTCATGCTGGCCTGGGCCTTTCCCGATCGCATTGCCCGGCAGCGCACTCCCGGTTCGGACCGTTACCTTCTTGCTAACGGAAAGGGTGCCATCCTTTCGGACCGGAGCGCTGTGTACGATGAGCCGTTCCTGGTGGCGGTCAACTGCGAAGGTAGCGACGGCAGTGACGATGTCATCAGGCTTGCAAGTACCTTGTCGCTAGAGACCGTGCGCCGGGAGTTCCCGTCGATGGTTGTCCGTCAGAGGATAGTGAATTGGGATGTCCGGCAGGGAAGGGTGGTTGCAACAGAGGAAGAACGGTTCGGTTCCATCTGTCTGGGGAGCAGGCAGGTAACACCCGCTCCTGACGAGGTGCAGACCGCCCTCATCAAGGGGATTGTCCGCAACGACGGGGTGGCTGCGCTTCCCTGGACACCGGCGGCTCGGGAATTCCAGGCACGGGTCATGTTCCTGGCACGAGTGTTTCCCGACGAAGGGTGGCCTGACCTCTCCGATTCGTGTCTTGACAGTTCCCTGGCGGAATGGCTCGGAGGGTGGCTCGGGGGGGTAAAGAGCATGGCTGACCTGGCACGTCTCGACATCCTTCCACCCTTGCGCGGGCTCCTTGACAGGGACCAGGCACGCCGCCTCGACGTGGGAGCCCCCCATGATATATCCGTGCCGACCGGCTCCCGGGTCCGGCTTCACTACCCGCCCGACGGTCCGCCCGTACTTGCTGTTAAACTGCAGGAACTTTTCGGTCTCGCAGCAACGCCGGTCGTTGCATGGGGCAGGGTGCCGGTGGTCCTTCACCTTCTTTCCCCCGCGGGGCGACCCATCCAGATTACCCGTGACCTTCGCAATTTCTGGGATACCGTTTATCCCGAGGTAAAAAAAGAGCTGAAGGGACGCTACCCCAGGCATCCCTGGCCCGATGACCCCTGGAATGCCGAGCCGACCAGATACACGAAAAAACGTCTCGACAAAGGGCGATAGAATATGGGTGGGGTTATCCCTTGCCCATAGCCTCGCGCCCACTACACGGTTTCACGGTATGTTGGTGAAGAGGATTGAGCCGTCGGCCTGAATGGCCGTGCGGATGTGGTCGTGCTGGGACGGGACGTAGGGACGCCCTTTTGATGCAGCTTCTATGAAGGTATCGGTGAGGTTGGCGCCGTCTTTCCACGCTTCGAAGTGGAGATGGGGTCCGGTGGAACGCCCGGTAGAGCCGGACAGGGCGATGGTCGTGCTATCGGTCACCTGCTCACCGACCGTGGAAAGAATTGTTGAGTTATGGGCGTAAATGGTGAGCATGCCGTCACCGTGCTCAATGACGACCATGTTGCCATAACCGCCGCGGGGACCGCTGTAGACGACAACTCCCGGAGCAACCGGATGAACCGGCGTTCCCGTGGGAACGGCAATGTCAACCCCCTGGTGGTTGCGCATCGTACCGTCGATGGGGTCGCGGCGAAGCCCGACGGGGGAAGTAATCCTTCCCTGGACAGGGAGGGCTGTCGGCGCGGAAGAAGTGCTTGCAGCTTGCGGGGTGGGAGCATTACCTGTATTATCGGCAACACTGGCGGTCCGCAGGTGAGCCGGTACGCTCCGTGTCTTTCTCTGCGCCGGGGCGCGTTTTTCAGCCATGATTCTGGTGGCGCCATTTTTCAGGGGGGCGTCGGTGAAGCATTCGACCCCCTCGTCATTCACGTAGCGGTAAATGTCGGCATGGGCTGCGCTACCGTTCGTCAGCAGTAGAGCTGCAGAGAGAAAAGGAAGTATCATGTGTGGTGTCATGATGTGGAGCCTGGCAATCATGGCAACTACTATAACGGGTAACGTTCTATTTTACAAGGGAAAGTCCCATGCTGTTTTCAGCTTGGTGATAAAGACTTAGAACTTGTTCGTAAATAACTTTGTCTGGTATCGCGTCCGGATTTGGGGCGGATTTTCCTGACCTGATAGAGTAAAACCACAGGCGTAGCAGGGCTACGTTGAGGATTTTACGATTGAAGGGCTGGGAAAGATGTCATGAATACGGAATGCGAGACCGCAAAGCTTTATTTGCGAATAAGTTCTTAAGGTGTTTGAGGAGGGATTACAATGCGTATTGCCGTTGTTGGTGCCGGCGCCCTCGGTCTCTATTATGGAGCCGTGTTACAGCGCGCAGGGGAGGATGTGCAATTTCTGCTGCGTCGCGATTACGATGCCGTCATGGAAACGGGACTCACCGTCCACTCAATTAACGGAGATTTCCATCTTGCAAACGTTCGTGGCGCCCGCCGGCCGGAGGAGATCGGCCCTGTCGACCTGGTGATCGTCGGCCTCAAGACGTTTGCCAACGACCGTTTCCCCGGCCTGATTGCACCGCTTGTCGGGGAGGAGACCCACATTCTGACCCTGCAGAACGGCCTTGGCAACGAGGAGGCCCTGGCCGGACTTTTCGGCCCGGATCGTATTCTGGGTGGTGTGGCATTTCTCTGTGCCAACCGCGGCGAACCGGGAACCGTCTACCATCTTGGCGCCGGCAGGATAGAATTGGGAGCCTTTGCCGGAGCGTCCTCAGACCGGGTTGCCGATGTGGCTGCCGCATTCACGCGGGGGGGCATAGACTGCCGCGTCGTGGCCGACCTCCGTGCAGCCCGTTGGCGCAAGCTGGTCTGGAATATCCCCTATAATGGACTCTGCGCCCTTCTCGACCAAACGGTCGACCGGCTACAGTCCTTTCCCCCCAGCCGTGAACTGGTACGGTTGATCATGGGTGAAGTAATTGCCGCTGCCAACACCCAGGGACTTAATACTCCGATCGAAGCGGATTTTGCTGAACAGATGCTTGTTTTCACCGACGATATGGGTGTCTACCGTCCTTCCATGCAGATTGACCGCAGGGAAGGACGTCGGCTTGAAATCGATGCCATTTTCTCCCGACCGCTTTCAGCCGGTTCTGCGCAGGGGGTAAATATGCCCCGGGTGGACATGCTGCGGGCCTTGCTTGCCATTGTCGATCAGGATACCACCGGTGTGGATGTAACAGCTGACTAAATTGCGGGCAGTGCCTGTTTGAACTGCGCAAATTATTTTCTACACTTT
>JAJZUQ010000076.1 GCA_021848385.1 Deltaproteobacteria bacterium
CCTCGGCAGCACCTGCATCTACCCGAAGCTCGCCCCCCAGCCGATCAGGGAGGAGTATCTCCTCACCGGTCCCCTGGAGCCGACCAACGAGCCGTACGCGGTGGCGAAGATCGCCGGGATCACCATGTGCCGCTCCTACAACCGGCAGTTTGGGACTCGCTTCATCTCCGCCATGCCGACCAATCTCTACGGTCCGGGCGACAACTTCGACCTCCAGAACTCCCACGTCCTGCCGGCGCTCATCCGCAAGTTCCACGAGGCGAAGATTGCGGCTGCGCCGACGGTCACCATCTGGGGGACCGGAAGCCCGTACCGCGAGTTCGTCCACGTCGACGACGTGGCCGACGCCTCTCTCTTCCTGATGCGCAACCACGAGGGGAACGATATCGTCAACATCGGCAGCGGCGAGGAGATCACCATCCGCGACCTGGCGCTCCTGGTGAAGAAGGCGATCGGCTTCGAGGGGGAGCTCGTCTTCGACACCTCCAAGCCCGACGGCACCCCCCGCAAGCTCTCCGACGTCTCGCGGCTTCACTCCCTGGGATGGCGGCATCGGATCGGGCTGGAGGAGGGTGTGCGGGCGACGTATGGGTGGTATATGGATAATAATATGAGCCGTTGAATTGCAGTCGCTGCGGGATAGCCGGATTTGAACGGCAATTTTAAAGGAGACTTCTTGGAAGACACTGGCACCCATGCAGAGCTGAAAAAGAAATCGCTTTCTGGTATCTATGCGCTCATGGTGAGGCAGGTATTCGTCAAAGCGATTTTTTTTGCAGGCAATATCATCCTTGCCAGAATTTTGGTTCCTGAAGTGTTCGGCATATATGCGATCGTGAATTTTGTCATACAATTTTTTTCCACCTTCGGCGATGTTGGCATTGGGGCCGCGTTGATTCAGAAGAAAGGGGAATTGACTCGAGAGGAGCTTTCCACCACCTTCTGGCTTCAACAGATCCTGGCCTGTTTTGTTGCGGGTATAGCGATATTTGCGGCTCCTTTGGCGCTAAAGGTCTATCCATCGCTGCCAACGGTGGGAGTATGGTTGATACGGGCAATGGCGGCCAGCTTTCTATTTTCGTCCTTAAAGACCATCCCTGCGATTCTCATGGAGCGTAATATAGATTTTAATCGTATTGCCTGGGTAGATGTTGGGGAAAACCTGGTCTTTCAATTAGTGGCCATCTCTTGCGGTTTGATGGGGTTTGCGGCATGGAGCTTTGTCTTTGCTGCAATTACTCGGTCATTGTGTGGAGCAGTGCTGATTTATGCATTGTCACCGTGGCGTCCAAGTTTTCACTGCCGCATAGGTACGGTAAAGGATTTGGTAAAATTCGGTCTTCCTTACCAAGGAAACCAGATACTGAGTTTTGTCAAGGATGCGGTTACCCCGCTATTTGTGGGAGCCTTTGCGGGGGCTGCGGCGGTGGGATATGTGAACTGGGCGAGAAATTTCGCCTTCACACCGCTTATGATCTCTGAAGGTTTCGGCCGGGTGGCGTTCCCGGCGTTTTCGCGGCTTCAGGATAACAAGGTGCTTTTGACGAGAACGATTGAACGATCCATTCGGATGATGACGGTGGTCATGTTTCCTGTTACCGCAATCATGTTCGCACTGGGGGCAGAGATAACGCACGTGGTGTTCACTGATAAGTGGATGCCGGGCATGGCAGCTTTTTATTTTTATTGCACCTCTCCGCTTCTCATTGGAGTTATGCTCCCTATGTACAGTGCCATTTTATCCCTTGGAAGATCTGATCTGTTACTGAAGATGACGGCGGGCCTCATCATCCTGGAGTGGAGTCTGGGCGTTCCTTTCGTGCTGAAATTCGGTTTTAACGGGATATCGTTTAGCCAGCCGATCATCGTGGCAATATTCTATTTCGTATACAAACATCTGCTGACAACGGAAGGGGTGAGACTAACTCTGTTTTGCAACGTCAGGTCCCAGCTCGCTGCTGCCTTGGTGTCAGCAGTTACGGTCAAGGCGACGGCTTCGACTATTAATGCCAGCGTGGCGGTCTTGTTCCTGTTGCTGGTGGCAGGCTTCTTCGTGTATGCGATACTGCTTTTTCTCCTTAATAAGGGGATAGTGAATGAGTTCCGCGAATACCTGGCCAAAATGCTGGGCAAGGGTGTGGAGAGAGTATGAAGAGAGTGTTGCTCGTCAATCCCTTTGGGACGGAGCAGGGGGGGTTTTCCAACCCTCCCCTGGGGCTCCTCTATATAGCAGGGACATTGCTGAAGCATGGTTTCGACGTGAGGGTCGTGGACGGCTGCCTCGTGGGGGAGGAAGGGGTTGAAACAGCGCTTGCTGAATTTCGGCCAGAGCTTGTGGGGATAACTTGTCTTACACCCGGACGCAAGAAGGCCCTGCGAGTCGCACAGATGGCCAAGGAACTCGATCGGAACATAGTGGTTGTTATGGGGGGTGCTCATCCAACAATCATGCACAAGCAGATCATGGAGCATTACCCTTTTGTTGATTTCGTTGTCCTTGGGGAAGGTGAAGATACCTGTCTTGAGATAGCGCAGGGAAAAGACCCGGCTCTGATAAACGGATTGGTTTACAGAGACGGGGAGAAAGTGGTGAAAAATCCACCGCGGAAATATGCTGAAAACCTCGATGACCTTCCATTTCCGGCGTGGCATCTCGTTGATCTGAAAAAGTATCCTGCGTGTGGCGAAGGGATGTTCCGGGGGATAGATCTAGCGCGCGAAACGCGCGTGTCGGTGGTTTTTTCACGGGGGTGCCCGGGTCATTGTGATTTTTGTTCCACCTGGTGGATTTGGAAGGGCTGGCGCCATCGGTCAGCTCGCAACATGGCCGATGAACTTGAATGGCTCTGGAGGGATTTGGGAGTTCGTCATTTTTGCTTTGCCGATGATGCTATGACGGTTGATCGCCAGGCAACACTGGAACTTTGTGACGAAATAATTGCCAGGAAGCTCGACATCGCATTTTTTGCAACCACGAGAACTGACTGCGTGGATGAGGAGCTCCTCTTGAAAATGAAGGAGGCCGGCTGCTATAACATATCTTTTGGTATCGAAACTGGATCTGCTCGGCTCTTGAAACAGATGGGGAAGGAAAACGACATTGCCAGGTCGGAAGAGGCCATTACCATTTGCAAGAGAATAGGGCTGCGAGTAACAGCCCTCTTGATAATCGGGAACGTGGGAGAGACTGAAGAGACTCTCCGGGAGACCGTTGCGTTCCTGAAAAGAACGCAACCTGATGAGATTGGCTGTGTTGGTGGATTGTGGGTTCTTCCCGGAACAAAGCTTTACCAGCAGTGCCGGCGCCGGGGGATCATCGACGATGATTTCTGGCTCACTGACGAACCGTATATGATTTACACGCAGGAGTATTCCCTTGATGAACTTGCCCGGATGCAGCAACGGGTGACGAATTACCGGCCGATTTGGAAAAAAGTGGTTAGCAGAATCCGGAAACTGTCTGCCAGCCACAAAAACCGGCCGCACCAAGGCCATAACTGAGCGTATCAATCGCTTCCTGCGTCCTCACTAACTTGGCGTTCTTTTAGATCTAGTTTTACAAGGCTGGGATTTTATGAAGTATTCAAGAGCTCTCGATGGCCTTCGTGGCATCGCCATTCTGACGGTATGCTTCTTTCATTGGGGACTACCCTGGATTCCCGGAGGTTTCTTCGGGGTCGATATCTTCTTTGTGGTCAGCGGCTACCTGATAACGTCCATACTGCTCCAGGAACTCCGTACGACCAGCAACATCAACTTCCGCGATTTCTATCTGCGTCGTATCCTCCGGCTCTTTCCGGCCCTTTGTTTCATGCTGCTGCTGTATGGCCTCCTTGCCACCTTTGTTGCTGTAAATCCTGCGCGTCACTATCTTGATATCTTGATTGTATTTTTCTACATGGCCAACTGGGCCAGAGCCCTCGATTTCGGTCATCCGATGGAAATGGGACACACGTGGTCGCTTTCGATCGAGGAACAATTTTACCTCGTGTGGCCCTTCATAATGTATCGTTCCGTTCGAAAGCTTGGGCCGAAAGGCCTTTTTGCGGTTACACTTTTCCTGGCAGCTGGCTCGACATTGGAGCGGGTTGTACTTCTGCCCATCGCCTCGGTTGATCGCCTTTACAATGGGTTCGATACGAGAATGGATACCCTTCTGTATGGGTGCATTCTGGCGATCGTGTTGCACTTTCGTCCCAATTGGTCATTGCCCCCCAAGCTCTGCCGGATACTCCTTCCTGCCATTGGTTGGGGGGGCATAATGTGTTCGCTGGGTTTGGGTCATGTGTATGATCCGTTCACGTATTTCTATGGGATACTCCTTGTTGCGATCTTTTCCATGGCGCTCGTCGTATCCGCTGTATCGACGTGGGCGCCCAGAACGCAGGCAGTTCTTTCTTCCCCGGTTTTCGTGTGGTTCGGAAAAAGGTCTTATGGTCTTTACCTCTGGCATTACACCATCAATATGCTCCTCAAGATCGAGCACCACGGCATTGGGAGAACCTTGCTTTCTGCCGGCATTGCTCTGGTAATGACGGAGGTTTCGTACCGATGTGTCGAACGGCCCTTCCTCGCGCTGAAAAGGAAGTTCGGCGCAACCGCATCCGCCGATGTTCCCGCTGTGGCACACGGAATTGCTCGGTGACAGAATATCCGGTCATGACCGTGGAAATGACCGGCCACATATTGGGAAAACGAGAAGTGTCATGGCAAAGATAGCGGCAGTTATAAATACCAGGAATGAAGAGACAAATATTGCGTATTGTCTCGAATCAGTCAAATGGTGCGACGAGATTGTCGTCGTCGATATGGAAAGTGAAGACAGGACCGTTCAGATTGCACAACAATACACCGACAGGGTTTTTAACCACGACAGGATCCTCGCGTTCGATGCCGCCCGTAAATTTGCCGTGGAACGGGCGCAGTGCGAATGGATACTGCTGGTCGATGCCGATGAGTTGATACCGAGAACTCTGGCTGAGCGGCTTAAGGAGGTCTGCCGAACCGATGAAGCCGACGCAGTGTTCATGCCATTCATGAATTACCTTTTCGGTAAAAGGAATCGCCACACGGGCTGGTGGCCCGACTACCACTGTCGTTTTTTCAAGAAAGAGGTCATGTCGTTCAGTGAGAAGATCCATGCCTACCAACGTCTGCGGGACGACGCACGCACCATTACTCTCCCCGCCGAAGAACGTTACGCAGTGCAACACTTTGCCTACCGTGACGCGGAGCAGTTCATAGCGAAGCTCAACCGTTACACCTCAATCGAGGCCAGTGCATACTTTGCCAAAGGCGTGACATTCTCCCGTACGAAGTTGCTCAAAGGTTTTATTGGAGAATTTCTCACCCGTTACGTCGGGATGAAGGGATACCGGGACGGCATCAGGGGCCTTTTTGTGAGCCTGTTGATGGGGACGTACCGGATGGTTTCCTACATAAAGCTTTGGGAACTCTACGAGTACCGCGATGCTTCGGTTTCCGACCTGTATAACGGGTACAAGAGCGCCATCATTGATGAATACCGGAATACTCTCTCCAGGGATTGATTTCATCTACTCAGACCACTGAGGATTTTTAAATATGCTGACCAAGTTGAAAGCGGGAGTGCTCAAGTGGCTCGAGAAAACGTTTTTCAGCGGCCGCGCTGGGATTGAGAATGCCGATGAGGCGTTGCGATACCTCCCCATTTCAGACGAAATCCTTGCAGATGCTTCAAATATGCCGCGAATCCTTGAAGTTGGCTCCGGCATCAAAGGGATAACCCCGTACATCCCGTTTAGAATAACCGGGGTGGATGTTGCCTTCAACGGTCAGGTGGCCGAGAATCTGGAGCCGGTCTGTCTGTCGGGAACGAGTCTCCCCTTTCCCGACGACTCTTTCGATTACGTAATTTCGGTGGACATGCTCGAACATGTTTCTGCAGAGGAGCGATGCGGGGTTGTCTCAGAACTGGTCCGGGTCGCTGTCAGGAAGGTGTTTCTTGCGGTTCCTTGCGGTTCGGGTGCAGAGGCTCAGGACAGAGTACTGGACGCACTGTATCTGAGCGAAAAGGGGGAGCGGGATCGGTTCCTGGCGGAACATGTGGAGAACGGACTGCCGACAGAGAAAGAGCTCGAGCGCTGTTTGCGTACGGCGTCAGAGCGAACGGGCAGAAAGACAACAATCAGAGTCGTCCCCAATGTGAATCTTAGGGTGCGTGGTTTCTTCATGCGTCTGTGGATAAAGGGCCGACCGGCAAAGTTATATCTATGGCTGTCCCCATTTTTCTGCCTTATCCGACGCTTCTTGAATACTGGGGAGTGTTATCGGCAAATATTTATCCTGGACTTTGGGGCCGGCGACAAGTGAGATCCGGTTTGACAACCTCAGTCTACATCATTGTCGTAAATTGGAACAATTGGAAGGATACAGTCGAATGTGTCGAATCCTGCCGGCGACTGGCGTATCCCGAGGTGCGTCTCCTCGTTGTCGATAACGGTTCGACCGACGACTCTGTAGAAAAACTGCGTCGGCGCTTTCCCGACCTCGAATTGATCCTGACAGGAATGAACCTCGGTTTTGCTGGGGGCAACAACGTCGGAATCCGTTACGCGTTGGAACATGGTGCCGATTACATATGGTTGCTGAATAATGACGCGATTGTCGACCCAAACGCTCTTACTGCTTTGGTATGTGTGGCGGAAGAAAACGAACTGGTTGGCATGGTGGGGAGTAAAATCCCCTTCTTTGAAAAGCCGCATCTCCTCTGGTACGCAGGTGCGGTGCTCGACACAGAAAAGCCTTACCGCTCCGGACACCGGGGTCTTGGAGAAGAGGATCGGGGTCAGTACGATGTGCCAGAACAAACCGGCTATGTCACTGGTTGCAGTCTTCTCGTCCGGCGGCAGGTTGTGGAAGAGATTGGTCTGCTGGATGAAGGACTATTCCTCTATTTCGAGGATTCTGATTGGTGTGCCCGCGCGAGGCGGGCGGGCTGGAAGCTGTTCTACGCGCCCCAATCGGTGGTGCTGCACAAGGTCTCATCAAGCATCGGCGGCGCTGGATCACCCTTCATGAGATACTATCTTGCACGCAACCTTCTTTACTTCGTGGCCAAGAACTATCCTGGCACGTTGTTCCGTACGGTTCTGTTTGATGTTTACGCCAATGTTCTTGTCCCCATAAAGAAAGGTAAGTTCTCTTCTGCGCTCTGGGCCATTCGCGGCATGCGGGATTTTTTCCTGAAGCGGAAAGGAATGGCGCCACTTCTGCGGCCGCGGAGTGCGTCATGAAGGTCACGTTTCTCCTCCCGGGCAGCTCTCCTTTTCCCTCAGGTGGGGTCAAGGTCGTGTACGAGCACGCCAACAGGTTCGTTGATCGAGGACATGCCGTTTCTGTGGTCCATGCAGCGTTTGTAGAAAAAGGCAACTTCAGGCTGCGGGCACGTGGCGTTGCCAGTTACTTTCTGAACACGGTGGGAGTCTTGCACTGGCGGCCCGACCGTTGGTTCAGAATAGACGAACGAGTCGCCATGGGCTGGGTGCCGAGTCTTGCGCCCCAATGGATTTCGGCTGGAGATGCGGTCGTTGCGACATCCTGGCAAACGGCCGAGTGGGTTCGTGACTATCCGCAGGTCAAAGGACGAAAATTTTATTTTGTGCAGGACTACGAGCGCTATATGGAGGCTGGTCCCGATTTGCGCACTCGGATGGCGGCCACCTATAACGCCGGCCTCAAGAACATAGTAATTTCTCCCGCCTGTCGCCAGATGGTCGAATCTCATGGGGGGATGGTGGCCTGCCAAGTGCCAAACGGGCTCGATTTAGGGGTATTGGGCCTGAAGGCCGCTATTGATGCACCGACCCGATGTCTGGTAGGGTTTCCCACTCGGCCCGAGTGGTTCAAAGGGACGAGAGACGCGGTCAAGGCGCTGGAACTTGCGAGATCGCACTTCAATTTCCCTTTTGAGGTCTGGTCGTTCGGCGGTCCCCGCCCCGATTATCTTCCTGCCTGGGTTAACTATTATGAGAGGCCAACCGACAGTGAGTTGGCCGATTTGTATAATCGGACCACCATCTTTGTGGTTCCTTCTCTCTATGAGGGGTGGGGGTTGCCGGGTTCCGAGGCGATGGCCTGCGGGGCGGCGCTTGTTTCCACCGACAATGGCGGCGTGAGGGCCTATGCCGATCATGAAAAGACAGCACTCCTTTCGCCCCCTGGCGAGCCGGAGGCACTCGCCGCCAATATTATGCGGCTGGTGACTGCCCAAGACCTTCGTGCCCGGCTGGCCCAAAGCGGGTATGAAGCCATTCGGCAGTTTACCTGGGAAAATGCGAATGCCGCTCTGGAGAACTGCCTGCTCAAGGGTGGATAGTCTCCACTGCACACACAAGGAACTTTCATGTACATAGCGCTCAAAAGATGGTGGATTAGGCTTTACGCCTCCTATGTCGCGTTCCGGCATCGAAGCATGCTTGCGGTCATCAGGCACGTGGTTGCAGACAAATATCTGCGGGGGGAAGGGATCGAGATCGGTGCTCTCCATAATCCGCTGATCGTGCCGAAGCACGCCAGGGTAAGATATGTTGATAAATGGCCCACTTCCTATCTCAAGGAACATTATCCTGAACTGAGAACTCGCAAACTCGTTCCTGTAGACATAGTTGCCGACGGTGAGACCCTGGATACGGTATGCGACGCATCACTGGATTTCGTCATAGCGAACCATTTCATTGAGCATTGCAAGAATTCTCTTAAAACACTGGAACAGATGTTCCGCGTTCTTCGCCCTGGTGGGATTCTGTTTGTTTCGCTTCCGGACAAACGTTTCACATTCGATGTGAACCGGCAAACAACCCAAATTGACCATCTCCTCAAGGATTACGCGGATGGACCGGAGTGGTCGATGCGTGAACATGCGGAGGAGTGGGTCACTAAAGTTCTCGAGGTAAAGGACAGTGCGGAGGCGGAACGACAAGTCAAGCAATTGTCCGAGGCTTTCGACGATACTACCATGCATTTCCATGCGTGGACCCAAGATGAGATACTCGAAATCATTCTCGCGCTGAAACGACAGCTTCGGCTCAATTTCGAAACGGAGCTTTTCTTCAGAAATGGTGATTTCGAGGTGATCTTCGTATTACGCAAGACTGCCTGAACAGGCGCTGAAAACATGAAGCCGAAGAAACCATCTGCCCTATTCCCGCGTACTGCGGCCGTTGTCGTTCTCTATCACCCGGGAGACGATATTTTCGATACCATTGCGTCTTATGCCGGTCAGGTGGATTGTGTAATTGCCGTCGATAACACGGACGAGGCGCCGCTTGGCATGGCAGAAAACATGGCAGGCAGAGGAATTGTCTACTTGCAGAACCATGCCAATTGGGGAGTGGCGAGGGGCTTGAACATCGGCGCCGAAAAAGCCGCTGAACTCAGCTGCAGCTTCCTCCTCACCATGGACCAGGACAGCACTGCCGCACCCGACATGGTCGGGAAGATGCTGGAATGCCTCTCCGGTTTGAAGTGGGAGGAGGTAGGGCTCATCTCCCCTTTTCACGTGACGAGGGCATCGAAGCCCCCGGTGGGGGGAGAACCGTGCAGCGAGGTGATGACCCCCATGACCTCGGGCTGTCTCCTCAGTCTCGCCGCGTACCGGGGGGTGGGACCTTTCCGGGATGATTTCTTCATCGATTTCGTCGATAACGAGTACTGCCTGCGGCTCAGGCGGCATGGCTTCCGGGTGATCCGGGCCAATCAGGCGCATCTTACGCACAATGTCGGTGACATTCGCAAGTACGGTCCCTTCATTGCCACCAACCATTCGCCGCTGCGCCGCTATTACAAGACGCGGAACCGATTCTGGGTTTTTCGGGAATACCTTCGGGATTTCCCCGGCCACTGTCTTTTCGATCTAGTGCGGCTGTCAAAGGAGATCGCTAGCATCGTTCTTTTCGAAGAGGAGAAGGGGGCGAAGCTTCGGATGATGTGGCGGGGATGGCGCGATTTCCGTCAGGGAAGGTTCGGCAGATATGAAGGGTGAGTTGCGATGAAGATTGTCTTCCTTGCACCTTTCGGCATCCGTCCCAAAGGAACGGTGCTTGCCCGGATGGTTCCGCTGGCGGCGGAATTGCAAGCGCTTGGCCACGAGGTAGTGATCGTCGCTCCTCCCTATACGAATCCGGAGGACTCGGGGAAAATCGAGATGGTGCGCGGCGTCACGGTCCGCAACGTGAGGCTCGCCGGCGGTGGCAGGGCGCTCGGGGCACCGGCGATGGCGTGGCGGATGTTCCGGGCAGCGTGCGACGAGCGCCCCGATCTTGTCCATCTCTTCAAGCCGAAGGGGTACGGAGGCCTTGCGGCCATGCTTCATTCTCTCCTTCGGAGGGGAATCCCCCTGTTCGTCGATACGGACGACTGGGAGGGGCGTGGGGGGATGGAGACCCTCCATGATTACTCCTTCCTCGAGCGCCGTGTCTACCGGTTTCAGGAGCAGTGGCTCCCCCGTCGGGCCGCGGGGGTGACCGTGGCAAGCCGGATGCTCGAAACCCTCGTTCGGGAGATGGGGGTGCCGCCGGAGCGGTTACTCTACCTCCCGAACTGCGTGGTGGATGTGCCGGCTGGGGACGGGGAGGCGGTCCGGCGAAAGGTCGGCATCCCGGCCGGGGCGCCGGTGCTCCTCCTCTACACTCGTTTCTTCGAGTTTGATCAGGTGAAGCTGCACACGGTCTTTGCGGAGCTTGCCCGGAGGGTTCCCGGTGTACGCTTCCTCGTGGTGGGGAAGGGGCGGCATCGGGAGGAGGAGCTCCTTGCGGCGGTGGCGGAGAAAAACGGCTTTGCCGATTCTCTCACCGTTGCCGGGTGGGTGGAGCCGAATGAACTTCCCGACTGGCTTGCCGCCGGCGACCTGGCCCTCTATCCCTTCGCCGATACCCTGGTGAACCGGACCAAGTGCCCCGCCAAGCTGACGGAGCTGATGCGCGCCGGGGTGCCGGTGGTGGCCGACCGGGTGGGGGAGATCGCCGAGTATGTCGTCTCCGGTGAATCGGGGGTGCTCTGCAATCCTGACGACTGGCGGGAGATGGCGTTGCGGGCCGCGGAACTCATTGCCACCCCCGATCTTCGGAAAAGAATCGGCGCAGCGGGAAGAGAGCGGGTCATGACTCGCTTCGCCTGGCGGGACGCCGCGGTGCGGCTCAACGGATTTTACTCTGCACAAATCGGGAAAGGTACCTTCACGAGATGACAGAACGGAAAAAGGACCTCGCATACCTCGGGGCGCTGCTGGCGCTTCTGATCCTCTTTTTTACCAAGATCCTCTTCACTGACAAGGTCATCCGGGCCCCGGACATCACCAACGAGTTCTACTGGACGGTGAAGCATTTCAAGGAGATGGGTTTCCTGGACCTGTTCCGGACCCAGCTGCAGGCAAGTTGGGACATGTATACGAACGGCGGAGGGACCGAAGGGGGAGGGACCCTCTCGATGCAGTTCCTCTATTACCGGAGCCTGCTCTTCTGGCTCATTCCGGCCCCCGCCAACGTGGCGTGGTTCATCGTCTTTCATCTTTTCGTCGGGGGGGCGGGGACCTACTTCTGCTGCCGGGCGATCGGCGCGGGACGCTGGGCGGCGTTTCTCGGTGGGGTGATCTTCGCCCTTGCGCCGGAGATCGCCTCCCTCATCAATGCCGGCCATGTGCAGAAGATCGCCACCATCAGCTTCGCCCCGTGGGCATTTTACCTCTTCGAGCGGGGATTCCAGGCGCGACGGGTGATCTGGTTCCTTGCCACCGGTTTTGTCCTCGCCTTCCAGTTCTTCAACATGCACTGGCAGATCGCCTTCTACACCTGTCTCGGGATTGGCGCGTACGGCGTGCTTCGGACGGCGGGGATCCTG
>JAJZUQ010000013.1 GCA_021848385.1 Deltaproteobacteria bacterium
GACCGTCCCTTCACCCGCAAAACCGATCTGGCCAGGGTAATAGAGCTGACCTTCTTTCCACCCGAGGGAGAGCATGCGCCCCCGAAAGCCGCCGTCTCCCCCCAGAACCGCTATGGTGCCGCCGTTCTGGTCAACGAGGTCAATCATCCCTCCGCCGGTCGTCGTGAGATAGGTGGGGAAGCTCACGTACTCCTGAAGGTTTTTCGACAAGGGAACGAAGTCGGGCGCGTCCTTGCGTGAGACAAAGACCGTCGCATTGACGCTGTCGAGCAGGAGAATGTCGCCGTTCCCGTTGACCGCCAGGTCGGAGAAAAAGCCGTAATCCTTCGGAAACGCGATCTGCCGCTGAAATTTGCCTGACGGGTCAAGCACCAGTACCCGCGCCCCATAGATGTCGAGCAGATAGATGCCATCCTTTCCGTCGAGCTTGAAACTCCTCGGAACCACCGGGGCTGGGGCGGGAACCCCCTGGGGATCGACATAACCGACAAACCCGCCATCGGCATTCAGATGGACTATGCGGCGCTGTTTCCCGTCGAGAGCCCAAATATCCCCTTTTGAGCCGAGCTGGAGCCTGATGGGATAGGTCAGCTGCGACGGCTTGAGCTCATCCCCCCCCTTCACCGCACCATCCTTGAAGGTATACCGGAGCAGACGGCCATTTGCCGTGTCAGCGACGACGATCGTTCCCTTGTCGTTACCGGCAACTCCTTCCGGGAACTTCAGGCTTCCCCCCTTGTTATCGAAATAAACTGACGTGATCGGCCTGAGTCTGTCTGCGGCCGACGCCAGGGAACTGAGCGCCAGGAGCAGAACGGCTGTCAAAAACAGGGATTTCATAGATATTCGTACCATGGTTTGTCACCTCTTGAAACTCTCGTGGCATTGGGTGCACAACTCGGATGTAGTTGCAAAGGGGATGAAATGCTGGTGCTCCGTCCCGTGCGAACGGTGACAGGAGAGGCATTGCATCGTCAAGTTCTTGTTCCTCGGGTCCTTCAGTTTATCGCCGATCGGGTGGGTCGAATGCTTCTGCCAGTCATGGCATTTTCCGCACAGATCGATGATGGAAGAGTTGTTCGCCAGAAACAGATTATCGGAAGAATGGGGGTCGTGACAGGCGATACAGTTCCCCTCCATTATCGGCTTGTGTTTCGTCACCGATTTTTCCTGTCGCCGGATGGTATCCTTATGGCAGCTCCCGCACACGTTAATCATATTCCCGACAAGCAGACCCTTCCGCTGCGAGGCATGGGGATTATGACAGGTGAGACACCCCTTCTTGCTGAAGAGCGGCCAGTGTACCCGGTTCTTGCCGAGCGTCCTGGTCAGCATATCACTGTGACACGCCTTGCAGGTCTCCATCCCGACCCTTTTCATTTTCAGCGGTGTTGCCGAGGTCGGCTCTTCGTGACACTGATTGCACATCTTGCGGGAGACCGGTTTGTGCACATTATTGTAGAGGATACCGGCCACATCGGAGCCGTGGGGGTCGTGGCAGGAGGTACAGCGGGAATTCGCCACAGGATAGTTCATGTGCGCCTTCATGAAGAGTGGCTTGTCGGTCTTGTGGCACCCCACACAGAGGGCGGGGACATCGTTTTTCAGCAGGAATGGGCCTTTGGCCGATGCGTGGGGATCATGGCAGGTCAGACACCCCTTCCCCACCGGACTGTGCTTGAACTTAGCCTTCGCCACAGTTTCCCCCATCTCCTTGTGACAGCCGAAACAGAGGTCGTTCCCCCCTTTGACAAGGTTGTACTTGATGGTAGACGCGTGGGGGTCGTGACACTTCATGCAGTTCCCCTCCGCCACGACCTTGTGCACGCTGCGTGCCGCCGCTGGGATCATCCCCTTGTGGCAGAGGGAGCAGATGTTCCCGGTTTCTGCGGCCAGGAGCTTGCCGTGGGACGAGGTGTGAGGACTGTGGCACCCCACGCAGTCCCCCTTTTTCAGAGGGGTGTGGACAAAAGGTTTCTTGACAGTATCCTGAAGGTCGACGTGGCAGTTGAGGCAAAGCTTGCCGCTCGCCCCGGGCTTCAGCTTGAATTTCAGGTCGTTATCCTGGGCGGAAATGGCGGTCCCGACCAGAGCGGTACCGACCAGTATGGTTATTAACAGCGTCATGTAGCGTAATTTCATGGCAAACTCCTCTCAGCGCTTTTCGACGATATGGCATTCATCGCATGTCCGTGCCGCAAAGGGCGGATGCACCGTATCCTTGAATAATTTGGGGTCCTTGGATCCATGGGGATCGTGACAACTTTTGCAATCCATGACGTCAGCGCTGATATTCAGGTGTTCCTTGGCAAACGAGGCATCTTTGACATCGTGACACTCCGCGCAGAGGTTCTTCATCGGTTCCGCCAAAAGAGAAGGTTCGGATGAAGAGTGAGGTTTGTGACAGGTCTGACAGTCTTTCTGCGCCGGTGGATGGGCCATCGCACTGCCGATTTTGTCCTTTATCTGCTTGTGGCAGGTAAGACAGAGGTCGGGACTCGCCGCAAGAAGGAGCTTGTTCAGTTTCGACTTGTGCGGACTGTGACACTTGGTGCATTCGCCGTTCATCACCGGGGGATGGCTGCTTTTTGCCCCCTTCAGCCCTTTCTCCAGGTCGGTATGGCAACCATAGCAGAGCTCACCCTGTTTCTTGAGGGTCATCCCCGCGTTGTTGCTCCCGTGGGGGTCATGGCAGGTGAGACACTTGCCCTCCGTAAAGGGCGTGTGATTCGCCCCCCCCTTAGCCTCTTTCATGAGTTCGCCATGGCACTTTGAACAGACCTGGGCGGCGGGAGCGACGAGAAGTTTCTTTTCGTCCGTGCCGTGGGGATTGTGGCAGGCGGTACAGTTGCCGTCCATGACCGGGCGATGGGTATAGGTTTTCTTGAACTTGGTTTCTTCCTCCGAATGGCAGCCATAACAGACGACATCCATACGCTCATTCAGCATCCCGGGAATGCTGGATCCGTGGGGGTTGTGACAGGTGACACAATCACCATCGGCAAACGGCGGATGCACGTCTTTCTTCTTCTCGGCATCCTTGACCTTGGCGTGGCAGGTGTAGCAGAGCGCTGCGCCCTTGGCTACGAGGAGATTCTTGTTCTGCGCAGCATGGGGTTTGTGGCAGGAAAGACACCCCTTACCCTTCGCCACGGCCCCGTGGGCAACGGACATGACCCCGCCTTTCCCCTTGTGGCATTTGATGCAGAGGCTGTTTCCCTCACTCAGGGTGAGTTTTTCGTATTCAGAGGTATGGGGGTTGTGGCAGGAAAGACATTCCCCCCCCGTGAACGGCTTGTGCTCAACCGTGCCACCCCCTTTCAGCGTGGCGGCATCGTGGCACTGGTAGCAGAGCTCGCTCCCCTTCAGCGCGACCGCAAACGGCTTAGCTGACGTAGGAGCATTGTGACAACCGTCGCAGCCGCCGGTGGCGACGGGATTGTGGGCGCTCGTCTTAAGCAGTTTGGGCTGCGTCGAGGAATGGGGGTTGTGGCAGAGGGAGCAGCGGCTTTTTTCCACCGGATACCCGCCGTGGGCCTTTTTGAACGAGGAAGCGCCGCTGTCGTGACAGCCGAGGCAGAGTTTCGGTTCGGCCTGGACCAGCAGGTTCTTCTCGTCAGCACTGTGGGCAAGGTGACATGCAGTGCACCCCTTCTCCAACAGCACCTTGTGGACGACCTTTTTCTCGAACAGCTCTTTTTTGTGACATGCGTAGCAGATCTCGTTCCCTTCCCCTTTCAGAAGATGACTCCCCTGGGAGGCATGGGGGTTATGACACGTAGTACAGTTCCCCTTTTTCAGGGCGGTATGCACGCTGGCCCTGTTCATGCCGATCTTGTCCTTACTGTGGCACTTGAAGCAGAGGGCGTTGCCCGACTCCTTCATAATCAGCTTGGGGATGATGCCGTGTCGCAGGTGGCATTCCTCGCATTTCCTGTCCTTGACTACGGCATGCACATCCTTCATGGCGAAGTATTTGTCCTCGAACTTCTTGTGACATCCAAGGCAGTCCTTCTGGGCAAATTTCATTGCCGCATGGGAAGTTCCGGTTACAAGGGCCAGTGCCCCCCCCAAAAATACCGTCAGCATGAATAACGGAAATCTGTACTTCGTCTTGAATACCGACATGGTTTATCCTCGCTATGGTTTGCAGATGGTTTCCCTCCGGAAACCGCCTAATCATTTTCCCTGGTCAACGAGATACACTTTCACCGTGGATGCCTTACGCAATTTCTCTCCCCAATCCGCAACCGATTTGGTCATTTTGGCACCGAACAGTTTCTCGGCGATTTCCTTGCGTTCCTGAGCCAGGGGAGCCGGTTTTGCGGGGATGACATCCTTGATGTACAGCAGGTAATTATACCCCTCCGGGCTGACGAAGAGCCTGACATCACCGCTCTTGGCCGCAGCGACCGCATGTTGCAGCTTCTCCGACAGGTTCCTGGTTATAAGAGGTGTATCTCCGAAATCAAGCAGGCCGGGGCTGTTTGCGGCCACCTGCCCTGCGGTATTTGCCTGGAGCCACTGAAATTCCGCCCCTTTTCGTAACTTGTCGATGGCGTCTTCAGCGTCCCCCTTCCGGGCAAAAACGAGGCTCTTGATTTTCAGCATCTCCGGCGACGAGTAATCAGCTATATGCTCCTTGTAATAATCCTCTACCTCACCGTTGGTCACTTTGATTTCAGGTGCAACGGCCTTGTTGACGAACATGCCGAAAATAAGCGTATCCCGGAATTTCCTGTTGGCAGAGTGGTACTCATCAGAGCGGTCGATCCCCTGTTTTCGCGCTTCCATCTTTAAAACGCGATCGAGCAGCATATCCTCAAGTGCCGGGAGTTTCTCATCATTGACTCGTTTCAGCTTGATCGCGTCCTCGACACCATGGAAAAATTTCTTTTCCATCGTAGCCGCCAGTTCCCCGACGGTAATGGATTTTTCACCCTTGATCTCGGCAACGACCCGCTTGTCCTGCAAAAGCTTCTTGAAGCCAGGCTTGGGCGCCTCAAAATCGAGTTTGTTAACGAGTTTACTGTTGATCTTTACGTAGTTCTTCTTCAGGCTCTCCCAGTAATCGTATAACTTCTGGGTGCTCTTCAGTCCAAGGGCCTGTGCCCGTGCAGCCTCCATCGCTTCAGCATTCCCCGCCGGATAGCGCGTATCTTCGAGTTTCACGATGGTAAACGCCGGACCGATCGGAAGGACCGGGCTCACATCCCCCGCCTTTAAGGACGAGAGGTCGAAAGCAATCTGCGGCAGGAGGTCTTTCGGTTTTACGAACTCTCCCGTTTTCCCCCCCTGGACCTTGCCGCCGTCAATCAGCTTGTCGGCCAATGCATCGAATTTGCCGCCCGCCTTGAGTTCCTTTTCCAGCGCTTCGGCATCCGCCTTCTTGTCGAACTTGACCGACCGGATCTTCCACTCTTTCACTGCCTCATTGTACAGTTTCTCCACCGTCTTCTCGTCAGGCTTGAGATCCTTCACCTGATGTCTCTTGAGGATCTCCTTCAGGCTGGACCCGGAGAAATCTTCGATCGTCTTCTTCGAATCAGGGAGTTCGTCGAGTCCCATGGTCGTCCCTTCCTGGATAATCAGCCGGGCCGCGATGAGACGATTCAACACCGATTCGTAATCCTTTTTACCCGCTT
The DNA here is from genome assembly GCA_021848385.1 of Deltaproteobacteria bacterium. Classification (GTDB taxonomy): domain Bacteria; phylum Desulfobacterota; class Desulfuromonadia; order Geobacterales; family Geobacteraceae; genus Geomobilimonas. The sequence goes on from JAJZUQ010000013.1 coordinate 5,646, forward strand.
TCTTTTCACTTTTGGTATCTACGCTTTCATGGATGGACCCAAGAGCATCGGTGAAATCTTCCATAAGGATGGGATCGTCGTTGACCAGTGCCACCGGAGTCTGGGCAAAGCGGGGCGAAAATGCCGGGGCCTTGAGCATGAATGTCATACCTTCAACGGTAGCGGGTGCCGGTTTTTCTCCGGGCTTCCCCCCCGATTCACTTTTCGGATTGGCACTCCTGGCGGTCTCCACCTTGCCGCTCGTTTCCCTTCCGGCCTTGCCATTTTCCCCGGCCACGGCCTTGCCGTCCGCACCGGTTCCGGTCGGAGGGGTCTTCTGTTCAGCAGCAAATGCCGATGCCCCGATGAGCAGCGTAATACCCACAATGATTTTAGTTACCGACGTTTTCATGGTGCTCCTTTTCTCTGGTTGATAAATTTTACCATCTGAACTTCACAGGGGAAGGGAGAACGTCCCGTCTCTCCGCCCCGCCCGGCCGTACAGCCGGTTACCTCATTTGCCGAAGCTCTCGATCGCTCCCCGGACAGTTGCAGCGGCAAGGCCGCTGGCCGTATTCACCTTGCCGACATCGAAGAACCAGGTCCGGTCGTCTCCGGTATGGCGGGAGTCCATCCCCCACGCCACCTTTCGGCTCTTCTGCTCCAGGAGCTGCGCGGAAAAGTCCACCTTCGGTGCGCCGGAACTCCCCTGCCGGTCCTCAAAATCGTTGACATTCCCGGAGAGGAGGAAATCTGCCTGCAACATCTTGAACATGACCTCCGCATCCGCCATGGATACCCCATCCTCCATAATGATCCGGTACCGCAGCAGATCGTCCCGGACCACTCCCGGCTCGATGACGTCGAACATGCCGAAACGGGTCAGTTCCCGGATGAAGTGAAGGGCCAGTATCTCTCCGGCGTGCTTTCTGTCGCTCGTATTATGGAATGGCATGACCGCCACGCTGTACCTCCTGGCGGGGTCGAGCACCCGGCTGCGGTAGAGAGATTCCGGTCGCATCGTCGTCCCCTCCCCCGTTCCCGCATCCCGTCCTGTCAGTGCATCCGCCAGCCGGTTAACCGCCTTGGCCCGCAGCACCCGCGGATCTCTGACCAGACCGAGCCCCAGGATTCCTGGCCTATCGTCGCCCGCCATGGCCGTACTTTCCATCCTGATGATGCGGGGATCACCACCGGTAGCAACCAGCCTGGCGGTCAGGGCAATCCGTGGGGGAAAGCTTTCATTGTAGAGCTCAAGTGACGTAACCAGCACGGCACTGGCCCCCGTTTCGCTCCTGAATGCCTCGCTTGTTCCCCTGTCCACCCCGCCAACGTAACGCACCCGATGTCGGGACATGAACGTATCCAGCTCCGCATCCGGCAGAACAGTCGTGCCGTTCTCCTTCAGCCGGTCGATCAGTTCCTGACGCAGCACCTTGAGGGGCGCTGTCCCGCCGCTCAGGTTGTCCACCGGCAGCACGGCAACAACTGCGCTACCGGCAGCGGCCGCTGCATCTCCCGCAAACACCGTCCGGGACGGGGCACAACCGGCCAGGTTACTAAGCCCAATCAGGAGAATGACCGTACCCCTACTGAAAAAGCTTCTTGATGACGTCATCGACCGCCTTTTCCGTTATGTCATTCATCGGTTCGCCACCTCCTCCGAAGAGCCGTTCAAAGATCCCTATCCCTCCCCGCGTGGTCGAGGCTGACCATACCGCCTTCCCGGTCTGGGCTTCCAGCATGCTGAAGCTCAGAGAGATGACGTTGGCCGAAGCGGTCCCTGACCGCACCTCCCCATATTCCCTGATGGTGCCGGTAATGATGGCATCCGCCTTGATGATCCCCGCCATCTTGACCAGTTCTTCGGTACTGGGGGTAGCAGGATTGCTGATGCCCGCCCGGGAGATGCCGCGCGCAACTTCACCGGGGGGGATCACGTAGACCCCTCCGGTCGCCAGAAGCATGGAGGCAAATATATCCCGCACCCTGTCGGCCGCCGGGCTTTCCCGCGTCAGATTGGCGAGCGGCATGATCGCCACGTTGTGGACGGCACCGAAATCCATGTTCCCATCACGGTACAGATCCAGATTCGACGTGCACCCGGCCATCATGAACAACATCAGTGCTGCAACGGCTTTCCTGAAGCAAGTCATCACAATTCCTCCCTATATGTCTGCACTCAGAACGAGGTTCTCAGTATGGCACTCAACGTCCGGGAATCGGAGGTCTCCGTGGTGGATTCGGTATTCAGGAGCGAATACGAAACATCCAGTATGGTTCGCCCGGTGATTTTCCAGGTAAGGCCCGGCGTTATCTGCCTGCTCTTTTGCTGGTTAAGGGTCTGTAAATTTTCGGCATAGGAGAAGTTGAACTGGAGCGCCCCATCGGCAAAGGGAGACCAGTTGACCCCGTAATTCTGGTAGAGGTTCGCCTGTCTCCCCGTCTGTTCCAGCACGGCGAGAGATGCCTGGAGATAGAGCGTCGCAAAGGGACGGTAGGTGACCCCGAAATCCCCCCGGCTGGTCGTTGTGGCAGCCGCAGGCTGGTTGCCGCCGGACAGGGCAGAGCTGTTATAGCTGTAGTTGATATTGAACGTGAGATCCCGGCGGGGGACGATGTTTGCGCCGACCAGGAGGGTGTACGCCTTGTTTTTCTCGCCGTTGTCGTTAGTCGTAAAGCTTACCCCGCCACTGGCATTGAGATTCACCCCCCGGTACAATTCAGCCGTGTTGCTGATAAACAGTGCGTTGGAACCGCTTGTTTTCCCCTGGAAACTCTCGTTGCGGCCGGAATAGGTCAGGGTGTGGGTCAGGGTCGCGATCGGAGTGGCACGCATGGTCGCATTATAGGAGTACGAGACCCGATGCCCCAACGGCTCGTCACTGTCTTCCCGGGCAATCCTGCCGCTGGCGGAAATAATGCTGCTGAACCGATGGTCCGCCAGCAGGGCGTTGTCCAGCGTCCACTTGGTAAAACCGGACGGCGATGAGCTGGTAAAGAATAAAGAGCCGTCGTAATACAGGGACGGCAACGAGGGTGCGTCGAGCAACCGGACCTTCACGTCGGTGTTGAGGTTGTGGGACAGGAGGGAAGTCGACGCCGCCGGCACTTTGTAGAACGCCTGTATCTGGGTGACATTGACGCTGAGCGACTGCAGGTAATTTTTCTGCAGTGCCTGAATAACCTGTGGGTTTGTTGAATCGAGCGGGGCAACGACTACCTTGAGATAGCGGGTCTGAACCGGCGAGAAGTTGATCTCGAACCATTGCTGGGACGGGTCCAGGGTAAGGCCACTGATCGGGAGCGTGTTCACCCTGACCCAGGTCAGATTATCCGTACTCGTGTAAATATCCCATTGGTACAGCATGGCAACCGCCTCAGGCAGCCAGTTGTTAGGGATGTTGGTGCTATTGGGCGGAGCCACCCAGACCTGGACACGGTCTACTTTCGTCAACGGGTCCTGAAAGTCGAACCCCATGTTCCGCAGTTGCTGCGGCGGCGGCATGGTCCCGATGCCTATGCCGGCAATTGCCTCGGCAAGTGCACCACTCAAAGGGGTGTCATTCAGGGCAGAAAAGCTCTGCGCCAGGGTTATCTGTTGTTCGAAACTGTTGGTCGCCGTCGTATCCCGGTGGCTCACGGTGTAGTTCGAATAGAGCGAAACCCGGTCGTGGAAAAACTGGCCGCTGTAGTTCACCCGGCCACTGTTGGTCACCTGCTTCACATCGAGATCGCTGAGCCTGTCGAGCAGATCGTCGTAGGTGAAGGTGTATCTCAGGTCAAGCCCTTTCAGGGGGGAATAGAGCAAACCAAACGTTGCCCGGTCATCAGTGGTGTTCTGGGTGGCCCGCAGGCCGTCGAAGTTGTTTGTCCTCGTAACGAGCAGGCTAGCCGCGGGGAGTCCCTCCGGCCGCCAGCCGAAGGTGGCGTGATAATCCTCATGGTACAGGTCCTGCCCTGATGCTCCCGACGTGGTTTGGCCCTCCTTCCGCCGCTTGTAGCCGACGGCAGCGTTCAACATCTGATTCCCCATGAAAAGATCGAAGGAGGGGAGACTCGTCGTAATTTTGGAACGGGTATCCTTGTCGTTCATCGTCAGCCAGTTCTGGTCGGCTTCCCATAGATAGCCGGCCCGGAGGGTCAGCAAGGGGAAGAAATTCCTGTTGAGCATGAGATTGTACTTCTGATTGAAGCCATCACCCTTGCTGCGATTTGTGATCCCGGCGTCACGGGATGTGGACGTCATGTGGCTGTAATCCCACTCCATAAAGCCGTTGAGCGTGTCGGCGGCCGCCGTCCCCGCCCCGAACAGGACGAGGAAGAAGAAAAGAAGCGCGGCCGGATAGCCACCGCGACGGAAGAATGCGATTCCTTTCACGGCATGCACAGCGGCGACTCCCCCTACCTCTCCCCGACCAGCGCTACACGGCAAGGATCATCACCGACATCGAGTTCAGCTTCCACGTTGTAATTGACAGGGTTTACGACCTGCAGCATGTGGCGGGCGGCATTGACCACGTAGAGCTTGTTTTCCTCTCCATCGATGGTGAGGTAGGTAACACTGCCGCCGACCCTGACAGTCGCGATCGGAGTGAAGGAAAAAGGCTCGTATACCTCGGCATCGGCATCGTATTTTTTACCCCCATACACCAGATCCGACAGGGTGTCGACCTTCAGGGCGGCCATCCCCATCCCCACGTAGAACCTCTGCTGTACGGCAAGGGTGAACGGATTCCGGACCGTCAGATAGGAACTCTGGTCATGAATGGTATACAGCCGGTCACCCGACCGGTTGAATGCGCCCCGCGACTCTCCCGGCTCGGTTGCCACGGTGGCTACGACATTTCTGCTGCCAATGTCGATGACCGACAGGCTGCCGGCGATGGGACAGAAGACGTACGCCCGCTGGCCGGTGGGGTCGAGCACGATGGAGGAAGGACCGTCTCCGACATTGATGCGCGTAATCTCGTAAAATGACAGGGGATCGATAATGCTCACCGTGTTCGAACCGGGGTTAACGGTCAACAGGAGCTTGCCGTCCAGCGTGAGCGCCAGCTCGCGGGGATGATCTCCAGGATTGAGTCGTATCCTGCGCAGTTCTTCACCGGTAACGATGTCGATCACCTGGATACTCTCCTCACCGGCAAGGGCGACGTACGCCCTTTTGCGCTGCTGGTCGAAGACCACTCCCCAGGGAGTACTGCCGCTGGCGATGACACCGGTCACCTCATGTGACTGTTTGTCAAAGACCGTTATCGTGTCGGAACCGGCATTGGTCACGTACCCGACAAGCCCGGTAACAGGTTTCCCCGGCAAAGTTATGGTAAATACGGGAGAGAAGGAGAATTGTTCCCTGACCGACCGGGCGTAGTCAAAGGAAAGAGAGAGAAGTTCCGCCTTCTGTCGTTGCACGGTAAACGGGAATGCCAGCATCACCCCGCCGTCCGGGGCGAGCAGCCTGGCAGACCCTTCCTCGGTACGCAGACGTGGATGTGAAACCCGCAGAGACAGTCCGCGATACGTACCCGGCGGCAATCGGCAGGAACCGAGAAACCGCTGGCGGCCCATCTCCGCTCCGTTCATGTCATGCAGCACCGGACTGAGGGGGAACTCGACACCGTCATCACGCACGGCGTTGACAGTCTCCAGGGTAAAGCTGAGCCGGTCCGCTTCGCGGGGAAACGGACGGGTATAGAGGAATATCTCACCTTCGTCTTGCAGGGGGGGCTTTAGCGAGATGAGCTGGGATTGGCACCCGGCAAGAATAAGCACACTACCGATGATAAAAAAACGAACGTTCAAAAAAAAATCCATTATCGTGTGACGACAGAAATCATGTTTCATGCTGCGTGACCCTGGCCAACTGGCAGAAAACCGGGGCTGGCCCGAAGGCCAGCCCCATTACTGATGCCGGTTAAAAACTGCCGGCATACAGACCGCAGACGATTAGTCCTTGGCGTGACACTTGTTGCAGAGAGACCGCTGGTAGGTGGCGTAGACAGTGGCCGGCCGCTGATAGAACGTAGCGGTGATTTCTGCCTGGGTCATACCGTGGTTCAGCTCGCCGTAACCGGCTTCGCCCGAGAGACCGGCTCCCGGATAAGCACCGCCAACGGTCAGGAACTCGGACTTGTTGTTCCAACGGGTCATGCTGTCCCAGCCGGAGGCATGGGCACGGTGGCAGGAGAGACACATGACGTTGGAGTTGGTATCCGCACCAGCGGTCTGGCTTCCGTCGTTCACCGCATGGAGGGCAAGGGCAGCACGGTCAGTAGACCCTTCCTCGAACGGCACCATGGAAGTGTAGGCGGTCGTCGCGCTGTTGGTGAAGTTGCCGGAGTTCACGTAGGCGTTGTAGTTGCCGAGGATGGTCGCGCCAAGCTTGGAGTCGCTGCTGGCCGGGTGGATGAAGGAAGTACCGGCATCATACGCAGCCGTGCTGTTGTGGATCGAGGTGTGGCAGTTGGAGCACCACTCGGACATGCCGGTACCGTAGGCAACCCGGGTGTCGGTTGCTGCCTCGGAGCGGTTGTAGGTTGACGGAGCAACGGCAACCGGCGGATTGGCGGTAAAGGCGGTGACACCAGAACCGGCAAGCGAGTCAGGCAGGTAGCCCGGGCCGGCGAGGAGGCGGTAAACGCCGACCGCTTCGGTAGCCGTCGGCATGGCGCCGTAGGAGCCGGAACCGTTGATCGGAAGCGACTGGTTCACGTCAACTGCGCCGACGGTACCAGCAGCTGCGCCGCCAACGACTGCCCGCTGGACGGTGCCGGCGGCATCGACGATGCGGTACTTGCCGTGGGGATCATGGCAGCTGGAGCAGGCCAGGTTGGCGGCAGGATAGGTGCCACCCGGAGCGGATGTAAGGGTCGTATCGGCACTGATGCTGTAGTCGGCAGCGTTGATGTTGTGGCCGTGACGCTCACCTTTGCTGGTACCCGCTGCGCCATAGGAAGCGACCCACGAGTAAGTCTGCTTAACCCAGGCAAAGTCGCCGCCCGGGGTGTAGTTGGAAGGAACAGTGCCGCCGGCGACGGCGTCGGTGGTCAGGACATGGTAGCCACCGGCCTTGGCGGCGGTGCTGCCGTGGCAGTTGAGACAGGTGGAGCTCTGGTCCGTACCCTGGAGGAGGTAATTGACGCCGGTGAGTGCTGCTACCTTCTTGTTCATTGGCTGGTTGCCGGAAGAGTTGTGCATGGTGTGGCACCCTTCGCAGTAGGCGACGCCGCCGTCATGGAAGGCGAACGCGCTACCGGAGGCCGCGAGCGTCAACATGGCCGCCGCAGCCAGAATCTTCGATGCATTCATTGTTGATCCTTTCGTTTAACTGTCTGTTTGAATTCCTTCGTTTCTGACGTTTTCTTCATACTGCCGGTTACGTGCTTCACTATGATTTCCCTTTTGCGGTAACCACCCCCTTTCTTTGTCAGTCCAGCGTGATCAGTCGGTGAAAATCCTGTAGACACTGACCCCCCGAGCCCTGCTCTGGGAGACATAGACCATGTCGTTGTTCACCGCCAGGTCCATGGGGGCTATCAGGTTCCCCGGACCAAGCCCCCGATAGCCAAACTCCGTCCTGAATTTTAAATTCTCGTCAAAAACCATCACCACGCAGCGGAGCGTATCCGCCACATAAATGTTCCCCCGGTCGTCGGCCGCAATCCCCCCCACCACGTTGAATTTGCCCGGGGTACCGCCGCGCTCGCCGAAGATACGGACCTTTTTGTCGGGAGAGACCACGTACGCCGAGAAAAAAACCGGGATGGTGAACAGGTAGTCTCCCTTCCGGTCCACGCTGAAACCGGAGATTCCCGAATCCCGCCGCTTTTTCTCGTCAAAGCCGAGGAGCGCGCCGAGATCGTCACCGCTCCTGAACGCGCCGTTCAGGTCGGTTACCGCAACCTTCATGGCATTCCGGTCAACCAGATAGAGGTTCCCTTGGCGGTAGAGTATGGTATCGGGAAGAAAATCACGGGCAAATTCCGGTGGGAGCCCTTTCAGTTCCACCTTCCCCTGGGGCTCTCCCCTGAAGTTGCAGCGCGTGATTGCGGAATGGTCAGTCTTGCGGGAGAGGATGTAAATGTCTCCCTGGGGGGAAACCGCAACCGCCGAGACGGTTCCGGAGGTACCGTCATCCCCGAAGCGGTACACTTCCATGCCGCTGGAGTTGAAAACCCGGACGCTCCTGTCGGCAACGTCGGCAACGTAGGTTTCGAACCTCCCGGCATCGTCCGTCAGGCTCACCCAGTTGCAGGGAACGGGACCGTAGAAATCTGAGAGGGTGTAGAGATAGGACGCCCTGATAGTCTCTCCCCTGGCCGGCCCGGAGAGCACAGTCAGGACAAGCGCCACTAAAAGAAACTGAAGGCGGATCTTCCGTGTTTTCCCTTTATCGTGTGGAGTATGTTTGTGCTGGAAAGACATTGATTTCGACCGTTACCAGATTGTTATTAAAAGTTAACCGTTTTGCTCATTACGCATCTGCTTTTCATACATATATTGGCAATTGCCGTACCCGATTCGCCGGTCACGAGCAACGGACGACTCCCCACATGCGAATATCCACTGAAATGATTTGTTTTTTTCACAGCAAAAAAAAGGCCCCGGGATCGGGACCTTTTGGTACGGGAAAAAGAAGTGATGGTATTTTGCGGGATACAACGGGGTGGCGGAGAAAAGCGCGAAAAGTGCCGCACGGCAAGATTACGGCAAGATTACGATTTCGTCATCTCAAGGAGGAGCTATGCAACTGGAGGAGGAAACCGGAGGTTAAAGGTGGTTCCCCTTCCCGGTTCGCTGTCGACGGTGATCGTGGCACCATGGAGCTCCATGATCGCCTTGGCAATGGGGAGCACCAGCCCCGGCCACATGGGCGACAGCTGCTTGGACCGGTCGTTCCGATAGAGACGGTCGAATATCCTGGGGAGGGTCTCGGGAGGTATGCCGCAGCCGGTGTCGCCAAGGCTGATCTCGACTGAGCGGTCTTCCAGCTGGCGTATCGCGACCGTTACCTTCCCCCCTTTATCGTTATAGACGATGGCGTTATGGAGAAGATTGCCGAGCGCCCGATGAAGCAGTTCCCTGTCTGCCGTCAGGAGTGCATCCCCCGTACAGTTGAACACGATGCCGTGTTCTTCCACCAGCGGGCTGTAATACTCCCAGATACCCTGGACGAGCGCACAGACATCAATATCTTCCGGTTTCAGCTCAATCTCGTTTCTGTCAAACCGGGCGAGGAACAGAAGGCTTTCGATCAGCCGGGTGAGGTGTTGGCATTCCTCCAGTTCCGACTCAATCACCTGCCGGTACTCCTCGGCGCTTCTCGGCCGGTTCAATGCCACCTCCGCCTCCCCCATAAGGATGCTGATGGGGGTCCGCAGTTCGTGGGCAAGGTTGGCACTGTACTCGGAAAGGCTTTCAAATGAATCTTTGAGGCGATCGAGCATACCATCGAAAGCCCTTGCCAGCTCCTGGAGTTCCTTCGGAAGTGACGCATTGCAGATGCGTTCGTCCAGGTTGGATACGGTGATGCGCCGGGCTGTATCCGAAATATCCCGGAGTGAAGCAAGGTTCCTGCGCGCGATATATATGCCGGCACCTCCACAGAGAAGGACTCCCATGAGAAGGACCGCTATGAGTTCGTTCCGGTAATCCGCCCGGATTTTCTCCACCTGGGAGATTTCCAGCGCCACCTGGACAAGCCGCTTCTCCCCCGACGCCAGGGGGAACCATGCCGATTTCAACTCATACAGGTTACCGTCGGCAAACCGCTGCACCTTCTTGTTTCCCTTGGCAGTCGCCGCATTGAAAAGTTCCGGTGGAAGCTCCTTCCACACTGAGGGGGTTTCCAGCAAGACGCGGTTACCCTCGTCCAGAACCCTCTCGTAATGACTGATATACTCGACAGGGGAATGCTCATACAGCACCTCCCTCTTCAAGGCATCCTGATCCCCCTTCTGCACCAGTTGCCCGATAAGTTTAACCTGGGCATCGAGATAGTTATCGTTGCGTCTGGCGAAAGATTCAATCAGTCCCAAATACATCAGGACACTCCCCACCAGCAGAATCAGGAATGAGGCAAGGGTGTAGTGGAGCGTCAGCCTGCCGACAAGGGAAAACGCATAGGGACATGGTGGCTTGATTTTCATGGTTCACGCTCTTCCAGGACATAACCGACACCCCGGACCGTGTGTATCAGCTTGGTTTCGAAGGGGTCATCGACTTTCGCGCGCAGGCGCCGCATGTGAACGTCAACCACATTGGTGTCACTCTCGAATTCCATGTTCCATATCCGCTCGGCGATCCGGACCCTGGTCAGCACCTCACCCGTCCGCCGCATCAGGAGCGAAAGAAGAGCAAATTCCTTGGGGGTGAGATCGAGCCGCTTCCCGGCACGCTTGGCGGTATGGGCGATGGGATCGATTTCCAGGTCCCCCACCCTGAACAGGTCCCCCTGTTTTGCGGGTCCGTGACGAACGATATTTTGCATACGGGCGATGAGCTCGGAAAAGGCAAAGGGTTTCACCAGATAGTCATCCGCACCCAGTTCCAGCCCCTTGACCCGGTCCGGCACCGCATCCCGGGCGGTCAGAAAGAGAACAGGGGTCTCCTTTCCCCGTTCGCGGATCTTTTTCAGAACCTGCCACCCGTCCAGGTTGGGAAGCATGACATCGAGAATAATGAGGTCGAACTCCCTGGTGAGGGCAAGATTGAGCCCATCGTCCCCCTCATGGGCGACCTTGACGCTCATCCCGTTTTCGGAAAGCCCCTGCCGCAGATAGGTGGCGGTTTTCACATCATCTTCAACGACCAGAATGCGCATGGCGTAATCCTTAACCCAATTTCATCTATATATCACTATAACAGATTTCCAGATAACAATCGATGCAAACGCCATGCCTTTACCAGACGCCCTGCATTTTTCCGAAGCAAAAAATGCCCGTCGACCAGACAGGCCTCACGGAGGGCCGGAGAAACAATGAGAGGTGCTCTGTTAATGAGCTGCTAAACCTTTTCCAGGTTTCCTCGTCGAATTGTCACACAACATTCAGACTGGTGAAACATTCCTGTAGTCTCTTTCCGGTACTATCTACCATAGACGATATTTTTATAAAAAGGAGACCACATGATGAAACTGATACCGGTTGGCGATTACTACCTCTGGTTTTGCGAGTGGTGCGATTCGCAGAACAGGACACTCTGGGCCCGGATGGATGCCCATCACCTGACCTGCGGCGTCTGCTCCCGGCAAATGGAGGTCAGCAGCCCCTCCCCTTTCCCGGCGAGTCACGGCGCGACAAAGCAGGTAATGTCAATGCCTGCCCTCTGACGGCGAGTTACCGACGGGGTGTCAGACCCGATCTTTATGAAAGTGGGATGAGACGAACGCCGCCAGGCTTCTGATCATCTCCCCCTCGGGGGTCGGGTCGATATGGGGAATCTTGCTCTGCCCCCCCACCTTTCCCCTTACCCGCCGGGACCAGTCATATATGGCGTCCGGCGGCACCATCATCACTTGCGGTGCGGCCATCCTCCCCTGTTGGCGGAAGGTGGCATAATCGGCATTCTGCTCCCGCAACATGCCGTCGAGCAGATCGGCCACCGCCGTCACCGGCATGCCACCGGCACAACCTGCCAGGATCCAGAGATGACAGCGGTCGTCGATGGCGGGGCCGACCATGAATTCGTCGATCTCCACCCCTTTCAGCCGGTTGAGCTGGGCCACCGCCTCCTCCACCTCCCCTTGGGTCACCTTTTCCTCGAACCGGTCGAGAAACCGGTCCCGGCCGGTGAATTCGATGAAGAGCGGGTCGGTGGCGGTGAAACGGATGGTGTCGCCAATATGGTAGCGCCAGAGACCGGCACAGGTGGTGAGGATGACCGCATACCGCCGCCCCACCTCCACTTCCTCCAGTGGAATCGCAGCAGCATCGGGTGGTGGAGCACCATTGTCCCCGAGTGATTCCATAGGAACAAACTCGAAGAACGCCCCGTAATACGGGGTAAGGCGCATCTGCCGGTCGCCTGCAAGCTGAAAACCCATGAACGCTTCCGAGGAGGGGAGCACTTCGAGGAAGGAAGGAGGAGTGCTGCCGAACAGGGCATCGAACTCCCGCCGGTAGGGCTTCATGCTCGTGCCGCCGTGTATGATCAGCTCCAGCCGTGGCAGCAGTTCCTGCAACGGTCGCCTCCCCATTTCGGCGCAGCGCTGCAATAGAAGGAGAATCCAGGGGGGAACACCGGAAATGGCCCGAATGCTCTTGTCGTTCAGGATGAGCCGGGCAAGGGTCTCCAGCTTCTCCTCCCAGGGGAGGGCCGACACCTCTGGCCCAGGGGCCACGAACGGCTTCAGGAAGCGGGGGGGATGGCAGAGGGTTATGGCGCTCATGTCGCCACTGAATACGCCATCGCCATGGTCGGTGAGATTGGTATTCCCCGCCATGTAAAGAATCTTGCCGCGCATCAGGGCACTTTCCGGATGGGCAGCCAGGTACCCGGCGGTCAGATCCAGGGCAGCCCGCTTGTTGGCGGCGAACATCTCCCGGCTGAAGGGGACGAATTTGGTAGGGGCCGTGGTGCCGGAGGTCTCGCAGAATAACGGAATCCGGCCGGGCCAGGTGACGTCGTCCAGCAGGAGAGACGGCCTGTCGCGAAAAGGCCGCAGACCGGAGCTGAAATAGTCGCGCCAGAAATCGGCATAGGTACGGATCGGCACCTGGGAGCGGAATCGCTCGTATCCCTCCCGGAATGGCAGATCCGCCAATCCTGCCAGCCCGTGATCCCATCCAAAACGGGTGGCCGCACCCTGCCGCAGCAGATCGGCCAGAATCTGCCGCTGACCGGCACGGGGGTCGCGGGCCAGGAAAACCGTGGTGCGCATGCAGGCGGCAGCTTTCAGGGTCAGGTCCAGGGGAGTCAGGAGCACGTCGCGCATCGTCGTGGAGTCTCCCATCTAGACCACCGCAAACAGCCGGGGGGAGAGCAATCTGTCGTACCAGGCTTCGATGAGGGGATTGTAGCAGTGGTGATGGAAAATGAGGGAGGCGTGGGCCACGGCATCATTGCGGGAGGTGGTGATAACGTTGCGAAAGGTGCCTCGCGGCAGGATCTGTTCCCGGAGAGAACTGTCCCGCAGGGTAGCGAGGGTTGGAGAGCCGGGAGCGAGCAGGTTGTCCTCAAGCTCCGCGAGCATGGTCAGTGCCGGGCCGGTATAGATGGGAACCTTCTGATCCGGAATGGTAAACTCCTTGAGTGCCAGTACCCGTTCATAGCCGCCGATGGCGGGAGTCTTGTCGATGACGTCCATGATTTTGCGACGGATGGAGAGGTGGCGGGTGGAGAGCTCGCGGTTTTCGGCCCCGGCCTCGAACAGGGCCTGGAAACAGCGCCGGGCTCTCTCGATCTGCCGCTCTACCTCGCCGGCGTTGTCTCTGTCAGTCTTAAGGATGCGCTTCAGGTTGCTCTCCAGCATGCGAACACCGCCGGTTTTCTGCTGCTCGGGCCTGATCAGGTCCGCCGTACAGAGGACCGGGCTGACCATGACAACCCCCTTGACGGCAAGCGCCTCCGCCGGCAGTGTAGTCCGGAGGAACCCCGCCAGAAGGCCGCACCCGAAGCTGATGCTGAAGATGACCGGCTTCTTGCCGCGCAGGTTGATATCCTCTATCAGATCGGCCAGTTGGGCATGGAACATCTCGGCCGAAAATCCGTGGCGGGGGTAATTGAGGTAGTAGATGCTGCCGTATTCCCTGAACAGGGGTCGCTGAAATTCCGCCACCTCTGTAGCATCGGGAACAAAACCGCCGATAACGATGGTGGGAATCTGACCGTTACCCTTCTCCTTGAATATCTGGCAGCGAATGGCATGGAGGCTTGGCAGTCCCTTGGCAAGCTGAAATTCACGATGGCGATGACGGGGGGTAAAGGGCTTGATGGTCATCTGGCGCATCAGACCGGTGGCGACCGTAGCCACATTGGCGAGGACCGGGTTGCTCCGCACGGTTTTCTGCACGAACGGCACGACAGCAGCGTTTATCATGGGCTCTCCTTGCTGTTTTCTTGTACTATGGCAAAGGAGAGTTACGGCTCTGTGGCGAACGGGCAACTATTCAGTGGCTGGGGCAGAAATCCGGCGGCAAAGGGCAGGGAACCCTGTCCTGGCGGGGATGCCGCGAAAAAGCCAGGGGGGGAAAAGACGAAAACCCGCAGAGTGCGGGTTTTCGTGGAAGAAAAATCGGGGGACAGCTGCCCCCCCATACAAAGGAGGCCCGTAGCTGAGCCGTTGGGACTAGAAGATAACCTGGGCCTGCAGACGGTATTCCATGTCATCGGTCGGCACCGTGGAGGACTGGGTATGCCTGCTCGTCACATCTCCCTGCAGCTTCAGGTTATGTTTATTGAAGTAATAGGAGACGGCTCCCTGCGTTTCAGTGATGATGTTGTTGCTAACGACGCGGTTCGGGTCGAGGTAGTTGTAGCGTACTGCCAGTTGCAGGTGCTGGGGAATGACAAAGTAACCTGCCTGAGCATAGAAGCCATGGGCACGGAGCTCTTTGCCGGTTGTGTTCCCTTCAGCCTGACCGACGAAGTATTCAGCATCGACGGACGCCCCCATCCACCGGAAGGCAAGATCAGCCTCGGCCTGCTGGATGGCGAGTGTTTCACTGACACCATTCGTTGCAAGGGTTGAGAAGCCTTTACCGAGCCATCCGCCGCTGCTGCGGTAGCCGTCACCGAAGCTCTTTTCCAGGCTTGTCGCAGTCGGCGCAGTCGGCGTAGTAGTAAGTCTGAGGGTGTTGCGGAAGTAGGCGCCACCGATGGCGATGCGCGGGGTCGGCGTCCGGTCGAAATCACCTTCGGAATAGGCAACCGCGCCGAAGGGGTTGAAAGCAAGCCGGGCGTTGAAAGCGGGGGTGTTAGTACCGCGCGGGGTGTTCTGACCGGTGCCGTTCCAGAGGCCGACCGAGTACTCGCCAATCCCCTTGGCGATATTACCATGGAGGTTTAGGCCGATGTCGTAGGAGGGGATGAAGGCGTTCTCGGCAAAGGAGCGATCGACGAATTCATACGCACCGGAAGAGATGATGATTTGGCGTCCCCACGGGACAATGTCCTGGCCCGCCTCGATCTGGAATTCATCGGCAAGTTTGTAGTTCATAAAGGCTTCCAGGAGCCTGCCGTCGCTACCGCTCTGACTGTCCTGGTTGGCGGCAAGGTTGTACTGGACCTTGTAGGTAAGGTCCTTGGAGTAGGCATTACCCTTCAACCAGATATACATCCGCTTGATCTCGAACTTGTCAACATCAGGCTTCGTTGAGGCGTCCTTGTCATAGTCGGTCAGCGTAAAGCGCGTCTGGAGCCTTCCCCCCAGGGAGAGCTTGAACTTCTCGTCCCCACTCTGGAAGGTGAAACCGTCGCCCAGATTGTAATTGATCTTGCTGTCACTGCTTACCGACTTCAGATCCTGATCGGTAAGAATCCCTTTTTCCTTGAGGGCATCCTCGAGGGTTTTGGCATGTACACTCTGGCTGGCAAGCATACCTGCCAGGAGTCCTGCTACTGCAATCCTTTTCTTCACGACTTCCTCCTTGTTATGATATTGAACCACATGGGATAGGCAATGATGCGAACGTTCGTGCATTGATGACGCTGTCATGTTCCAGTATTGCCATGGTACTCTTCGATTGTTGCTGTTATCTCGCTGATTCTGAGTTCGGCAGTTGAACGAGGTCCCCGGGGACCTCGTTCAACTGCCGTTTCCAGGCTAATACTTGATGGTCTTGATGGTTTTGGACACCATCTTCTTTACGTTTTCCGGCAGCGGCGCATAGAGGAGGGCACTGGCCATCTTCTGCCCTTTTGCCAGCTCCCAGTTGAGGAATTCTACCAGTTTCTTCCCTTTGACCTTGTCATTCTGTTGTTGGTAGACCAGGAGCCAGGTGAAGCCGGCGATGGGGTAGGCGTCCTTGCCCGGCTGGTTCACGAGCGATATCCGGTAGTCGGCCGGCATGTGCTTGGCGGCGCCTGCCGCTGCGGCGCTGGTGGATTTGATGGAGGGCTCGACCCAGTGGCCGCTCTTGTTCTTGAGGGTGGCGAAGGGGAGCTTGTTTTCAAAGGCGTAGGCAAGTTCCACGTAGCCGATGGAGTAGTTGGTGTTCTTCACCTGGCCGGAGACCCCTTCGTTACCCTTGCCGCCAAGACCGACCGGCCACCTGACGGAGGTGCCCTTGCCGACCTTATGCGCCCATTCGGGGCTCACTCCCGAGAGGAAATCGGTGAAAATGTTGGTGGTGCCGCTCCCGTCGGAACGGTGGACGACGACGATCGGCTCGTTGGGGAGCTTGACGCCGGGGTTGTCGTTGGCAATGCGCGGATCGTTCCATTTAGTGATCTTGCTGAGGTATATGTCGGCGACATCTTCGGACGTCAGTTTCAGTCCCGTCTTCACGCCGGGAATGTTGTAGGTCACGACCACGGCTCCCATGACGGTCGGGATGTGGATGAGCTTGCCGGGAGCGGCTTTCAGCTGCTCGTCGGAGAGGAAGGCGTCGGAAGCGCCGAAGTCGACGGTCTGGGCAGTGATCTGCTTGATGCCGCCCCCTGAGCCGATGGCCTGGTAGTTGAATTTCACGCTGTGATCAGCCTTGGCATACTCGCTGAACCATTTGGAGTAGATGGGGTAGGGAAAGGTTGCGCCGGCGCCGTTGATGAGGGTTTCGGCCGAGGCCTGCCCCGCTACTGCGGCTGTCGCCATGATGGCCAGGACCAGCAGGTTTTTACGGACATTCTTGAACATGTGCATGTCTCCTTCTGTCGGTTGTTGTAACTCTCCGCGTAAACTACCGGATCATTATTACCGTTATGTCACGGTTTTTTGAAATGTGGGCAAACTCGACCGGTTGCCGGGATGGAAATCAAGCGGCAACGGGTAAGGGGACGGCTTGGCCAGGAAATACCCCTGACCGAAGGCAACTCCGATGGAGGAAAGATAGTCGAGTTCCTCCTGCCGCTCGATACCCTCGGCGATTACACGGGCACCTATCCGGCTGCAAAAGGTAACAAGCGCCTCCACCAGAGCCTGGCGGGTGGATGAACGGTGAATATCGTCGACCAGGAAGCGTGCCAGCTTGACGTAGTCCGGCTCCAGCTGGGCCAGCATCTGCAGGCCGGCATACCCTGAGCCGAGATCGTCGATGGCGATGGTGTACCCCTGCTCACGGTAATGGGAGAGAACCCGGCGGAACAGGTCGTAATCCTCGATGAGCGTCCGCTCGGTCAGCTCGAAGGTAACCCGCGACTGTTCTATATTGAGCCGGTCCAGAAGCGCAGCCGTAAAACCCCGCTCGTGGTCGTTTGCCTGCAGGAGCGCGGGGCAGACGTTGAGAAACAGTTGGCCCGGCACTCCCAGTTCCCGAGCGCCTGTCAGGGCCTTCTTCCGGCAGAGCCTTTCCAGAGGAGCAGTGAGACTGTGCTTGGTGGCTGCATCAAAGAGGTCCTCCGGCGATGCGAACAGTGACTCCTCTGCCAGGCGGCTGAGGGCTTCGTACCCGTGCACGGCACCGTCTTTCAAAGAGAAGATAGGTTGAAATACCGGCGTAATCAGACCGCCGGTGATTATTCGTTCCAGAGCCGCCAGTTGGTCCGGCTTTTCCTGAATAGTCGGGGGAAACACGCTGAAAAGTTCCTGGAACGCCCGAAACAGGGCATTGTCAGGGGTATTGCCGTGACGATCAAGAAGAAACACCCCGTCGATTGTCATGAGACTGGCGGTACTCGCCATAGCAACTCTACGATGGGGAGCAGCCGCGCCGGGAAAGGCAAAATAGCGTTCCAGTTCCCTTTTGATGGTGGCAATGTCCTGCCGGAAGAGCTCCTCGCTGTAGGTCCCGGCCGGTACGAGGAGCAGGAAAAATTCACTGTCACCCGCCTGGTACCCTCCTTCGATCTGCCCGGCCAGTTTTTTGCCGATCATCCTGACGAGCAGGGCAATGGTCCGCACCGTGGTGTCCGGAATCCGGGGAGCTCGTGCAAAACTGATCGCCACGATGCCTGCACACCCCCTTCCCCGGAGGTTTTCCTTGAAGGTGCGGAACAGATGGCCGCAGTCGGTCAGACACTCTTCAAGACGGGGGATGAGGCGCCCTTGGGTAGGGAGGATGGTGCGGTCTCTCAGGGAAAGGGATTGTACAAGGCTCACGGGGTCTCCTGGGAAGTCCGTCTCTGCGACGGGAAATGGATGTGGATACGCATCGTCCGCCACGGCAAGGGGTTCAGTCGTCAAGCATACTTGCCAGGTAGGCGCCGAAGTGGACAATGTTGGCCTCCCGGTACGAATCGCGCAGAACCCGCATCTTCTCTATCTGACGGTCAAGTTCGGAAAAACCGAAAATATCCAGCCTGAAACGTGGAAATCTCATAATTGAACCTCCTTGAGACTCTATTCTGCCGGTTTTGCCAGCAGGAATACGCCGGTCATCTTGAACAGCATGGTGTTCATGGTATTGAGGCCACTGACGGTGATTTCCGCCTGTCTGATTTCCTTGATATTCTTGAAACAGCGAAGCAACAGGGCGATCCCCATGGAGTTGATGCGGCCGGCCTCGCTGAAATCGAAACGGACCTGGTGCCGCGTGACCTGCGCCTCTACCCCCTTGAGCAGTTCCTCTGCCTGGGCATCGATGTTCCCGTGGACGAAAACGGCGTCCCACCCCGTTTCCCTGTTAACCACGATACTGGTTACGGTTGCCATGGTGTCTCTCCTCCTTTAAGCGTTATGAGGCGCAGCGCATTCCGGCTGTCGCGTGATAATGTGGAACCCCTTCAATGCCGACGGATCGTCGTCCCCATGGAGTCGTACATGTCCCCCCACCACGGTCTGCCTGCCGGGGGCAATGGTAACGTGCAGTTGGTCGAGGAATCGCCAGATGATGAACAGTCCCCGCCCCCCAGCCTCTTCGGCGGGGCCGCTCCCGTCCTGATTGCTGGCTAGGTGCTCGATCACCGCATCGGGGGGGAGGCTCCCCCAGCTGTCGCTCACCTCCATGGCAAGGGTCGTCCCGTCAAAACCGGCTCGGAAACCGATATGCTCAGCGGGGAGAAGCCGTCGCTGTTCTCCCTTACGGAACATCTTGGCCCCACCTTCCCTGCGGGGTGCGCCGTAGATGGCATTCTCCAGCAACTCGTCGGCAAGAAGCGCCCCCTTCTGGCGCAGGAGTTCCAGTTCCGGCCCATCCCCCTCGACCATCTCCGTCAGGGCGTCAATCAGAGCCTCCTTCTGGTCGGACGAGTGGATGTCAAATTCGCGGACCGGCGTACCGGGCCTGAGGTAGTCTGCCATCTGCCACTGACGATCGGTCAGGAGGTTGAACACGGCCAGCATCAGAGGGCTGCCGGCAGCGGAACCGGTCCTCTCCCCCGCAGGCTCGACTACCAGGTGTTTAATGGCGTTATGCTTGAGAGGGGAGAGGGAAAGCGGTGGTGCATCGGCAGCCGAGAAAAGGATCAGCTTGATGGCGGGGAAATGCCTGCGGAGCACAGGAAGCGGGTTGTGGTCGCCGTGGGGATAGACGCGGGTTGAGATGAGCACCAGCCCCGGTTCCAGACCGAGTCTCCGGAGGGTGGACAGGGTATGCGAGAGGCTTTCTCCCCCGCGCAGGCGGATAATATTGGGAATATCGGCCAGTTCCTGCTCCCAGACTTTTTCATCGGCGGCATCGGCAAAGACCGCCAGCACGGTTGTTGACTTCCGCACAAGTGTCTCCTTGGTTGACAACAGGCTATGGGCGTGCATCAGAGTACTCCTTTTCCGCGTGCATCGTGGTCGTCCGCGTTCCGAAACGAGGCGGCCAGGAGGGTGACATCGTCGGCAAAGGGGGCTGCTCCGTTGAATTGACGTGCACTGGCCAGTATCCGCTCCCGTAAGGTCGATGGCTCCAGGTGGGCGTTTTCCATGAGAAGCTCCTCAAGCCGTTCGTAGCCGAACTCCCGGTCTGCGCCGTCGGTGCATTCCACGAGGCCGTCGGTATAAAGAAAGAGAGTATCTCCCGGCTCAAAGCCGGTCGTGAATTCCGTGTAAATCCCTTCTCCCTCGAAACCCAGGGGATAGCCGCTGCAGGCATCGAGCAGGGAGAGTTCGCGGGTCCCCTGCCGGTAGAGGTAGGGAAAGTTATGACCGGCATTGGCCAAGGTCAGGGTTCCCCTGGTCAGGTCAAGCACGGCCACAAGGCAGGTCATGAGCAGGGTCCGCCGGGCGGTTGCCAGGATGGCGTTGTTCATGCCGAAAAGAAGCTCGGCGGGGGTCCGCGCCCCTTGGGAGATGAGGGTGTGGAGACTCGCCTTGGCGGCGGTGGTTACCATCCCCGACTGCACGCCATGGCCACTCACGTCGGCAATCACCAGGCCGAGGCGATGGTCGTCCAGGACGAAGTAATCGTAGAAATCACCGCCTATCTCCGTGCTGGTCGTCACGCCTGCGCTGATGGTGACGCCGTTGAAGCCGAACTCCGACGGGGGGAGCAGGTCGTGCTGGATACGGCTGGCCGTCGCCACCTCCTCGCGGATCCGATCGCTCAGGAGGTGGAGGGTATGCAGCAGCATGGCCTGATTGGACGATATTTTCATCATCAGATCGGCGACCGACATGATTCCAACACAGTGGTCATCACTGACAATCGGCACTGCATCGATTTCCAGTTTCGGATCAAGAGCAAGGAGCCGCTCCAGGGCCGCGTTGATGTCCAATTCTGCGGCCACTGAAGGTGGCTCCCCTTCGAGCAGCACACTGATCGCTTTCTTGCCGAAAAGGTCCAGGGCAAAGGGGCTCCCAAGATGGCGTGAAAAGAGTTCTTTCCGGTTGACCACCCCGGAGAAGCGGCCGTCATGGACAACGGGAAGAGCAAGGAGAGAGGGGTCCCGCTGGAAAATATCAACCACGTCCTTCACCTTAAGGTTCGATTCCACTGACATGGTCTGTCGGGTAATATCCGCAAGACCCGGAACAATGTGCGGCGCTAATTCCATGGTGTTTCCTTTCCCTGTGATTTACTGTCTGCATGATAACGGAGCATTGTGAATATTCCGTTACGGGAAAGTTAATACTAGTCCCTTATCGCATTCCCCTGTTACGGGTCCCCATTGCATCTCTGACAGTTGTTGCCGGCAGGACACCACTTTGCCATGTAATGATGAGAATCCCTGACATCAAGGCGTTAGAGGCCAAATCCCGCCCAAGGGCTCTCAAAAGCTACGGATGCCTCACTCCCCAGACCCTTGACAAAGCTGAAATCGTAGGGGATTATGGCGAACCATCAGATTCTCAACGGGTCTTCTACCCCCTCACCCTTTCCCTCTTCCCGAGTGGGAGAGGTGAATTTTGCAAGGGCCTCAAACGATGCCCAGTATGGTCTATTCCCCCATCCCCAAAAGGCTTCCGGAGAAGATTACATGCAGATCAAAGTGAACGAGAAGGTACGGGAGATGGCTGACGGTGCGCCGGCCGAGGAAGTCCGTGACCGGTTCAAGCCGGGGGCCGACCTGATCATCCTGAACGGCTTTCCGGTATCACCCGATGCTGCCATCAAGGAGGGGGACGAACTGTACCTCATCCGGCGTGGGGAAATTCCGCCCCGGGAGGAACTGGAGCACCTGTTGGTCGCCCGCCACACCCCCCAGGTCTACGAGCGGCTCAAAGCTTCTCGGGTGGGGATCGCCGGTGTGGGAGGGCTCGGCTCCACCGTTGCCGTCGCCCTGGCGCGGGTCGGGGTTGGTGAGCTCGTCATCGCCGATTTCGACGTGGTGGAGCCCTCCAACCTCAATCGACAGCAGTATTTCGTGGACCAACTGGGACACTACAAGGTAGACGCCCTCACCGAGACACTGCGTCGCATCAACCCCTACGTCACCGTTACCCCGCACCGTATCCTCCTCGACCCGGATAACGTCCCGGCCGTTTTTGCCGGCTGCAGCGTTGTAGTGGAGGCGTTCGACCGGGCGGAGATGAAGAGCATGCTGGTGGATGCCATCATCACGAACATGGCGGACGCCATGGTGGTGGCGGCCTCGGGGCTGGCAGGGTACGGCCCGAACAACGCCATCAGCACCAGGAAAATCACCCGCCGCCTCTACCTCGTGGGGGATCTCACCTCAGAAGCCCAACCGGGTAACGGCCTCATGGCGCCACGGGTCGGCATCGCTGCGTCCCACCAGGCCAACCAGGTGATCAGGATACTACTGGGGGAGATGGACGTCGACCGGTAGCCTCTCTCTTCCCCCTGCACCATACAAAAACGCCGTGAGCCCCTTGTCCAAAGGGACCCACGGCGTGTAGTCAACACAGCACGTTAAAATCGCCAGTCATCATCTGGCATCTTTTCCCCTCGTTTCAATCAGTCGTTGTCTTCCACCTCGCCCGCCGGGCAGCAGCGGTATTCCTGGGATTTCTCCAGGAGGTCGATCTGTCGCTGCAGCAGTTTGTTTTGCAGTGCCTTATGCTCCAGGTCAAGCTTGATCGAACTTACGAGTTCTGGTTCACAGGTACAGCAATCGTCAAGACATCCCTTCACAATGAGGCCGGGGGTCGGCAGGAGCTCTTCCCGTTCCCAGGAGAGTTCAGCTATGATCTTTTCCGTGACATTGCCGGTCTTTGCGTCAACAAGGCCTGCCTTTGACAGATCCACTGCCGACTGCGCCAGGGCATGGGCACGCAAATCAGCGCTGATAGTCGGCTTTATTTTGGCTGCGTTGAGCATCTGGGCAGAAGACATCATCGTCATCGTTGCAGAAACACGCTGCTGTTCCTGCACGCTCGCCCGCGCCATCCTCTCGATGTCGA
This sequence comes from Deltaproteobacteria bacterium, assembly GCA_021848385.1. GTDB lineage: Bacteria > Desulfobacterota > Desulfuromonadia > Geobacterales > Geobacteraceae > Geomobilimonas. The sequence continues at coordinate 28,456 of JAJZUQ010000013.1, forward strand.
GACGGTTGGCCTGGCTTGCCAGGATCTCCTGCGGCCTCACTGCCACCATGCTGGCGATGTCCGGAGCGGGCCGTTTGTCCACCAGCGTTGGTGTCACGGAGTCGTTCACGACACGTTCTATCGCGACCAGGGTGAATTTTATTTTCTGGATCTTCATCAGTTTGTAGAACAGGTAGGAGACCGCGTGACACTTGTTCTGATTGCTGAAGACGCGGGAACTCGATTCGATGCGCTCCTCTGATTCGCCCTGGGCATGGGTACGCTGCTGTGCCTCGCCGATCTGGGTCGAGCTGGACGCGCGGACCCCTGCCGCCACCTGGGTAGTCATGGATTGGGCGTGCTGACTCAGGTTGCGGCTGAAGTCGTATGCGGAGGATGCATCATACGAGCCTCCCCCGCCGCCGCCACCGATCGAAATGATCCCGAGATCGATTCCGGCACTCCCCCCACCTTCCGCCCAGGAATTGCTGGAGGAGGTTGAGCCGCCGCCGCTTTCGGCGATGGTCAGGTCGCTCACCGCCTTGGCAATGCCCCACGTCAGGTAGGATTCCTCCGAGGTAGTCTGGTTGCGCCAGCTCTGGGCAGTGGCAGAGTCGTAGGACCAACTGGTATGGCGGTCACTGCTGAACAGCCGGACCTGCTCCCCCGGCAGCAACGTGGTGGAATAGGCGAGATCTCCCATGGCCAGGCCAAGGGAACATCGCTCCAGCCGGAAGTGGAAAATGACCTGCACCGGCACCACATGGTCCTTGACGGTCACGCGCGTGGGGAGCGAATAACGCAGATCCACCCTATCGCAGACAGGCTTTTCCACCAGCTTCGGACAGCAACCGACCTGATCCGTTGTTGACGTTGATTCCATACGTACACCTCCTTGTTGATAGGTTAGCCATGAAGGCTCTTTCATCATGTCGCGATAACTACCTGGGTTTTCTTTCGGAGAGACCGGCCAGCACGGACTTGATTTTATCAAGTTCATCGATCCGCTTTCCAATGGAGACAATTGCCCTTTTCAGAACTTCAGGTTCAGCCTCGGCAATCAGTTTCGGGCTGATATGCTCGAATATCTCCCCATTTCCCTTGACGACAATTTCCTTGATTATTTCCGCTACGATCATCGGCCATTCCCATTTGGGTATCTTGGGCCACTGGAACGTACCGATCTCGTTTGATGAACTGCTTTCCACTTTCTTGAACACGGCAAGGGCGAAACAGCTCTGCCCCTTCGGAACCGTGAGTGCATTGTCCATGGGCATGCTCCCGCCGGCATAGACAAAGATCCGGTCGAATACCACATGTGTTGTCTTTGTCGTAATAATGACCGAGTGACTTGTGGTTTTGGTTGAAACTTCCATCTTTTCATACTCGGGAAGCTCCGGATGAACCGTGGCCGTTACGGTCGGGTTCTTTATTGTGTCCGTATTTATGGAATTTTCGGTTGTCGGTGTTTCGCTGAAGTCCACAAACTTTGCAGCCTGGACGAAACCTCCCTCTCCTTCCCCGACGATAAACGGTGTCAGTGCAAGATAATGGGCTCCATTGCCACCCGTTGCATACCACGACTTTATTATCGCGCCGTCCTGACCGGGGACGTTGGCACCGGACAGATAGAACTCTCCCGATTCAAAGCTGAACACAAGCCCCCACAGGGTATCCGTCACAGGATCAACAAGCTTCTTCGGGATGGGGGCATTGGGCATGTTCGAGAGAATAAGATCTTCTTCATAACCGGGAACCCTCTTCTGATTATCACCGAACTGCAAATACTGGCACCTGTACGACATCGGTTTCTCCTTTCCTGCTTGTAGTGTTGTTATTGACGAAAGATAAGGCTTCCGCGGTATTCCGTCGCAGATTGCGTGTCACTCCGTCTGATGGATTGTTCAAGGTGTGAATATTGTAGTGTGGCGGCGAAGCGGGGCAATAAACCGGATGGCTATTTATTTCCCGACCGGTAGTAGTAACCAGTCGGGTTACTACGAATGGTTACGACGGGAGGAGTTGTGATCTACGATGACCTCGACCATCTGGCGGGGACCTGGAATGCACAGGATATCGCCGAGTTCAAGCGGGCGACGGCGGGTTTCGAAAAGGGAGGATATGTGGAAGTGAGTGCGTGAAAGCACCGGACAGTAAAAACGCCGTGAATCCTTTGATAGAAGGGATTCACGGCGTTGCGTTATCTGTGATGTGGTCGTAATAGAGCAAGGTACTGCGCGAAAGGCCGAACTCCCTTCTGGTTCATCTCCAACTCCTTTCGTCCCGAAAATTTTGCGTCATGGCCGTGACGAAAACCAGGCTAAAGTGTGAAGCGGTAGACGGGTCAAGGGAAAATCTGAGTACAAAAAAAGGGACAGGCTAAGCAACCTGTCCCTTTTCCCCTCTTCAACCGTCCACCATTACTGGCAGCCCGGGAATTTGAAGGATGTGATCCAAGTGCTCCAGTTGAAAGTGCCATTTCTCTTCAGGTATTCATTGGTGTACCAGAAAGTGCAGTCATCCAGCGGGTCGATCGTCATGGCGCTGTAATCCCCCCAGCGGTTGAGGTTTACCAACTGCGAACCGCTCCCTGCCTTGATGACAGACTCGATCTGCATGGTGTTGAGGGGGTCGGTGGCCAGTCGCCCCGTATAGCGGATCGCTGGATTGACGCTACTGCTCGAAGCACTGTACCCGAGGGCCATATTCCCCTGCTTGTCCATGGCAATACTCCCCATCCAGCGATGGGTGCCGTCAGAGACGCCGAGGGTACCTTGCTGGTAAACAAGAGGTGTTCCCGACGGATTGCGTAGCTCATACCAGCGAACGGAAGTGATCTGGCTTTTTTTGGTGGCCCCTACCGCCACGGAATGATTGACGACCAGAGACTCGTGATCGGCAAAATTACGGTAGGCAAGGCGGTACATCAAACGGTCCGCCAGAGAATCGAGCTTCTGCCTAGTGTTTGGCTGTGGAATACACGCACCTCCGCCATTGCAGGCGGCAACAAAGGGTGCGACCTGGATGGTGGTGGGACCAATGAATGTGGAGTTTCCCGGCGAGGCCCAGTCAACATGGAACTTCCAGAGGCGAAGCGAGTTCGAGCCGAAGTTGACGAGAAAGTTCGGTGACCCGCCGGGAGGGGGGGTGGAACCATCCAGGTCCGAAGGCAACAGGCTGGCATAGCTGGAGCTCAACTGGAAGCACTGCTGGGTGGCGGCGTTGCCATTCAGCATGCTGGCGCGGTCGAATGCGCAGGCCTTGGCCCCCGCAAAGCTCGACCCGTTATTGAAGATGTTGTAGGTAACATAGTAGCCATCCGGCCAGACCCCCAGCTTGGGATAGTCATTGAACTGGGTATTACCGTAGCTGAAGGCGTAACGGTAATAGGGGCCGGTGGCATCCGAGGTAGCCGAAACGGCTACACACTGCAGGTAGGGGGTCGTCGAAACGGAGAACTGGGTAAGAATCCAGCGATTGGCAGCCTTGTCGTACTGGACGATAGGGTCACCGTCATTGTTGGCTTCACAGCCGCCCCCAAACCCCTGCCAGATGGCATTTCCGACCTTCGGGAATCCTGAGACAATCTTTCCCGTTGTTTTGTCAAACACCGCGAAATAGGTATTCACCCACTGCACGTACTGTGTGGCACCCACTGCACCGTTGGTGTCAGGCGGCGCATACTGAACCGAAAAGCCGTAGTCGCCATTCCCCACCCCGGCAAAGCCCAGACCGGCCGTCGTGCGGACCAGTTGACCGATGGAGGTCTGGACGGCCGTATCAATCCCCGCTTCAGGTCCTCCGGGTGGGATCAGCCGCAACGGTTTCACTTTTTTCTCCTTCTCATCAACCGCAGAAGGAGCAACCCCCGCCAGATCACGAACCGGCAGGGATACGTCGTATTGTACTGCGCTGGAGACTTCAACCGTACTGATGTCGTCCTTCGGATTGTTACCGGCAGCCATTGCGTACGGGCTACTCGATAAAGTGGCAATCAGAGCCACGATCCCCAAGTTTCTTGCGTACATAAAACCTCCTTCGCCCTTCTCACGGGTTGATAGCCGACCCGCTCGCACATGCTCTCCTGTTATTGTCATAAGTATACTACCGCAGAGTTCGATTGCCATCATCCGGCAATGTCAACCTAATTTGCCGACAAAAATCGTCAAAAGTTAAATTGACATTGTCCTCATAATGTCTAAGTCACAATTAAAGAGCAGCAGCATTTTCTTATCAAGAGCGCCAGCGGGACAGGCCCCGTGACCCTCCCCATCTAACAGAACCGCCACCTTCCGCAACCTGGAACTCGGGGTGAATTCTATGCGTTGTAACAAACGCCCCCGATGATTCACCGGGGGCGTCCTTGGCTCATGCATACTTCTGGCGAATTTCCGCTATCCTCTCGGCCGGCAATCCCAGCCACTCCAGGAAGCTTTGATGCCCTTCCGGGTTCTCCCTCTCGAACAGCCGGTGCCACTTCTGCATCGCCGCCTCATCAAGGCCGATCGCCCGGAACCGCTCGACCCATTCGTCTACCGTTACCTTGTGGTTCATCTCCTGCTCCTTTTCGTCCCGAAAATTTTGCGTCATGGCCGTGACGAAAACCAGGCTAAAGTGTGAAGCGGTAGACGGGTCAAGGGAAATTTGATTTCGCGTAACGGGCATGGCTTTGACCCGCAGGTTTCATGGCGGGTCGTAAGCCTTGTTGGGATCGTCTGCGATTCAGATTTTTTTAATAGCAACATAGTAAGCAACGTCTCTGCTGGGGTTTCCATAAAGGTCGAAAAAACATGTGTGATCAAGAGGGTTTATGATGGTTACTTTGTCCCAGTCATGCTGTATAAAGACGCTTTCTCGAAAAATATTGCGCTCATATTGAGACATTCCGTAAGCAACATGGTCCACAAGAATCAGCCACCATTCTGGGTACTGAGCGCGAAATCCTGCAACTTTCTTTGTTTTATCCTCAATGCACATTCGAAGATTGCGCTCTAATTCTGGAATGACGAAGCCCCCTTGATCTAAATCGCCAATTGACCCCAATTCGAACGTTTTTTCCAACGAGCTACCTTTCTGCCATAACTCAACATCAATATTCGTTCCAATCTGGAATCGAACCTTGTCTCTCCTGGGCATTTCTTCTAGCGATTGAAAAAAAACGCGCATCTTGCTTTCAATATGTTTCCATTGCGGCACTGGACGCTTGAAGCGAAAGAGTATCCACCAGCCAGAATCTCGCGTTGGCTCTAATGATTTAAGGAATTTATTCAACTTGCCTATGAGAGGCCTTTCAACTTCCTCAAGCCCTTTAGGTGTATCACGCCCCTGTTCATTCTGATTCAAACGCCTTACTTCAACCGCGATTCGATCCTCAACAAGGAAATCTGGCACAATATTGCCGTTTGGTTCGTAAACAATGTTTTTTTGCCCACGAGAACAGATATGATCAAAAGCGATTTTTTCAGTAGGGTCCATTCTCAAAGTATCCCTTGCTCGATATACCAACGGCACAAGGCAAAAAAAGATTACACTTCAGCTGTAATCTTAACCTTACTTTCCCCGTTAGCATTGATCAGCCCTATTTTTGTAATATCAACATTATGCTTCTTTGAAAAGTTCATTAACATATTTAAAATCTCATTTTCCAGTTCCTCTTTGTAATCACTAACAGTTTTTTCTTTAGGCGGAACTTCAACATGATCCATACATTCCCAACCTCCTTTCCCGTCTTGATGATAAGCTTTGCCGTTGTTTCTTAGGTTGCAGCCGCATTTGCTACACGTTTGAGCATCAGCTGGTTTTTGGAAATCAGAATTTGACTCACTCTTGAATATATTTGTTAAAATACTCATAATTTATATCCTCCTATGCTTGCTCAAAAGAGTAAACTCGAAATTTGTACCTACTCTTCGCCTCTCACGCCAACTTCAACTTTTTCTGCATTTGACCAACTCGCTATTGAGCGGTTCACACGCGTGAACCGGTGATCCCCCCAAATGGAACATTTATCCTGTGAGTATTCTGAATCCCGATGATTGCTTTTCCGCTGCACATCCTCTCATCACGCGCCCAGCACAGCATTCCCTCGGAATATACCCATTCCCCGGCAGCCTGTAAATTAAAGTTTTCAAAAACTTCGGAATCAGCCGTTGCTACAGCCCTATTTATGGAGAAACCCGGCTGGGATAAAGGTCGGGGAAGAGGTAGCCTGCAACGTGGGTCGGAAATTCAAGTCTGACCTGCCCCTTCGGGGAATCCGACACCAGCAGCCCCTCATCGAGCAACTGCCCCAGCACCAGCCGCCCGGTGCGCTCGGCCATGCCGGAAACGCGGATGATGGCGCCACGGGACACCTGGCCGCGCAACAACGCCTCCTGGAGCATGTAGGCCGCTTCCGGTTTGAGCGCCGCGTACGCCGGTTTCGGTGCAGGGATGAGTTTTGCGCCGCGCATGCCGACATAGCCGTTTATCCGGTCGAGCAGGCCGTCGAGCCGCAGCAGCCCGTGCATGAAGCCTATCTGATCGAGGCAGGTGTCGAGGAAGTAGCGGCAGAACTTCACCAGCCCCTCGTTGCTGAGGTTCCCCCGACCGTCATAGTCATTACGCCGCGGTGCATCGGCCCAACTGAGGGCGGCCATGTAGTCGTCACGTCGGCGGGCAAGCCCCCGACTGACGTTCCAGAGCCCGTAGCCGTGCAATGGCAGACGGCGGAAGCAGGCATCGGTGTAGAGCCTTGTTACGCGGCCGTTTCCGTCCAGAAAAGGATGAATCCACATCAGTCGGTGATGGGATGCGGCAGCGACGATGAGAGGCGTAATGCCATGATGCCCGGCAGGAGAATAGGCCGATGCAAATCGCTTCAGGAATGCGGGAAGCCGCTCGGACACCGGCCCGACGTGGCGGCCGACCTCGACTTCGCGCCGGCGCAATTCGCCCGGCATGACCTCCAGCACCTCGCCGCTCTTTTCGTCCTTTACCTGACGAAGTTCGGCCGGGAGCTGTTTGTAAAAAATGCGGTGGAGCCAGACGATAAAATCGCCGGAAGCGATGTCGAGCGCCGGCTCATCCCGAAGGCGCGCTTCCAGCGCGCGCTGACAGTTGATGTGGGCAAGGCTCTCCAGTTGCAGGTCTCGCCTGGCGGGGTCGCTGAAGTAGTCCTGCCGCATGGCGCGTTCGATGTCGACTGGATGGGTGCTGTGCCCTTCGATGAGGTTGGAGTAGTAACTGTTGATGAGGCGCAGGAGTTCCACAACCGCCTGCTGCGCGACCGGATGGAGTTGTTCCCCCAGTGCTGCCGACTGGCAGGCCACCTCCCGGGCCAGGTCTTCGAGCTCCGGCGCCCCCGTGGGGAGCAACGGCTCCATGTGTGAAGGTTCGGAAAACATTTTGCCGATCTCCTTGCCGATTATTCTATACCGCTAACAGTACAACATTATTTGCTATTATTCTACTAAATCGTGCATTTTATCCGATGTTTTTGCCGATTATTTTGCCGACTCCTCCGAAAACATGACATCCAGACAAACCGGGTGATCAGAATACTCTTGGGCGAGGACAGCCAGTAGCCTCGCCCGCACTACTTCATGACCACGCAAAAACGCCGTGAATCCTTTTCAACAGAGGGTTCACGGCGTTTTGGTGTTTGCTATATTTCTTTTCGGCGTTTCGCACATCAACCTTGCGGTTTCGCGCCCCGCAAGCCGGGCATCTTAATCCACCAGTGAGACCAACCGGGGCGGTTCCAGCAGTGCTTCCACCCTGGTCAGACGCGTTCCCATTCGGGTAAGGGTTTTGCGCATTTCCGGCAAATGGGGGAACACTGCGGCGGATTTGAGCCGTGCCTGGTGAGGGATGGCCGGAGTGCCGCTCAGCACCTCGCCCGGTGCCACGTTGCCGAACACGCCGGATTGGCCGGAGATCATGGCGTTGTCGCCGATCTCAGCATGATCCACAATCGCCACCTGTCCGCCGAGGGTTACATGGCGTCCGAGTTTGACACTCCCGGCAAGGCCGGCCTGTGCCACGATGATGCAATCCTCGCCAACCGTGCAGTTGTGAGCCACCTGGACGAGGTTGTCGATCTTGGTGCCGCGCCCGATGCGGGTTGTTTCGAGAGCAGCCCGGTCCACCGTAGCATTGGCCCCGATTTCCACATCGTCTTCGATGACGACGTTGCCGATCTGCGGGATCTTGCACCAGGAATGGCCATCCGGGGCGTAACCGAAGCCGTCGCCACCAATGACGGTACCGTTGTGAATGGTGACCCGATTCCCAATCCGGCACCCTTCCCGCACCGACACCCCCGCGTGCAGCGTAACGTCGTCCCCCAGTACAACCCCCGCGTAAAGGGTGACGTTCGGATGAAGCGTCACCCGGTCGCCGATGTGGACCCCTTCGGCAATGTAGGTGCCGGGATAAACGGATGCTTCCTTGCCGATAACGGAGCTCTCGTCGACGGAGGCCCCCGCCATAATCCCCCTGGCTACCCTCGGCCTGGCGGTGAACAGGGCAAGCAGTTTGGCGAAGGCGAGGTACGGGTTGTCAACAACAATGGCAGGTCGGCCGAACGGGTCGGCTTTGGGAGGAAGAATAACGGCAGTTGCACCGGTAGTCTTCACTTTGTGCGCATATTTCGGATTGGCGAGGAAGGTGATCTGCCCTGCTGTCGCCGTATCCAGCGTCCCGAGACCACTGATACCGACAGAGGGGTCCCCTGTGAGCTGGCCGCCCAGATAATCGGCCAGTTCCTGCAATGTCTTGTTCATGGTGTTCTATTTCCTTTTCAGGTAATGATTACACGGGAATCCCGAAGGAGCAGGGGGAGGTCGGATTTGTTTTTGAGAGGAAAGCGGTAGCGGCGAACAGACGGCATCGCTTACAGGCAGACGTGGCAAATCTTATCAATAGAGCTTGAATTACCAGCTTCGGTGGCATAGCATGCATATTATTGATGCGAGCCGCGGCAATCAGCAAAATATCCTTTTTCATAATGGATGATTGCCCTTGAAATAGCAAGAACAGATTTGGCCACCACATTAGACAAACCCAACAATACTGCACCCATAGAGTGGTATAGTGAATAGCGGGACGATGCATTCCGTATCTGAATTGCTTGCGGGATGAAGAAGTCAAAAAATGAAACCACAACCAAGGTAAAACCATGCCGATTACCGTATTCGAAGCCATGAAGGGAAATATCCGCTCCTTCCTCGGCGGGGCAGAGGTTGACCTCGTAGCCGGCGAGGGAGAAGCCCCGACACCAGAGACCGGCATACGCGTCGGCATCTCCATTGATGAGCGCCCGTACGCCTTCACGGCCAGACGGACCCCCCTCCCTTTAACCCGCACCGAAGAGGCCTTCTGCCGGGAGCTTCTGACCGCATTCTCAGCCCTGTACACAGGATTCCGGCAGGAAGGTTACGCCGCACACTTCCGGACGGCGCTCCTTGCCTCCATCATGGACATCACGGTGGCACGCTTCCTCCGGGGGGACCACCGGAAAGGTTTCTGGCCGATCCAGCAACTGATCCAGCTGCTGAAAAACCTCTCCTACCAGCAGTACGAGGGTACGCCAGCCACCTCCGGCTTTCTCGTCCACCGCACCACCCTCCCCGAACTCCGCCGTCTGATACGGTACCGGAAGCATTCCCTCTTCCCCCTCAAGCCATACCAGTCCATCACTCCCACCTTCTTCGACAACCCCCTCGCCTACCGTTTCATTGACGGGAACAATCTGTTTTTCGTCGCCAACATCCAGATGCAGGTAACCGGCATTATCATGACCAGCAATGCCGAAACCCACAACGACGTGGAGCGTCTGACGAACCGGGAAATCTTCTCCCTCGTCAGGAACACCGGCACGGGGGCCTTTGCCGTAACCGTCAACGATTCCTCTGAAATCGAGGTAATGACCAGTCCCGACAAGCTTCTCGTCCGGCGCAAGGGAATCTGGGCCATCTTCGACCCGGACATATTCCGCTCTTTTCTCGCGGGAAGCATCGATGAAGAGGCGGCCGACGACCTTCTCTGGACGGTCTATGCCCTCTCCAAGGTCCGGCACGGCACGGTAATTCTCATCCATGACCGGAGCCCCCGGCAGCTGGCCACCCTGAAAAAAGGGTCCGTCGGCGGAGACGACCCCATCGGCCGGCTCCTCACCAGCCGGGTGAAAGGGAGATCCATCGGCGACCTGAAACATTCGGGGACCCTGCTCCGCCTCCTCTCCTCAGACGGAATGACGGTTTTCAGCCGGAGCGGCAGACTGCTGGAAACCGGCTTCATCATCGACACCTCCCATGCCCGGGAGGTGGTCACCGGCGGGGGTAGAACCACGGCCGCCAGCGCCGCGTCCTTTTTCGGCAAGGTGATCAAGGTATCCCAGGACGGGCCGATCGAACTGTACCATGAGGGGAGACAGATCTACCGCTTCGGATGACCACAAATAGCCCGCATCAGCGGGCTATTTCATTTCAGTCCTGAATCAGTGGGGGGTGAGTGTCCCGTGGAGCGAATGTGCCCGAGTGCCAGCCGCTGTAGGCGAAATTGAGCATAGACGGACGATCGTGTTTGAGCCCGCCAGGGCGAGTTGATCGGCCGGCGCTCAATAAGCCGTACAGCGGCGGCGCAAGGGGACTCTGAGCGCAACGGGGCGCTCACCCCTCACTGATTCTCGTCAGCGGGTGAAAAACGGGGCGTGGTTCGAGGTGAAGAGCGGGGGGTCGCGTCTCAGGATGGAAGCGACGGCGGGGTCTCGCCTGAATTCGCTGGTCAGGAACCGCCGCACCTGCTTCCGGTCCCATCCCTGGGGATGGCGAAAACCGGTATAGAGGGAGAGGTCCGCTTCGTAGAACGGTTCGGTCTCGTACGCGGCTGAGTCATCCCCGCATACCGGCATGTTGAAAATCGCCAGATTGAGAAAACCGATTGACTCCCGGTGCCGGACCACGAACTCCAGGGTCCGCCTCGCGGCCGGTTCCGTCTCGGCGGGGGTGCCGAACAGCAGATAGAGATACACCCCGATCCCCGCTTCCCGCAGGCTCGTCAGCACCCGTGACGCCATCCCCAGATCGATCCCCTTCCGCAGCCGGTCCAGCACCCCCTGATCTCCCGATTCCAGCCCGAGCTTGAGCATGACGCACCCCGAGCGTTTCAGCGCCCGGCAAAAATCGGCATCCGCCAGCTCCTCTCTGAAACGGGCAAAGCCGTACCAGGGGGCCGGCAAGGGAGTGTCGATCAACCTGCGCAACAGCGCCGGGCTGATGGCGTTGTCCAGGAGATGGATGAGGGCCGGCCTCATTTCTGCGGACAGGGTCTGCAGGTCGTCCAGCACCTCCCCCACGGGGACGGGGTGGTACCGGTTTCCCTCGGCCCGTTCGGGGCAGAAGGAACAGTCGTTCCAGTAGCAGCCGCTGGCGGCGCTGTAGGGGAGGATGAAGCCGGGGGAGAGGTAGGCGTCCAGCGGCAGGGTGGCGTAATCGGGGGGAACATGCTGCCGACCCGCCCCGTCGACGCCGAACAGTTTCAGCAGAGGGACTTCCCCCGGGCCCGCCACCAAGTGGTCCACAAGACCGCCGAAGGGGTTGCGCCAGCCGGGGCGCTTCATCCACGATGTCACCAGCCCGCCGCCGATAACGATGGTGAGCCCGGGGAACCGCTGCCTGATGTATCCGATCATGGCGAAGGTGCACAACGCCTGCCCCAGGTAGTTGAGGGAGAAGCCGACCACCCGGACCGCTCCACCGTCCAGGTTATCCAGCAGTTCCGGCAGGCGCTTGCTGAAGTAGGGGTAGAAGGGATTCCGGTCGGGATGCTCCGCCGCCAGGAGCAGGTCTGCACTCCGAAGAGGGGAAAGGCGCGAATGCCCATAGTCCGCCAAGCTCACTACTGCGCCGTATTCCCGGGAAGAGACGGCGAGGACCCGGTTCACGTCCCTCACCGCCCGGGCGTAGCGGTCGGGTGAGCGGTAGGTCTGGGGGTCCCGCAGGGCGGCGACATTTGCCGGGAGGTTTTTCAACGCCCTGCGGCTCCAGGTATCGTCTGCGATTAACGGCCGTTCCATCAGGTAGATGAGCCCTTCCAGATTGGCGTCCAGCAGACGGCAGGGGATGCCGTGGGCGCGGAGTACGGCCGAAAGGAGCGCAATGCCGGCCGGCGGCTCGCATGGTTTGGCAACGGGTGGTGAGATAAGGAGCATGCCCCATTATGCGTCAGGGGAAACACCAAGGCAAGGGGATTGGCCCATTTGCCCAATCTCAGCCATTATTTATCAGGTATATCCGGTATGGCGGTGAGAGGATGCGGCTTTCAGGGCAATACCCCCTGATGGAGCCGCGTTAGTTTCGCTTTGCGCGAGACAGGTTGACGCGCTCTGCCACATGTGAGACACTGACATGTTTGTGAGCCGGGATCGTGCTCCCGGCCACCCCACCTCTCTTCGAGGAGTCACCGGTGCTTATCCTCACCCTCAATTGCTGGAGCTATTCCGTCCGTTATCAGCTGTTCGACTGGAACGCCTACTCCGTCCTCGCCCATGGCGAAGTGGAACGAATCTCCATGGGCGGTACGACCATCACCCACACAACGGGAAACGGGACCAGCTACCGCAGAGGATTTGAATGTCCCGATCACCGGGCCGGCATCGCCGCTATTCTGGCTGCCCTCACCGACCCCGGCGCCGCAGTTATTTCCAACCTGCGGGATATTACGGCCATCGGCCACCGGGTTGTGCATGGCGGAGACACCTTCACCCATTCCACACTCCTCGACGGCGAAGTCCTGGCCGCCATCCGCGAAGCGCAGCAACTGGCACCGCTCCATAACGCCCCCAACATCGCCGGCATCGAAGCGGCCCGCTCCCTCTTCCCCCATATTCCCCACGTAGCAATTTTCGACACCGCTTTTCACCAGACCATGCCGGAACATGCCTATCTTTACCCCCTGCCGATGGATTGGTACACGCAGCACGGTGTCCGGCGCTACGGATTTCACGGCCCCCCCCATCTCTACCTTTCCCGGCGGGCCGCCCTGCTTCTCAATAAACGTCCGGCCGACTGCAACCTGGTAACCATCCATCTCAGCAAGGGTGTTTCCCTCTGTGCCATAAGAAACGGCTGTTCCGTCGATACCAGCATGGGACTGACCCCCCTGGAAGGGGCAATCATGGATACCCGCTGCGGCGACATCGATCCCGGCATCCCCCCTTTCATCATTGAGGAAGGGAATCTCACCGCCCGGAGCATGGACAACATCCTCAACCAGAAAAGCGGCATGGCCGGCATCACCGGCAGCGTTGCCGACAGACATCAGGTACAGGAAAGGGCCGCAGCAGGTGACGAGCGGTGTCTGCTCGCCCTGAAGATGCAAAGTTACCGCCTGCGCAAGTACATCGGCTCCTACATCGCCGCCGTCGGCCAACTGGATGCCGTGGTCTTTACTGCCGACAGCGGAGAGACAGGATGGCTGCTGAGGGAGATGACCCTGCAAGGCCTGGAATGTTTCGGCATCGCCATGGACAGTGACCGGAACCGTTCAGCCCTAGGCGACGAGAAGGAATGGTGCATTTCACGTGACGAATCGAAGGTCAGAATACTCGTCATCCCGGCAAAAGAAGAGCTGGTCTTTGTTGAAGACGTAGCAGCCATAATCGCGGGTCACCTTCCTGACTCCCTCACCTACGATTATCGGTTCGCCCGCACGCGGGAAAGTCAATAATGTAAAAAAAAATTTGACAACCTTTCGTTTTGACGATCGTTGGACTATACTTATTGACGGTAATCTTGCAGGCAAAGGGGCCTGAATGGTCGAACCACGACAGGAAAGTCTGGGATTGCGCACGCTGGAGGATATCAGCGGACTGATCCTCCATTCCCATGATCTGCAGGAGACCCTCGACAATATCGTCGCCCTTGTTGCCCGGCGGATGGACTCGGACGTCTGCTCCATCTATCTTCTGGAAGACGACGGAGAAACCCTTCGCCTTGCCGCAACCAAGGGGCTCTCCCGAAATTCGGTCGGCAAGATCACCATGAAGACCTCGGAAGGTCTCACCGGCCTCGTCATCGAACAGAAGGGGGTCGTTGCCATCGAGGACGCCCCGGCCCACCCCCGCTACAAGTACTTCAGGGAAACCAGGGAGGAGAAATTCCTCTCCTTTCTCGGCATCCCCCTCTTCGAGCGAAAGACCCCGGTCGGGGTCATCGTCGTACAGACCCGGGAGACACGAGTTTTCACCCCCGCTGAAATAAGCACCATCACCACCATCGCCTACCAGATAGCCAGCATTGTCATCAACGCCAAACTCCTCGACTCCGTCCGCCGCAAGGAGGAGGAACGGGCATTCTTCCAGCAGGAACTGGAGCGAATGAGGGCTGCAGGCCTCATCAAGGAAGAGAAGGGGAGTCCGACCCGGAAGAAAAAAGGGCGCCAACACTTCTCCCTGATCGGAGTTGCCGCTTCCCCCGGCTTCTGCTGGGGAAAGATATACATTCTCAACCAACGCACCAATCATGCCGGGGTTGAACTTGAAACCGCCCTGCCCCGGGAGGAAGAACACAAACGCTTCCTGCTTGCCCTGGAAAAGACCAAAATCCAGACCCTCTACATGGAAAAGCGGGTTGGCGATATGCTGTCGAAGGAAGATGCATCCATCTTTCACACTCACCTCATGATCATGGAGGACCGGGGCTTTCTCGGCAAGGTGAACGACCTCATCGACAAGGGGGCCAGCGCCGGCCAGGCTGTCCGGAAGGCAGTGGAAAACTACGTGCAGGCCTTCGCCCAGATGGATGATCCCTACCTGCGGGAGCGTTCGGCGGACATGGAGGATATCGGCCGCAGAATCAACAGTGCCCTCGACGGTTCAGAGCGCCGCGAACGGCTGCGGGAGAAACGGATCATCGTGGCCCGGGACATCTATCCGTCGGACATGGCAACCCTCGACCACGACAAGATCCTCGGCATCATCACTGAAAACGGTGATGTCACCTCTCATGCTGCCATCATGGCCAGGTCCCTCGGCATTCCCGCCGTGCTCGGAGTCCTCGACCTGATCAAACAGATCGGCCTGCGGGACGAAGTGATCATCGACGGCAATTCAGGCCATATCTACGTCAACCCGGACGACAAGATCAGGGGTGAATATGAGCGTTTGCAGCGGGACCACGGTGTGCGCCAGCGGGAACTTGAAGAACTCCGCGACCTGCCGGCAGAGACCACCGATGGAGTGAGGGTAAGCCTCCGGGCCAACATCGGACTCCTCTCCGACATCCGCGTCGCCCTCGCCAACGGCGCCGAGGGGGTGGGCCTCTACCGCACCGAGTTCCCGTTCATGACGCGCAAAGCATTCCCCAGCCGGATCGAACAGCAGGTCCTCTACATGAAGATGCTGGAAGGGTTCGCCGGCCTGCCGGTGAATATCCGGACCCTGGATATTGGCGGCGACAAGGGGCTCCCCTACTTTACGTATCCAAAGGAAGACAACCCGTTCATGGGATGGCGTTCCATCAGGGTCTCCCTCGACCTGCAGGATATCTTCCGCGAGCAGTTGGCGGGGATTCTTCTCGCCTCTCCCCACGGCAAGGCCAGCCTCATGTTCCCCATGGTTTCAGGTGTGGACGAGATTCGGACCGTCAAACAGATCCTGGCAGATGTCAAGGCGGAACTGGAGCGCGCGGGAAAACCGTTCGACAACTCAATCCGCACCGGCATCATGGTAGAACTGCCCGCGGCAGTCCAGATCGCCGATCTGCTGATACGTGAGGTGGACTACTTCAGCATCGGCACCAACGACCTGATCCAGTACACCCTTGCCGCGGACCGGAACAACCCCAAGGTGAAACAGTACTACGACCCCTACCACCCGGCCATCCTCCACTCCATCAAGCGGGTGGCCGACGTGGGCAGGGCCGCCGGCAAGCAGGTCTCACTCTGCGGCGAGATGGCCGCCGAACCGATCAACGCCCTCCTCCTCCTCGGCCTCGGGATAACCGATTTCAGCCTCTCCGCCCCCTACATCCCGCTCGTCAAGCAGGCCATCCGCAAGGCAAGTCTGACCTTCGCCCGGGAAATGGCCATGACGGTACTGACCATGGAAAGCAGTCGCGACATCAGGACATACCTGATGGAGCAGCAGGCCGCCCTGGGGATATGATTCTCCTGCCATATAGCCACATGCCGTCCGTAACCCTGCCAAATAACAGCAACTCTATCGTTATTACCCGTTCGATTACTCCTCTATCCCCGAATTCACCCCCCCGCCACACTTCGTCACCGGCTCCAAACAGCCAATCGGTGACTCCGGATGCATTTGCACCCGTCAAATTACCTGAAAATAATTAATAGGCAGCAATCTTGCATCCCTACCCCCAGGAACAGAGCTGTCAGGGATAATTTGACCCTGGACAGGCTCCCCATCTCACCTGTCTGAGAAAGGCCGGTTATGTCAGACAAACCGAAACTCGCCATGTTCTGGGGCGCATCGTGCGGGGGCTGTGAAATTGCCCTCGTTAACCTGCACGAACGGTTACTCGACATAGACGAGGCCTTCGATTTCATGTTCTGCCCCTGCCTCATGGACACCAAACTGCGCGATATCGAAGCGTTGCCCGACCGGGGGATCGCCCTGACCCTCTTCAACGGCGCAATCCGTAACGCCGAAAACGAGGAGATGGCCCATCTCATGAGGCGCAAGTCCCAGTTCCTCATCGCCTTCGGCGCCTGCGCCAAAGGGGGCTCCATACCGGCCCTCTCCAACCTCCATGCCTCGGTGGACCACTTTGCCAGCATCTATCTGGACAATCCCACCGTGGAGAATCACAGCCTCATCTTCCCCCAGACCAAGACCTCCATGCCGGAGGGAGATCTCCAGCTGCCCGCCTTTTACGGCAGGGTGAAGAGCCTCTCCCAAGTGGTCGATGTGGACTACTTCATCCCCGGCTGCCCTCCCGAACCCCACCAGATATGGAACGTCATAGAACTGGTGCTTCGGGGAGGCTCCCTCCCCCCCCGGGGGAGCGTACTCGGCGCCGGGCAGGCCACGGTCTGCGAGGAATGCGGCCGCCGCAAGGAAGACAAGAAAATCACGCGCTTTTACCGGACTTGGGAAATCATCCCCGACACCGAGCGATGCCTACTGGAGCAGGGGCTTGTCTGCATGGGGATTGCCACGCGGGAAGGCTGCGGCGCTCTCTGCCCCCAAGCCAACATGCCCTGTTCCGGATGTTACGGTGCTCCGGAAGGGGTGCTCGATCAGGGGGCGAAGATGGTCGCGGCCCTCGGCTCCATCATTGACATCGACGCCTTGAAGGGGCTGCCGGAGAGTGAGATTACCGCGCACATCGACAAGGTGCTCTGCTCCATCCCCGATTACGCGGGTACTTTCTACAAGTTCACGCTGGCGGAATCACTGCTGAAAGGTACGGTCAGGAGATAACGTGGAGCGGATAAGCATCGACCCCATAACCCGCCTGGAAGGGCACGGCAGAATAGAAATTTTCCTCGACGACGCGGGGAATGTGGCCAACGCCTATTTTCAGGTCCCCGAACTGCGGGGATTCGAACAATTCTGCATCGGCCGGCTGGCCGAGGAGATGCCGATCATAACCAACCGGATCTGCGGTGTCTGTCCCGAAGCCCACCACATGGCATCGGTCAAGGCCCTCGACGACCTCTTCGCGGTAGAACCGCCGCCGGCCGCGCGAAAAATTCGCGAACTGCTCTACATGGCATTCTTCGTCACCGACCACACCACCCATTTTTACGCCCTCGGCGGCCCCGACTTCATCGTCGGTCCCGACGCTCCCCCGGGGGAGCGGAACATTCTCGGCGTGGCCCGCAAGGTGGGGCTCGACATCGCCCGACAGGTTATCGGCTGTCGGTCCCGCAATCATCACATCATCCAGCTCCTGAGCGGACGGGGAATCCACCCGGTGGCAGGAGTGCCGGGAGGGTGGAGCCGACAGGTGACCTCGGCCGAGCAAGCGGAGATCGTCGAGGCAGCCCGGCAGAACGTGGAATTCGCCCTCTTCACCCTGCAGCTGTTCGCCGACATCGTGCTCGCCAATCCGGTCTACCGGGAGCTCGTCACCTCGGACCTCTATCTCCACCGCACCTACTCCATGGGAACAGTGGATGGGGAGCGGCGGGGCAATTTCTACGACGGCCTCGTCCGGGTGGTGGATCCCGACGGGAATGAACTGGTTACCTACCCCCCCTCCTCCTACATGGACCATATCGCCGAACGGGTCGAACCCTGGACCTATCTCAAGTTCCCCTACCTGAAAAACGTCGGCTGGAAGGGGTTCGTAGACGGCCCAGAGAGCGGTGTCTATACCGCAACGCCCCTGAGCCGGTTGAACGTTGCTGACGGCATGGCGACCCCCCTGGCACAGGAGCACTTCGACCGGTTGTTTGCCACCTTCGGCAGCACGAAAAACGACAAGGGACGCTACCAGCCGGTGCACCATCGCCTCGCCACCCACTGGGCCCGGCTCGTGGAACTTCTCTATGCCGCCGAGAGGATGCTGGAACTTGCCGAAGACCCGGAAATCATCTCGCCACACGTACGCACCATCCCCGACCCGCGCGGCATAAAAGGGTCCGGCATCGGCTCGGTGGAGGCTCCTCGCGGCACCCTCACCCACCATTACGTCACCGACAAGCGCGGAGTGCTCCAGCAGGTGAATCTTATCGTCGGCACCACCAATAACTACGCTCCCATGGCCATGTCGGTAAAGCGGGCGGCCGAGGGACTCATCAAGGGGGGAGTGGTTATCGAAGAGGGGCTCCTCAACCGGATCGAGATGGCCTTCCGTCTCTACGACCCCTGTCTTTCTTGCGCCACCCATGCCCTTCCCGGCCAGATGCCGTTTCGGCTCCTTATCCGCGACCCACAGGGTACTATCCTTCGGGAACTGGGGAGAAAGCCATGACGACCACCGAGAAAGCGACCATTATCGGCATAGGCAACCCTCTGCTCACGGACGACGCCGTCGGAATCGCCACTGTACGCCGGTTGCAGGAAACTCTGGGGGGGCGAGACGATATCGTGCTCCAGGAACTCTATACCGGCGGCATCCGGCTCATGGAAGCAATGGCGGGCTTCGACAGGGCGTGGGTGGTGGATGCCATGGTGACCGGCACCGTTCCCCCCGGCACGCTCCGCCGATTTTCGCCGGCCGACTTCGTCGCCACCCGACATGCCGCATCGAGCCACGACACCGACCTGGCCACGGCGCTCGAAACGGCGCGTCTCCTCGGCATCCGGCTCCCCCGCGAGATCACGATCTGGGGGGTGGAAGCGGCGGAAGTGGGCCAGTTCGGCGAAACCCTCACCCCCGCCCTGACCATGGCTGTACCACAGGTCATCGCCGGCATTCTCGGTGAACTGTCGGCCGTCGGGAGGTCATCATGCGTGTAGGGGTCTACTTCTGCAACTGCGGCACCAACATCGCCGGCAAGATTGACCCGAAGCAGGTCAAGGCACGACTCGGGGACATGCCGGACGTTGACTATTTCGAGACCTGCGGGTTCCTCTGTTCGGAAGACGGCAAACGCTTTCTGGCCGAAGATATTCGAAGCAGGGAGCCTGACCGGGTGGTCATCGCCGCCTGCTCGCCCCGGGACCACGAGGCGAATTTCATGCGGGTTCTGGAAAGCGCCGGGCTTAACCCCTATCTTTTCCAGATGGCGAACATCCGCGAGCAGGTCGCCTGGGTGACCTCCGATCCCGAACGGGCTCTGAGCAAGGGAGTCAGCGCCATCCGGAGTGCGATAGCCCGGGTGCGGCTCCACGAACCGCTGGAAAAACAGAAACTGGACATCGTCCCCAACGTACTCGTGATTGGTGCCGGTCCAGCCGGCCTCAAGGCCGCCCTCACCCTGGCTGCCGCCGACCGGCGCGTGGTACTCGTGGAGAAGGACCCGGTCATCGGCGGCAAGCCGGTCCGCTACGAAGAGCTCTTTCCCGCCATGGAGTGCGCCCCCTGCATGCTGGAACCGCTCATGGGAAATGTCTTCCACGGAGAACTCGCCGACCGAGTGGAACTTCTGACCCAGACAGAGGTGGTGGAGGTGACCGGCTACTACGGCAATTTCATTGTCAAACTCAGTCAACAGCCGCGTCACGTCGATCCGGTCCAGTGCATCGGCTGTGGTGAATGCGTCGCCGTCTGCCCCGCAAACGCGCCCAACGAATTCAACTGCGGCATGAGCGACCGAAAGGCCATCGACTTCCCCTTCGCCGGTGCCCTCCCCTACGCCCCCTACCTCGATCACCAGACCTGCATCAGAGACAGGGGAGACGACTGCCGCCTCTGCAAGGACGCCTGCCCCCTCGGCCCGGACATCATCGATCTGGATGCGGGTGAACTGGTGAAGGAGCGGAATGTCGGCGCCATCATTGTCGCCACCGGTTCCGGCCTCTACGACTGTTCGGCCATGTCAAACCTCGGCTACGGCCGCCTGCCGGACGTCTATACCAGTTACGAATTCGAGCGAATCCTCTCCTCCACCGGACCGACCGGCGGAGAACTGGTGACGAAAGAAGGGAAGCTGCCGGGAAGTGTCGCCATCATCCACTGCGTCGGCAGTCTCGATGAGGCGTACCAGCCCTACTGCTCAGGCGTCTGCTGCCAGTATGCCTTCAAGTACGACCACCTGCTGCGATCACGACACCCCGATATCCGGATTACCCACCTCTACCGGCATCTGGTCCTTCCCGGCAAGGACGGTACCTCTCTCTACCGGGAGGCGGTAACAAGCCATGCCGTGGACCTGATTCGCTATGAAAATATTAGCGACATCTCACTTTGCTCTTGCAATTCAGGCAATGGCGGAACTATTATTAGCACAGGCCAACAAGATAAGCTTAATGCGGACCTTGTCATCCTCTGCCCCGCAATTACCGCTGCTCCGGGAGCAGACACCCTGGCCGAGGTGCTCGACGTCAGCCGTGACCGCTGGGGTTTCTTTGAAGAACTCCATGGTCGGCTCGATGCGGCCCAGAGCAAGCTCAAAGGAGTCTATCTGGCAGGGACCTGCCAGGCCCCCATGGACATTCAGCAGGCCATGCAGCAGGGGATGGCGGCTGCGGGGTATGTGCTTGCCGGGCTGGTTCCCGGCCGCAAGCTTGAGATCGAGCCGATTACCGCCGCCGTGCAGACCGACCGGTGCGGTGGGTGCCGTGTCTGCATCGCTGTCTGCCCTTACAAGGCAACTGGTTTTGACGAAGAGAGCCGCAAATCAGCCGTCAACCCGGTCCTCTGCCACGGCTGTGGCACCTGCGTGGCTGCCTGTCCGGCCGGCGCCATGGAAGGACACCACTTCACCTCCGCAGAGATCACGGCGGAACTGGAGGCGGCCCTCGGATGATACGCCATAACGTGCCGGCCGATTTCGAGCCGAAAATCATTGGTTTTCTCTGCAACTGGTGTTCCTACGCAGGAGCCGACAAGGCGGGAACTGCGCAACTCGCCTACCCTCCCAATATCCACGTGGTCCGGGTAATGTGCAGCGGACGCGTCGATCCCCAGTTTGTCCTGCAGGCATACCACAAAGGGGCGGATGGTGTGCTCATCCTGGCCTGCCACCCAGGGGACTGCCACTACAAGGAGGGGAATTACCGCACTGCCCAGCGCAACAGGCTGTTGAGGCTGCTCCTCGGCCAGTTCGGCATCGAAGAGGAACGCTGCCGGTTCGACTACGTTTCCGCCGGCGAAGGGGATCGGTTTGCGAGAATTGTCACGGATATGGTCGAGTCGCTCAAACGGCTTGGTCCGCTCGCCACTAACCACAACAGAAAGGAGTCATGAATATGTCTGTCACTACATTTGACGCACGCGGGATGAAATGCCCGCAACCAACCCTCCGACTCACCACCATGTCGCTCAAGATGCAACCGGGAGAAGTACTGGAAGTCGTAGCGGACTGCACAACCTTCGAAAAGGATGTCCGCGAATGGTGCGACCGCTGCAAAAAAATCCTGCTCTGGGTACGGAACGAAGGTCCTGCCATGCGCTGCCAGATCCAGTTCTGATGGCACCGTGACCGGGGCGGCCAGCGAGTCGCCCCAACCATTCTCGCCCATAACAGCGGCCAAACATTCTCTCTTTATTTGGCAAAATATACCAAGCCAGAACGAAAACGGCTTTCACTGTGTCCTGAGAAAGCGGGAGTATTTTGCCACGTTTTCGCGACGCACAAACGGAAAGGGGGGCTGATCCTTCGATCGCCCCCCTTTCACTCCTGGTCCCCCATACTTATTCGATTGTGGTGTACCATCGCTCCTCCTTCAGTTCGCTGCGTGTTCATGGGCCACTTCCCTTTTGACCCCTTTCGCGAAGCCGAGCATCATCAACACGGCCGGCAGCATCTGGGCTACTACGATCAGCGCGCAGAATGCGAGGAAGATTCCTGCGAAGATGCCGCTATTGTCTTCCCGTGCGCCGGAGGCCGCAAAGGCAGAAGAAACAGTCCCGATCATCATGGCCACCGCTGCGGTTACATTAGCTATTGCTCTCATGACATCCTCCTCGAATCCATTTTTTTTGTTTCACATCTCTTTGTCTTTACTATTGCAGTGAGCGGGCCAAGATAAGAATAACTTCACAAATAAATCACAACTACCTGATATCATGAAGAATAAATTGTTTAAATATTCCTCACCATGTCATCCTCCCCTCCGATTGTGGCACTTACTGTATAAATATTTTGTTCTTATTCAGACGCAGCGAGCCGGTGAATTCGAGAATCCTGTCACGTAACAAGCTGGATTTATTAAGCTAGTTACCCTACCAGGAAACGCTGTGACTTTTCCATCCAGCCGATATTTCTTTTATACATTACCGGTCCCCCTGCCACGACACCGCATAACGAGTGGCATGCGCTGTCAGGTACGGTTCTGAGCTCCCGTCATCCGGGAGGTCAGCTGTTCACCACACTCCTGCAATTTCCGGAACACCCGGAACGGAAAGGGGGGCTGATCTCTTGATCGCCCCCCTTTCACTCCTGGTCCCTCATACTTATTCGATTGTGGTGTACCATCGCTCCTCCTTCAGTTCGCTGCATGCTCATGGGCCACTTCCCTTTTGACCCCTTTCGCGAAGCCGAGCATCATCAAAACGGCCGGCAGCATCTGGGCTACTACGATCAGCGCACAGAATGCGAGGAAGATTCCTGCGAAGATGCCGCTATTGTCTTCCCGTGCGCCAGAGGCCGCAAAGGCAGAAGAAACAGTCCCGATCATCATGGCCACCGCTGCGGTTACATTAGCTATTGCTCTCATGACATCCTCCTCGAATCCATTTTTTTTGCTTCACATCTTTTGTCTTTACTATTGCAGTGAGCGGGCCAAGATAAGAATAATTTCACAAATAAATCGCAACTGCCTGATATCGTGAAGAATAAATTGTTTAAATATTCCTCACCATGTTATTCGCACCTCCGATTGTTACTGTTACTGTATAAATATTTTGTTCTTATTCAGACGCAGCGAGCCGGTGAATTCGAGAATCCTGTCCCATAACAAGCTGGATTTATTATGCTAATTACCCTACCAGAAAACGCTGTGACTTTTCCATCCAGCCGATATTTCTTTTATACATTACCGGTCCCCCTCTCATCTCCCCCCGTACAGCAGTGCCCACCACCACGCGGATGCCACCACAACACCGCACAAAAGGGACAGTAGGACGTTCAGCCTCCTGCCGGGACGGCCATACCGCCCCTCCGCCTTTTCCGATATCGCTCCGAGCACCACACCGAAGACGAAGCCGAACAGGTGCGCACCCAGGTCGGTGTTCTTCCCCTCCGTACCCAGAATAGCCAGGAGGGCGAGTGCGGCAGCGATGGGGGGGAGCCAGCGCCGTTGCGGGCGAAAAGGATAACGCACCACACTGATGGCGGCAAAGATGCCGACGGCTCCGAACACGGCGGTAGAAGCACCGATCGACCGGTGGCTTGAAAGCTGAAAGATGGCATTGGCCAGGTTGCCGAGTATGCCGGCGCCAAGGAGGAGGCTCCAGGCAAGACCTGACCCGAGTTCGCGGCAGAGGAGGATGATAAAGATACCACCGATTGTCAGGTTGCTGATGAGATGCAGCCAGTCGGCATGGAGCGTCAGTGCGGTGACGAGCCGCCACCACTGGCCGTCCAGTATGCCGGCAGTATGAGCACTCCCCAGTTCGACCCAGTCGATGGCGGTGTGACCGGGGAGGGCAATGTCAAGACGGGTGAGATTGTGAAAGGTGGCAAGGAGGAGGAGAACCGACAGAGTAGGGAGGGTATTTTCCACCAACGGGCGGTGGGGCATCACGGGAGGGGGCCAGTTGCGGTTTTCTTTTTCGAAGAGGCGCAGTTCGTTGCAGGCAACGGCAAAGTCAGCCGTCGGCACATGAAGCACCCACCCTCCGTCGTCAGGCTCGATGCGGGAGGGGATATAGCGCGCCTCCAGGACCAGTGACCAGAGGTGGGCTCGCTGCTCGGAAAGGGGGCTGACGGCTTCCCCCTTGCCCAGATCAGGGGGTATGACCGGCCATTCCCCCAACTCACCGTTATGCTCATCCTCATGCACCATACTTACTACTATAAGCATCAACGGTGGTCTTTACCACCCTGACCAACAAATTTAAACTCGAAAAAAAGAGCGGCCGGCAGGTTTCTCCGGGAGACATGGCCGGGAATCAGACGTGCAGCCTACATCGTGACATCTTCGGCTATACCGAGCTTGCTCTTGAGGACGAGATCGACCTTCTTCCAGTCAACCTTGCCGGTCGCCCTGTTTTTGCGGAGAGCCTCTTTCACTTCCTTTTCAAAGTCTATTTTCTTGTCGTACACATCTCGATTAACCTCAAGAAACACCCGGCCGTTTTGGGTAACCGCGACCATGATCGGATCGTAGATAATTTCGCCTCGGGTGTTGACCTCAATTTCCCGGAACAGATCTTCCATCATGGCAGGAGAAACCCTTATGCAACAGAGACTGCAGAAACCATAAATTGAGGCGGGACGAATGGTGCTGTGAATCAATATGCCCGGAATTGACGTTCGCAACGCATATCGACCCAGCGGGTTCTTCTCCCCCGGCGGGACCCTGCTGATGACCTCCTGCCCTTGCTCCTCCATTTCCTTCTGGATGGAGGGTGGAACGCGCCAGACTGGATCTTTTTCCTTCGCCAGTATCCTGAACACGCCGGTAGGGGTATGCCAGACAACATTGTCTTTCTGCATGTCACGGGGATTTGGCCTCCCCAGGGCAACGGGAATGGATTTCACCAAATGTCCCTGCTTGAAGTAATACATCATGCGATCGGGGATATTGATGACCAGTCCATTCCTGACCCTTTTGGGAACTATTTTCCGGTTCACCACCCTTAGTTCCTGTCCCTCGTAGAGATACTTCTTCGGATCGAGTTTATTGATCTTGGCGAGATACCGCCAGCTGACTCCCAGCCGCGCCCCGGCTAGCTGCAGGGTATCGCCTTTTTTTACCACATAATGCTCTTCACCGCCGATTAGCCGGCCAGACTTAACCACAGAAGGGCGAGCGGGCGGGGGTGGCAGTTCGTTTCCGTCATCGCCGGCTCCCGTCACAGACGATGCCCCTTCGCTCATTCCGTAATCGTAACTGCCCCCCCTCTCCCGGACAGGAGGCGGTTGATTTGCAATCAGCTGTTCAGGTGCAACTCCCGCCACGGAAGAGGGGTTTCCCGGCATATTCCCATCCGGCCAGGAGGTGAATTGCTTTGATGGCACCCGTGACATCTCTTCTTCCAGCATTTTCCCCTTAACAAGGGCAAGCCGGTAATAATCCTCGGCCACTCTTTCGTCGTTTTTCTTCTGTAATGCTTCAGCATGAGTGAAGGTTTCCTCAACGCTCAAGTATTCATCATAGGCCCGCGCAGGAGCGTCCGCGTTCCACAGGCGGGTAAGGGTCGCCAGCGCCTCGGGCCTGCTCTCCGGCGTGCTGGAGCAGCCGGCAAGAACAAGCAGCATCAGCAACATGGCAAGGGGAAATAGTCGTAACGTCATGGTGGTGGTTGTGATCTTTCCCGAGAATTAATTCAACGAAGGGTCTTGCGAAATCCACAGCATCATTTCCTGCTATATTTCGCTAAGATATAGGAGACGGGCCGGATTTTCAATCCCTAAATGGATGGGTGCTTATTTTTTATACAGCAGTGAATTGGAGAGGAAATTGCCAATGACGATACGGGGATAGAGGCGAACGGGACAGGCCCGAGCGCGTTACGGAGGCGAGAATGACCTTTCTGTAACGCCCCGGGACGTTTTTAGCCGACATTACTCGGTGAGGAGTATCGCCTCCGCAATCTGACGCATGCTTTTCCGCTTGTCCATGGCCAGCTTCTGCATCTTGCGGAACGCTTCGGGCTCGGAAAGCCCCTGCCGCTGCATAAGCACCCCCTTGGCCCTCTCGATCGTCTTCCGGCTCTCGATGGATTCCCTCAGGTCCTCCACCTCCTCCTTGAGCTCTTCCACCTCCGAGGCATGGGCAAAGGCAAGTTCGATGGCCGGCCAGAGATCCTGCTCGCGGAACGGCTTGGTGAGGAGCGCTGCAACTCCTGCGTCCTTTGCCTTCTTCACCGTCCCCTCGTCGTAACAGGCAGTGAGGAGAAGGATCGGTATCTTCAGCTTCCTCCTGATCTCCCGTGCCGCAGAGATGCCGTCCAGATGCGGCATCGCCACGTCCAGTATGACCATGTCGGGAATACGGGCAAGGGCCGTTTCCACCGCCGCGTTTCCGTCGCCACACTCCATAATTTCATCAAACCCAAGCTCCTCCAGCTTGTTTTTTAGGCTCAACCTGACGATGGGCTCGTCATCACAGATAAGTACTGTTTTCAATTAAATCACCGCCTTATGATGGATTTGTCCCACGTTCCGACTATGCCTTCAGGTATAAGGAGCACAAAGCATTCCAATCGGCAGCATTAAATGGTATAAATCACTATGAAATTTTGAACGGGAGGGGGTTACGGTGCCTAAAAAGCTCGTGATAATCATTGTCCTGGCGCTGGTGGCGGCTGCCGCCGCGTTTCTCATGCTCAGGAATTCCCGCACGACGGACGGAGCCGTCCGGGTGTCGGGAAATATTGAAATAACAACCGTTGAGGCGAGCTTCAAGATACCGGGACGGGTCATCGAACGGTTGGTGGACGAGGGGATGAGGGTCAAAGCCGGCCAGCTCATCGCCCGTCTCGACAGTTCCGACCTTGCCAAGGAAGTGGCACTGCGCCAGGCGGATGTTCAGGCGGCCCGCGCGGTGCTGGCCGAACTGGAAGCGGGTTCACGCAAGGAGGAGATAGGCCAGGCGGAGGCAACCCTGTCCCGGGCAGAAGCCGAGGCGACCCGGGCAGAGGCCGATTTCAAGCGGGTAAAAAACCTGTTCGAGCGGGAAGTGGTTTCCCGTCGCGACCTTGACAATGCACGGGCGGCCGCCGATGCGGCAACCGCAAATGTGCGGCTGGCGCGTGAAGGCCTCATTCTCTCGCGCAAGGGACCGCGGCAGGAACGGATCGACCAGGGACGGGCAAGAGCCAAGGAAGCGGAGGCAGCCCTGGCCATCGCCCAGGAGCGGCTCTCCTACGCCACCCTTGCCGCGCCGTCGGCCGGCATGGTCATGGCCAAGCATGTGGAGCCGGGGGAACAGGTGGCCCCCGGCACGCCGGTCATTACCATCGGCGACATGGAGAACACCTGGGTCAGGGCCTACATCAACGAAACCGACCTGGGGCGGGTGAAACTCGGCCAGGAGGTCAGGGTCACCACCGACACCTACCCCGGCAAATCCTACCAGGGGAAGGTCTCCTTCATCGCCAGCGAGGCGGAATTCACCCCCAAGAACGTCCAGACCCAGAAGGAACGGGTCAAGCTCGTCTACCGGATCAAGATCACCATCCCCAATCCGAACATGGAACTGAAGCCGGGAATGCCGGCGGACGGGGAAATACTGACGAACGCGGAAGAACGGAAGAGCTGAAGCTCGGAAGGGACATAACGCGGAAGGATGAAAAAGCGATAAGGGGGTGGCAAGCGATTTTCCTTCAGCCATCCAGACTTCCGCCTTCCGCACAGACGCATGGATGCTATCAGAACCGACAACCTGACCAAACGTTTCGGCAAGATCACCGCCGTTGACGGCCTCACCATCTCTGCCGCGCCGGGTGAACTGTTCGGCCTGGTCGGGTCGGACGGGGCAGGGAAGACCACCACCATGCGCATGCTTGCAGGCATCATGGACCCGAGCGGCGGCGAGGCGTGGGTGCTGGGGCGGCATACGGTGCGCGACAGCGAGGCGATCAAGGACGACATCGGCTACATGAGCCAGCGCTTCGGCCTCTACCCCGACCTGACCGTGATGGAGAATATCCACTTCTACGCCGACATCTACGGTCTCCCCCAGCGCGGACGTGCCGAAAGAATCGACCGGCTCCTCGCCTTCAGCAATCTCACCCCCTTTAGAAAACGCCAGGCGGGAAACCTCTCCGGCGGCATGAAACAGAAACTGGGGCTCGCCTGCGCCCTCATCCACACCCCCAAGGTCCTCTTCCTCGACGAACCGACCAACGGCGTCGATCCCGTGTCCCGCCGTGACTTCTGGCGTATCCTCTACCAGCTTCTGAAAGAGGGTGTCACCATCTTCGTCACTACCGCCTACCTGGACGAAGCGGATCGCTGCAACCGGGTGGGACTCATCCACAAGGGAAAGCTCCTCGCCTGCGACACCCCGACAAACCTTAAAAAGCTCATGCGCGGCGTCATCCTCGAAATACGCACCGACGACCCCCGCCACACCGCACGTCTTCTGCGCAACCGGTTTCCCGAGGCATCGGTCGGACTCTTCGGCGACCGGGTCCACCTGGTGACCGATGATCCCGACACGGGAGAAACCACCGTCACACCGTTGATGAAGTCAGAGGGGATCAAGCTCCGCGGCATCCGGCAGATCGAGCCGAGCCTGGAGGATGTGTTCGTGTCGGTGCTCTCCAGCCAGGATGGTGCGCAATGAACGACTCGGGGACCGATTACGCCGTCACCCTCACGGAGCTCTCCAAGCAGTTCGGTGACTTCGTAGCCGTCGATCGTCTGAACCTCAACGTAAAGCGGGGGGAGATTTTCGGTTTCCTCGGCCCCAACGGCGCCGGCAAATCCACAACCATCCGGATGCTCTGCGGCATTCTTCCTCCAACGAGCGGGAGCGGGACCGTGGCGGGGTTCGACATCGGGCGCGGTGCTGAGGAGATCAA
>JAJZUQ010000014.1 GCA_021848385.1 Deltaproteobacteria bacterium
CGTCATCCGGTCCCGCCTCAAGGATGGTGCCCTCTTTGCCAACATATCCGCTGATACCGGCAAGCTCGACCTCCAGGGCCCCCTCGCCCGCCAGGTGCTTGTTGAGATGTTCGGCCCGGCAATCGGGCAGATTCCCTATTTCAAGTTCATCAGGACCACCATCCTTGGGGTGGAGGCGATCGTCAGCCGGACCGGCTACACCGGCGAGCTGGGATACGAGCTGTTCCTCCCCGCCGACAAGGTGGTGGAGCTCTGGAACCTGCTTCTGTCGGACGAACGGGTGAAACCTGCCGGCCTCGGCGCCCGGGATGTGCTGCGCCTGGAGGTGGGATACAGCCTCTACGGCAGCGACATCGACGAAGCGACGACGCCGCTGGAGGCGGGCCTTGACTCCTTCGTCAACTTCGACAAGGCGTTCGTCGGGAAAGAGGCACTCCTGAAACAGCAACAGGAAGGGGCGAAGAAGGTCAAGGTCGCCTTCCAGGCCGGCTCTCGCCGCTCGCCGCGCCACCACTACGAGATCTGCTTCGAAGGGGAGGCGGTCGGCACCGTCACGAGCGGGGTCTTCTCCCCCATGCTCGGCTGCGGCGTCGGCATCGGTTTCGTCCGCCCCGACGTGGCCGTCCTCGGCGCCCCGCTCACCATCCGGCACGACAAGGTGAGCATGGAGGCAACGATAGTGGAGTTGCCATTTTACAAGGACGGCTCGTTGAGGTCGTAGGATTGTTCAGAGCATAACTCCCCCTGGCCCCCTCTTAACTTAAGAGGGGGAATGCCGTTTCCCCTCCCCTTATTGTAAGGGGAGGTCGGGAGGGGTTACGCCAGACGATTTCTTGCCTTAAGCTAATCGACATACAATTACAAGGTTTACAACTCAAGGGGGACATACCATGGAAACCTATTTCACCAAAGAACACGAGTGGGTAAAGATCAAGGAAGGGATCGCCAGTGTTGGTATCACCGAGTATGCGGCCCATCAGCTGGGGGACGTGACCTTCGTGGAGCTTCCCCAGGTGGGGAAGACGGTCAAGCAGTTTCAGATGCTCTGCGCCATCGAGTCGGTGAAGGCCGCGAGCGACATCTACTCCCCCGTTTCCGGGACGGTGACCAAGGTGAACGAGGCGCTGGAGGAGCGGCCGGAGATCGTCAACGAGGCGGCGGAGGATGCCGGCTGGATGGCCTTGATCGAGATGAGCGATCCGTCCGAGGTGAAGGCGCTCATGGACCGGGCCGCCTATGACGAATACCTCCGGGGACTCGAATGAGCGACGCCAATTACTGCCCCAACACCCCCGAGGAGATCGGGGAGATGCTCGCCGCCATCGGGGTGGCGAGCGTGGAAGAGCTGTTCGCGCCGATCCCGGCTGCACTCAGGGCAAGCTCCTTCGACCTGCCGGACGGGATGTCGGAGTTCGAGCTGTTCCAGCGGATGCAGACCCTGGCGGGGCGGAACACCCAGGGGATGATCAACTTCATCGGCGGCGGCTATTACGACCATGTCATTCCGGCGGTGGTGGACCACCTCTCCGGCCGGGCCGAGTTCTACACCGCCTACACCCCCTACCAGCCCGAGTGTGCCCAGGGAACCCTGCAGGCGCTGTTCGAGTACCAGACCGCCATCTGCCGCCTGACCGGGATGGAAGTCGCCAACGCCTCCCTCTACGACGGGGCGACGGCCCTGGCGGAGGCGGCCATGATGGCACTGCGGGTGACCAACCGGAACCGGCTCGTCATGGACGGCGGGGTGAGCCCGTTCACCCGGCAGGTGGTGCGGACCTATCTGACCAACCTCGATGTCGAGATCGTGGAGATAGCCCCGCAGCAGGGGGGTACGGACCAGACAGCGATGCTGGCGGCCCTCAATGAACAGACCGCCGCGGTGCTGGTGCAGAATCCAAATTTCTTCGGCACCCTGGACGACCTCACCGGCCTGGCAGATGCAGCCCACGCCAAGGGAGCGCTCCTGGTCGCGTCGGTCTACCCCATATCCCTCGGACTGGTGCAAAGCCCCGGCGACATGGGGGCCGACATCGCCGTGGGTGACGGCCAGAGCCTGGGGAACCCCCTCTCTTTCGGCGGTCCCTCCTTCGGTTTCATCGCCACCACCAAGAAGTACATCCGGAATCTGCCGGGGCGGATCATCGGCGAGACGGTGGACAGGGAAGGGCGACGCGGCTATGTCCTCACCCTCCAGGCCCGTGAGCAGCATATCAAGCGCCACAAGGCGACCTCCAACATCTGCAGCAACCAGAGCCTCTGTGCCTTGCGGGGACTCATCTTCCTCGCCAGTATCGGCAAACAGGGGTTCACTGAACTGGCCCGGCTCAACTACGACAAGGCGGAATTCGCCAAGAGCACCCTCGCCGCTGTCAAAGGGGTAACCGTCGTCAACTGCGGCGCCACCTTCAACGAGTTTACCCTGGCGCTGCCGAAGAGCGCCGACGAGGTGGTGGTAAAGCTTCTCCAGTCCCACGTCGCCGCCGGCGTACCGCTCGCAGCCTATTACCCGGGGATGGAGAACTGCCTGGTGGTGACGGTGACTGAGAAGCGGACCAAGGACGAGATACTGGCCCTGGCCAGGGAACTGGAGAGGGCTCTATGAAACTGATCTACGAACAATCCGTTGCCGGCCGCCCCGGCGTGAAGCTGCCGGCCGCCGACGTCCCCCGGGCTGCGGCACTTCCAGCTTCCCTGCTCAGGAAAGAGGCCGCCGGGCTTCCCGAGGTGAGCGAGATGGACGTGGTGCGCCACTACACCAATCTGTCGCGGCTCAACTTCTCGGTGGACACCAATTTCTATCCCCTCGGCTCCTGCACCATGAAGTACAATGCCAAGGTGCTGGAGAACGTTGCCGGGCTCTTTGCCCCTTACCATCCCATGACTCCCCTTCTCCCGACCGGCGAACGGTTCAGTCAGGGGGCGCTCGGGCTGCTCCACGAGCTGGGAGGGTGGCTGGCCGAAATCACCGGCATGGACGAGGTGACCACCCAACCACTGGCCGGCGCCCACGGCGAGATGACCGGCATCATGCTGATCGCCGCCTACCACCGGGCGAAGGGGAACAAGAAGAAGTACGTGGTGGTCCCTGACTCCTCCCACGGCACCAACCCGGCGTCTGCAGCCATGGTGGGGTACGAGATCATCACCGTTCCCACCGCCCCTTACGGCGACATGGACCTGGAGCTCTTTCGTCAGGCGATGAACGACGAGGTGGCGGCGGTCATGATGACCTGTCCCAACACCCTCGGCCTCTTCAATCCCCATATCAAGGAGATCGCCGACATCGCCCACTCCCACGGCGCCCTCATGTACTACGACGGCGCCAACCTGAACGCCATCCTGGGGAAGGTGCGGCCGGGTGACGTGGGGTTCGACGTGATCCACGTCAATCTCCACAAGACCTTTGGCACTCCCCACGGCGGTGGCGGGCCGGGGAGCGGACCGGTGGGGGTGAAGAAGTCACTCGTCCCCTTCCTCCCCACGCCGCGGGTTGTCAAAAAAGATGACGGCAGCTACGGCCTGGAAACGGAGCATCCCGCAAGTATCGGCCGGCTCGCCAACTTCTTCGGCAACTTCGGGGTGATGGTCAAGGCGTTCGCCTACATGACCATGCTCGGCCGGGAGGGACTCATCCAGGTGAGCGAGCAGGCGGTTCTGAACGCCAACTACATCATGAGCCGCCTGAAGGACCTCTTTGAAGTCCCCTACGACCAGACCTGCATGCACGAGTGCGTCTTCTCGGCAAGCCGGCAGTTGAAGCAGGGGGTGCACGCCATCGACATCGCCAAGTACCTCATCGACCGGGGGTACCACCCCCCCACGGTCTATTTCCCGCTCATCGTCAAGGAGGCGATCATGATCGAGCCGACTGAGACCGAGAGCAAGGCGACCATGGATGCCTTCATCGCGGTGATGCGGGAGGCGGCCGAGGCGGCGGAGAAGGACCCGGAAGCCCTCCATACGGCGCCGGTCTCCATGCCGGTATCGCGTCTCGACGAGACCAAGGCGGCGCGGGAGCAGAACGTCTGTCACATGAAATGGTAACTATGGGCGGAGTGGGAAGCAGTTCTCACTCCTTTCCCGCAGCTTCGCTATGAACAGTTCCCCTTGCCCTTGGCGCCTCATCGACACCGGCCCCCTGGCCGGCCCCGCCAATATGGCGGTTGACGAGGCGCTCCTCAACAGTTTCGACCCGGCCGATTCCCTGCCGGTGCTCCGCCTTTACGGGTGGGAGCCACCGGCTTTTTCACTGGGGAAATTCCAGGTGGCGGATGAGGTCCTCGACCTGGCATATTGCCGGGCTGCCGGCATCCCGGTGGTCCGGCGGGTGACCGGCGGCGGGGTCATCTATCACGCGTCGGAACTCACCTACAGCATTGTCTGCGCCCAGCGCCACATCCCCGATGCCACCTCCGTCAAGGGGGCGTTCCGCACCCTCTGCGGGTTCCTGCTCCTTGCCTACAATCGGCTCGGCCTCGACGCCTCCTTCGCCGTCGACCGGCATCCCGGCCACGGGCGGCTCGGGGAGCGGACCCCCTTCTGCTTCGCCGGCAAGGAGGAGTACGACATCCTCGTCGGCTGCCGGAAGGTCGGAGGCAATGCCCAGCGCCGCGTCCGGGAGACGGTCTTTCAGCACGGCTCCATTCCGCTGGAAAACAGGTTGTCCATGGCGCTCCCCTTCCTCCGGGAACATCCGTCCGGGGTGGAAGAGGGGACCGTCAGCCTGACGGAGCTGGGGGTGACGCTGCCGGTGGAGCGGCTCAAAGGGGTGTTCGTGGAGGCGTTCCGGGAAAGCCTCGGGGTCGTGTTCGAGGAGAGCGGCCTCACCATTGCGGAAGCAGAGATGGCTGAGAGATTGCTGCGGGAGAAGTACGAAAACGACGGATGGAACCGGGACGGAAGGCCTTGATAAGGCATTTAACCACGAATGGCACGAATAGAAACAGGCGATAGGGGTAGAGACCACCGTTGCCGTCCCAATGATCGTGGACACGGTGGTGAAGCGTTGCGAAGAAACGAGGTTGCTGTATGAAAATTGCCCGCCGGCCGGAATGGCTGCAGAAGAAGATATCGCCCGCCGCCCATGCCGACATGGAGCGGCTCCTGGGTGATCTGCGACTCCACACGGTCTGCCAGGAGGCTCACTGCCCGAACATTTCCGAGTGCTTCCGGCAGCGTCAGGCGACCTTCCTCATTCTCGGCCGGCTCTGCACCCGCCTCTGCTCCTTCTGCAACGTCACCAAGGAAACGCCGGGACCGGTGGATTCCGCCGAGCCGGCGCGGGTGGCGGCAGCGGTCGTCCGTCTCGGTCTCAGGCACGTGGTGATCACGAGCCCGACCCGGGACGACCTGCCGGACGGTGGAGCGGGGCATTATGGGGAGACAGTGGCGGCGATCCGGCAGGCGTCGCCCGGGACGCGCATCGAACTCCTCATCCCCGATTTTCAGGGGGAACGGGCCGGCCTTGCCGTCGTAGCTGAATCCCGGCCGGACATCATCGGCCACAACCTGGAGACGGTGCCACGCCTCTACCATATCCGCCAGGGGGCCGACTACGGGCGCTCCCTCCGTGTCCTGGCAACGCTGCGGGAACTGGCACCGGACCTTTCCACCAAGTCGGGGCTCATGCTCGGTCTGGGAGAAGAAGAGGACGAAGTGCTGGGGGTACTGGCGGACCTGCGAAAGGTGGGGTGCTCGTACTTGAGCCTGGGGCAGTACCTGGCGCCGAGCAAGGGGCACCAGCCGGTGGAGCGGTTCGTGGAGCCGGCGGAGTTCGAGCGGTACCGGGAGCGGGCACTTGCCATGGGGTTCATTCACGTGGAGAGCGGCCCCTACGTGCGGAGTTCCTACCATGCGGAGCAGTATGGCCCGGCTTAAAAAGAGAACTACGATTTTTTACCACAGAGGACGCAGAGGGACAGAAAAAAATCGAGGCCGTTTTTCTCCGTGTTCTCTGTGGTCAAAGCATTTGATTAAGATTTCCGCTGTTCGCGTCATTCCACTCTGACACTTGATGGTGAGGTAGGCGGTCGGAAAATTTCCCGGAAGAACGACTTCATCGCCTCCCATGACCGCATATCCGCCTTCTTGTCGTAGGCAACCCCCTTCAGATGGTAGCTGTCCGCTTCCGGGTTGGTGAAGCTGTGGACTGCACCGCCGTATTGGGTGAGCTGCCAGTCTGCCCCGGCCTGGCGCATCTCATCCTCGAAGGCGGCCAGCTGCTGTGCCGTGACAAAGGGGTCGTCGGCACCCTGGAGGACGAGAACTTTCGCCTTGATGGTGCCGGGCTGGGCGGGAAGGGGGGTATCCAGGTTGCCGTGGAAGCTCACCACCCCCACCAGTGGCGCACCACCCCTCGCCATCTCCAGGACCGTCGTGCCGCCGAAGCAGTAGCCTATGGCCGCCACCCGTGCCGGGTCGGTCAGTTTCTGCTGCAACAGGACGTCGAGCCCTGCCCGGGCACGGGCGCGCATGAAGGGACGGTCGTTCTTGAACTTCCCCGCCAGTTTCCCTGCCTCTTCCGCTGTCGTGGCGAGAATCCCCTTGCCGTACATGTCGAGGGCGAAAGCGATGTAGCCGAGTTTTGCCAGCTGTTCGGCCCGGTGCCGGACGTAGGTGTTGTTCCCCCACCATTCATGCACCACCAGCACACCGGGGCGTTTTCCCTTGACGGCGTCGTCCCATGCCAGGTACCCCTGGAGCAGGGTGTTGCCGTTGCGGTACTCTATGGTTTTTGTCTGGACCTTCGCTTCGGCGGCGTTGGTGATGAGCAGGAGAACGAGAACGGGGAGGACGAATTTCATCGGGCACCTCCTGGCCGATATTCGGCCCGTTTTTTGCTTTAATTACAGAGGCACTTAAACATATCCATGGTAGGGGCGATCCTTGTGATCGCCCAATCTGGGGCGGGGGTACCCCGCCCCTACGGAAGGGTTGTCATGTTTAATTGCCGGAGCAAAACATTTTTTGTACTGGTTGAGTTATACCATGCTGCAACAGCTTTGCAATCCAGCCGGATGGCCCACCGGCAGGGACCCCCGGCCGGGAGACTTGACCTGAATTTCGCGTAAGGGTAGCATGTAAACGAAAAGATTATCTGCGTAACAGGAGAACGGTGCGGAAGATGAGTGGAACAGGTATGAAAATTTTGCGGGCTGTGACTGTCGTTCTGTTGCTGGCGCTGCCGGCTGGCGCCCTTGCCTCCCGCCAGTTGCCGGTTGATGGTGGAACGGTCACCTCCGGCATCGGCTGGCGCCTCGACCCCTTTGGCAGCGGCAGGATGGTTCACCACAACGGCGTGGACATCGCGGTCCCCCTGGGAACCCCTGTCTATCCGACCCAGGTGGGAACGGTCTATTTCGCCGGACCGTACAAGGGGTACGGCAACATGGTCGCTGTGGACCATGGCAACGGTTATATCACCATCTATGGCCACAACGGTGAGATCAAGGTCCATCCGGGCCAGCATGTCGATACCACGACAGTGCTTGCCCTTTCGGGTAACACGGGCCGTTCTACCGGCCCCCATGTCCATTATGAAGTCCGGCAGCTTCCCGGCTACGCAAAGGTCCACCAGAAACAGCTGGAGAGAAGCCTCGAAGCGGCGATCAGGAAAAATATCGACGGTTGGGTTGATAATATCGTCACTGGCCAGGGAGGTCCCGACCCGGAGAGTTTCCTCCCGGATGACCTGAACGAGTAGTCGCCCCCTGTTGCAGCAGGCTGTCAGTCGATCATACCGTTGCGGGGCTGTAACCCCCTGGTATACGTCCACGATGTACCGCGTTGCAGCAGGCTGTCAGTCGATCATACCGTTGCGGGGTACCAATTCCCGCTCCATATACCCCATCCGCTCCGGCCCTAAAATCGCAAGGCCTTCCCGCAGGCGGTCCGTACCTTCCCTAAGCGCCGCCATGTCCACTCAGTGACAATCTTACTGCCCACCGCAACCATCCCGTTTGCCGAGTACCTCCATGGCGAGGGGGACGGTGCTGATTGCGCCGACCAGGAACAGCGTCCAGCCGATCGAGCGGCGCTGCTCTGCACTGAGGCGGTCCGCGACCAACAGCGCGACACCTGCCCCGAGTGCGCCGCGGGTTCCCGCGATGAGGGCCAGTTCCGGTAAGGTCAATTTCATTTCCTTCATAGTGCCTCCCTGGTGCATCATGGAATTCAACGGGAAAACCTGTCACGTTTGAGCCTCTTGCAAAAGTCTCTGCTCGATCCACTATGTGCGCGTCATAACCCCCTTCAATCCCCCCTTATCTAAGGGGGGAAGCGAGCGAAGCGAAGCAGGGGGGTTACAGATTTTGTAGTTTTTGTCTTTTTGCAAGGGGCTCGTTTTAACGTTTTTTGCCTGCCACCAGTTTACCGCAAACGGGCGGGACATGCAGGGGAAATTACCCTGGCTGAACGTAAAGGTGGCTCCGGCAGTGGAGGGGAAAGCTGCTATACTGACATGGTGAGCACAAACCATGTAAAACCGGTATTGACCCGTCGTCAATTCCTCCGGCTGGCCGGTGGAGCGGGAACCGCACTCGCGCTGCCGGCCTGCGCATCACGCCCTCCCTTGAAAAGAGGGGCTTTCCCTGATTTCGGCGACGTGGACCGCCCCTACCTGGGACTGGCGACCTCCCTCCGCGAGGAGCACGATTACCTCGCCCGGGTGGAGGGGCGGCTGCCGCCGGAACTCCTTGGGGACCTCTATCGGAACGGGCCGGGGCTGTTCGAACGGGGTGGGCTGCGCAAGCGGACCCTCCTGGATGGCGACGGGATGGTGCAGGCGTTTCGCTTCCAACCGGAAGGGGTCCGCTACCAGAACCGTTTCGTCCGGACCCGCAGGTTCGTGGAGGAGGAGAAGGCCGGCACGTTCCTCTATCCCTCCTGGAGCACCCAGGCGCCCGGTGGTTGGTGGGCCAATGTCTGGCCCACGGACAGGCTGCTGAGCCAGGCGGGCATCACGGTTTATTTCCGTAACAACCGGCTCTACGCCTTTGACGAATCGAGCTATCCCTACGAGCTCGATCCCACCACCCTGGCGACAATCGGGGAAAGCCGTCTCGGCATGCCGGCGGAGGTTACCCTCTTCTCGGCCCACAGCAAGATCGACCGGAAGAGCGGCGAATGGCTGTTGTTCGGCATACAGTACGGACCGTCCCCCCGCCTTCATCTCACCCAGTTTGCCGCCGACGGCTCCCTGAATCACCACCGGGTCATCGACATGCCGCGCAATATCTATTTCCATGATTTTTTCGTTTCTGACCGGCATGTGATCTTCAACCTCCAGCCGGTGGAGATCGGCATCTGGAATTTCCTGCTCGGCCGGCAGAGCATGGCCGAGTCTCTCAGCTGGCGGCCGGAACGGGGAAGCGGCATCCTCGTGCTTGAACGGGACGGGAACGCGCCGCCGTTGTGGCTGGAGACGGATGCCTGTTTCATGTGGCATTCCTTCAATGCCTGGGAACGGCAGGGAGAGATCATCGCCGATTTTATCGGCTACGCCAATCCGGATCATATCATCGGGAGTGATCCGGTTGTCTTTGCGGTGATGGAAGGGCGCAAGGGAAATTACCGGTTCCCCGGCGAACTGCGCCGCTACCGGATCGATCCCGGTCGCCGGACCATCCGTCAGGAGGTCCTCGACCGGGGGAGCTACGAATGGCCCCGGATCAACGATCTTCACCTCTGTCATTCGTACCGGATCGGCTACGTCGGAAAATGCCGGCCGGGAGAGTTCTTCTGGTCCATCATCACCCGCATCGACATGGCAACCGGGGCCACTGCCAGCTACGATTTTGGCGCGGGGAACTATTGCAGCGAGCCGGTCTTCATCCCCCGCCCCGGCCATGCCTATGAGCCGGCTGATCCCCGGGAGCCCGGGTGGCTGACCACGGAAGTCTACGACAGCCATACCCGCCGGAGCTATCTGGCGGTACTCGCGGCGGAGCAAGTGGAGGACGGCCCCCTGGCGAAGGTCCATCTGAACCACCATGTACCGTTCAGCTACCACGGTTTCTGGCAGCCGGCCGGGTGACGTGGCCTCCTGAGAGGCGAAGGAAATAATTGTTGACCCCCGGAAAGGGGAGGGGGTACCATAAAACTTCACCCTCCCCTCAATCCCCTCCCGTCAAGGGAGGGGAGGATAAAAACCCGGCTGCCGCCGGTCTTGAAGGAAGAGACAGAACTGCCATGAATGTGGAACAGATGAAGATCGTGCTGCGGGAGATACTGACGAAGACCGACCTGACACCCTGCGTGGTGGGTCACCGGGGTGTGGGGAAAACCGCCGGCGTCATTCAGGTCTGCCGGGAAACAGGTCGCCGCTACGTGCCGCTCCGGCTCGGACAGATGGAGGTGGGGGACCTGGTGGGGATTCCCTACCGGGAAGAGAAGGTGATGCACTGGTCCTGTCCGTCCTGGTGGCCTGCCGACGAAGAGGAAGCGACCATCGTTCATTGTGACGAATTGAACCGCGCCCAGCAGGAGGATACCCTTCAGGCGATTTTCCAGTTTGTGGAACCCCCCGCCGAGGGGCAGCAACGGGCGCTCCATACCCATAAACTCCACCCCCGTCACAAGGTGGTGGTGACCATCAATCCCCCTGATGGCACGTACCAGGTAGCTACCCTGGACCGGGCGCTTATCGACCGGATGGTGATGATCTACGTGGAGACCGACTATAGCTGCTGGGCCCGCTATGCCATGAGCCGGGAACTGGACAGCGGCGTGCGGGGATTCCTGGCCGGCAACCCCCATTTTCTTGCCCGGCAGGGGAGCCCCCTTGATATGGAGGTAGAGCCGACGGAGCGCGGGTGGGAGATGGTGAGCACCCTGCGCCAGCGCTGCCGCTTTCCGAAAGAGCTGGAGATGGAAGTCTACTCGGGCATCGTCGGGAAAGAAGCGGCCATCACCTTCCTCCGCTGGAGCACGGACCGCTTGAACCGGCCGGTGCCGGCTGCCGAGGTGCTCGACAACTGGCCGGCCGTGGCCGAAGAGACCGCTCGCCAGCGGGATGATGCCCAGGCGGCGACCATGAGCGAACTCATTACGCTGCTGCAGGCAGCACCCGCCCTCACCGGACCACAGGAGGGGAATCTGGTGGCCTATCTCGACTGCCTCCCCCGTGACATGCGTTTCGGCCTCGTGAAGTCCCTCGTCAAGATACCCCCCGTGGCCCTGGCACTGGCCCAGGACAAGTACGACGGGGTGGTGCTGGATGCCATCACGGCGATCAGCGCCGAGGCGTGAAACCCGGGAAACAGCCATGTATGTCTGAACCGGGAAACCCCAGGGAAATCTTCTCCTACTCTTCCACGGTAAAGATTTCCTACGAGCGGCACGGCCGCGGCCCGACGCCCGTTGTCTTTCTCCACGGCTTCGCCGCCGCTCTCACCACCTGGCACGACCTTCTCCCATTCTTTTCGGAGATGGAGCATACCCTCTATCTCCTCGATCTGAAGGGGTTCGGCTTTTCCTCCAAACCCCGGGACCGCCGCTACACCATGGAAGAGCAGGCTGCCATCGTGGCCGCTTTCCTGGAATGGCGGGGACTGACGAACGTGGTGCTTGTCGGTCACTCACTGGGTGGCGGAATCGCCCTGCTCGCGTATATGCAGGCAGGGGGTGAGGGTAAGGCCAACCCCATCGGCCGGCTCGTTCTCATCGCTCCTGCCGCCTATCCCCAGCGGTTGCCGCGCATCATGCGCTGGTTACGCAACCCTCTCCTCGGATGGAGCATCCTTCACCTCCTGCCGCTCCGCTTCATGGTCCGCTATACCCTGCAGCATGTTTTTTACGACCACCGCGCCATAACGGAGGAGCGGATTGCCCGCTACATGACCTGTTTCGGCCGGCGGGGAATCGGCTATGTCTTCATTGCCACCTGCCGTCAGCTCGTTCCCGAACGGTACGTCCATCTTCCCGGCCGCTATCCGGAAATCGTCGCACCGACCTTGATCATCTGGGGGGAACATGACCGGATCATCCGGCCACGCCACGGTGAAATGCTCCGTGCCGCCATACCCGGCTCACAGTTGAAGATCATTTCCGGATGCGGTCACATTCCCCACGAGGAGCGACCGGCGGAGACGTACGGCGCCATGGAGGAATTTATCCCGGGGAAGGCGCAGTAGGTGCGGTGTCGCTATCTGATAGCGTATCCTAATTCCGTTACCATTGAAAAATGCGGTGATATGTGTTCTAATCGGACCCCGTGGAAAGCGATGTTTTCATAGCCCTCGGCTCCAACCAGGGAGACCGGGAACTGTACCTGTTGCGTGCGGTTGCGGAGATTGGCAAGCTGCCGGAGTGCCGTATCACGGCCCTTTCCGGTTTCTACGATACAGAACCGGTGGGAGAGGTGACGCAGGACAACTTTCTTAATGCCGTCCTGAGGCTGGAAACAGCACTCTCTCCCCAGGAGCTCCTGACAAGGTTGCAGGGGATCGAGACCGACATCTTCAAGCGCCGGCGCACCATCCCCAACGGTCCGCGGACCATGGACCTGGACATCCTCTTCTATGGCCAGCAGGTGGTGACGGAGGAAAACCTGACCATTCCCCACCCCCGGCTTCACGAGCGGCGCTTCGTGCTGGTGCCGCTTGCTGAGATTGCCCCGGAATTCATCCATCCCCTGCTGCAGACTACCGTGGCCGGGCTGCTGGCCGCGCTCAAATCGGACGAGCGGGTCACGAAGGTTTAGGAAAGGTAGCACGTGCGTTTTCTGGTCTGGGCACTCATCGGTTACTGCGTCTACCTGCTGTTCAAGGGGCGCGCCCGCAAGGAAGTCGAGGCGGCGAAGCCGGCCGGCGAGGAAACCCACAAGGACCCGGTCTGTGGCACTTACGTGACTGAGGACGATGCGGTGATAGGCCGGGTGGAAGGAGAGCGGGTTTACTTCTGCTCCATGGAGTGCCTGGAGAAATATCGGGATAAGCTGGAACACAAGGGATAACGAACCCTCTCCCTATCCCTCCCCCATAAGGGGGGAGGGAATTCAGTTACCCTCTCCCCGCGGGAGAGGGTGGCCAAAGGCCGGGTGAGGGGCCTCCGCGCTCTTCCTCGGCGCCTTGACCTTGCACAAAAATCACGTTCGAACAGGAAAACTGATTTCAAAAAATAGCAGTTCAATTCAGCACAAGCATTCATCCGGAGGAATTTTTATGAAGTTTTTTATCGACACCGCCGACGTCAAAGAGATCCGCGAGGCCCATGAACTGGGCGTGGTGGACGGAGTTACCACCAATCCCTCCCTCATCGCAAAGTCGGGGCGCAAGTTCGAAGAGGTGATCAAGGAGATTACCGCCATTGTGGACGGCCCCATCTCTGCCGAGGTGATCTCCCTCGACCACGACGGAATGATCAAGGAAGCGAAGAAGCTGGCCAAGATCCACAAGAACATCGTCGTCAAGCTCCCCATGACCCCGGAAGGGCTGAAGGCGACCAAAACCCTGACGGAGCTGGGGATCAAGACCAACGTCACCCTCATCTTCACTCCGATGCAGGCACTCCTGGCCGCCAAGGCAGGCGCTACCTACGTCTCTCCCTTTGTCGGTCGTCTGGACGACATCTCCCAGGACGGCATGGGGATCATCGAAGAGATCCGGACCATCTTCGACAACTACGGCTACACTGCCGAAATCATCGTGGCGAGCATCAGGAACCCGATACATGTCCTGAACTCCGCCCTCATCGGCGCCGACGTGGCCACCATCCCCTACTCGGTCATCATGCAGCTCGCCAAGCATCCCCTCACCGACGCGGGGATCAAGAAGTTCCTGGAGGACTGGGAGAAGGTCCCCAAGTAGGGACGTTCTCATGATCGGCTGAGTCCGGGCAGACAATCTGCACGTCTGCCCATTGCATCACCAGACCCCGGCCTGCCAGCCGGGGTTTTTCATTGTCGGCAACGCCATTGCTGGTACACTTACAATCCAGAGTGCCCTGGTGTATCCCATCCCGACGCTGCGAGGAAACCATGACCGAAGCCCCCCACCTGACCGTCTACCGCAAGGAGTACACCCCGCCCGACTACCTGGTGGAGACCGTGGATCTTCACGTTGACCTGGAGGAGGAGAGTGCCCGTGTCCACTCCCGGCTGACTATCCGCGCCAATTATGACTGCGCTGCCGGTTCCCGGCCGCTGCTACTGGACGGCAAGCGGCTGGTGCTCACGGCACTGCGCCTTGACGGTGTGTCGCTTCCGGATGTGCGCTACACGGCCGATGGCGAACGGCTCGCCATTTTTGACGTTCCC
The DNA here is from genome assembly GCA_021848385.1 of Deltaproteobacteria bacterium. Classification (GTDB taxonomy): domain Bacteria; phylum Desulfobacterota; class Desulfuromonadia; order Geobacterales; family Geobacteraceae; genus Geomobilimonas. Next base: position 14,255 of record JAJZUQ010000014.1, read on the forward strand.
GCTGCTTTCACACTGGAGGTGGAAACGGAGCACCACCCCCGGGAGAACACCGCCCTGGAAGGGCTCTACTGCTCTGCGGGGATGTTCTGCACCCAGTGCGAGGCGGAAGGGTTCCGGGCCATCACCTACTACCCGGACCGTCCCGACGTGATGGCGGTCTTTACCACAACCATCACCGCCGACCGGGAGCGCTGCCCTGTGCTGTTGTCCAACGGCAACCTGGTGGCGGCAGGCGAGCTCTCCGGCGGCCGCCACTATGCCACCTGGCACGATCCTTTCAGAAAGCCCTGCTATCTCTTCGCCTTGGTGGCGGGGGATCTTGCCCGCATCGAGGACAGCTTCACCACCCGCTCAGGAAGGAGCGTGGCGCTCCACATCTTTGTCCAGGAGAAGAACCGCCACCTCTGCGACCATGCCATGCATTCCCTGAAGAAGGCGATGCGGTGGGACGAGGAGACTTTCGGCCGGGAGTATGACCTGGACATTTACATGATCGTGGCGGTGGATGACTTCAACATGGGGGCGATGGAAAACAAGGGGCTCAATGTCTTCAATTCCCGCTACGTGCTGGCCAGTCCGGCCACCGCCACCGACGATGACTTTCAGGCCATTGAGGAGGTAATCGGCCACGAGTACTTCCACAACTGGACCGGCAACCGGATCACCTGCCGTGACTGGTTCCAGCTCTCCCTCAAGGAGGGGCTCACCATCTTCCGCGATCAGGAGTTTTCCGCCGACATGGGGTCGCGGGGGGTGAAGCGGATCGCCGACGTTCGCCTGCTGCGCGCCAGCCAGTTTGCCGAGGACGGCGGTCCTATGGCCCATCCGGTCCGCCCCGACGCCTACCTGGAGATCAACAACTTTTACACCGTGACTGTCTACAACAAGGGGGCGGAAGTGGTCCGGATGTTCCGCACCTTGCTGGGGGCGGAAACGTTCCGGCAGGGGATGGACCTTTACTTTGCCCGCCACGACGGCCAGGCGACCACCGTTGATGACTTCCTGCAAGCCATGGCTGATGCGGCGGGAAAAGATCTTTCGCAGTTCGGGCGCTGGTACGGCCAGGCCGGCACGCCGCAGCTGGAGGTAAGCGGCGACTTCGACCTCGCAAACGGCAGCTTTACCCTGACGATCCGCCAGTCGTGTCCGCCAACCCCCGGGCAGCCGGACAAGGAGCCGTTCCTTATTCCGCTGGCCCTCGGGTTCCTGGACCGGGCCGGCCGGGAACTTCCCGTTACCCTGGCTGGTGAACAGACCCCCGGGCCGGCCAGCCGGGTTCTGGAAATCAGGGACGCCGAAACGACCTTTCGCTTCAGCGGTCTTTCCTCACCGCCGGTGCCGGCGCTGCTGCGCGGTTTTTCGGCGCCGGTCCGGCTCACGTATCCCTACCGGCACGACGAGCTCGTTCTCCTCATGGCCCATGAAACGGACCCCTTCTGCCGCTGGGAGGCGGGGCAGACCCTTGCCGGTCAGCTGCTCCTTCGGCTGGTGGCCGACCTGCAGGCAGGGCGGACGCTCGCCGTCGAGTCTGATTTCGTTGCCGCGTTCCGGTCGGTTCTCATCAGCGGTGAACCGGACCGGGCCTACCTGGCCGAAGCCCTTACCCTCCCGTCGGAGGTATACCTGGCGGAGCAGATGCCGGTCATTGACCCGGATGCCATCCATGCCGCCCGCCAGTTCCTCCGCCGCACCCTGGCGTCGGAACTGGCGGGAGAGTTTCTGGCGGTGAGGAAGGCGTGCCGAAGCAGTGCTCCCTATACGGTGGATGACGGCCGGGCGGGGGAGCGGCGCCTCGCCAATCTCTGCCTCTCCTACCTCATGACAGTGGAAGAGCCGTCGTCCATCGAACTCTGCTGCCGGCAGTACCGGGAGGCGGACAACATGACCGACACGATGGGCGCACTCGTCTCCCTTGCTTCGTGCAACTGTCCGGAGCGGAAAGAGGCGCTGGCAGACTTTTACGGACGCTGGCAGGACGACCGCCAGGTGGTGGACAAGTGGTTCTCCATCCAGGCGACCGCTTCCCTCCCCGATACCCTGGCGGTGGTGACGGCGCTGCTTGACCATCCCGCCTTCGAAATCACCAACCCCAACCGGGTGCGGGCCCTGGTCGGTGCCTTCTGCCAGGGGAACCAGGTTCGTTTCCACGAAGCAGACGGCGCGGGATACCGCTTCCTCACCGGCCAGCTGCTCCGCCTCATTCCCCTCAATCCCCAGATCGCTGCCCGCATGCTCGCGCCCTTCACCCGCTGGCGCCGCTTCGATCCGGGCCGTCAGGCGCTCATGCGTGCCGAACTGGAAAAGGTCCGGGCTGTACCCGACCTGCCGCGGGACGTGTATGAGGTGGTTGAGAAGTGTCTGGCCCCGTAGCGCTTCAGCTGGCCTTCGCAAGGGATGGGAATTCAGTATAAAAAAACGGGCGACCCGTCATGGATCGCCCGCCATGCATCTTGCTACATTCAGTCTCAGCTGGCCTGCCGGGCTGCCTTCCGCTTGTGATGCCGGACGTAGACCGCAATGAGGAGGGCGCTGAAGATGATCACGCCCAGTACCGCATGATGGGAATAGCGCATGATCAGGTCCTGGTTCTGGCCAATGAAATAGCCGATGAATGTCAGGATTGAACACCATATGCCGGCGCCGAGCAGGGTGTAGAGCGTGAATTTCCAGTGGTGCATTCCTGCAAGACCCGCTGGAAGGGATATCAGATGCCGGATTACCGGCAAGAGCCGTGCGATAAAAATTGATATTTCACCATGCTTGTGGAAAAATGACTCCACTTTGGCAAGCTTTTCTTCGGTAATCCAGACGTGCTTCCCATATTTGAGAAGGAGTGGTTTCCCCAGGTAGTGGGCTGCAAAATAGTTGATGTACGAGCCTAACAGTCCTCCTGCCGTACCGCAGAGAATGGCGGCAAGCATGTTCATCTCCCCCTGCTGGGAGAGATAGCCGGCGGGGGGCATTACCAGCTCGCTCGGTATCGGGATGACGGAGCTCTCCATGGCCATGAGCAGGAAGATGCCCGGATACCCCAGGGCACCGATGGTGATCAGGAGCCAGTTTATTGCTTCATGCAGCATGAATGGACCTCACTTCGATAGAATTTCAGCGCCGGTCATTGTAGTGCGATTGGCGGCAAAACTCCAGCAAAACCACCGGGTGCCCCATGGAAAAGAAAGTCTACGTCATCGGCCACAAAAACCCCGACACGGATTCCGTGGCGGCCGCCATCGCCTATGCGGAACTGAAGCGGCGGCAGGGGTGGCCAAATGTTGTGGCGGCCATGGCCGGGGAACCGAACCCCCAGACCCGCTTCATTCTCGATCGGCTCGTGATTGAGCTACCTCTGTATCTTGCCGATGTCCATCCCAAGGTCCGTGATGTGCTGCATCGCACCCCGGTGACGGCCAACGCCGCCACGCCGCTGTTGAAGGCGCTGGAGCTGTTCCATCTCAACAACATCCGGGTTCTGCCGGTGGTTGACGACGCAGGAACCCCGACCGGCATAATCTCCCTCCTCAAGCTGTCGGAGAAATACCTCCTGACCGGCCAGGACCGGCTGCGTGGGATTGACGCCTCCATCTCCTCGCTCTGCCACTGTCTGCAGGGGACCTTTCTGGCCGGCGAGCCGTCCGGGGAGACGGAGCATTTTCATCTCTTCATCGGCGCCATGCTGGAGGAGTCCTTTTCGGCGCGGATCGACGGCTACGACACTGCCTCGCTCCTCATCATGACCGGCAATCGGCGCACCATCCAGCAGGCTGCCATCGAGAAGGGGGTGCGCCTCCTTGTCGTCACCGGGGGGCTGGCGGTTGATGACGATCTGGTGAGCCAGGCAGCGGCTGCGGGGGTGATCCTCATCAGTACCCCCCACGACACTGCCACCGCTGCCTGGCTGGCCCGGCTGTCGACGCCGATCGGCCACTTCGCCGAGGGGAAATTTGAACAGATCGGCGTTGCCGAGCCCCTCTCCCACCTTCGCCTGAAGCTTCTTTACGGTGGCGAGCCGGCGGTGGTAGTGGTCGAGGAGGACGGCACCCTGGCCGGCATTGCCACCAAATCGTCCCTCCTTGCCCCGATCCCCTATGCCCTCATCCTGGTGGACCACAATGAGCTCGGCCAGGCGGTTCCCGGTGCCGAGTCGGTGGAGATCCTGGAAGTGATCGACCATCACAAGCTGGGGAATCCCCCGACCAATCAACCGATAACCTTCGTCGCCTCGCCGGTGGGGAGCACCTGTACCCTGGTGGCGACCCTCTACCGCCAGCAGGGAATCGAGCCGCCGCCGGAGATCGCGGCGCTCCTGCTGGCCGGGCTGCTGTCAGATACGGTGATTCTCAAGTCTCCCACCACCACCGGCCAGGACCGGGAGCTGGCGCTTTGGCTGGAGCAGAGGGCGGGGGTGGATCACCTCGCGTTCGGAAAAGAGATATTCTCTGCCAGTTCCGGGCTGGCCAGCTACGGCTCGCCGGAAAAGGCGATCACCACCGACTTCAAGACCTTTTCCGGCAGTGGTGGCACATTTGGCGTCGGCCAGGTCGAAGTGATCGGTTTCGACGAGTTCCACCAGCTGAAGAACGAGCTGCAACAAGGACTGATACGAATCAAGGAGCGGGACGGCCTGCAACTGGCGGGGCTCATGGTGACCGACATCTATTCGGAAACCACGCTCTTCCTCGTGGCGGGGGGGAAGGAACTGGCCCACGTCATGGACTATCCCCAACTGGAGCCCCACCTCTACGAGCTGAAGGGGGTCATGTCCCGCAAGAAGCAGATGGTTCCCCATTTGCTGAAGGTGCTGGGTAAGCTCTAGCTCTTTCGCGAGGGAAGAGTGCCCTGTTACGCTCAAAGTCCCCTCGTGCTGCCGCTGTAAGGCTCATTTCGCGCCGGCCATTCGGCCGGCTTTGCTCCATTTCGCCAACAGCGGCGAGCATTCGGGCACATTCGCTCCACAGGGCACTCTCCCCTCGCTGATTCTGGGACACCAATTAAAGGGGGGCGCGGCAATGCCGGCGCACCCCTTTTTTTGTCTATTTGTACGGATAGAAGATGTAGAACGACAGTGACAAGGCGGCCAGGACCCACATGCCGGCCTTCACTTCACGTCCTCTGCCGGTGAGGGTCTTGAGGAGCGGGTAGGAGAGGAGCCCGGCGGTCATGCCGACGCCGATGTTGTAGGTGAAACTGATGAGGACGATGGTGAGGAAGGCGGGGATCAGCTCGGTATAGTCGCTGAAGTCGATCCTGGTGATGGGGCTGATCATGAAGACGCCGATGATGATGAGGGCGGTCCCGTAGGCGTGGGGTGGGACGGCGGTGAAAAGCGGGGCGAAGAAGAGGGAGAGGAGGAACAGCCCGGCCACCACCAGGGAGGTGAAGCCGGTCCGGCCCCCTTCCTCGATTCCGGCCGCCGATTCGATGTAGGCGCCGGTGGTCGTGGTGCCGAGGACCGGCGCCACCATATTGGCCAGGGCGTCGGCCAGCATAGGTTTCTCGATCTCCGGAAGGTTGCCGTTTTCATCCAGGAGCCCCGCCCGCGACGAGAGGCCGATGAGGGTTCCCACCGTATCGACGAAGGCCATGACGAAGATGATGAGCACCACCGGCAGGGCTTTCGGGCTGAGCGCACCCCTGATGTCCAGCTGCATGAAGATGGGGGTCGGGTCGGGGGGGAGGCTCACCAGTTCCTTCGGGAGGGGAGTGATGCCAAGGATGAAGGAAAGCACGGTGGCCGTCAGGATGCCGATGACGATGGCGCCGTGGACCCGCTTCACCATGAGCCAGGCAATGACCGTGAAACCCAGGATGGCGAGGAGGACCGGCGCGCTGTTCACCTTGCCGAGACAGACCGGGGCGCCGGCGACCCCAAGGGCAACGATCCCCGTTTGGTTCAGGCCGATGAAGGTGAGGAAGAGGCCGATCCCGACGGAGAAGCTGAACTTCAGGCAGGAGGGGATGGCGTCGGCCAGCCAGCTCCGGACTTTGAACACCGTCAGGACCGTGAAGAGGACGCCGGCTATGAAGATGGCCCCCAGCGCCGTCTGCCAGGAGTAGCCGAGGACTTTCACCACGGTGAAGGCGATGAAGGCGTTTTCGCTCATGTAGGGGGCGATGGCGAAGGGGCGCTTGGCATAGACCCCCATCACCAGGGTGCCGAAGGCGGCGGAGATGATGGTGGCGGTCATGGACGGCCCCTTGGGGATGCCGGCCGCTTCGAGGATCGCCGGGTTGACGATGATGATGTAGGCCATGGTGAGGAAGGTTGTTATCCCCGCAACGGTCTCCTGGCGGTAGGTTGTTTCGTGGCGGGCGAAGTTGAAATAGCGGTGCATGGTGTTCTCCGTTGCGGTCATGTGTCGCGCTCTATCCGTTGTAAGTGAAAACGGGTCGGCAGTCAAGATGGAGGATGCATGCCCTTTCCGCTTTGATATACTTTTGCGGAAGTCAGGTCACAGCGGAAAGGAGAATCACCATGGTACGATTCTATGATCCCAAGGATGAGGCGGAACAGGTCCGGGTGGAGAGGGTGCTGCGGAAGGGGGGAGTCGAGTACTTCCTGCGCCGGAGCGGGGAGCCGGGGATCGGCCCCCTGGAGATAATGGTTGCCGAGGAGGACATCCCCACTGCCGAAGAGTTGCTGAAGCAAGGATAGGCGGTCAGGCGGAAACGATAAGTTTCGGTACCGGGTATTTCCGGGCAAGGACTTTGTCGTGGCGTGCGCGGAGCGCATCCATGTCGCCGTCGAGGAAGCCGGCCATATCTTTCGCTCCTGGAAGTTCCAGGTAGGCATCCACCAGTTCGGCCATGCGGGCGTTGTACGCCTTGGTGGAACGGCCGTGGGCGTAGTTGCGGCCGGGGAAGCGGCGGAGGTCGCCGTTGCATTCGGGCGCGATGTGGTAGAGTTCGTGGAAGACAGTGATGAGCTTCTCCCGCAAGGGGAGATTGAGGAAGCGGGGGACGAGGAAGTAGATGAGGTAGAGCATCTCCCGTCCCTGGAAGGTGACGGGCGGCATGGTGCAGGTGAAGGTCCGCCGTCGCCGCCGTACAGTCCTGCTGGCGGCCCCGCCGGCGAAGCGGAGGGGGTGTATCTTGGCGTAGGTGCCATGCACCCCGCCTCCACGGGTACTGGTTACGCAGATGAGCAGCCGCTGGGGGTCGATGTGTTCCAGTTCCGGGACCCTGTCGGCGATATCCGCCACCAGTCGCTCAATTTCCCGTGTCAGGTCAAGAGTGGACACGTTCAGAAGCGGCTCTTGTCGTACTTGTGGCAGAGGTGACAGCTCATGGGACCGGCTGACGGTTTGACCGGGTGCTTGGCCGGAAAGGGGATTCCTCCTGTTTCGTTATGGCAGCGGGGGCAGCCCAGATCCGCTTCCTTCTGCCCCTGTAGTCCACCCTTGGCGGCCATTTCATAGAAGCTCTTGTGGTTGTCGTTGTAGGGAACTTTCCTGGTTTTTTCTTCTCCCGAGATGGCGATGAAGATTGCGAGTACTACGCCGATGATGGCGATGAAGATCCAGTCCTTTTTGCCGATGGCCATAAAGTTCTCCTGTTGAATTGTTCGATGACAAAAACAAAAGAGGTTTCTCGACGCAATGACGCGAAGGCGCAAAGAATTCTGTTGTTGCGTTGTTCATCCCTTGCGGTCTTGGCGTCTCTGCGCCTTTGCGTCAATTGATGTTCTCTCTACGGGGTCAATCAAATGCCTGTAGTTCATTCCAGCGCTGCGCAGCCGATGGCGCCGTTGTGCTGGGGATGGAGCGGGACGACTATTTCCCGCCCGGTCTCCTGCTCCAGGAGTTTGACCAGCGCCTTGTTCAGTGCCACCCCACCGGTGAGGATGATGGCCGGGGAGGGGAACCTGCGCAGAAGGGGGAGCACCCGCCGTACCAGGGTCATGTTGACGCCGGCGCAGAGGCGGGAGACGGGATACCCTCTGAGAATCTGGCCGATCAGTTCCGATTCGCCGAAGATGCCGCAGGTGGCGTCCAGTTTTATCGGTTCCTCCCCGTGAGAGGATAGTTCCTCCAGGCTTACCTCCAGCACCGCCGCCATGTTTTCCAGGTATCTGCCGCTGGAGGCGGCGCACTTGTCGTTCATGACGAAGTCGGTAAGCCTTCCCCCCTGCACCTGGGCAACCTTGGTGTCCTGTCCCCCCATGTCGAGCATGGTGAAGTCGAGCCGGCCGGTCTGCAGGACGGCACCCGCCACGTGGGCGCGGATCTCGGAAATGACCTTCGCCCCCTTGAGCCCCAGGGAATTGCGGCCATAGCCGGTAACCCGGATGATGGCCGCTTCCAGCTCTTCCGCGGCGAACAGGCCGGTGCCGGCCAGGTCGAGGGTCAGCTCCTCTCCTACGAGTCGGCCGAACCGTTTGTAGAAGGTGATGGTATCGTAATCCGCCAGCCGGATTACCCTGTCTCCTTCCAGCACCGCAAACTTCGCCTTCCTGCTCCCCAGGTCTATTCCGATCTTCATAAATGTTCCTTAACTCCGAGCCCCCAGCCCCTAGTCCCTAGTCCCTTTCCTAGCCCCCCGATCTTCCATCATCTCCAGAAACCCCTCAATGCGAATCCTGGTCCGGGCGTCGAGGGGGGTTGGCTTGTCACCCTCCAGGGTCAAAACCGGCACGGTAAGTTTCTTCCGGACGATCATGTCCTCGATCTGGCGGAAGCAGAAGGACTGGACATAGTGGACCACCGCGTCGACCCGGCGCCGTTCGACCTCCATGAGGATGTCGGCCAGCCGGTGGAAGATGTCGTAGGGATAGGTGTAGGCCCGGTACTGTTCCACCATGTCGGTGATTCCGTAGGGCATGGCGAACTGGCGCTGGGTTTCGTTGAAGACCACCCGGGCTCCATGGTTTTCCAGGAACGGGTAGATGTCGTCGAAGATGGGGGGGACGCCGATGTAGGCGAGGCGCAAGCGCTCCTGCCGGGGGGTCCTGCTTGCCGCGGTAAGGAGGAACTCGTCCACATCCGCTTCGAACCGGTCCGGGTCGCCGTTCATGTCCGAGGTGCAGACCTGGAAGTAGTGGTTCTCTCCGCCGGTGACCAGGTTCTCTTCCCAGGTGAGGCGGTCGATCTCGCGCACCTTGAGCCGGATACGGTCCAGTCGCTCCTTGGCGGCAACGACTTCCGGCCATCCGACCCCGAAGTGCCCCATGAGTTTTTCGATCTCGCGGCGAAGCGTCGACGCGTCCCGGTCGTGGGGGTAGGCGAACGGCACGGCGACAACCCCCTCCAGGGAGAGCACCTCCATCAGCGCCTTGGTGTAGCTGCAGTCCCCCTCGGTTACCGCCACCATTTCCCGGATGCCGCTTGTCACGACCGCTCCGTAGATACCCTTGATCCAGCCGCAGACATTGCGCGGAAAGCCGGCCAGCTCAGCTTCTTCCATCATCTGGTGACTGTGGTCGCTGGTGATGAAGATGTTGTTGAGATCAACCGGGGTACGGTGTGCGGCAACGAGGATTTCCAGGGGGATGGTGGTGGTGAAGCCAGTCCGGTTCAAGAGTTTATTCCGATTTTATGAAGACGAAATAGATCAGTGCCGCTCCGATGGCGAGCGCTCCGAAGGCGAAGGGGAGGGTTGACTGGAGGGATAGTTCGCTTCCCCCCTCTTCCATGAGGGTAAAGCGGATGAGTGCAATGAGGGAGATGAAGGCGAAGAGGGAAAGAAGTACTGCCTTCGAGCGCTTGATTACTGCGTAGAAAAAGATGATCGCCAGTATGCTGAGAAGCCAGGGGTTCTCCATGACCGATTTCAAGCTCAGGTTCTTGAGGAAGTCGATGATGTGCCCGGTTTCAAAGGGTGAGAGGGTTTCTGCGGCCTTGTCGAGCATCTCCTGCTTTTCCATGTTGCCTCCAGCTGCTTGTGGGATACCGGTGCACCATCGACTTGGATAGTTCAATACCAGAATTTTACGGAAAAATCAAAGCAGGTTTGACAGATTCCCTGCCATGAGCAAATGCCTTGACAACCCCCTGCCGGCAAACTACTATATACTGCTTTGCGCAGTTTTGAAAAACCTGCGGAATTTTACCGACTTGGAGTGTACTTTGGCCTGGAAAGCGATCGGCATATTCGATTCAGGGGTCGGCGGCCTGACGGTGTTGAAAGAGATAGTCAGGGCGCTTCCTCAGGAAGATACCATATATCTTGGCGATACGGCAAGGGTTCCCTACGGCACCAAGTCTCCCGAGACGGTGACCCGTTATGCGCGGCAGATCACGGCGTTTCTCGTCCAGCGGGACATCAAGCTCCTGGTGGTCGCCTGCAACACGGCATCGGCTGTCTCCCTCGAAGCGCTCAAGGAGAACTTCGATATTCCCATCGTCGGGGTGATCGAGCCGGGTGCGCGTCGGGCCGCGGCGGTGACCCGGACCGGCAAGGTCGGGGTCATCGGTACCAGCGGGACCATCAAGAGCAGCGCCTATTCAAAGGCGATAAAGCGGATCAATCCGGAGATTCAGGTGGTTACCCGCGCCTGTCCGCTGTTTGTCCCTCTGGCGGAGGAGGGATGGGTCGACAACGAGGTGGCCCGGCTGACTGCCAGAGCCTATCTGCAGGGACTCCGCGAGGAAGGGGTCGACACCCTGGTGCTCGGTTGCACCCATTACCCCCTGCTCAGGGGGATAATTGCCGAGGTCATGGGAGATGACGTGAAACTGGTCGACTCTGCCGAGGAAACAGCCCATACCGTGGCGGAGATACTGCGTCAGCAGGGGGCTCTCCGTCCCGCAGCGGAGCGGGGCAACCACCATTACTTCGTGACCGACATCCCCGCCAGCTTTATCAGGGTCGGCAACCGCTTCCTCGGCGGCAAACTGGGGGACGTCTACCAGGTTAACCTGGAGGAGGAAGATGTGGGGGAGGTTGACAGTGAAACGCTCTAGACCCTCCCGGTGGGGGATGACCATTCTGGGCTTTGCCTTCATGATTTCGGCAGCCGTGTACGGAGCGCTTATGCTTCAGAAGTACGAGCAGCGCCGGAACCCGCCCCCGGTTCCTCCCCAGGCCCAGGAGAGCGGGACGATGCTCGTGACCCTGTTTTTTGCCGCTGCTGACGGGTCGGGGCTCGTGCGGGAAGGGCGCGAAATGGACGCCTGCGGTGAACCAGAGGAGTGCATCGGGGATATCATCCAGGAACTGGCGGGCGGCCCCCTTGGTGACCTTGCGCCGACCCTTCCTAACGTCACTACCGTGCGGGATGTTCAGGTGACCGGCGACCTCGCGACGGTCGATCTCGGCCGTGAGTTCGTCGAAGCCCTGCCGGCCGGCAGTTCGGCGGAGATGACGGCCGTTTATTCCATTATTGATACCATTGCGGTCAATTTCCCCCAGATACGCAGGGTCAGCTTCCTCGTTGAAGGGAAACCGGTCCGGACGTTTACGGGGCATCTTGATCTTCGCCAACCGCTAGCCCCCGATTTTTCACTGGAACGGAAAGCAGACATTTCTCCCTCCGCAAAATAGTCTGCTGTCGATCCAGTCTCCTGTTTATGTACATTATCCCGATAAAGGAACTCTTCCCATGAAGCAGCCTTTTTTGCAGGCCATAGGCGAACGGGTGCTGGTGCTGGACGGTGCCATGGGTACCATGCTCCAGGAGCGCGGGCTCAAGCCGGGTCAGTCGCCGGAAGAACTCAACCTCACCATGCCCGACGTGGTTGCCTCGGTCCACCGGGAGTACCTGGCGGCCGGTGCCGACATCCTGGTGACCAACACCTTCGGCGGGACCAGAGAGAAACTCAGCCACTACGGGTTGCAGGACCGGCTCGTGGAGATCAACGCCCGGGCCGTGGAGATTGCCCGACAGGTGGCGGGGAACGAGGCGTATGTCGCTGCCTCTATCGGGCCGACCGGACGGTTCGTCGAACCGGTGGGGGATCTTTCCTTCGACGCCATGGCGGAGCTGTTCCGGGAACAGGCGGCTGCTCTCATCGGCGCCGGCGCCGATCTCATCACCCTGGAGACCTTTCTCGACATCAAGGAGGCCCGTGCCGCGGTGATCGCCATCAGGGAAATCTCTCCCCACATCCCGGTCATTGCCATGCTCACCTTCGACGACAAGGGGCGGAGCGTGCTCGGTACCCCCCCCGAGGCGGCTGCCATCACCCTTGAGAGTGTCGGGGCGGACATCGTCGGCTCCAACTGCGGCCTCGGCGTGGATGGTATCCATGATATCCTGGCCGCCATGCGCCGGGTAACCTGTCTTCCCCTCATTTCCCAGGCCAACGCAGGTCTGCCGGTGCTCAAGGATGGCAAGACCGTCTTCCCCGGCACCCCTGACGAAATGACCGCCTACCATGACCGGCTGCTGGCTCTGGGGGTGCGGATCATCGGCGGCTGCTGCGGTACCACCCCGGCCCATATCCGGGCCATAAAGGATGCACTGGCGGGAAGAGACCAGTCGTACCGTCCCGTCGGCCCGGCTGCCGGGACCACCTTCCTCTCCAGCCGGAGCGGTTTTGTGGCCATTGGCGGCAACAACCCGGTGGCAATCATCGGCGAGCGAATCAACCCCACCGGCAAGAAGGGGTTCGCTGCCGAACTGCGGGAGGGGAAAGTAGGCTATATCCGCCGCGAAGCCATGGAACAGGCGACAGCCGGTGCCCATCTCCTGGACGTGAACGTGGGGACCCCCGGCATCGATGAACCGGCCGCCATGGAACGGGCGGTATTCTGTGTGACGGGGGCGGTACCGGTTCCCCTGGTGCTCGACTCTTCCAGCCCCGAGGCCCTTGAACGGGGGCTCAAGGCGGCTGACGGCAAGGTGCTGGTGAACTCGGTCAACGGCGAGACGAAAAGTCTGGCGCGGGTCCTCCCCCTCGTCAAAAAATACGGCGCCGCGGTGATCGGCCTGACCCTGGACGAGACGGGAATTCCCGAGACCGCCGACGCCCGCTGCCGGGTAGCTGAAAAGATTGTCGCGGCCGCCGGGGAACTCGGCATATCCCGGAACAATATCGTCATGGACTGCCTTACCCTGACGGTGAGCGCCGAACAGAAGCGGGCCATGGAAACCCTCGGGGCCATCAGGCTGGTGAAGGAAAAGCTCGGGGTGAACACAGTCCTCGGGGTGAGCAATATCTCCTTCGGGCTCCCCTGCCGACCGGTCATCTCCTCCTCCTTTTTTGCCATGGCCATGGCTGCCGGGCTCGATGCGGCAATCGTCAATCCCAAGGAGCAGGCGATGCTCGATGCCTGGCGTTCCTCCATGGTACTTCTCAACCGGGATCCCAATTCGGCGGCCTATATCGACGCCTACAAGGGGACGGTTGCCGCCGTCGATCAGCCTGTTGCCGATGCTCCCCGTGATATCCGTTCCCTCATCGGCCGCGCCGTCATCGATGGGGAACGGGAGGCTGTCACCGGTCTCGTGGAACAGGCGTTCGCGGAAGGTTTGACCCCCCTCCAGGTCAGCAACGAGGCGCTCCTGCCCGGCCTCGAAGAGGTGGGACGGCGTTTCGAGAAGAACATCTTCTTCCTCCCCCAGGTGATGCTGGCGGCGGAAACAATGCAGACCGCCTTTGCCCGTCTGAAGCAGGAGATGAAAGGGGAAGGGTTTGCCAGTCTCGGAAAGATCCTGATGGCTACGGTGGAAGGTGACATCCATGACATTGGCAAGAACATCGTCTGCACCCTCCTGGAAAACCACGGTTTCGACGTGATCGATCTGGGGAAGAACGTCCCCGCCGAGCGGATCATCGCGGCGGCCCGGGAACAGGGGGTCGATGCGGTCGGCCTCTCGGCACTCATGACCACAACCATGACGGAGATGGAAAACGTCATCGAGCGACTGAAAGAGGCGGGAATACGGACGTTCACCATGGTAGGGGGGGCAGTGGTCACCCAGGAGTACGCCGACCAGATCGGCGCCGACCTGTATGCCCGGGATGCCATGGAAGCGGTGGCGCGGATCAGGCACCTTCTCGGGAAGTGATTGGATGGGTAGAGCACCCGAGGTACCTGAAATCTTTTGCCCTTGTGTCCACCGGGAACGGGATATTTTAGTTATTGCAACTATTTGATTTATGTGGTAGTTTGCAACCGATTACGTCATTTGACGGACAGGAAACGGCCATGGTTGTAGGTTTCAATCACAACGTGATGTACAGAGGGGATGTCTTCCACATCCAGACCGAAGACAGCGGTGTCAACAATCCTCACATCATCACCCTCCTCTACCGGGGGGGGACAATAATCTCCTCGAAAAAGACAACCTACGCCGACATCCTCAAGGTCGACAACCTCGACCATGTTGTCGAAGAACTGATGAAAGAGCAGCACAAGGATATGATGCGCCGCCTGAAGTCGGGTGAGTTCGACGACCGCGCCTTTGGCACGTCCCCTGTTCCTCCCCCTTCGACGGCTTCCGCCCCCCCGCCGGCCCCTCCTCAGGCAAAACCGGCGACGCCCCCGCCCCCCTCCCCCCCCAAAGCCGCACCCGAGGCCGCACGCCCCAAGCAGAGCCTTGATGAAATCATTCTCGACTACCTGGTTGCCGGCGACGACAAGTAGGTGCACAACCATAATCCCGCTGTTGGAAAGGACGCATACTGGTGAACGAACTGGTCACACATCTGGAAGAAAAAGCCCGGCAACTCCGTGTTGCCATCGTCAAGACCCTCCATAAGTCCCAGTCGGGTCATACCGGCGGTTCCTTGTCGGCCATCGACATGGTGACCGCGCTCTATTTCCATAAGATGCGGCATAATCCGGCGGACCCGGTCTGGGACGGTCGCGATCGGTTCGTGCTGTGCAAGGGACATGCGGCCCCGGCCCAGTATGTGGCCCTTGCGGAGGCGGGATATTTCCCGAAAGAAGACCTGATGACACTGCGCCGCCTCGGCAGCCATCTGCAGGGGCATCCCGACAGCAAGGTGACTCCCGGTGTCGAAGTCTGCACCGGTTCCCTGGGACAGGGGCTGTCCATGGCGGTCGGCATGGCCCTGGGGCTGCGGCTCGACAAGCGGGAAAACCGGGTCTACGCCCTACTCGGCGACGGCGAGCTGCAGGAGGGGCAGGTATGGGAAGCGGCCATGGCCGCCGCACACTATAAAACGGACAACCTCTGCGCCATGGTGGATGCCAACGGCCTGCAGATCGACGGCGAGGTGGCGAAGGTGATGAATGTCGGCCCCATTGCGGACAAGTTCCGCGCCTTCGGCTGGCAGACCCTGGAAATCGACGGCCATGACATGGGCGCCATCCTTGCCGCCCTCGACAAGGCTGAAACGCTCAAGGGCGCGCCGACAGTCATCGTGGCCCGTACCGTCAAGGGTAAAGGGGTTTCCTTTTTCGAGAACAAGGCATCGTACCACGGGGTTCCGCCGAGCGATGAGGAATTGCCACGGGCGCTGGAGTGCCTGGGGTATTTCGAGGAGTAAAAGATGTACAGGGAATGTTGCTCTGTAATTCTTATTTTTCGCGGTTAACCCCTCTAAATCTCCCCTTAGGTAAGGGGAGACTTCAAGGCTTCCCCCCTTAGGTAAGGGGGGACTGAGGGGGGTTAGATTTAGATGTTACATGGTTCTATGTGACCAAGATGACCTATTCGAAAGGATTTTCCATATGAGTTCAATGATCGCAACACGTGATGCATACGGCGAGACCCTGGCTGAACTGGGGGGGGAAGACTCCCGGATTGTGGTGCTTGATGCCGACCTGTCAGGCTCCACCAAGACCGGGGTGTTTGCGAAAAAATATCCCGAGCGCTTTTTCAATATGGGGATCGCCGAGGCCAATATGGTCGGCACTGCCGCAGGCCTTGCGGCGGTGGGCAAGGTCCCCTTCCTCTCCACCTTTGCCATCTTCGCGGTGGGCCGGGCCTGGGAGCAGGTGCGCCAGTCGCTCGCCTATCCCAAGGCCAATGTCAAGGTCGTCGCGACCCATGGCGGTGTCACCGTCGGCGAGGACGGCGGTTCCCACCAGTCGATTGAGGACGTGGCGATCATGCGGGCCGTTCCCAACATGACCGTCATTGTCCCGGCAGACGGTGTGGAGACCAAAGCGGCTATCCGTGCCGTAGCTGCCTATAAAGGGCCGGTCTATGTCCGCCTCGGTCGGAACAAGGTGCCGACGGTATTCCCGGCAGATTACCGGTTTGAAATCGGGAAAGGTACCGAGTTGGTAGCCGGCACCGATCTGACCTTCATAACCACCGGACTCATGACTGCCCAGGCTGTTGCCGCAGCGGAACAGCTGAAGAAAGAAGGAGTCAGCGCCCGGGTCGTGCATATCGGCACCATCAAGCCCCTGGACCGGGAGATTATCGTCAAGGCTGCCCTGGAAACGGGCTTGATCGTGACGGCAGAGGAACATTCCATTGTCGGCGGTCTGGGGAGCGCGGTGGCGGAAGTTCTGGCGGAAGAGTGCCCCGTTTCGCTCAAGCGGGTGGGGGTCAACGACCGGTTCGGGACTTCCGGCAAGGCGGAAGAGCTCTTGAAATACTTCGGCCTCACAGCGGAGGACCTTGTGGAAGCGGGGCGGGAGATACTGGCGAGGAAATAGCATGGGAACCACTCCTGTCGGTTCGAACCGGGGGTTCACCTACGTCGTCGTGCTCATGATGGTGCTGATCATCGGCATCATGCTCGGTGCCGCCGGGCAGGTCTGGACGACGGTCATGAAACGTGACCGTGAAGCAGAACTCCTGTTTCGCGGCGGCCAGATCCGGGACGCCATAGAACAATGGAATACATCGTTCAAACGGGGCGGTCCGCCTCCCCATCCGATCGCCGATCTCAAGGACCTTCTGCAAAATCCCTACTCCCTGCAGAAAACCCGCTATCTGCGCCGCCTCTACCAGGACCCGATTACCGGCGATGATTGGAAAATTATCACAGACCCGGTCAAGGGGATCATCGGGGTCGCAAGCTCCAGCAAGGAAACTCCCCTCAAACAGGGGGGATTTCCCGAACCCTTCACTGCTTTCGAGGGAAAAACCAAGTACAGCGACTGGGAGTTCGTCTACCGGCCGACAGTGCAGGGTGCGGCGGCGACAACGTCGGGTGCTGCAACGGGTGGGATGCCAGAAACAACGTCGGGATGGCGGATACGCTAAAGCGACTGTCATACCGTCAGCGACAGACATTCAGCGGAGGCGGGTTGGTTTTCAAAAGCCTGACAACCAGGGTAATCATCATCACCATAAGCCTTCTGGCTTTCGGTATCAGTGTCTATACCTATCTGAATCTCAAACGGGAACAGACCCAACTTATCAATGCCGCACGGGAAAGTACCGAACTCCTGCTCAACACCATTGAGCGAAGCATCTACAGTTCCATGCGGATCGGCAATACAGAGGATACCCGGGCCATTCTCGAAATGGTCGGGCAGAACAGAAGGCTTGTCGGGGTACGGATATTTCACCCCCATGGGGTCGTGCTCAAATCCTCCATTCCGGGGGAGGTGGGGCGAGAGCTCAACCCGGCGGATTACCAACTGTTCCTCAAGGGAAGGAATGAGGGGATATATGCGCTGGATGGGCAGGGGGAAGTGCTCGTCATGCAGAAGCCGATCTACAATGACGAGTCATGCCATATCTGTCACGGTGACAAAGTCCGGATAATCGGCGTTCTTGATGTCAATTATTCGCTTCAGGATACAAGGATGCGCATGTGGGAGGCGACCAGGCTGTTCATCCTCTCCACGGTGGCCATTGTCTGCTTCCTGGCGATCACCATCTCCCTGGTGATGCTCAAGTTCGTCAAGAAACCGCTCAACCGCATCACGGAAAACATGGCCCGGGTGGAGCAGGGGGACATGTCGGTCAGGATGCAGCCGGCCGGAGAAGACGAGATAGGCCGGCTCATGGCCGGGTTTGACTCGATGGTGGAGCGGCTGGGCAATGCCAAGCGCGAGCTTGAGCAGTTGCATTTCCAGCAGATGGAGCGGGCGGACCGCCTGGCGTCGGTGGGGGAGATGGCGGCCGGGATAGCCCATGAAATCAAGAATCCTTTGACCGGTATTGCAGCGGCCATCACGATCATAAAAGATGACTTCACCGCAACGGATCCCCGGACGGAGATCGTTAACGAGGTGCTGGAGCAGGTAAAGCGTCTCGACAAGACGGTCAACGACCTGCTTTTTTTCGGCAAGCCGTCACCCCCTGAGCCGGCCTATGCCGATCTGAACGCCCTGCTGAAAAAGACCCTCATGTTCGCTTCCCAGCACCGGGGCGTAAAGAACATAGAAAAAAGGATCGAACTGCAGGACGATCTCCCCCCGGTTTTCGTGGACGGGAAGCAGATCCAGCAGGTGTTGCTGAATCTCATTCTCAACGCCGTCCAGGCCATGCCGGACGGCGGGTTATTGACCATTACGAGCGAGCTTGCCGAGCGGGACGGCATGAAGTGGGTACGGATCAGCATTGCCGATACGGGGAAGGGGATCCCCCCCTTGATCCTGGGGAAGATATTCACACCGTTTTTTACCACCAAGGCCCAGGGGACGGGGCTTGGCCTGGCCATATGTCACAAGCTTGTCGTCCAGCATCAGGGAACCATCGACGTCACCAGCGAGGATGGCAGCGGGACAGTTTTTACCGTTTCCCTCCCTGCCGAACGGCTCCCTGACGGCCCTGAGCCTGCTTGACCGTCTATCTCCATTCCGGTACAAAAGGAGCATCCGTGAAAAAGACAAAAATCCTGGTCGTTGACGACGAGCATCTCATCCGCTGGTCGCTCGAACAGAACCTGAAAAAACAGGGGTACGAGGTTACTTCATCGGGTAGCGGCGAAGACGCTTTGCGAATGGTGCGGGAGGATCAGCCGGATCTGGTGCTGCTCGATATCCAGTTGCCGGGGATCAATGGGCTTGAGGTTCTGGAGCGGATCAAGGAGATAGATGAGGAAATCATCGTCATCATGGTCACCGCCCACGGAGGGCTGGAAACGGCGGTCAACGCCATGCGGCTCGGCGCTTACGACTATATCAACAAACCGTTCAATCTCGACGAGATGGCGATCGTCATCAAGAAGGCGCTTGAGACGTCGGACCTGCGACGCGAGGTCGCCCGTCTGCGGAGCGAGCAGAAGAAGATCGGCCCCCCCCAGATTATCGGGAACAGCAAGCACATGAAGAATGTCCTGGAGATGATGGACAAGGTGGCGAAGAGCGATGCCACGACCGTCCTGATCCAGGGGGAATCAGGCACTGGCAAGGAACTGGTAGCCAAGTGGATACATTACGAGTCGAGCCGCGCGGAGAAGCCGTTCGTTGCCATCAACTGCGCTGCCGTCCCTGCCACCCTGCTGGAAAGCGAGTTGTTCGGCCACGAAAAAGGCGCGTTCACCGATGCCAAGGCGACCAAGAAGGGGCTTTTCGAGCTGGCCGATGGCGGTACCGTCTTTCTCGACGAGATTGGCGACATGGAGATGGGGATGCAGGCAAAGCTGCTCCGTTTTCTGGAAGACCGGACCTTTCGCCGTATCGGCGGTTCCAAGGTGATGAGCGTGGACGTGAGGATCGTCTCTGCCACCAACAAGGACCTGATCAAGGCAATTGACGATAAATCCTTCCGCAACGACCTCTATTACCGGCTCCAGGTCATCCCCATCTACCTTCCTCCTTTGCGGGAGCGCAAGGATGACATCCTCATCCTCGCAAAATATTTCATCGAGCACTACTGCAAGGAGTTCAACAAGCATGTCAAAGGCATATCCGCCATGGCCGAGAAACTCCTTGTGGAATACCACTGGCCCGGCAATATCCGCGAACTGAAAAACGTCATCGAGCGGGCGCTGATTCTGGGGAGTGAAGACACGCTGCTGCTGGAACATCTCCCTCTGGAGATCGTGGCCAGGGCCTCATCCTCGGCGGCCCCCGTTGCGACATTCAAGCTGCCCCCCGAAGGGGTGGACATCGAAGAGGTTGAGAAGGAGTTGATTCGTCAGGCGCTGGAGATAACCGACTGGAATCAGTCTAAAGCGGCGAAAAAACTGAGCCTTGGTATCGACGCATTCCGATACCGGATGAAAAAATTCGGGTATCTCAAGTAGTGGCGTCAAGCCTGGGTTGAAAAGCACGACGTATTTCCCAGAGATAAACTGGCATCGCGTACGTGCTGAGGTGATAGGCCGTAGGGCCTAGGCACTGTTGTTGCATGCTAATCCTTTCAAAAGATTTTATCCGGGTGGAACAAATTTCCTGCTACCCCTTTACGACGTAGGTTGAATGGGGAAAGTGTCATTGATTATGTTGCTCAGTCTGGGATCGTTGGTGGTTATTTGGCTGTAACGTGTAGGTTAATTCACGTTGGATGGTCTGTCGAATTGCCGTTGACGGTTCTTTTGGGCTGATCCCGAACCGGCGTTAGTTCTGGTTCCCCGTGGCAAAGCTGTTGAAAACCTGGAGCGAGGTGTGGCTTACATGAACAAATTTGTCGTGATGATGGCAGCAGTTGGCGCATCGTTGGTGATGGCTTCGACCGTCCTGGCTGGAGTGGGAAGGGTGGCTAATACAGCGCACAACCTGTCATCTTCATCGCTAAGCGCTTTTTTCAAGAGTAGTTCTGAAAACCAGATATGTATCTTCTGTCATACCCCCCATAACGCCAACCCGTCGGTCCCCCTCTGGAATAAGGTGATGCCGACCCAGTCGTTTAATATGTATACCAGTTCCCCGACACTTTCTCCCGCAGCCAAGGCGGTCACCGCTCCAGGCCCCGAATCGCTCCTCTGTCTGAGCTGTCATGACGGCCGTACCGCTATCAACGTGGTGCACAATACGAGTAATCCGACTGCTACGACTGTCGGGAACGAGCATATCATCGCCTTGGACTTTGGGAGTGATCCCAATACTCCCGTCTACGGGAGTTCCGGTGGTGTTTCCCTTGGGACGTTTACGTGGGATTCCTCCTATGGTGCTAACCTGGGGAAGACCAGTACGGATGTTTATAGCGGTACCAATCTGATGGACGATCACCCCATATCCTTTTCCTACGATGCCGCCCAGACGAGCAAGCCGCAACAACTCAACGACAGGACGACAGTTGTTGCCGCCAAAAGCGGCAATGCCATCCGCTTTTTTGGCCCCGAACACCGTCTTGAATGTTCCAGCTGTCATGACCCCCATGTTGACTATGGTTATATCAAGGGTGTCCCGACGAACACCGGCGGGAATACAGAGCTTAGACCTTTCCTTGTCATGTCAAATACCGGCAGCGCTCTTTGTCTTGCCTGTCACAACAAGTAGGGGTGAACCCGCTTAAGGATTGTCGAAGGGGCCTTCAGCCACTCGGTGCATCGGGTGTACTGACGGCCCTTTTTTCGTGTGTGTAGTTATTTCGCGTAACTATTTATATCGCATGGCAATAAATATAATATGCTGCTCTCGGCCTAGCGCAGAAAAACGAGTACTTACATGTGATTGCAGTATTCGTTGGAGAGGTGTTCTTGGGGCCTCTGTGGCGGCATTCTTTTTGCACTTGTAGTGTAAGCACGTGCCTCTTGAGGCGCTTTATAACTATCAACCGGCTGTTTTCATTAGTATCCGGAGGCATTAATATGCTAACCAGATTTCGTATCCCACTTGTGACCGCTGTCATCATGCAGGCCGTTTTGGTCTTTTCGCTGACAACGGTGACCTCTGCCGCTACGGTCCCCGTGGTAACCGTGCTGAGTCCTGTAACCAGGAATGTCAACTCGCCCATACGGGTCGTCCTGGATCAGCAGGGAAATTACTACGTGACAGACCCCCGGGCAGGGGGTGTCTCGAAGTTCAGCACCTACGGACGGCTGCTGAAGACCATACCTACCCAGCTTCCTCCTCTCGGCGTGGCGGTCAATGGCCAGGGGAACCTCCTGGTGAGCCAGGGGAGCTACGTGGCAATCCTGGATCAGAACGGCGTTGAACTCGGTCGGCTCGGGTCGGGGGCAGGGCAGTTCGTGAAGGCCAACGGCATTGCCCTGGATGGAAACGGCTATGTGTATGTGGTGGACAGTCTTGCCAACAATGTTCAAGTGTTCACGGCCAATGGACAGTATGTGACCACCATTGGCGCCGCAGGCACCGGCGCGGGGCAGCTCAGCCTACCGACCGGCGTCGCCTACGAGAAAAAGGCCAATCAAATCGTCGTGACTGATACCCTCAACGGTCGGGTAGAGTTTTTCGACGCTTCAAGTCATGCCTATGTGAAAACCATCGGCAGTTTTGGCGCCAATCCGCTCCAGTTCAGCTCGCCCCAGGGGATAACATTTGAGTACGACACTTTAGGCAACCTGAGCCGGATGTATGTGGTTGATACGTATCAAAGTCAGATCCAGGCCATCGATCCGACGGGAACCGGAACGTTTCTTTCATTCATCAGCCAATACGGAACGGCCAACGGTCAGCTGGTCGTGCCGACGGATGCCGCTTTCGACCCGGTCAACAAGCGGCTCATTGTTACCAACGGCTACGGATACCTGACGATGTTCGGTATTGATGGCGGCGCCAATCCGGCCAAGACCACACCGCCGACTCTGGGAATCGATCCGGTTGCGGCAAACGTCTCCACAGCAAACATAACCATCAGCGGTACCGTGGAAGCCAGCAGCACGGTTGCCGTTACAACCAGTACCACCGCCGTGGCCTCCCCCGTCGTCTACACCTCCGCCACCACCTGGACCTGCTCCATAACCGGCCTCGTTCCCGGCACTAACATCCTTACGGCAACGGCCACTGACCTGGCTGGGAATATCGCCAGCCAGTCGGTCAGTGTCGTCTATACCCTCCCCGCACCGACTCTTGCGCTCAACACCGGTCTGCCGACCCTGACGCGGGTTGCTGCCCAGACCATCAGCGGCACGGTCGATGCGGGTGCATCTGTCGCAGTTGCCCGGACCGGCATCAACGGTACGGTCACCGGGAATGCTATCGTCTCCGGCACGAGCTGGAGTTATGACGTGACCCTCACCGAGGGGAGTAATACCTTCACCGTGAGCGCCCAGACCCCCGGCAGCAGCACGGCGACCGTGACCACAAGTATCGCGCTGGATACGACTCCGCCTGTACTTGCGGTTTCCGCCCTGGCAACGGGGAGCTCTACCAGCACCCAGACCCAGAACATAACCGGGACGGTGACTGACTCCAATCCCGGTATCGTCACTGTCAATGGCCAACCGGTCGTCGTGACCAATAACACCTTCAGCACGGCGGTAACCCTGACCACCGGTGTCAATACGGTCACGGTCGTCGCCACCGACCTGCTCGGCAACAGCAGTATTGACACCCGGACGATCAATTTCGACGCCACTGCGCCGGTCATCACCATAGCATCGCCGGCCGACAATGCCATCACCAATGTAACTGCCCTCACCATCAGCGGCAGCGTGGACAAGAGCGCCACCGTCACCGTCGCCGGCAAGGGGGTCGCGGTGGGTGCCGGGAACAACTGGACCACCGCCCTTGACCTGACAGCCGGCCAGAACACCATTACGGTCACGGCGGTGGACCTGTACGGCAACACGTCATCCCTCAAGAGGAGCATCACCCTGGATACGACAAGCCCGGTACTGGCGATAACCGCCCCGACGCAGGACCTTGCCACCAACAAGCCGAATATCGTTCTGTCCGGAACCGTGAGTGATTCTGTCAATGTCACCGTCAGCAGTTCCGTCAACGGGATCATTACGCCGATTCCGGTCGCCGCCGGAGCGTTTTCGTTCAACGTGGATTTCCCGAACCCCGGAGTCTACGCGGTCCAGGTCATAGCCACCGATGAGGCCGGCAACGTGACCACCTCCACCCGTACCATTACCTATGACACAACGCCGCCGCAACTGACAGTCAATCCGTCGAACGGCTATATGCCCACCAAGCTGAGCGGTACAGTGGAGCCTGGAGCGACTGTCCAGATCAAGAGCGGAACGACCATCCTTGCCACGGCGACCATTGCCAACGGGACATGGAGTGCCGATCTCGGTACGGCGACCTATGACCCGACGGCACTTCAGATCATCGCCACTGACGCCGCTGGCAACAGCAGTGCGCTGGGACTTACATACCAGTATCCCGACGGCGACATCAATGGCGATGGGACGGTCACCATGGCTGATGCCCTGATGGCGATCCGTATCGTCGCCAACAATACGGTTCCGACTGCAAGCCAGCTGGCCCATGGCGACATCGGTCCGCTGCTCAACGGCAAGCCAAATCCGAACGGTACCATCGATCTGGTCGATGCCTTGCTCATACTGAGAAAAGCGGTAGGCTTGAAGAGCTGGGACACGCTGTAAAGAGTGATCTGGCAACGCCGTTGCAGTGCCGCTAAGGTACTGCAACGTTGGCGTATCAGATAAAGGATGCCCGCATGTCAAGAATAACGCTGAATTTCATAATGCTTTTCAGGAGCGCAACCATGAAAAGACGATTTGCATACACTGTGGGAACCGTGGCACTGGTTCTGCTGATGTCGACCGCCGCACTGGCAGTCATCGCACCGCACAACTTCAATTGTACGGAATGCCACGTAGTCCACCGGAGCCTTGGGGTCAAGGATACCAACAATGTCTGCATTTCCTGTCATTATCAAGGCTCCGTGCTGACAGTCCATCAATTCAAGCCGACTGATCTGGCAAATCCATTTGGCACAACGGCAATGGGTATCTATACATCTGGCACGGGGAAGCACTCTTCGCACAACTGGGCGGCGCCCGACCAGATTCCCGCAGCCGGCGCAACACCGCCGACCAACAGCTACATGAATACCCCTACCTCCATACTCGGCACCGTGAGTTGCGCCCGCTGTCACGAGGTGCATTCGTTGACCACCGATTTCACCGGTACCAACCCCATCCGCTCCCAGCCCCTCCTCCGGATGAGGAACGACACGGACCAGATGTGTCTCGATTGTCACAAGAGCCGGAACAAGCCGGACGCTCTGCAGGGAACCCATCCCGTCAACTTCGGCTATAACGATGCAAACCGGGGACCGGCGCTCCAGCCGAACAACTACTACAGTACACCGATCACCAACCCAACCAATCCGACAGCCAACATGAAGCTCATTGGCAGCAACGGGCTGGTACTCTGCTCCACCTGCCATGCCCCGCACTTTGTCGACTCCAACGCCCGGACCTTCGACAGCAACTCCAGTGCGATCCTGGGGCGCCTCTCCTCGTCAAGGGGGCTGTTGCTTCGCACCGATCTCAAGGGGAAGGCTGTCACCGATCTGAACATCTGTGTCAACTGCCATAAGTCGAACGATACCCCGGGAATCACTACTGCTGCCGTCAAGAATCACAATGGCAGTTCCAAGAACCAGAACGTCCAGTGCGCCGACTGCCATGGCGGCCACGTGGATTACGACCCGGCCGATCCGACCGGATCCCTCGGCAAAAACGTCTGGCTCCTCAACCGGTACATGAATATCTCCACCCAGTATGGCGCGGTCCGGAACAAGCGGGTTCTCTTCCAGTACACCTCGTCAACCCGGAAAAACTACAACAAGGATGCATACGGGGTCTGTCTGGGGTGCCACTCGCCGCTCCCCTCTACCATTGCCCAGCATTCCAGCACAGATGCCACTGTCTGTAATACCTGCCACAAGCATTCCGCTGGTTTCTCGGCGAACTGTACCCAGTGCCACGGCTTTCCGCCGACCACCAATCTCCCTCCCACCGGCACGAGTGGCAGCACCGGATACGCGGTGGATGGCTCGAAGAATTATTCTGCAACAACCCCGCCGTATAAAGATGAATCACAGACCCCCCACGGGAGTCATGCCGCCGGGGGCGGCACGAACTATTCCTACGGCTGCACCGAGTGCCACAACGGCAATAACCACGACAGTGGCAATTTCCAGCAGGTATTCCCAGTTGCCAGCGCCACCCTGGTCAGCAACGGCAAGGGTGCTGTCGCGGCTCCTGCCTACAACACAGCTTCTCCCGGCACCTGTACCACCTACTGCCACAGTAACGGTGCACCGCGGGGGCAGACATACAAAACCAAGGCGCCTACCTGGGCACTGACGAGAGGTACCATCATCGGTACGGCGAACGAGTGCGTTGCCTGTCACGGCGGGGTGATTACTGGCTTCAATAACCTGAGCACCAACGCCCACTTCAAGCATGTGAGCAACAACGCGGCCACCGGCAAAGGGTATACCTGTAACGTCTGCCATGCCGCCACCGTGAGCGGAAACAGTGCCGTTAGCAATCAGGCGAATCACGTCAACGGTGTCAAAGATGTTTCGTTCTCAGGGGTGGCTGCGGGGTCCACGATGAACACATCGGCAACCTGTACTACTTACTGCCACAGCAACGGAACCAGTACGACCGGCATTGCCACGGTGTATGCCGCGCCTTCCTGGGCCACTCCTTCGACTGGCAAGTGCGGCAGCTGCCACAAAGTATCCTTTGCCATTGCCAGCCAGGGTACCCTCATCGATACCAACGCCCACTTCGCCCACATGAGCAGTACCTATGGGCCGAAGTACTACATTAACCCGACAACGGCCGCCGGCTCCTGTGCGATATGCCATACCTACACCAATGAGCTGGCCAGCACCCACGTGAACGGTACCATTGAAGTGCCGAGCACCAACTGTACTACCAATTGCCACAAAAATGGCATCGCCATCGCCGGTGGCTGGAACGGTGGCAGGGTCACCTGCGAAAGCTGCCATACCGGTACGCTGTCGGTGATCAACGGGCTGACGGCACCTGCGAAGACAAACTTCACTGCCACCGGTCACGGCCAGAGCGGCACGAACTATAACGCCAGCAACCAGTGCGTTGACTGCCACGATCCCAACAGTCCCCATATCTCCGGGGCGCTCGGTACCTATAAGCGGATCGCGGTGAACAACAATACCCTCTGTTACGGTTGTCATAACGATGCGACCAAGGTCCCGACCGTAGCCAAGCAGAACGTGCCGACTCACGTGATGGACAAGACCACCGCAGAGGAGTCGACCCCGACCATGGACTGCAAGGCCTGTCACGACGTCCATGGAACCGGCTTCACCAAGATGGTCCGGACCCAGGTCAGCTCTGGCGTATCCGGTCAATACTCCTCTGTCAGCGGTCTTAATTATAACGGTACGGTCTTTGTTCAGACGGTAGCACCCTATCGCGGTCTCTGCCAGGGGTGCCATACCAAGACGAACCATTTCAAACGGAACGTGCCGGAAACCAATCATCCGACGACCAACTGTCTCGGCTGTCATGCCCACAAGGAAGCCTATGCCTTCAAGCCGAAGGCTTGTGACTTCTGCCACGGCTATCCCCCGGCAGACCGCAACGCTACCTTTGGCCGTCAGGGGATCTACTCCTCCGCCCGGTTTGAAGACTACACCTCCGGTGGTGGTGCCCATACGAAGGCCGGCCACATCAAGCCGACGGCCAAACCGTCCGAAGGATGGGCGAACTGTACGGTATGCCACGGCAACGGATCTCTCAGCCCTGCCAACACCCATACCAACATACCGTCGACGGCACCCTACACGCCGTCCCAGACAAACATCAACATGGATGTGGACGACCACTATAAATTCAACAACAGCTTGCCCCTAGGCCGTGCCCAGTACTCGGGGACGCTGAACAACAACACGACGGGTTCCTGCTCCAACGTGAGCTGCCACTTCAAGCCGACGCCGAAGTGGGGACCCAAATAAGATTCACCTATGCAGGCGGGGGTGGTATTGCCTCCCCCGCCGAAATACTATATAGTCGTTTTGCATATTTATAAGGAGTTGGCAATGAAAAGACATCGTGTAGCTGGGAACATCCTGATACCCATGTTTGCTGTCATGTTCTCGCTCGTGACGCTGCTTCCGGTTGGAGGTGCCTATGCCCAGCCCATAACCGACTGCTCCGGCTGCCACGGAACGAGCAGCAGCGACTGGCGGCCACTGGACAGCTCAGATGGTTTCAGGCACATGACCAGCGGCTCCTTCAAGGGGAATCACTCCGAGCACATGGGGGTGACGACTACTGCCAATGTCTGCGCCAAATGTCATGGTTCGACAACGAATCCCGTGACGGGATATACCAATGCCCACCGTAACGGCGGGATCGACATGGCGGCCAACATCAACAACTCGCCAAAAACCGGCGGTGCCACTTACAGCAAAGGGGTGTTCTTCAACCAGACGTCAGTCCCCGTCACGGGGACCTGTTCCAGTGTCAACTGCCATTTCGAAGCTGCTACCCCGCAATGGGGCAGCTCCAATTTCTCCTATACCAACAGCACAACGAACGACTGCAACAAGTGTCATGGTGCAGCTCCCACCGACGGCAATCACCCCTACGGCAGCCAGAAGCACGGCGTTTACTACGGTACAGACACCGGTTCATGCGTAAAATGCCACTCGGACCATACTGCTGAAACCAATAAGTTTGCCCACGCGACGAGCGCCGGCAACCGCGGGCTGGTCGTCGCATTCAACGCCGCACCCAACAACGGTTTCGGCCGCTATACGGGGAACGTCAGCTATCCCAACTACCTGCCGAGCCAGAACACAGGCCGTGCCGGCACCTGTCAGAGCCTCTACTGCCACAGCGACGGCACCGCCGGCAACGCACCCTATGCGGCCCCCAACCAGCGGCCAGTCTGGGGGAATACACTCACCTGTACCGGCTGCCACAAGTCCGATATCGCCTCGGGTGATAACATGGTTACCGGGAGCCACGGTAAGCACGTCAACGGTTATGGTCTTGCCTACAACACCATCAAGTGCGTGACCTGTCATGCGGTGACGGCAACGGCCGGCATGACCATTGCGAACGTTTCGCGGCACGTTAACAAATCCGTCGATATCGCCTTCGACAATACATCGAGCGCGGCAAACGGCTCCTATAATAGCCAGCCTGCGACACCGAGTTCTCCGTCCACGAAAGTGCCCGGAACTGCGCCCGGACAATGTACCAATGTCTACTGCCATTCGACTGGCCAACACAGTGACGGGACTCCGCTGGTTGCCGCGGACTACAAGACCCCCACGTGGGGAACGCCTTCCACCGGCCAATGCGGAACGTGCCACGGTGTCGACAGTGACCAGCACTCCGGTCAGGCTATCGCCAACGTTATTGCCTCGGGAAGTCATCCCAAGCATGTGATCTTTACGTTCGGGATACCTGCCCCTAATGCGGAAACGCGTTGTGCCGCATGCCATTCCACGTCGCCCGGACTGACCCAGACAGGTGGCTGCCAGTCAGCGGTCTGTCATACCAACATGGCGACCAAGCACGCAAACTATGAAATCAACGTCGGAATTCCGGCTCTTTTTGGTGATTCGGCAACCTATAATGCAGCTTCGCTTACCCCCGGCACCGGCTACAGCACCTGTTCCAACGTCTACTGCCACAGTAACGGCCTGACGACCTCGCCTGCTTACTCTACACCCACGTGGGGCAACGCCGCCAGCGGCGCCTGCGGCACCTGTCACGGCGTCACCGCCGATGCTCCACCGGCATCACCTCCCCACACAAAGCATGTGGGAAGCGCAAATCTAAACCCGTACCGTTTTGCCTGTGCCAAGTGTCACAGCGGCAAGGTCCAGACGCTTGCCGATTCCAACAGCGCCCCGGCCTTTACCAACACGACAACCCATGTTAACACGGTCCGCGACGTGGCCTTCGATGCGACCAACCCGTTCGGCACCTACTCTTCTGCCACTCAGTCCTGTCGCAACGCGTACTGCCACAGCACCGGCAACATCAACGTCGCATCCGCCAGCCTGCCTGCCGCGTATGGCGGTACGAACTATGCCCGCCAGCTCTGGTCCGGAAGCGTTTCGTGTAACTCGTGTCATGGCCGTTCCACGACAAGTGGCACGGCAACCTATGGTATGCCCGACTACACAAATGCGGGCTCACCCGGTTCCGCCACTTCCAATAGCCATTCCAAGCACGTCTCCAGCAGTGCTATCAAGTGCGTTGAGTGTCACCAGAAAACCACCAAAACCGGCACGAGCATCAGGTCCACATCGCCGAGCTTACATGTGAACGGTACCCCCGATGTCTTCTTCAACCTGTCCGGTCTGAGCGCATCGGGTACCTATAACGGAGCGGTTGGCACCAAGCAGTGCTCAAACACCTACTGCCACGGCACCACCTCGCTAAAATGGGGCGACACCACCTACTGCAACTCCTGCCACAGTGCCAATGACGCCGCATCCGGCGGGGGTGGAGTCAACAACTGGGGTTCGGCCACACCAGTCAGCGCCCACACTCTCCATGTTGAAGAAAGCTCGCTGCCGTCGAAATACACCAACTACTCTACCGGCAACCTGAGCAGCAGCACGACCACCTATCGTTTCGGCTGCGCCTCCTGCCACAACCCGGCTTCGGCAAGCCACGTCAACGGTTACGCCAGCAGCCCGTATCGTGCCGAGGTCTTTTTCGGATATACCGCTCCGGGTAAGAAACCGAATTACACTTACACCGGTACGGCAGGCACTTCGGACAACGGTTTTGGATGGTCTAACGGCAACACCGTCTGCAACCAGACCTACTGCCACTCCAACGGGGCGGGGGGCAACGGCACCACCCCCGTTTCGTGGGCGACGACCACGAACACTGCGGGAGCGGCGCGCTGTGGGCTCTGCCACGACAAGGCGGGTGATGCCTCCTGGTCCGGCACCGCACCGCACCTGAAGCACGTGACAACCTACATCGCCAACACCAACATCACTTGCAACTCCTGTCATGCCCTTACTGCTTCGAGCAGTTCAGCGCTTTCCGACAAGACGAAGCACGTGAACAAGGTAAAGAACGTGTCGTTCAACGCCTTTGCCAACAGTGCTGCAACCTACAGTCTGACGACACAGCAGTGCCAGAATGTCTACTGCCACGGTAACGGTACAACCCTGACCCCCACGGTAACTGCTACCTGGAGCGGGACCACTTCCTGTTCCAGCTGTCATGGCAATACCAGTGCCACCTTGACCACCGGCTCCCATGTCAAGCACCTTGCCTCCTATAGCTGTGACAAGTGCCATGCCCTTACCGCCGGCAGTTCAACTGCCCTGAAGAACGCGGCCAGCTATGGCTACCATGTGAACGGCCAGATCAACGTTGCATTCGAGATAGGCTCGTCTGCGACCAGCGGCGCCACCTATGGTGGTGTCGCCACACCCCGCGCCAAGACGCCGGACAACGGAGCCTCCTACGGCAGCTGCACCAACATCATCTGTCACAACAACGGTGTCGCCATCTGGAGCGGCGGTATCGGCGTGGGGAATACCCCTGTCTGGGGAACCACCGGTGGCTGTAATTCGTGCCACGGCAACCAGACCTACAGCGATTACCGCAAGGCATTCCCGCTCTACACCTCCGGGACCGTTTCTCCCCGGAAGCCGAATGCCCATGTGAACCATGCTGACACCCGCACTACACCGAACCTGGAAACCCAGTGCGACAACTGCCACAGCACGGTAACTGCCAGTAACACGGCCATCGATGGCTCCACCCCGGCCAACCACGCCAATGGCGCCTACAATGTGGTTGCCGGTTCCACGTTCCGCGATGGGGACACCTTCGGCACCAGCACCACGCCGGTAACGGTTACCCTCAACTATACCAACAACGGGAGTCCCAATACGAGCACCTGCTCCAATGTCTCCTGCCACCCGACCGGACTTGGGGACGCAAACAAGGCTGCCACATCGGTTGCCTGGAACAACAAGTACCAGTGCAGCGACTGCCACAAAGTAGATCTGATAAACACCGCCGGCTATCACCACGCCATGCGGAGCTACTCCGGCTCATCAGCCGGCTATCCCACCGCGGTTCCGCAGGGAGATGCAACAACCGGCACCAACTCGCTCAGCAGGCGCTGCACCATGTGCCATGTGGACCATACCACCTTCAGCCCCCTGCAGAACAAGAACAGCAATGCGCGGGCGAACAACCTGCGGACCGGCATAGCGGTTTCGCCGACTGCCACCAGCGGCTATACCAACAGCGACTTTGTCGGGACGGCCGGCGGGACCGGCGGTATCTGCATCAGCTGCCATACGAACGAACTCACGAAGAGCCCGACCAGATTACTGACCGAGACCGGTTCTACCAAGACGGTCGCGATCCCCTTGGCCGACTACTCCAGTTCGTCCCATGAATATGCCATCGCTTCTGCCATGAAGAGCTCGGACAACGGCGGTACCTTCCAGTCCAACTGCTCCAAGTGCCATAACGGCCGGAACGGCGAGGGGACAACGGTCTTCTCCAGCATGACCACCGCCACCCACGACCGGAGCGTCAGAAGGATTTATGCGTCACTCGGCACGAATCTTACCGATGGCATCGATGCCCTGTTCTGCTACCGCTGCCACAGCAACGCCACCGATGCCATCGGCGGCACCAAGAAACCCGTCGATGGCAAGGATTACTACAATAAGGTGACAATGAGTGCAGCTGCCGAAGATACCTGGACAGTCTTCCAGAAGACCTACCGGCACGACGTAGCAAATTCAGGTTACGCCGGCAAGCACAAGCCGTCGCCGACGGATGAAACCCTGGCTTACATAAGTGCCAACAAGCATGTTTCCTGTAACGACTGCCATGATCCGCATGCGGCGCGACAGGGGAATCATACGGTCGATGCAAGCAACCGTTCCGTTATGGCCAAGGTTCTTAAGGGAGTATCCGGTGTTGCCGTTACCTGGAATGCTACCAACTGGACGGCGCCTACCTATACTGCTTCAACGGCAGCGCTGCCGGTTGCAACAGCCGAATACCAGGTCTGCTTCAAGTGCCACTCAGGTGCAAATACCAGTGTTACAACCTGGGGTGGCTCCGGTGCCGCAGCCTGGACCAACCTGGGACTTGAGTTCAGCCCGAATAATAAGTCGGGACATCCAGTTGTCGTTGGTCTGAACAGTTATACCAACGCCGTTACGCCAAAGGCTCTCACGGCTGCAAAGATGGTTTCGCCGTGGAACGTAGCGGCTAATATGGGTGTACAGATTATGACCTGCTCCGACTGCCATGCCACCGACAGTACTGCTTCCAAGGGGCCCCACGGTTCTGCAGTGAAATGGATGCTGACCGGCACCAATAAAAACTGGCCGTATACAACAACAGCCGGTAACGGTACGAGTACGGGCACTCTTGCGACACTCTCGGCAAGCACAACGTTCTGTTCAAACTGCCATGTGATTGCTTTTGGTGCTCCCCATACCACCGGCAATCACAGCAATGCAGCCTGTACGGTCTGTCACATCAGGGTTCCCCACGGCGGCAAGGTTTCGAGGTTGATCAATGCGGCATCAACTCCGACAAATCTTCCCGCTAGATACTGGCCGAATGGTAACGGTGGGGGCACCGTGGGGCTTTCCTACTTCCAGAAAGGTTCCAGCTATCAAGAGTCAAACTGTGTATCAGACAACAACTCTGTCCGTGGTGGCTGCAGCTGGCATAGCAGCTATTCCACGACAACCAGCCATGAAAGCTGGTAGGGCTATGTAAATAACTTCATAGTGGAGAGATATAAAAAGTGGCCTTGCTACAGCGAGGCCACTTTTTACTATTTATATAAATACATGCGCCGAATATTCCCGTCAGGCAGGCCGTTCCTAGGGCCATACAATTCTCCAGCGCTTGTTTTCCTTCTGGCACTTGCCGTCCGCTCTGTGTATCTCTGGCAACTCCGGCATTCCCCCCTTTCCCTGCTGGGCAGCACGGACACGGAAATCTACCTTTCCCAGGCGGAGCAGATAGCGCGTGGGCACTGGCTGGGGAATGAAGTGTTTTTCCAGAGCGGTTTTCTCTACCCCTATTTCCTTGCACTATTCCGTCTGCTCTTCGGTCCCACTCTCCTTCCGGTCTATGTTGCCCAAGTCGTTATCGATTCTATTTCGGCAGTGCTGCTCTGCCTGCTCGCCAAGCGGTTTTTCGGTGCCCGGGCGGGTCTTGCTGCAGGCCTCGCTTACGGGTTGTACGGCCCTTTCATTGCCGGTAGCTGCCAACTTTTACTGGATCTGCCCATACTCTTCCCTCTTCTTGCCGGATTACTGCTCTATTCCCATGCCAAAGAACGGTGTAACCCTGGCTTGACGTTGATTGCCGGCATCCTGCTTGGACTGGCGCTGGTGTCAAGGCCGTATCTGATCCCACTGCTGGCAGTGCCGGTTGTTTCTGCCCTGAAACGGGTTGACAACACTGGCTTGACCGGCAGACTCCGCCTCCCTCTCATCGCGCTGCTTGGCATGCTTCTGATGCTCATGACAGTCACGGTAAGAAACAGAATTGTCGGCAATGAATGGGTGTTTACCAATGCCGGCGGGGGATTTGTATTTTATCTGGGGAATAACCCGGAGGCGGAAGGAGGGTTTTACCTGCCCGACGGACTTGGCATTGACGACAATCCCTTCAGGTATGCCGCATCGACCCTTACCGTACCTTCACGTGAGCTCGGCCATGATGTTACATGGTCCGAAGGTTCGAGTTTCTGGTTCAACAAAGGGTTGAGCTACTGGAGGGAGGCCCCGGGTGCGGCGATGCGGCTTTTATTGAAAAAGGGTGCCCTCTGCTTCAATAATCACGAAATGGGTGACAATTACGATTACAACTACCTTAAATTCAAGATGCCCCTGCTTCATTTCCCATGGCTCTGTTTTGGTGTTGTTGCCCCTTTCGGCGTACTCGGGATGGTTTTGCACAGACGGCGGTTATTCGAACTACTCATGTTGTATTCATTGGTATTCCTTGTCGCCGCGTCCCAAGTCCTGATCCTCGTGTATACCCGCCACCGCTATGTTCTCGCGGCAATGCTCATTTTCTTCGGTTCTTCAGCTGTTGTGAGCTTGGTGGAATGGTGGAGGGAACGGCGGTTTAGAAAAGTACTGTTCTCGGTAATAGCTCTTTCCCTTCTTGCTCTGTTCATGTTCAGATCAGCAGGTGTTGCCGATGTACGTTTCAGGTCCGCCCTTACATTAGCAAACGGCCTCTGGAATGTTGGAAGACAGGAAGATGCCTACAGGGCGTATGATGAGATGTTGAGACTTAACCCGAATTTTTCAGATGGTGCACGGGATTATGCCATTTCCCTTGCCTCGGTCGGCGAGAAGGCAAAGGCGATAGAGATCCTCACGGCAATGATTGACCGGACATCTGTTTTTCCGCAGGGACACAGGTTGCTCAAGGAGCTCTACCAGAGTAAAGCGCCAGAAGGTTCTGGTGGCAAAAAAGCATTCGGCAGTGGCGCTCGTAATACAGAGGATGATGCAGTTAACTTGGCGCAAGGATACTTCAGGCAACGGCGATTTTTGGAAGCAAAAGAGGTGCTGGTACCCACGTTGCAAAGGTTTAAGGATTCTGGCAGGCTTGTCGGGCTGCTTGCCTATGCTGAAGATCATCTGGGCAATTTCAGGGAAGCTGTCGAATTGTACCAGAAGGCGCATGCTCTTGTGCCGGGAGACTCAGCTCTGGCTGGGCGCCAAGAAGTGGCATCGGGCTTTCTGTCTCTGATGGGGAAAGACCTGAGTGGTGCAAAAGCCGCCTTTACGAGGGCAGTGTCATCTGCACCCGAATCAGCCGAGGCCTATTATGGCCTTGGGGTTGTGCTGCGAAAAGAAGGGAAATCCTCCGAGGCGGCGGCTGCATTTCAAAAATGCATCAGCTGCGCTAAAACACAGGACCGCTGGGTGGAGAGGGCTAAAGAGGATTTGGAGAAGATAGTAAATGTTGATAACTAGCCCTGGTAACGGCATTTTTACTGATCGTGGAGACGTGGTTTCCATGTTCAGGTTTTGCCTTACAGCTTTACTGATAGCAGTTGTGACGTTCATTGTGTTCCTGCCTGCCGTGAAAAACAGTTTTGTCAATTGGGATGACGTCGGCAACATTATTCACAATCAACATATCCATTTGTTTAATGGTGAATTGTTCCGCTGGGCATTCCTTGAGTTCTACGATGATTCATGGTTCCCCTTAACCTATGTCTCTCTTGCCGTGGATTATGTCTTCTGGGGGGCGGACCCGCGCGGCTATCATCTGACAAATGTCATTCTGCATGCCTGCAATACCTTTTGGGTGCCGTTGGTTACGATGCGCCTGATAGATGCGTACCGGAGCAGGATGAATCACCAGAATGCGCAACTGCGAGCCGAAACGGACAGGATTGCGCTGGTAAGTTGTGTGGCGGCCGGGCTCCTTTTTGGGTTGCACCCCCTGCGTGTCGAGTCGGTGGCGTGGGTGAGTGAGAGGAAAGATGTGCTGAATGCATTCTTTTGTCTTCCGGCATTTTTCGTGTACCTCTGCTACGCGCAACGGCGCGTCGAAGCCAACTCCAACCTTTCTTTTTGGTTGTTTGACAAAAGGTATCTGGCTGCGTTGCTGCTGTTTATTCTTTCACTTCTCAGCAAGCCGATGACGGTAACACTGCCGGTTATACTTTTAATTATTGACTGGTTCCCCCTGCGCCGCCTCAGCGGGACCGAAAATCGCAAAGCAGTTATTGCCGAGAAAATACCCTTTCTTCTGGCAAGCCTGGCAGTGAGCGTTATTACATTGATTTCGCAGCGACCGGACATGGCAATGCAGGAGACTGTTTGGTCAAGGGTGTTGCTGGCGTGCAAATCTGTAGTTTCCTATCTGCGGATGATACTCTGGCCAAGCGGTCTATCTCCATCGTACCCCTTTCCACATGATACCGTGTCTTTTGCCCGGATTGAATATGGTGTTCCGGTGGTGCTGGTTGCGCTGATTACGATTGTGTGCCTGCTCATGGTGCGCCGGCAAAAAATCTGGTTTGCTGTCTGGTTCTCATTCCTTGTGGCGTTATCACCGGTCCTGATGGTAGTAAAAGTAGGCATGCAGGCGATGGCGGACCGCTATACCTATCTGCCGTGCCTCGGCCCCGTTATGCTCGTATCGCTGGGGGGGGGGATGCTCTTTAACAAGGCAAGCAAGGCGAAGCGATGGAGTCGGCCGCTTGGTTATGGGGTTATTGCCGCCATCATGGCGGTAGCTGCCGTTTATTCGGTAATGACCATGCGGCAGATTGGTGTCTGGCGTAATACCGGCACGCTCTGGACAAGGGTGATTGAACTTAAACCCGACGGCCTTACCTATTTTCAGCGAGGCCGGTATTACGAGGTTACTGGCGAATATGAAAATGCTTTAAGTGATTACACCGAGTCCATACGTTTTGCGTTGGTCAGGAGGTATAGCAAAATCCATGAATTATACTTTTTTCGCGCCAACGTTTATGCAAAGATGGGCCGTTATGGTGAAGCGCTGGGAGATTATAACCGGTCAATTAATTTGAATCCTGCGCCAACGGCCGATGATTTCATCCGCCGTGGCACGATGCTTCAAACCCTGGGAAGGCTGAAAGAAGCAAATGATGATTTTGTGGCGGCTAAGGCAATTGGTAAGTAACTTCTGACACCGTACTGTAATTTTCAACAAGGTGTGAAATGTCCTTTGTTAAGCGCATACTGTTATCGTGGAAAACCACACTTACCCTGGTGCTCCTGATACTGACAATCATAATTATTGGATATATCTTTCCTCAGCGCGTTTCCTCCACAGTTAGAGAGCTTGAGACGTGGCGGCAGGCGCATCCTGTATTATCTCCCTTGGTTCAGAGAACTGGACTTGACCACGTCTACTCGACGGTCTGGTTCGCGTTGTTGCTCTTTGTCACTATGCTTTCGCTGGCACTATCTTCTTTTGAGCAGATAAAGGCTGCCAACAAAAAGACTTTCGGGCTCAGGGGGGGTGACTTTACCCTGCAACGAAAAGGAGATGTCCTTGAATCAACCGCTACCTTGGATGAGCTATCCAAGGCTCTGAAATCTGAGGGATATCTCCGGATCGCACATAACGAGCAAGTGCACCGGTTTGTCAAGTATCCATGGGGATACTGGGGGAATGCGCTGCTGCATGCGGGGATGCTGGTTGCTATCGGCGCATCATTAACGATTGTTCTGACCCAGCAGAGCGGGGTCATCAAGTTGTATGAAGGTGAAGTCTTTCCGCATGGCGGCAGCTGGGGGTTGCAGGACAATGGAGTATTGGCAGATAATCTTGAGTTGCCGGGGGCTCTGCGGCTGGAGAACGTCACTCCTGAATTCTGGGAGACGGATGATGTGAAACAGGTAACCACGGAATTCAGTTTGATTGATTCCGCGGATCACGCTGAAAAATTCAAGCTTTCTATAAATCAGATACTGAACTATAAAGGGATTCGGATTTACCAGCAAAGTTTCGGTCACGCTTTTTTTGTTGAATTTACCGATAGGGCATCAAGAGTTATTCCCGTGGTTCTTCTGATGGAAAGCCAGTCCCAAAGGGACAAGCCCAGCTACGGCAGTTTTAGGTTCAAGGAAATCCCCTTTGAGATCAAAGCAAAATATTTTGCCGATGCGGAAAAAAAATCGATGGACGGCAAGAATCCCTTGTTCGTAATGAGGCTTCTTGACCATGACCATGTCGTAGGAGAAGCGGAGTTAAAGGTTGGCGAACGTGGAGTGATTGGTGATTATACGGTAAGGCTTTTGCGGGTTTCTCGGTGGGTGGGGCTAATATTCACGGTTACGCCGGGAATGTCCGGACTTTATCTGGCGTTTTTTATCATTATCCTGGGCGCGGCTCTGAGTTATTTTACACCTCCCAGGGAGTTCGTCGTCACGAGTGTCGATGATGTGCTTTTGGTAAAATGGCGAGGAACCAGATTTGCAGAGCTTTATCGAGATGAGTATGAACGAATTGCAGTGGCATTCTGTAACAAACATATGTAATCTCAGATTTGGATGGGGGACAGGGGTGCCATGAACAATCCTTTCGCAGTTGTTGTCGGGATT
The DNA here is from genome assembly GCA_021848385.1 of Deltaproteobacteria bacterium. Classification (GTDB taxonomy): domain Bacteria; phylum Desulfobacterota; class Desulfuromonadia; order Geobacterales; family Geobacteraceae; genus Geomobilimonas. The sequence continues at coordinate 52,998 of JAJZUQ010000014.1, forward strand.
CATTGGGTCGCAGTTGTATGCTATGTCGTTGCGACAGTGCTGAATTGCTATGGGCTGATTTTCGACAAACAAAAAATGGAGAAAGCCGGCTATTGGGCAGCAGTGGCAGGCCTCCTGGTCCATGGTGGAGGTCTTATTACATGGTGGCGTATTGTTGGCCACGGACCTTACATGGATCGGTTTGAGGTCTGTTCATCCGATGCATGGATTATTTTGGTAATGTTTCTCGTTTTCTCCAAATTTTTCTCAAAGATAAAAATAGCCAGTTTCTTCATATTCCCCTCAACTTTTCTCCTTATTGCGCTCGGCCTGTTCTCCAGCCCGCAAGTGCGGAAACTCCCTCCTACATTGAGGAGCATCTGGCTGATTCTGCATATTACGTTTTACAAGATTGCCGTTGCGACATTTCTGATAGCGTTGGTTTTTTCGATATTTTATCTGCTTAAGAAGCGGACAACACTTGCATGGCTTGAAAAGCTCCCTTCACAAGAAATGATGGATGTTTTTGCATACCGGTTTGCTGGTTTTGGTTTTACCTTCTGGGCTATCGGCATGCTTGCAGGCTCCATCTGGGCATATCAGTCGTGGGGGCGTTTCTGGGGATGGGATCCGGTCGAAACCTGGTCGTTGATAACCTGGATAGCTTTTGGTCTCTATCTCCACTTGCGCAGGTTTGCCGGCTGGAAGGAAGAAAAAGCTGCTTATTTACTTATCGTATGCTTCATTCTGTCACTAGTAACAAGCTTTTTCATCCCACTGTTGGATTCTTCGATCCATTCTCAGTATTTCCGATAGGGAAATACTTGATAAGGAACAAAATATCCGACATCATCCCTGACCCGGAGATAAAGGCTCACTTCTGAAACAACATTACTACTACGTGTAAATTCCTGTTTCTAGTGAACATACAAGGAAGGGATAAAAATCCGCTGGGTGTATGGGGTTACGGTGCTTTTCACCTGGTTTAGATGCCAGTTAGGCAGATAATTTAACGGCAATGGAGTCATTAAATGATTAAATCATGGGGTGTCGTTTGCTTGCTTTTTCTTGCACTCGTTGCGTGCAGTCACGAATCTGCAGAAGACAAGCAGATTAAGGCTACAATTATGCGATACAACCAGCTTCTTATTGAAGGGTATCAGAAGATGAATATGAATATTCTGCAGGAAGCTGCTACTGCAAAGCAGGCGGAAAAGGTCTATTTCCACATGGCTGCTTTGGGAGAAAGTAGGGTGAGGATGGATTCGACCTTGGAAAAGATGCAATTTACTGATGTGAAGATTCTGTCAGAGAATAAAGCGAAAGTGAAAACAAAAGAAATCTGGGATTTCCGCCATACCAACATTGATACTAAGCAAGTTGTTTTAGAAGAAAAGAACTTTGAATATATTCTTTCATATGAACTTGTTAAAGAAGGGGGCCGCTGGCTTGTTTCAGATGTAAGTGCTTCGGAAGGCGACAGCCCAGGGCATGCCAGCCAGCCTAAACCGGCTCAGGGGCGCTTTAGTTCTATGTTGAGAGAAAAGCAAAGGAAGTCGATGGGATCATTTTCCCATCCTTAGCGCAGATAATATGGAATTTAAGTATTAGTGGGTATTTTGTATTGAGCAGTCGTTATGTATCAAAATGGATGCCGATATTCTTGGGCATATTCGCCGGGCTGGCTCTAGGCTGGTTTCTGCGCGATATTCTCGCGTTTAGGGAAACGGGGAAGGGCGGTGGCCACGAGATTCGTCAGGGTGGCTACCGGCTTATCAATCCTCTGCTTGAATGCGAATTCGCAGGGGATACGTTACGTGAACGGGAACTGCAGCCCTTCAAGGACAAGGTAAAATTTTTTATCAAAACGTCGCTCGATAGTGGACGTGCCCGCAGCATCTCAGTCTACTACCGTGATCTGGACAGCGGAGAAACCTTCAATATTGGCGGTAATGATGGGTATGCCCCGGCGAGTCTTTCCAAACTGCCGGTTATGATAGCTCTTCTCAAGAAGGCTGAACAGGACCCGCAGTTTTTGCGGAAGCGGGTAGTCTTCAATGGGGATAAGGATTGGACGGCAGAGCAGAACATAAAGCCGTTGAAGACCATTGCGCGAGGGAAGAGCTACTCCATCGAAGAACTCATCAACTACATGATGGCCTATTCGGATAATAATGCATGGTCTCTGCTATTCCAGCAACTGGACGTGCCGACCCTCGACCGGGTTATGGCTGACCTGGGGGTTGACTACCAGCGCGTGGGGGATGACGAACTGGTAACGGTCAAGTCGTATGGCCGTTTTTTGCGGATTCTCTATAATGCGTCGTTCCTGAGCAAGGAGATGTCGGAGAAGGCCCTTACTTACCTTCTGGCTGATGATTTTCCCCAAGGGCTGACGGCGGGGGTACCAAAGGGGATACCTGTAGCTAGCAAGTTCGGCGAACGGACCTCGGGAGTAAATAATGAAGACAAGCAATTACATGATTTCGGCATCATATACTATCCTGGGCGTCCCTATCTGCTGTGCGTCATGACGCGAGGAGACAATTTTAATAAATTGACCGACGTCATTCGGGATATCTCGAAGCTTGTATATGAAGAGGTGGACAAGCAGATAATATCCCACCGTTACTGAACGATGTGCACTTTTGGGCAAATCCTGCGGAGGAGTCATGAATCTCAGAAAATCAGCCACCGTCCTTAATGGGTTTATCCATGATTTTGCCGCAGGCTACTGGCTGGCGGCCATTGTGGCGATTGCTTTTCTGGAAAGAATGCATCGCCAGAACCCGACCGTAACGGAGCTGTTGAACAGAATTGAGCGGTTCTTTTTCTGGCAGAGTGTCGGAGCCATGGTGTTGATCCTCGCCACCGGTGCGGGACGCACTTTCACCTATGTGGATAACTGGTACGGAGAGGACGCGGAAAAGATGCGGCGGCGGATGCTCATTGTCAAACATGTGATCCTGTTCGCCGTCTTCGGCACTGGCTACTGGTTTGCCTACGGCATGACGTTTCATTGAGTAGCCAGCCATGAAAATCACCATCATCTCTCCCCAGTTTCCCTTCTCCGGACGGGTTCCCCTTGTTCCCCCTATCCTTGAATATCTGGCGGCCCTGGCCCTACAGTCTGACCCCTCCATCGAATATGAGCTCATAGACGCCAACCAGACTTCGGCCACTCCTGAAAATCTCAGTACTGATCTGGTCGCCATCAGCGCCATGACCGCCACGGCACCATGGGCATACCGCTTTGCCGATGGTTGCCGTGCCCTGAGGATTCCGGTCGTTATGGGGGGGATTCACCCGACCGCCCTGCCTGAGGAGGCGGCTCTCCATGCCGACGGGGTAGTGGTAGGGGAGGCGGAATCGGTATGGGGTGAGGTATTGCGGGATGTGCGGAACGGAGGCCTCAAGAAGCTCTACCATGGTGTTCGCCTTTCCCTCGACAATCTTCCGATGCCGATAGACGGCAAGTTAAAGGGGAATTACCGGTTTCGCGCCTTCTTTACGATGCGCGGCTGCCCCTATCGCTGCACGTTCTGCTCGGTGCGGCGCTTTTTTGGTGATACCATCCGCTATCGTCCGATTCCAGAGGTAGTTGCGGAGATCGAGGCACGGGCCGGACGAGTCTGGTTCAATGGCGACGACAATATCTGGGGAGGAGATGTCAAGAGAAGCATCGCCCTCTTCGATGAACTAGCCAAGGGTTCGAGGAAGCACTGGTACGGATTCGGTGACCTGAAG
>JAJZUQ010000077.1 GCA_021848385.1 Deltaproteobacteria bacterium
TGGATGGAATTTCCGTATCCGAGTTTATCCGCTACTGCACGTATCAGCCCTTCGCAGTCGGTCATGATATCACGGTAGTCCGACCCGGTCCGGTACCACTCAAGCATGGTGAACTCGGTGAGATGAAGCCGGCCTCGCTCACCGGCACGCCAGCAGTGACATATCTGGAACAACCGCTCATAGCCGGCTGCCAGCATGCGCTTCATACAGAGTTCGGGGGATGTCTGGAGGAACCAGCCGTCAGTCACGACAGCATCGATGTAGGCTTCGGGGGCGGGGGCGGGAATGCGAAGGGGGGTCTCCACTTCGAGATACCCCCCTGTCACAAAAAACTGCCTGATTTCCTGGATAATGGTCGCCCTGGCGGTAAGGGCGTTACGCCGGGCCGCCAGAGTCCAATTACCGTTCATGGTTACCCCTTGACTCTCGTTGAATACTCGCCGGTGCGTGTGTCAATGGTGATCAATTCTCCCTCTTCGATGAAGGGGGGAACCCGGAGCACATAACCGGACTCGACCGTTGCCGGTTTAGAGTCGCTCCCCGAGGTGTCTCCCTTTGCCCATGGGTCGGTCTGGGTAACCCGCAGGTTGACGAAGTTGGGAATATCTACACCGATGGCCTTTTCCTTGAACAGGAGGATACTGACCGGAAGATTGTCTATCAGGTAGTTCTTGGCGTCTCCCATTGCGGCTTCACTCACATGAACCTGCTCGTAGGTCTGATTATCCATAAAGCAGTAGTGGTCGTCTTCTTTGTAGAGGTACTGCATCTTCCTCTCTTCCAGACTGGCCGGTTCGAAGGTCTCGCCCGAACGGTAGGTGCGGTCGAGGATAACGCCGGAGATCATGTTGCGCAGCTTGGTGCGGTAGAGGGCCTGTCCCTTGCCGGGCTTGGCGAAATCGAAGGCGATGACGAGGTAGGGGTCGCCGTCCAGGGTGACTTTCAATCCTTTTCTCAGGTCTGCAACAGTATACATAGTGTATTCGGTCCTTTGCCGTAAAATCAAAACCTGTAATACTTACACTAAACCCGCACGTTTGTTAAGAAAAAAATACTGTCAGCCGCAAAGTGGTACCTGACTCGTTTCTGTAGTTAATCCTGCCTGTTTCCCGTTATTTTGCAGGGAAATAGCAGTTGACAACCCTGATTAAACACGGCTACGATTAAGTGTTTTTATGTATTTCATGGAGCGTTGCGATGCAGCCTTTGGAAAAAATTCTCGTCATCGATGACAGCAAGGTGAGCCAGATGCTGGTAAGGGATATCCTTGTGGGGAGCTATGAGCTTACCTTCAGGGACGATGCCCGGTCGGGCATCGTGGCGGTGAAGACAGTAGTACCGGATCTGATTCTGCTGGACGTTCGGCTGCCCGACATGGACGGATTCGATGTCTGCCGGGAGTTAAAATCCGATGAAACTACACAGGACATTCCCGTCATATTCATCACTACCATGGATGCGGAATCCGAGCGGGTCCGGGGATTCGACGCCGGTGCGGAAGATTATGTGGTGAAGCCGTTTTCGTTGCACGAACTGCTGGCGAGGGTCAAGGTTCACCTCGCTTCTCGCAAGGCACGGCGTCAGGAGGTTGAACTCGAGCGGCTGAACCTGTTCCGGGAGATGGCGGTTGCCCTCAGCCACGAGATCAATAATCCACTGACGACCGTTTATGCCTACCTCCACCTTCTGCAAAAAGAGGTCGGTCATTCCTCCGGAGAGGTTCAGCAGGCGCTGACCGGAATCCAGCAGGAGGTTGGGCGCATCCGGCTGATCACCGAGCGGATGGCCAAGGCCACCGAGGCGGTCACAACCAATTATCAACGTGATATCAGGATGATCGATCTTCATAACATCTAAACGTAAAGGTTTGGCTGATGACTGAACAGAAGGGAACTCAAATCGCTACGATTCCTACGGATGGCAGATATGCATCCCTGTGGAAGATTTTCTTCTCGGTCATCGTGATTATCCTGTTTGCAGAAGCTGCAATCATGCTGCTTCTCCATCATTGTCTCTCCTCGCTGCCACCTGCAGAACAGGCATTCGTCGACGTTCTGCTCCTTACAGTCATCCTCGTTCCCACGTTGTACTTTTTGGTCACGAAGCCCCTCCTCGGTGAAATGCTGGAGAGCCTGCGTGCAGAACAGAAACTTTCAGCAGCCTACCAACAACTGAGTGAACGTAAGACCTTTGTCGAATCGGTCCTGACCAATATGCAGAGTGGCATCATCGTTACCGACCACGATTGCACGATCAAGCTGACTAACCCCTACGTCCTTGACTTCTTCAAATCAAATATTGAGAACATAGTTGGTCAAAGCGTGCAGGACATCGCTCCCGGCCTGTGTGATGCCGTCCGTGCCGGCCTGGATGGTGGTGAGGTGCCACTCCGTGCCGACATGCCCGGCACAATTGTGGGATTCAGAAGGTTCGATCTCAAATCTCCCGACGGGTCAGTTAAAGGCAATATCATTTCTTTCGTCGACCTTACCGAAATCATTGCAATCCGCCGCAATCTGAGGATAAAGGAACGGCTGGCGACCATGGGTGAGATTGTGGCGCGGGTCGCCCACGAAATCCGCAACCCCCTTTTCGGGATGACCGCCGCCGGACAGATATTGTCCAATGAACTTGAGTTCTCACCATCACAGAGGGAATTGATGGACTCTCTCCTCAAAGAGGCAGGCAGGCTCAACCACATGGTGGATGACCTGCTCTTCTGCTCCCGGGAGCCAAAGCTGAACCGGAAGCTGTTCTTCCTACAGCAGGTAATCGGCGAGACACTACGGCTAAACGCACCCTTTGCCGCAGACCGGGGAGTAGTAATAACTTCCTGTCTACCCGACAAGGAAGTCGTTGTTGAGGGTGACCATGAAAAAATTGAGCAGGTACTCCTGAATATCCTGAAAAATGCAATAGAGGCAACCCCCTTGGGCGGAAAAGTGAGCTTAACGATGGTTGCCGGCCAGCAGGATGCACAGATCACCGTTTCCGATTCGGGAGCCGGAATTCCCGAAGACATCATGGAAAAGATATTTGACGTCTTTTTCACCACCAAAAAGCGCGGCTCAGGACTGGGACTCAGTATCAGCAGAATTATCATCGAGTCACATGGGGGAACCCTGACCGTCCATAACAATCCTGAAAGAGGGGCAACGTTCACGATTGTGCTTCCCCAGCAAGGGAGAGGGGCATGAGAGCGCTGGTTGTCGACATTGCCGATTCGACCCGCAAGAAACTATGCAGTTTCCTGCGTGAACGTGGATACGACGTGGTTACAGCAGATACAGGCAGGGACGGGATGCTTCTTGCCCAGGATTCTGCCCCCATGGTAGCCTTCGTTGCCCAGCAACTCCCCGACATGGATGCAGAGCAGCTCATCCCGCCATTGACCAACCTTGGGGTCGACACGCGGGTCATGGTGATGTCGGATGCAGTGGAATTGAACAGGGCGGTACATGCCATGAAGCACGGCGCAGAGTACTATTTTGCCAAACCGCTTGATTTCGGGCATGTGGCAATGATACTCGACGGCGTTGAGGCGCTACAGCGATCCAACCGTGAAACCGCGCATTCCCGGCGCATGGACCGGCGGAAATCAATCAGGACCCCCACCATCGGTGAATCCACACAGATCATCAAGGTGCAGCGTCTCGTGAAACTTCTCGCCCAGAACCGTACGACCCCGGTCCTCATAATGGGGGAATCGGGAAGCGGCAAGGAACTTGTCGCCAGATCGATACATGAGTCCAGCGGTGTTTCCGGTCCACTGGTGGAGATCAATTGCGCATCACTGTCGGAGTCTCTGCTGGAATCCGAACTTTTCGGTCATGAAAAGGGCTCATTTACCGATGCAAAGGTGTTGAAGAAGGGACTTTTTGAAATTGCAGCCGGTGGAACCATATTTTTTGACGAACTGGGGGAAATGCCCCTTGCCATCCAGGCTAAACTCCTCAAAGTGCTCGACACCAACCTCTTCCGTCGTGTTGGCGGCACGATCGATATCAGGAGCGATGCACGATTCATGGCCGCCACGAACCGCGATCTTCCCCAGCTTGTCCGCGAAGGGAAATTCCGGGAAGACCTCTACTACCGGATAAATGTCCTCCCGATAACGTTGCCCTCTCTTCGTGAGCGGGGAGGGGATATTCTGCTCCTGGCAGATTATTATGTCCGTCTCCTCGGAGAATCCATGGGCCGGAGCTATATGCGGCTCAATTCGCCCGTGGAGGAACTGCTCTGCGCATATGGGTGGCCCGGCAATGTCCGCGAGCTGCGCAACGTCATCGAACGTGCACTTATCCTTGCGGGGAGCGGCCCGATAGCCCCCGAGCACCTTCCCGCAGATATCAGGGCATTACACGTTATTGAAAATAAAGGTACATCGGATACCGGCAAACTGCTTCCTCTCCGTCAGGTCGAAGAAGAGCACATCAAGCGGGTTCTCTGTGCCACGGGCAACAACCATTCCCGCACTGCTTCCATTCTCGGCATGAGCCGCTCAACCCTCCTTGCCCGGCTCAAGAAACTATCCCCACTGTCCTGATATTGAACATGTCCTGAAACAGGACAGTTCGTAAAAGCCTCTATCTTTCCCGTCGCGCCTCCCCACCAGATAACGCCTCGTTAAAAAATCCATATCCGTATTTTTTGATTCTACACCAACAAGTGTATGAAAACCGTACAGGTTAATCTATACGTCAATTCACTAAACGTAGTGATTATGCGCTGTTTCCTGTGTCAGGCTCCTGTGTCGACTTGGCATACTGTGTGCTTACTCGTTAATGTCTGTTATTTAATTCATCGCTAATACAGAAGGAGGACTATCAGAAATCATGAAAAAAATACTCATTGTTGACGACGAGCAATCCATACTCCTCAGCCTTTCCTATGCCTTGAAGGCAGAAGGAGTGGAAGTCATAACCTGTAATGAAATGGAGCAGGCCGAAGAGGCACTGGCAAACACCCATTTCGACCTGGTCATCGCCGACATCAGGATGTCGGGAGTTAATGGCGTAGAGGGGCTGGAACTTCTGAAGTTCATCAAGGAGCAGTATCCTACCGAAGTAATTATTATGACGGGTTACGGTACTGCTGAAATCGAATCCCTCGCCTACCAGCGCGGGGCGCTGCACTTTTTCAAAAAGCCCGTCGATATTCAGGAACTCTTGTCAAAGGTCGCGGGAATCGGGATCCCGGTCAAAACCTACCGTCAGAGTTGAACTTCTACTCCATAACCAGAGAGGGAAATATGCTCAGCAAAGTTCTTGTGGTCGATGATTCTGTCCTTATCCATCAGATGTACCGCCTCGTTCTTGCACGCTACAAGTGCGAGATCGCCGATGCAATGAACGGTCAGGAGGCGTTGGATGTGCTCGCACAGGATAAAAACATCCAGCTGATCCTGCTTGACATCAATATGCCGGTGATGAACGGCGTCCAGTTCCTGGAGAAGGCCACCGCTTTGGGAATACAACGAAAATTCCCCATAATCGTCATCAGTACCGAAGGTAAAGAGGAGGACACCATCCGTGCCCTCAAGCTGGGAGCAAAAGGGTATCTGAAAAAACCCTTTTCTCCTCCCGACCTCTACGCCCTGATCGAGCAGATAATTCCGGGCGCAACGCCTGCATAGTCAAACAAAGTACGGGGGAGGACCGTTGGACACCATCGACATCTCAATTCTGCTTGACGAATTCCTGGAAGACGCAACGACCCACCTTGAAGCGGTGGAAGCCGGGCTTCTTGAGCTTGAACGGCGGGGAGGGGAACCTCCCGACCCGTCGATCACGACCTTGCTCCTTGGCAATCTCCATACCCTGAAGGGCAATTCAGGGATGATCGGCCTCGCGCCTGTGCAGCAGTACGTGCATAAGCTGGAAAGCGTGCTCAAAGAAGTTTCGGAACGGACCTCGCCGCTTCCGGCCTCGTTCTTCGAAATATTCTACGGTGCCATCAATCTGCTACGGGAGACCCTGCGCCGGCTTTCCGCCAACCCAAAGGAGCAGCTGGATTTCACCGATGAAATGATGGCGCTGGATTATGCCTTTACCGGCGACACGTCGGGAGCGAGTCCTGTCCCGATGCCGGCCATTAAGAAGGACGATTTCGCCTACATCACCCAGAAGTCCACCACCTTGCGGGTCAACTTCGAAAAACTCGATGAACTGTTGAATCTGGTGGGGGAGCTGGTCATTCACCGCACCTCCCTGCTTGCTTTGGAGAAGCGTGTGAAGGAAACGGTTCAGGACCGGCAGCTTCTGGAGGCGTTTGCCGAATCGAGCCAGCTCATTGGCAAGAGCGCCGGCGACCTGCGCGAATCGATCATGAAAGCACGTATGCTGCCGGTCAAGGTGGTTTTCCAGCGCTTTACCCGGCTGGTCCGTGACCTTTCCCGCGATCATGGCAAAGAGATCAACCTGGAGTTCGAGGGCGAAGGGACTGAACTGGACAAAACCGTCATTGATGAGATCGGTGAACCGCTTCTCCACCTGATCCGCAATGCAATTGATCATGGCATTGAAAAGCCATCTGTACGGCGCAAGCAGAAGAAGCCTGCCGCCGGGACAATCCGCCTGTCGGCGCGGCACGAGAGCAGCCATATCATAATCGCCGTCCAGGACGATGGAGGGGGGATTGATGCTGACAATGTGCGGAAACAGGCATTGAATAAGGGGCTGATCGACAGTGGACAGGCCAGTTCCATGGATGATTACGATGCCATGCAGCTGCTCTTTCTCCCCGGTTTTTCCACCAGCAAGGAAGTGACCGAAACCTCAGGGAGGGGAATCGGTCTTGACGTTGTGAAAAACACGGTTAACTCATTCAACGGGCTTATCGAGATTGACAGCGTACCGGGAAAGGGGACCACATTCACCATCAAGCTCCCCCTGACTCTTGCCATCATCAATGCCCTCATGATTGATGTGGCCGGGGAAACCTTTGCCATCCCCCTTTCCGGGGTACTTGAGAGCATCAAGATCTCGACAGCCGACATACATCAGGTGGCAGACGGCGAGATCATCCAGCTGCGGGAACGGCTTCTGCCGGTCATTCGCCTCGACCGTTTCTTCGGCCTTGGTCGATCCAGAAACGAGGCCGAAGAGTATGTGGTTGTGGTCGGCAGCGGCGAAAAGCGGGGCGGACTGGTGGTGGACCATCTCATCGGCCAGCAGGAAGTGGTCATCAAGGGGATGGACGATTATCTGGGAGAAGTGCCCGGAATATCCGGGGCAACCGTTCTGGGTGACGGCAGGGTTGCCCTGATACTCGATATAGCATCGCTCACACAGAAAACCAGAAGAGGAGGCGCACATGCCGGACAATAAGGAGATGGTTCTCCCCCAATCGGGACTTGCGGAGGATATCCTGTCACAGTTCGTGGGTAAGGCACAACAGGAACTGGATGCGACGTACACAGCCGCAGCTGCTCAGCAGGAAGAAAAGCTCCATCACCTGGTCACCTTCAGCCTGGGACGTGAGGAGTACGGGGTCGAGATCAGCAGTGTCCAGGAAATCATCCGCGCAACGGACATAACTCCGGTCCCCGGTGCCCCCGTCCATGTGCGGGGCGTGATCAACCTGCGCGGGAAAATCATCCCGGTCGTGGATCTTCGGAGCCGGTTCCGGATGCCTTCGGCAGAGGTAACGGATGCCCAGAGAATTATCGTTATCGAAATGAAGGGGAAACGTCTCGGAATGCTGGTGGATGCGGTCTCCCAGGTGATCAAGCTGTCGTCTGCGATCATCGAGGAGATACCGGAGGAGGCGATCACCCTGGATCAGAACTTCATCAGTGGTGTCGCAAAGCTGGAGGGACGACTTATTATAATTCTCGACCTGAACCGGGCACTTCTGCTGACTGATGGTAATTAACCTATTGATTAAGGAGGCATAGTGCCATGCTTAAGAATATGAAAATCGGGGGACGGCTGACTTTCGGTTTCGCCTTGATGCTTTTGCTCCTGCTTGTGGTTGGCGGCGCGGGATTCTGGGGGGTAAGAACCAGCACGGATAAGGCGGTAGACATTATCCGGGGGGATGCGTCCATATCCGAGTATGCCGCGGCTGCACTGTCCAATGTTCTCGGGCTCAGACGTTTCGAAAAGGATTCGTATCTCAATATAGCGGATCCGGAGAAGGTGGCTGAGTATCAGAAAAAATGGCAAGATCAACTTGAGCAATTGAACTCCCGTATAGGAGAACTTGAGAAGATCGTTAAACTGCCTTCAGATAAAACTTCCTTGAATACAGCCAAAACCGAATTGGAAAATTACACCAAAGGCTACAATAAAGTTGCAGCGGAAATTGCAGCGGGGCGCATAAAGACTCCTGCGGATGCCAATAAGGCTATAAATCAGTTCAAGGATGAAATTCATCATATGGAATCAAGTGTTAAAGAACTTTCCGAAACTTCCAACAAACGGATGGATGAAACTGAACCCCATTTCAAGGCGCTTGCCAAGCAGACCTTTACCATCCTCTCCATCTGCATCGTCGTGGCCATTATCCTCAGCGTTATCCTTGGCGTTATCATAACCCGGAGCATCACGGCGCCGGTCAATGCTGCTCTGGGAGTTGCCAACAGAATCGCAAATGGCGACCTGACCGTCACCATAGAAGCCACTGCCCGCGATGAGGTGGGACAGTTGCTGGCCGCCATGGACAAGATGGCGGAGAGTCTGCGGAGCATGATTGGGCGGATACGTTCCACGTCGGACCAGGTGGCATCGGCGGCCAATGAGATATCCAGCGGTTCGGAACAGATGAACCGGGCGGCCGCCAGCCAGGCATCGGCAGCGGAGGAGACATCGGCAACCATGGTGCAGATGGCTGCCTCCATCCAGACCGTGGCGGCCAACGCCGATTCCCTTGCCACCAACGTGGACGAGGTCTCCTCATCGGTGCAGGAACTGGGGGCGTCCAGCGAGCAGGTTTCCAAGAGCGCCGAGGTGATGGCGTCGTCGGTAGCCGAGACCTCGGCCACCATCGAGCAGATGACCGTTTCCATCGACCGGGTGGCCCAGAGTGCCGAAGATCTGGCGTCGTCCGTATCCGAGACCTCCTCCACCATCGAGCAGATGACCGTTTCCATCGACCAGGTGGCGGGGAACACCCAGGAATTGCAGCAGGTAGCCACCGACACGGCAGCCACTGTCGAGCAGCTGGCCATCTCCATCCGGGAATCGGCCAAAAACGTGGAATCGGCTGACGACGTGGCCAAGGCTGCCGCCAAGGAAGGGGCTGCGGGCCAAGAGGCGGTACAGCAGGCGCTTGAGGCCATGGAACGGGTAGGGAGTGTCATCGACAAGACCGCTCTCTCCATTGCCAACCTGGGCAAGCGTTCCGAGGAGATCGGCAGCATCGTCAAGGTGATCAACGAGATCGCCGACCAGACGAATCTCCTGGCACTGAATGCAGCCATCGAGGCGGCACGGGCTGGTGACGCGGGCAGGGGCTTTGCCGTGGTTGCGGAAGAAGTGCGCAAGCTGGCGGAGCGGAGCGTTAACGCCACCAAGGAGATCGGCGAGGTAATCAAGCAGGTCCAGGCCGATACCAACGACTCGGTAAAATACGGCGAGCTGGCGGCCCAGGAAGCCCGCTCCTCCATGGAGCTGTCCGGTGCGGCAGGTAACGCCCTGAAGAACATTGTCAGGAGCATCGAGCAGACAAGCACGCTCATGTCCGAGATTGCCCTGATGACGGGCGAGCAGGCCAACGCTTCCGGGCAGGTCCTGAAGTCGGTGGAGCGGATGACACTGTCCTCGGCCCAGGTGGCCAATGCGGCACGTGAACAGGCCCAGGGCGGGAAGCAGATCCGGGTTGCCGTTGAGCGGATGAATACCGTCACCCAGGAGGTAACAGGAGCGACCCGAGAACAGACGTTGGGGAGCAAGCAGATCCGGATTGCCGTTGAGAACATGAATCACGTAACCCAGCAGGTGAGCATCGCCACGAAGGAGCAGGCACTCTCAGCGCGGCAGATCGTTGAGGCGGTCAACAGTATGAACAGCATGACCATGTCGGTGGCCAATGCGACGGCGGAGCAGAAGAAGGGTGGCGAGATGGTGGTACAGGCTGTTGAGACCATCAGCGACAGCGCCCGGGAAAACCTGTCGTCAGTGGAGCAACTCTCCCGTTCTGCCCAGAACCTCTCCCAGCAGGCAGTTGACCTGGCCGGAATGGTGGCGGAGTTCAAGGTGGCGTGATGCTTTACTGCTAATCTGGTGATCATAGACACATAGGAGAATGATATGAAGACTAAAATATTAAACTGGTCGCTCGGGAAAAAGCTGGTCCTTGCCGAAGCCCTACTGGTATTTGTTTTGCTTAGTATCTTCACCTTATATATCGGTGTCTATTCCGGCAATATGCTGGAGAGGAATTCAATCACCGATCTCAAGCGTCAGGTGAATCTTGTCAAGGGTATGCTGGAAGTATATGACCACAGCATCACCCAAAGTACGGAAAAGTTTTCCAATGTATTCACCTCCTATTTCCCCGAACGATTTCACCTTGACACCAACCGTAAGATAAAAATAGGAACGGTAGATACTCCGGTGCTGCAGCATGGCACCACTGTGCTCAATATGAATTTTGAGACGATAGACCGTTTTACGAAGATGACCGGCGCGGTAGCGACCGTATTTGCGAAAACCGGTGACGACTTCGTCCGCATCACCACCTCGCTGAAAAAGCAGGATGGTTCGCGGGCGATAGGAACCATGCTTGGCAAGAACCATCCTGCCTATGGTTTTCTCATGAAAGGGGAGAGCTACCTCGGCCGAGCCAATCTTTTTGGCCGGGACTATTCGACAAAATATGTGCCAATCAAGGGTGCCGGCGGCGAGGTTATTGGAGTGCTGTTTGTCGGCATGGATACTACCGATGCACTGAAATTCATGAAAGAACAGATCAAGGCAATAAAGATCGGCAAAACAGGCTATATCTTCGCTTTGAACGCCGAAAACGGTGAACAGCAGGGGACCCTTGTTTTCGACCCGTTTGAAGAGGGGAAAAACATCCTCGACGCCAAGGATGCGGATGGGCGCGAATTCATCAAGGAGATGCTCAAGACCCGTGAAGGGGTGACCCATTACTACTGGCAGAATAAGGGGGAGTCGGCCCCACGTGAAAAGATGGTGGCATTCACGTCATTCGATGACTGGAATATGGTGATTGCAGCGGGCGCTTATGAGGAAGAACTGACTGCCGATGTGCGTGCGTTGTACGCAGTACTCTCCATTGCGACCCTCCTCATAATTATGTCCATGGTAGGAATTCTTTATTATGCAACTAACCGCATGGTCATCGTGCCACTCCGGAAAGCTGTCGGCTTTGCAAGTGTGGTGGCTGGTGGTAATCTGATTGACTCTGTTCAGGTGCAGAGTAACGATGAAATAGGGGCGCTGGGTAATGCCCTTAACAAGATGGCGGAAAACTTGCGGAGCATGATTGGGCGGATACGTTCCACGTCGGACCAGGTGGCATCGGCGGCCAATGAGATATCCAGCGGTTCGGAACAGATGAACCGGGCGGCCGCCAGCCAGGCATCGGCAGCGGAGGAGAC
>JAJZUQ010000001.1 GCA_021848385.1 Deltaproteobacteria bacterium
GGAAGGTACCACCCCGGAGCCCCGGGATGAATTCAAATCGAAAAAAGAACAATCGTGTCAAAGAACATTAATAATCAGGTGGTTAAGCCAGTACATTCGAAATTAACCGGACAGTAGTGCTGTTCCATATGAAGTCCGCAGGCTTCTGGCTGCCGCTTGATGCAGAGCAGAAGGTCATGAAATATCGTGACCTGCCGGCTTACATTCAGTTTGACCCACCCTTTTTTGCCGCACTGAATGATCATGCCTTTCGCGAGCAGGCCCGAGCCATCCTTATTCAGACGTATTTCGAATCGCACGAACAGGCCGCCCTCTGGGCACTGACTGGCGTTGCACAACCACCAGCGGATAGCTTTGCGCCGCTGCCGACAGACAGTGAGGCTGTCGAGCGGGGAAGGGAAGGACGCTTCAGGATCGGTGTGGTAACTGCCTACAACTACACCTGCGCCCTGACCGGCTACCGGTTGGTCACCCTCACTTCCGGTTCTATAGTTGATGCCTGCCACATTCATCAGTTCGCCCACAGCCGCAACAACGATCCCACCAACGGCATTGCTCTTTGCAAGAATGCCCACTGGCTGTTCGACAACGGTCTCTGGACCCTCCGGGATGACTACACGATACTAATTGCCGACCGGCACTTTGCCGAAGCTGGGGAGGAGGCGTTCCAGCTTGGACGTATGAGAGACAAGCGGATCGCTCTGCCAGCCAACACCGCCTACTGGCCAGGACAGCAACATTTGGAATGGCACCGCACCCACAAGTTTCTCGGCTGCTAAAATCCCCCGCTTCGCCGGCCAAACACCACACTAACCTCGCTGTTCCGCCCAACCGACACCCTCCTAGCGAACCGCACGCAACGTCTTGACGTCATGACGTTATAGTGCTACGGTATGCCCAGGAGGAAAGAACCATGAGCGCACGTACCAAACGGGCTACCGTCTACTTTGACCCTGCCATTCACCGAGCGCTGCAACACAAGGCGCTGGTGACCTCACGATCCCTTTCCGATATCGTCAACGATGCAATGCAGCAGTTACTGGCCGAGGACGCCGAGGACCTGGCAGCTTTCGAAGAGCGGGTCAACGAGCCACTGGTTTCCTACGAAGCCGTGTTGAAAGAGCTCAAGGCCAATGGCCGCATATAGCATTTTCTTCAAGGATTCGGTCCGGAAGGAGCTGGCTGCCATTCCCAAAGGCGACCTGCAACGCATCATGGAGCGGATCGGAACTCTTGCGGAAAACCCCCGCCCCATGGGGTGCGAGAAGCTTTCCGGCCAGGAAAAGTACCGCCTGCGCCAGGGAAACTACCGCATCGTCTATTCCATCCAGGATTCCCAACTCACCGTGTGGGTGGTCAAGGTCGGCCACCGGCGCGAGGTCTACCGGTTCTGATGGAAGGGAATTAGGGGGGTCAGGAACACTTCCCGGTTTTTCTGTGTACCACTCGATTCCTTGTTTTAGTTACTTACTCCGTCTGCCGGCCCAATTTCTGTTCTTGACAATCGCTGCTCACTGATATACTGACTTACAATATAGGTTATATGACCTACATTAAGGTACTACGGGTCGAAAAATCATGATTGAAGCAATTGTCGGTTCCATCAGCTGCGAGCGCGTCCTTACCTTCCTGAATGCCAGAGGTGAGGGGTATGCCCGAGAAATAGCAACCTTCTACAGCAGTTCGCTGGCACCGATCCAGAAGCAGCTGGACAAGCTGGAAACAGGCGGAGTGCTGGCGAGCCGCACTGCCGGCCGCACCCGATTGTACACGTTCAACCCGCGCTACCCTTTGTTGACAGAACTCTCAGCACTGCTGGAAAAAACCATTTCTTTTTATGACGAAGAGCTGCAGCAGCGACTGCTGCTGAACAGACGACGGCCGCGGCGCAGAGGTAAGCCGCTGTGACCTCACTGTCCGAGCATCATGGAGCGGATCGGAACTCGTGTATTGATCATAATCGGCTTGTTTCCCCAGTTTCCGGTTTTTCTGCGTACCAGTGGATTTTTAAAGGAGTATAAATAGGGTCGTGTCTCAACTCTCCTCGAACCAGCTGAAAAAAAGATTGCTCAAGGAAGAGCCAGCAGGGCTCATCCATAATCCCCGTGCGCGCAGAGTTCGGCGTGGCGGCGAGGGGCAAAGCCATCCCATGCTCATCATATTGCTGGTTCTGCTGGCAGTCGGAGTGGCTGCCGTTTTCCTGCTGGCTCCCGGCCATTTCGGGACGCTCCTGGCGGGTAATCATACCGGGCAGCCCCTGCAACCACCGGCACCGGCCAGTGCTGTGACCGGAACGGAGCGTCAACAGCCGCCGGCCCCCCGGAATGAACCGCCGGCCCAGGAGGAGGTGGCGACCCCGCCCGAAGGGGCCAGCTTCTACAAGTACACGGACGCCAATGGTGTAATCCACTTCGTTGACAATGAAGACAGCATCCCCCCTGCCTATCGCAACCGGGTTACGAAGTACAAGGATAGGGAGAAGGGGCAGACGACCAGCGTGAAAATTGTCGGTGACCAGGTGCTCGTACCGGTAACCTTGCGCAACGGCAGTATAGCCGTACAGGTGTGGCTCGTCCTTGATACCGGAGCCACGGTGACCACGATCCATGAAGATGTCGCCGCCCGGCTCAATATCGACTGGAACGCTACTCGCGGAAGGTCGGCGCGGATTGCTAACGGAAGTCAGGTCGCCACCAGGTCAGCCATGCTTGACTCGATTACCGTCGGAACAAGGGCCAGTTCTCCGATAGAAGTTAGTATCATGCCGTTTCAGGGAGAAAAGGGGATAAACGACGGGCTCCTCGGCATGAACTTTCTCCGTGACCACCGCTTCCACATCGACTTCGCCAACCAGCAGTTGCGCTGGGACTGACTCTCCAGAATGCCCCCACCCCACAGGCAGCCATGTTCATACAGTCAGTTATACTCATACTCATTGAATTTTGAGTATAACCAGGTTATACTCAAAACCGGGAACTAAAGAGTATAACTGAGGAGTTGAGCTATGGAACGTATCGGTGGCGAGACAATGGTGTTGTATGCAGACCTGCGCGAACGGCTGGAAGTATTTGAGGCAATGCGCACTATCGCTCGCCTGCCGGGCGAGTTTGTGACGAAGACGGTTAAAGGAAACATCTACCACTATTTCCAGGCAACACTCCCCACGGGCCGTTCCCAGATCTATCTCGGGCCTGATAACGAGAGCGTTCGCCGGTTGATCGAGATTCGGCGAGCCGGTGAGAAAGACGTTCGTGCCGATGAAGTTATGTTGCAACGTCTCTCCGCACAGATAATAGCTGGCGGTGCCTGGCCAGTACAACCCGACATGGCAAAAGTCATCTCCAGATTGGCGGACAGCGGCGTTTTCAGCCTTGGCGGGGTGCTCGTGGGCACAATTGCCTTCGTAGTGATGGGAGGCCATCTCGGTGTCATATGGGGCAGGGACGCAAGGATGACACAAGATGTGGATATAGCAACGGACACAGGGATATCGGTTGCTGTTCCTGAACTTAAAACCGACATCCCGGACACTCTCGAATCCCTTGAGATGGGATTTTTCCCCGTGCCGCGACTATCCCGCACAGAACCATCGACCAGTTTTGCCATTAGAGGCAAAACTCTTCGCGTGGACATCCTGACTCCGATGAGAAAGGGGAGTCAGGTCCCCGTGCCGATCCGGCGGCTTAATGCTGCAGCTACTCCGCTCCGCTTCCTTGACTTTCTGCTGGAGGACCCGGTAAGTGCGGTTATGATCGCCGGGACACCCTGCCTTGTCCGTATACCGCAACCTGCGCGGTATGCGCTTCACAAGTTGATTATTTCTCAGGAGCGTGGGGCATCTGCTACCGACAAGATGAAAAAAGACCTGAAGCAAGCCCAAGCCTTAATCTCTCTCTTACACGAGGACCGACCCGGAGATATCGCATTGGCATGGGAATCATTGACATTACGCGGAACCGGCTGGGTCAAAAAAGCCCGTGTAGCGGCCGGGATCGCCGGAATTGATCTTTCCCGGTTTCAATAAAGGGTAATAGGAGTGGGATTCCCCCAAGAGAGCACACAATGACCGACCATAAACCGAAAGACCCCCTGCACGGCATCACCCTGGAAGCCATGCTTGCCTGGCTGGTGGAACATTACGGCTGGGAAGCCATGGGACGGCGGATCGATATCCGATGCTTCCACAATTCTCCCAGCATCTCGTCCAGCCTGCAATTCCTGCGCAGGACCCCCTGGGCGAGAGCCAAAGTCGAGCGGCTGTACCTGCGGCTCGTCGCAGCAGAGCGGTTGCCGGGAAAGGAGCGCTCATGAAGCTGACGGGAGCACCCAAGCTGGTGGTCTGGGCGGAGAAGGTGCGGAAGGACCGGCTGAAGGTCTGGCAGGAGACCTCTCCGGAGATCTTCAAGGCCATCGAACCCCTGGTGAACCTGCAGACGAGTGCCGACTGGTGGATTTCCCACAAGGACAAGGGGCTGGAGGTGGTATGCACGCAGCTGCTCGGGGGGAACCGGCAGCGGCCGGCCGCTGGCCCGCGGAAGAAATGAACGCAGAAAATTCCGGGGACCCTCCAGCCCCAGATGTGCTATTATGAAGTCAGGCAGAAACAAAGGTTCGACGCTGTTGCACCGTGAACGAACCGACGACGAAAGGAGGTTGCCACCATGACAGGCATCGGCTGGGAAATGTTCGGAACGGGCATGAGTCTTCTTATCGTCACGCTGGTATCGGCCATCCTCTTCGTGTACACCTGGTTGCGGTCGGGCGAAGATAGACACATGACCACCCATCCCCATCTGGACAGAATGGCCGGAGATGAAGGGGAAGACTGGTAACTACAATCCATAAACAACACGCGTGAGACAGGCTGCGTTTTGCAGAAAACGCAGCCTGTCCCGTTTAAACCCCTTACACACGATACAGATCAACTCTCCTGGAGCAACCGATGACCGAACCCACCTGTGACTTTTACTGCGGCAATATTCTGGCCGGCCTTACGGAGGTACCGGTCTATTTCCAGAACGAGCGGGTCTTCGCCTTCCACCACACCAACCCCATCTGGGAAGCCCATGTCGTCCTTCTCCCTAAAAAGCACATCGAATCGCTGCTCACCCTGGAAGAGGCGGACAACGACCTGCTGCTGGAGCTGATGGGGAGGGCGAAGGTGATCGCCGGGGATTTCATGGCCCGTTTCGGCGGAGCCCGGGTCTATACCAACCTGGGTGATTACCAGTCCTCCAAGCATCTCCACTGGCACATCGGCGCGGGCCAGCAGCTGCGCCCTTACTGAGTGGCATTCTCTTGACAAACGGCCAGAACATCGCCACCATAAACCGGTCACTACCCTGAGACAAAGGAGCAGACGATGAACCAGTTCGACATAAGTTATCCCCAGACGAGCGACCAGCTCGTTGCCGCACAGAACACCCTCATCCGCCAGGTCTACGCATGGATGGGCGCAGGACTCTTCCTCACCGCCCTGATGGCTGTGGTCACCCTCTCGTCCCCGACCCTCCTGCAGGCCATCACCGGCAACCGGCTCGTCTTCTACGGCCTTATGCTCGGCGAGCTTGGCATGGTGTTCGCCCTTTCCGGCGCCATCAACCGGCTGAGCGCCTCCACGGCGACCATGCTGTTCCTCGCCTATTCAGCCCTGAACGGCATCACTTTTTCTGTCATTTTCCTCATCTACACCGCCGACTCCATCGCTTCCACCTTTCTCGTCACCGCCGGGATGTTCGGCGCCATGAGCGGCTACGGCTATATCACCAGGCGTGACCTCACCTCCTGGGGAAGCTTTCTCTTCATGGGGCTGATCGGCGTGGTGATCGCTTCCATCGTCAATATCTTCGTTGGGAGCAGCAGGGTCTCCTGGATCATCTCCGCCATCGGGGTGATCGTCTTCACCGGACTGACCGCCTACGACACCTGGAAGATCAAGGCGATGGCTGCCCAGGGAGGCGGAAGGAAACCGGCCATCATGGGAGCCCTGACCCTCTACCTGGATTTCATCAATCTGTTTCTGATGCTGCTCAGGCTGGGGGGGAACCGGCGCTAGTAGTTTCCTTCCGGAAAGGGGGAAAAGATGACAGGGGAAAAACGGCCTGACCTTGAGGAAGAAGGAATTGAGGTCCCCTACGACCGGATAGCCCCGGAGACCTTGCGGAATATGATCGAGGAGTTCGTGACGCGGGAGTGGGCGGATCTGAGCGATTCGAGCCATACGCTCGACGACAAGGTGGGACAGGTCATGCGGCAGTTACGGGAGAGAAAGGTGAAGGTGGTATTCGATTTCCGTTCGGAAACAGGGAACATCGTCGTCTGTCGTTGAAGGGACTAACCCACAGACCGCACAGCAAAAAGCCCGCACGAGCGGGCTTTTTGCGTTACATGTCAGCGATGAACCGGCGGGCCGGATCAATCGTCATGCTTATTGTGTTTCTTGTGTTTCTTCTCCTTGTAATGCCCCTTGTGCTTGCCGTTGTCACCCTTCTCCTTGACAATGACCGTATCGTGATGCACCACGGTCACCGGGGGAGGCTGGGGAGTGCCGACCTGCACCCTCACGTTGGGGGTAGCGACGTCAACGCCGACACCAACGCCGGCCATGGCAAAACTGGCGGTAGCAAGGACACCTGCAATGCTGGCTAGTACCTTCTTCATTTCAGATTCTCCTTCCTGCTGGGTATGATCCGATCGTGGATCGATTCTCGTAGATGATTCAGCAGTACCGACTATAACGTGCTGATATATAACAGGAACAATATATGGCTTTCCCCCGGAAGTCAATCTTTACCTGAGAACACCCGCCGGGCTCAGTCGACCCGCTGACGATAGGCATTCAGAAACCGGGCGTCCTCGTCATAGGTAACCGGGTAGATGAACGGCACCGGCTGCGGCTGCATGGTGGTATCGACGTTTCTGAAGGTGAAGAGGCAGGAATTGGAGAGCGCCTTGTCGCCGACGCCCCGGGCAAACCGCTCGATGTCCGACTGGACAGTAATGGTCGTCTTCCCGGTGTAGACCACCCGTGCGGAGAACTTCAGCTGGTCGCCGAGGAGCACCGGCTGGTTGAAATTGATCCTGTTCACCTGGCACGGCACCACCCGGTCCGGTGCCACCATCTCGGCGGCCAGGGCGGCCAGTTCGTAGGCCCGCCGGATGAGATACCCGCCGAAAATGGTTTTCGGAACGTTTTCCTGTTCCGGATAGGCCCGCTGGATGGACTGGAGCACGAGAGCGCTGGCGCGGATGCCGCAGAACCCTTCCGTCTCCTGCTGCTTGTGCAGTTTCTTGAGGAGCAGGTATTCGTCGAGGGACGGCATCTCCTCGGCCTTGGCCAGGCTCTCCCGGTACACCTGCCGCCGCTGGTTGGCCTTTTCATACCGGCGCTTCTCGATGTCGAGGACGTAGTCGAGGGGCGGCAGGGAGAGGCTCCGTGCCTGTCCCCCGTCGGTGGAACGGGCCACCATGGTGAAATAGGCGGTGGCCACATGCCCCGAACCCGGCCCCAGATGTTCAATCCGGATGCCGACTTCGAGGGACGATTTCCCCACGTGGTTGATCTGGGCCGAGAAAACCAGGTCGTGTTTCGTATCGGCCGGGTGTCGCACGACCACGCTGTCGATGGCGGCAGTGACGACCCTGGCGTCGGGATGGAACCTGTTGACGTACGCCAGGGCTGTGTTCTCGGCAACCTTGTCGAGGGTTTCAAGCAGCTTGCCGAAGCGGATGTTGCCGACTATATCCCGGTCGGTTGCGAGAAAGCGCCGTGCCAGTACAGGGTCGGTGGAAAAGGGGAGAACCAGCAGATACCGTGTGTCGTGCGGCGTCAGTGCTTCGTCCGGCTTCGCGGCTGGATTGTCTGGAGTCATCTGTTCATTCCCCATGGATTCACGTTAGCTGCGTTGATGATGACCGCTACTTCTTCACTACTTCCTCGGCGATGGTCCGTCCCAGAAGTTCGCACTGTTCCAGCGCCTCCGGACGGGGAGTGAAGGGTGCCCGGACAAAGGGAACCGGCAGCTTGAAGTTGAGCCCCTTGAGGCGCTCCTCGGCTATTTTGCACGCTTCGCCGCTCCAGCCATAGCTGCCGAAGACGGCGGCAAGTGAGCTCTTCAGCCTGACCGATGATAGATAGGCAAGCACGTCCCACATCGGCTTGGGGATATCCCGGTTAATGGTGGGAATACCAAAGATCAGGGCGTCCGCCTCCTCCATGTGGTCGCGGATTTCGTCGGCAGTGAGATGGTTGATGTGGTAGGTGAGCACATCCACCCCCGGCAGAGCCGCTCCCTTGGCGACGGCCGCCGCCATCTTTTCCGTGTTGCCATGGGGGGAGAGATAGAAGATCACCACCCTTTTCCCTCCGGCAACCGGCTGGCACCAGGTCTCGTAGTAGCCGATATATTTCAACGGGTCGGAGCGAAGCACCGGGCCGTGGGAGGGGCAGACAACCTCGATCCGCTCACCCTTGATCTTGGCGATGGCCGCCAGCGCCCGGTCCTTGAAGGGGCGCATGATGCAGTCGAAGTAAAACTGCATGTCCTTGAGGTATTCGGGCAATTCGTCGTTGAAGATGGACGGGCCACAGTAATGGGCACCGAAGGCGTCACAGGTAAAGAGGACACCATCCTCCTCCAGGAGGGTAAACATGGTGTCTGGCCAGTGGAGGAACGGGGCGACGATGAAGCGGACATGCCTCCCCCCCAGATCGATCACCTCCCCGTCCTTGACGATGTGGGCGGTAAAATCGGTGTGGATCAGGTTCTTGAGGAAGGTGTTGGCAGCCTGGGTGGAGACCACGGTCGCCTTGATGCAGTGCCTGAGCATGAAGGCGAGCGACCCGGAGTGGTCCGGCTCGGTGTGGTTGATGATGAAGTAGTCCACGTCGGCCGGGTCGACAAGTTTTTTCACCTTGGCAAGAAACTCCTCGGCCCGCTCCTCCTTCACCGTATCGACGATGGCGATCTTGTCCTTCCCCTTGATGAGGTAGGAGTTGTAGGTGGTTCCCTGCTCCGTCGGGAAGAGGTCGTCAAAGGTGCGCAGGCCGGGGTCTTCTGCCCCTATCCAGTAGAGCCCCGGTTTTATCTCGATCACGTCGTTCATATGCTAGTCTCCTTGTTTGTCGTTTGGTGCGTCAAAACTGCAGCGGTTAAATAATACCAAACTAGTCCTGTTTCGACAAGGGGGATGGCGCTCATCCTTAAAACATTTGTCGCCAGGGCCCACGAACCGCACAGGGAAAATCCTCTCCTTGACTTGATTCGTGGCTTTCCGGTACTCTTATATTTTAACCTGTAGTCGGCAGTTGAACACTGCCTGCAGTCGTACTAAAGGGCTATTTCTGTAATTCTAGGCTCATTGCGCTGCAGCCGATCAACTCACCCTGCGGGTTCGGACAGGATCGGCTGCGGACGCTTCATTTCACCAAGAATTACGACGAAATACCCCTCAGGTACTCCTTCCGGCTGCATTCAACTGCCATTTTCAGGATTAACTGAACGATGGGGAGTTTGCGTGGCACTGATCGAGGACAAGCTGTACAAGCGGATCAAGAATGGCGTGGGAAGGGCAATAGCCGACTTCGGCCTGATCGAGGAGGGGGACCGGATAGCGGTTGCGGTCTCGGGGGGGAAGGACTCCTATACGCTGCTCCATATCCTGGCTGAACTGCAGCGGCGGGCCCCCGTAAAATACGACATCATGGCAATCAATATCGACTCCGGCTATCCCGGCTTCCAGTCCGGCGTCATCGCCGAGCACCTGCGGGAACATGGCTTCACCCATCACATGGAGGCGACCGAGCACTATGGCATCATCCAGGAGAAGCGGCGCCCCGGTTCTTCCTACTGCTCCATCTGCGCCCGGCTCAAGCGGGGGGTTCTCTACGGCCTCGCCCAGCGTTTCAACTGTAACAAGCTCGCCCTGGGTCACCACATGGACGACTTCGTGGAAACCCTGCTCCTGAACCAGTTTTTTGTCGGCTCGCTAAAGGCGATGGCACCGCGCATGCTGGCCGACAACGGCCAGACTACGGTTATCCGCCCCCTGGTCTACGTGGAAGAGGAGGACATTGTCACCTTCTCCCGCCTGAACCGCTTCCCGGTTGTCTGCTGCTGCTGCCCGGTCTGCGGCGTTGCCGACCAGCAGCGCAAGCGGATGAAGGAACTGCTGCACCACCTGGAGCAGGACATACCCCACGTCAAGCGGAGCCTTTTGCGGGCACTTGCCAACGTGCAGCCACGGCACCTGCTCGACCCGCTGCTGCGCAAAGAGACCGGCGCCGATGGCTTGTCACCTTGACGGCTGCCTTGACCGCGGCCCGGACTTTCACCCGGCTCCGCCGACGATCGCGCCAGCTGTCCACAACCGCCAGATATCCACAGTACAGCACCAGTCCCGCTCCGAACACCACCATAGGTTCCATGACGTCACCTCTTTCTTGATCTATGGTATAAGGATAGCAGATAGCTGCGACACAATACGTCGCAATGCATGCCCATGCAGGATCTATTTTCCTTTTTATCCCCAACCTTTTGGGGAGCAGTAATCATTCTGTTGTGTCAGCAACCGGGAGCCATTATGGGTAAACGTTTCATGCAACCGCTCCGGATCGCCGTGCAATGGGGATATCTCCTCTTCATGGTCTATCTCGGCGTGGAATTTTTCCGTTTCGTCCGCTACTGCCGCAGCGGCGGCGCTACCACCTTCGTTGCCCGACCGGATGGCGTGGAGGGTTTTCTCCCCATCTCTGCGCTGGTGAGCCTCAAGGAATGGCTGATGACGGGAGATATCAATCCGGTGCATCCAGCCGGCCTTGTCATCTTCCTCACCATCGTTGCCGTCTCCTTCGTCCTCAAGCGCTCCTTCTGTTCCTGGATCTGCCCGGTGGGCACCCTGTCGGAATTCCTCTGGAAGGGGGGGTTCGGCCTGTTCCACCGCAACTACCCTCCCCCACGCTGGCTGGACATGGCGCTGCGTGGCATCAAGTACCTGTTGCTCGCTTTCTTTCTCTACTCCATCCTCATGGTCATGGGGCCGGAACAGATCACCTCCTTTATCTATTCCGACTACAATAAGACCGCCGACGTGCGGATGCTCGATTTTTTTCTCAACCCCTCCCTGTTTTCTCTCGGGGTGATCCTTTTCCTCACACTTCTCTCCCTGCCGGTGCGTAACCCCTTTTGCCGCTTTCTTTGTCCCTACGGTGCCCTCGTCGGCCTCATTTCCATGGTTTCCCCCACCAAGGTAAGCCGCAATGGAGAACTTTGCGTCTCCTGCGGGGTCTGCACCCAGGTCTGCCCCTCCTACATCCCTGTCATGGCAAAGCGGCGGGTCCATTCGCCCGAATGCATCGGCTGCTGGCGCTGCATCAGCCATTGCCGCGCCGAGGGGGCACTGGAGATGAAACTGACCGGCGGAAAGATCATCGTTCCCGGCCTGCTGTTCGCGCTGCTGGTTGTACTTCTCTTCTGGGGGGGGACCATTTTGGGACGTCTGACCGGACACTGGCATACGTCAGTTACGGTCCAGGAGTACATGCGGCTCCTGGGGCGGTAGGGCAGGCAATGATGCTCTGGCACGGTATACCGCGAAACCTTTAAAATCGAATTAACAGGGATGCACAGGATGAACAGGATTAAGGTCAAAGGCTTTGATCGAAATGTTTTTCGTTTTTATCCTGTCTATCCTGTCCATCCCTGTTAAACAAGTTTTTAAGTTTTTATTTCTGTCTTTGTGCCCATGTGGTAGATAGCTTATTGTCGAGGATGTGTGGATGACTGGCAAGCGCTACAACCCATTTTCCGAGGAGCTGAAGCGGGTCTTCGGCTGCCGGGTACACCGGATTTCCGTGGATGCGGGTTTCACCTGCCCGAACCGTGACGGCACCGTGGGTTCGGGGGGATGCATCTACTGCGGTGGTGACGGCTCCGGTTCGTTCGGCATCGCACGTGACCTTTCCATTACCGGGCAATTGGAGGACGGCAAGGAGGTCATGGCCCGCAAATACAAGGCGGCACGGTTCATGGCCTACTTCCAGCCTTACTCCAACACCTATGCAACTGCCGAGGCGCTTCGCACCCTGTATGATGAGGCGCTGACTGTCCCGGACGTGGTAGGCCTCATTGTCGGGACCCGCCCGGACTGCCTTCCCGCCGATGTCCTTGACCTTCTCGTCGGCTACCACCGGCGCACTTACTTCTGGCTTGAGTTGGGGATCCAGACGTTCCACGACAGGACCCTGTCGCTCATCAGACGCGGGCACGACGCAGCTGCGTCAATAACGGCCATCCAATCTGCAAGATCCCTCGGCTTGCGGGTCTGCACCCACGTAATCCTCGGTCTGCCTGGCGAGAACCGCGATGATATGCTGTCAACAGCCGGGTTACTGAACGATCTGGGTGTGAACGGGGTAAAGCTCCATCTCTGCCACGTTATGGCAGGAACGGAGCTGGCGAATCTGTATGAACGAGGGGAGGTTCGGCTGCTTGACCAGGACGAATACGTGGAGCTTGTTTGCGACTTTCTTGAGCGGCTGGATCCTTCGATATGCATCCACCGCCTTACCGGAGACGGTGGCCGTGACCATCTGGTTGCGCCTCAATGGTCGACGGCAAAGTTCGAAGTGCTGAACGCAATCGACAGGGAGATGGAAAGGCGGGATTCGATGCAAGGGAAGAGGATTGAGTCATAGAGGCTCGTCCATATACGTCCCCATGGGCAGCAAAATATTCGAATAAACCGGATGCCATTGCAGCACGCTCCGCAGTCCGTCTTGATGCTGTTGCCTGTTATCATGATAATTGCGGGATTGGGAAAGTTGCGGAGATCGGTTGAACTGATGATGGTCCCATTTGTTACTTTAACTCAGACAGATCCACCTTGAATCCCTCGAATGTGGGAAGTACCTCCTCTTCATCATCTTCGTGGTAGTAGACGTAGACCAGTTCGATGCTGGCCGGCTTCTTTCCCGGCGGTACCGGCAGGGAGAGCCCTTGGTGGAGAAAGGTACCAGGCTCGATAGTCGTAGGGAAAAAAGCGAACGTGGCGCGGCCGAGTTCTTCACCCGTTGCGGAAATATGCCGCGCCCGTAACTCCAGGTTCCGGACAGGCTTGGGACCTATTGCTCGAATACCTCCGGTGACGGAAAGCTGGTCGCCGTTTTTCCAGACCCGCCACATTACGACAATTTCCTTGAACTCGCGGGCACCGGATAAACCCGGGCCGTCATTCCCGGCTTTTGCGGAAGCATCTATGAATACTCCACCCAAAAAGAGAATAAGGAGTACAATGGTTACTTTCTTCACAATGTACCGCCCCTCTCTTTCAGCGATACTGAAGTATCTCCAGCAGGTGCTCATACTCTTCCAGTTGCCTTTCGAGGGTACTAAGCTCGCCGGGTGTATAGACCCGGTCACCCTTCCCAATTTCGCGCCGTAGCCGTTCGATTCGCTCGGTGAGGGTGTCAGTCCTCCGGGGGCTTGGTATGTCACCGAGCAGTTCACGGTCTTTTTCGTCAGCCATTTCTCTCACCCCATATCTACAGACTGTGAGTATACCAACTTTTTGCTCACCCACCAGAAGCAACAGACTGCCTGTCGGAAGCTGAAGCTTACCCCCACTCCCCCTTTTCCCAGCGTTCAATTGCGCAACCGGCTCGAAATCCAAGAAGAGTCGGTTCTTGTGCAACCCTGCGCAGCACAGACAGGGCATGTTCTGGGTTGTATGGGAGCAGGTAGACTGCGGCCATCCCCGCTACTGCCGCCTCTGGGCTGAGGGAGAGGGCCTCAAGTTTCTGTTCTCCTTCCTTACCTTCTGCAAGTATGCTTGCTGCAAGCCGGGCAAGGATATCCGCCTGGCGATTTGCCGTTTCTTCATCAAGAGACTCCATCGCCTGATCATGGCTCCGGGCAGACCTGGTAAATCGGTCAATCAAACGTTCCATCATCGATATTTCCATACACCATTTCCATTAAAACGTTGAGAATTCAGGGCACTCGAATTTGAGATCAGCATAAATGTAGAATAAGCGGAATTGTTAGTATGTAGAGGCACAAAAAAACCCCTCTGCTGTTTGGCAGAGGGGCTAGCGTTCTTATAATGAGCCGGACTAGAGGAGTATCGCTTTCTGTGCCAGCTGCAGGATTATGCTCGGCACGACTCCCGGCACGACCACACCAACCACAGAAATAGCGATGCAGAGGAGTACGGGAGGACTAAGCTTCATCCAGTCGAATTCTTCGACGGGGTCCTTCATATACATGAAGACCATGACCCGGAGGTAATAATAGCATGAAGCGGCGCTGTTAAGGACACCGATGATGACAAGCCAGATATACCCAGCCTTGAGGGCACTGGAAAAGAGGTAAAATTTACCAATGAAGCCGGCCGTGGGAGGTATACCTGCCAGAGAAAAGAGGAAGAGCGCCATGACCATGGCGAGTACTGGGTGCTTTACGCTGAACCCGGCATAATCTTCGACGTTATTGTTCGGTTCACCTTTCTTGCCAACCAGGATGATGATGGCGAAGGCACCGATATTCATGAACGCATAGGAGAGCATATAAAAGAGTATACCGGCAGTTCCCTCGCCATTGCCTGCCGCAAAACCGACCAGGCAATACCCGGCATGGGCAATCGAGGAGTAGGCAAGCATCCGCTTGATATTGTTCTGGGTCAGGGCGATGACATTACCAACTGTCATGGTCAGTACCGCCAGTACCCAGAGCAGACTACTCCAATCAACGGCAAGTACCGGCATGGCAACCATGAGTACCCGGATGAAGGCGGCAAAGCCTGCAGCCTTCGGTCCGGCGGACATGAATGCGGTCATGGGGGTAGGTGCTCCCTCATAGACGTCAGGAGTCCACATGTGGAACGGAGCAGCCGCTACCTTGAATGAGAAACCGGTCGCCATAAGGAGCATTCCGACAACAAACATCGGATTGGCAGAAAGGGTACCATCCTGAGCGGCAGCCGCTGCGATCCCGGCTATTTTGGTAGTACCGGTGGCACCATAGGTAAGTGCCATACCGTAAAGAAGGAACCCGGTTGAAAATGCGCCAAGGAGGAAATATTTGAGGCCAGCCTCGTTTGATTTTGTATCAGCACGCTTGAAGCCAGCCAGCACATAAAGGGAGACAGACAGAACTTCCAGACCGAGGAATATGGTCATCATGTCGGTACCGGATGACATGAGCATCATACCGGCCGTGGCGAAGAGGATGAGCGGATAGAGTTCACCATGATTGCACTCTTCCTTGACCATATAGTGATCCGATATCAGGACCGCCAGCCCTGAGGAGATCAGGAATATCGCCTTAAAGAAGAGCGAGAAGTTATCCTGCAGGACTGAGCCGTTGAACCCCTCCTGAAGCGATAGCGGAGCGTTCCAACCGCTGACTACACTGAAAAAAGCGACGACAATTCCGACGAGGCTCAGGTACCCCAGGTAGGCCTTTTGCTCGCCGGGAACAAAGACATTGAGGAGCAGCAGCACCATGGCAACAATCGACAGGATTGTCTCCGGCATGATTGCGGCGAAGTTTATGGCTGGCATAACGAGTGTTTCCATCAAATATTTCCTCCGGTGACTATTCTGAAACCGTTAACGTGTTACTTCATCTCCATCGCAGGGGGCGTGGTGACCATCGGGGCCATCTGCTGGAGACCAGCAGGTACCTGCTGCTGAAGGCGTGCTGCGTATTTTGTTGTGGAGAGCTGGATCATCCTGTCGATGGCAGGGCTCATCTTATTCAGGAACGGCGTGGGGTATACACCCATGAAGAAGATAAGCACAAGGAGGGGCGCCATTATGGCAATCTCACGGGCATTAAGGTCTTTCAGGGTTTGATTCTTAGGGTTGTTAAGCTCGCCGAACATGACCCGCTGGAACATCCAGAGCATATACACGGCTGACAGGATAACGCCGCTCGTAGCGATAACGGCATACCAGCGAAGACCGCCCTCGAAAGCGCCGAGCAGGACGAGGAACTCGCCGACGAAACCGTTGGTTCCTGGAAGGCCGATCGATGACAGTGTTACAACCATGAAAATAGTTGCAAAAACCGGCATCTGTTTGGAGAGGCCACCGAAGTCCGTAATGAGTCGGGTATGCCGGCGTTCATAAATGAAGCCGACGATAAGGAACAGTGCACCAGTGGAAACACCATGGTTGAGCATCTGCAACATGCCACCCGCCACACCCTGCTGGTTGAGGGCAAACACTCCGAGCATAACGAACCCGAGATGGGCAACAGACGAGTAAGCAACCAGCTTCTTGACGTCCTCCTGCACCATCGCCACGAGTGCGGCATAGATGATGCCGATCACAGCAAGAGTGGCTATAAGCGGTGTGAATTTTGCGGTTGCGTCTGGAAACAGTGGCATTGCGAAGCGGACAAAACCGTAAGTCCCCATTTTCAGGAGGATAGCAGCAAGTATCACGGAACCTGCCGTCGGTGCTTCGGTATGTGCATCAGGCAACCAGGTATGCAGTGGGAACATCGGCACCTTGATGGCAAATGCGAGTGCGAAGGCAAGGAACAGCCACGTCTGTGTCGCGGGGTCGAGGGAAAGCTGATAGAAGTTCAACAGATTGAAATCACCACCGCCTGCCTTGAAGTAAAGGTAGATAAGCGCCACAAGCATGAGGAGAGAGCCGACCATGGTGTAAATGAAGAACTTGACCGCAGCGTAAACCTTACGTTTACCACCCCAGATCCCGATTATGAAGTACATCGGGATAAGCATGACTTCCCAGAATATGTAGAAAAGGAACAGGTCGATGGAGATGAAAGCACCGAGCATACCGACCTCAAGGAGCAGGAGACAGATCATGTACTCCTTGACCTTCTCCTCAACGGCAGTCCAGGTTGAGAGTACCGCGATCGGCATGATAAAGGTTGTCAGGATCACGAGCCAGAGGCTGATGCCGTCGATACCAACGTGATAGTTCATCTGGAAGGGGCCTGCAGCGATCCAGGGAACCATCTCCACGAACTGAAACTCGGCGTTGGACTGGAACCCGGTAACCAGAGGCAGGGACGCCAGGAAGGTAATCAGGGTCACTACCATCGCGAGGCCGCGAAGGACGGAGTGGTTATTCTTGTTCATAAAGAGGAGAAGAATTACCCCGATCAGCGGTGTGAATGTAATTATGCTCAGTAACGCGGGCATCTGGTTCATTTACTCTGCTCCTTTTGCTCCTGTTAAAAATTGTCTGGGTACTACCGGAAGATATAGAAGGCAACAATTACGACAACGCCAAGGGTCATGCTGAACGCATAGTTGAACACATAGCCCGACTGAATATGGCGCAGTACACCACTGAAACCCATGAAGATACTCCCTACACCATTGACGATGCCATCGACAACAACCACGTCGAACCCTTTCCAGAGGAAATTCCCCAAGGACTTGCAAGGGTTGACGAAGAGGAAATCGTACAGTTCATCGACGTACCATTTATTGAACACTGCCCGGTGCAGACCCGGAAAGGTAGCGGTGAACTTGGCAGGAAGAGTATTGTTCTGAACGTACATGACAAAGGCGATGCTGATGCCAATCACAGCAATGACAACCGAAAGCAGCATGAGACCCCATTCGGTTCCGGCGCTGTGGTGCGCGGCGATCAACCCATGCGTCTTGTTGAATTCCTCGGAGAATTCGAAAACCGGTGTGAGGAAAAGCTCGAATTTGTTGGAAACGCCGCCGAGTGCATCGCCGATCAGTTTCGGGATGCCGATAAACCCGCCGACAGCGGAAAGGATGGCCAACACGATAAGGGGGAAAACAATCACCATGGGGGACTCGTGGAGATGGTCTTTGGCTGCCGGATTAATTCGACACTCGCCATGAAAGGTCATGAAGACCAGACGGAACATGTAGAATGCCGTCAGCAACGCAGCGAGCGCACCCATCCCCCAGAGAAGATAATTGAGATCGCCGTGAAGCGGGTTCGCAAACGCCTGCCAGAGGATTTCGTCCTTAGAGAAGAAACCTGCAAAGGGAGGTATTCCCGCTATGGCGATTGTAGCAACGAGGAACGTCCCGTAGGTCAGGGGCATCTTCTTCCAGAGTCCACCCATGTTTCTCATATCCTGGGCGTCATCATGAGAATGCGCATGGTGCAGGGCTCCATGCATCGAGTGAATGACGGCACCTGACCCAAGGAACAAACAAGCCTTGAAGAAGGCGTGGGTCATGAGGTGGAAGATACCGGCTGCGAAAGCGCCGACCCCCATGGCCAGGAACATGTAACCGAGCTGGGAAACGGTAGAGTAAGCGAGAACACGCTTGATATCATTCTGGGCAGTACCGATGGTTGCGGCAAACAGCGCCGTTGCACCACCGACTAGAGCTACTACCGTAAGCGTGGTTGGCGCCTGTATGTAAAGGAAGTTCATACGGGCGATCATGTAGACACCGGCGGTAACCATGGTAGCGGCGTGGATGAGTGCGGAAACGGGAGTCGGACCCTCCATGGCATCAGGCAACCAGGTGTAGAGCGGTAGCTGTGCAGATTTGCCGGTTGCACCAACAAAGAAGACAAGGGTAATGGCTGTCAGTATTGTGCATCCCTGAAACAGCTCGGCATGCTTGGCAAGCTCCGTGAACTGGATGGTCCAGATGCCATGGTTCTGACCGAGCCACCAGTAGAGGCTGAATATACCGAGAAGGAACCCGAAGTCACCTACCCGGTTCATGACGAACGCCTTTTTGCCTGCGTCACCAGCGGATTTCTTGTGGAAATAGTAGCCGATGAGGAGGTAGGAACAGAGACCGACACCCTCCCAACCGACAAACATGAGAAGCAGGTTGTTACCCATTACCAACAGAAGCATGGAGAACATGAACAGATTAAGGTAGGAAAAGAATCTATAGAAGCCCTCCTCACCATGCATGTACCCAATGGAGTAAACGTGGATCAAGAATCCGACTCCGGTAACCACCATAAGCATGATGCAGGAGAGAGGATCAATAAGAAATGCGATGTCTGCCTGGAATGTTCCTGACTTGATCCAGGTGAAGATAGGCACGTTATGCACCCGCTCATGGACCGGGAGGGATATGATGTTGAAGAGCGTCATGCACGCCACCGCGAAGGAGCAGAGCACGGCGAATGCGCCAATCCCGCCGATTACCTTTTCTTCTTTGATGGTCTTTCCAAATAATCCGTTAATCAAAAAACCGATCAGTGGAAAGAGGGGTATAAGCCATACATTATCAAACATTCCAGACTCCTTGTCCGTATAGTTCCTGAAACTTGAATGCGATTACCACTTCATCATGTTGATGTCTTCAACGTCGATCGACTCACGGTTTTTGAAGAAGGCGATCATCAGCGCCAGACCTACTGCCGCCTCGGCCGCTGCAA
Organism: Deltaproteobacteria bacterium; assembly: GCA_021848385.1. Taxonomy (GTDB): domain Bacteria; phylum Desulfobacterota; class Desulfuromonadia; order Geobacterales; family Geobacteraceae; genus Geomobilimonas. The sequence continues at coordinate 19,379 of JAJZUQ010000001.1, forward strand.
CCGTCATGACGAAGAAGACGAATACCTGACCATCAATATTGCCCAGATGCTTTGAAAGAGCGATAAAGGTCAGATTGACAGCATTGAGCATCAGTTCGATACACATGAACATGACGATGGCGTTCCGTCTGATCAGCACACCAAGGGTACCGATGGAAAAAAGTATTGCGCTCAGAATGAGGTACTTCTCTAACATTTCATCACCCCTGACTGGTTAGATTTTCTTTTTCGACAGGACTACGGCACCGATTATGGCGACCAGGAGAAGCAGCGACGTTATCTCGAAGGGAAGGAGGAACTGACTGTACATCGCCTTACCTATCAATTCGGTATGCCCGACACTTTCGACCACGCTGCTGGTAATCGGCCCCATCCCCTCCTTGGCTGCCGTACTCCTGAACAGGAAGTAACATGTCTCAAAGAGTACAAAGAAGGCGACAATGCTGCTGATGGCAACGGCATGGTTGGAGCGTTTCCCCGTTTCACTCCTGATGTTAAGGAGCATGATGACGAAGACGATGAGGACCATGATCGCACCCGCATAGACAATGACCTGAATAGCTGCCATGAACGGGGCATCCAGCATGACATAGAAGGTAGCCAGGCAGAAGAACGTCATTACCAGCGACAGAGCGCTGTTAATCGGATTCTTGCAGGTGATCACCAGAATGCTGGAAAGGACAGCCACTGCTGCCACAATGGTAAAGAAGAGGGTTTCCATTGCTGCTCCTTTATTTCTTTTCTAAGAGTCTTTCTTTAACGAACACAAAGTCTTCCCGCTTGTAGCTGGCCAGTTCAAATTCCTGGGTCATCTTCAATGCATCGACGGGGCAGGCCTCAACACAGTATCCGCAGAATATGCAACGAAGCATGTCAATTTCGTAGCGGGCCGCGTATTTGTCATGATTTGCATCCTCCCCCGCCTCAACTGTAATACATTTGGCGGGGCAGACCGTAGGGCAGAGATAACAGGCAACGCATTTCGCCCGCTCATGGGAAACCTTGAGGCCATGGAGCCCGCGAAAATTAGGTACAACATTGGGCCGTTCGTCCGGGTACTGGAGGGTAACCGGTTTCTTGAACATATGGAGAAACGTTATCTTCAGACCTTGCAGCAATGGCATTATCATGCGAATTTACCTCTTTTCGTTTTTTATCCTACCACCATGATCCAAAGAGCGGTGGCAACGACATTGACCAGTGTAATCGGCAGGAATACTTTCCACCCCAGCCGCATGAGCTGGTCATAACGGTAGCGCGGGTAGGTAGCCCGTATCCACATGCAGCAAAAGATCAGGAAATAGACCTTGGCAATGAACCACATCCATCCCGGCAGGAACGCCGGCCCATGCCAACCACCGAGGAAAAGAGTGGTGGTGACTGCACAGACCGTTACCATGTTGGCATACTCAGCCATGAAGAACATGGCATATTTCATACTGGAATACTCAGTGCAGAATCCGGATACAAGTTCTGTTTCAGCTTCGGGAAGATCGAACGGGGTGCGGTTGATCTCTGCTATCGAGCATATGAAGAAAATGATGCCCGCAAGAAAAGTGAAGGGGTTGCGGAACAGATACCAGCCGGCCACTCCGAAAGCACCCGCCTGGTCAGCAACGATCTGGTTGAGGGAAAGAGAGCCGGACATGAGAAAGATGGAAACGATTGCCAGGCCAGCTGCCAGTTCGTAGGAAATCATCTGCGCAGAAGCGCGGAGACCGCCAAGCAGAGAGTACTTGCTGTTGGAGGACCAACCGGCAAGAACAATCCCATATACACCGAGAGACGCCATACCGAGGATATAGAGAACGCCGACGTTAAGGTCAAGCACCTTCCCTACCGTAGGGTCGTACACCGATGCGATCTGCAGGGGAATCGTGTAACCGAATACCTCAACATTGCCGCCGAAGGGTATGACGGCAAAAGATATGAATGCAGGCACCAGGGCAATCAACGGTGCAACCAGAAAGGCAAAAGTACTTGCCTGTTTAGGAACAACCTCTTCCTTGAAAAAGAGTTTCAGTCCGTCAGCAATCGGCTGAAGCAAACCGTACCAACCGGTCCGCATCGGTCCGAGCCGCACCTGCATAAAACCGATGACTTTCCGTTCTGCGTAGGTTGCATAAGCCACCGTCAACAGTACGAATACAAAGGCTATGAGAACCTTGGCGACCATGGCGACATAGTACATCGGTGGCAGTGCTAATAGAGCGTCCATGTGTTCCTCTTCCCTTCGAAAATAATTGGTATAGGAGTAGTTGCTACTTGCTGATGCTGACCCAGGTCACCGGCGCACCAACAGTGATGCTGTTGACAGAAGCTTCGTTAAAATGATAAGGGGCAAATACGACCCCCTGAGGCATGCGTGTTCCAACCTTGGCCTTCAGTTTGAGTTCGCCGGCTGCGGATTTTACTGCAACCGTATCACCCTCTTTGACATTGAGAGCTTGAGCATCGTCACGGCCCAATTCCACATATCCTTCCGGGCAGACATGCATGGGGCCTTCACCAAAGCGGGACATGGTCCCACAGTGGTAGAGCGCACTGCCGGTTACGAGGGCGAACTTGCCACTCTCCGCAGTGATAGCCGCAGCTTCTGCCGCAACGAGTCGAGGTTTGACGGTGATCGGGAGAATCGCCCCTGCATCTCCTAATCCAGCAAAGGTAAGTTCGGCATAGGCAGGAACGGTTGCAGCGATCTCAGCAAACACAGCAGCAGCATCGGCATAGGGAGCATTTCCAGTCAGGCCGGCAAGGACGCCATTGAGTATGGCAAAATCGCTCCGTGCTTCGCCAATAGGTTTAATGGCCTGATTAACACGCTGCACAGCACGTCCGACACTGGTGAAGGTACCGCTCTTTTCGGCAAAGGAACAGGCCGGCAATACAACGTGTGCCTTCGCTGCAGTTTCAGTCAGGAACAGGTCCTGAACCACGAGGAATTCAACCTTGTCAAGTGCCGCTTCGACTTTTTTCCGATCGGGGTAGGAAACGACGGGATTTTCTCCGGCCACAAAAAGGGTCTTGATGGAACCGTTCTGACAACCCGCAAGAATCGCATCTGCATCAGCACCACCAGCAGTCGGGTAGAGGCCGAGGTCTGCTGCTCCCTGACTGTTGTTCTTCTCACCAAGGAAGAGAACCCCGCACCCTTCTTTACCGACCTTGCCTGACAGAATCGCCAGGTTTGCAAGGGCCTGCGCCAACACCTTGCCGTGGCCCGGATATCCAAGACCAAGGGGAAGTATAATGAGCGCATTTGCAGCCTTTGCGTAGTCTCTCGCAAGGGTCTTTATCGTATCGGCATCAAGTCCGCTGGCAGCGGCAACTTTTTCGGGTGCAAAGGCCTCTAGCTGCTTCTTAAGGGCTTCAAATCCTTCAACACCTGTCGCAGTCGTATCCTGAAGATTTTCTGCAAGCAGCACATGGGCGAGGGCATTAACAAGGGCAACTTCCTGTCCAGGTTTGTGAACGTAGGTAACCGCCTTAGGGAGCTTCGACAACTTGCCGCGCTTGTCTGATATGATCCTGAGGTCGATTTCCTTGCGCTTGACCCCCAGGTTGATCTCGAAGCCAATGACCGGGTGGGTTTCATAGGCGTCTGTTTTAACCACAAGCAGGAGATCAGCTTTCTGAATATCCGCGATAACTGAAGGAGAAGCGGCGGCGCCAAAGCTCTCTGTCGCACCCGCGGTGAGCGCAGCATGGGCAAAACCGGCAGAGTGGTCGATGTTGTCAGAGCCCAGGCCTTCTTTGAAGAGCTTCTTGAAGAGGAACAGCTCCTCATTGGTGAGCCGCGGCGTTACAAGGCCGGCAACTGATTTACCACCGGCATTCTTTGCCTCGGAGAGCTTTGCTGCAACAAGCGTTAACGCCTCGTCCCAACTGGCAGGCTGCAGGGAGCCATTTTTCCGGATGAGCGGTGTTGCCAGCCGCTTGTCACTGTTGACAAACTGGTAGCCGAAACGCCCGCGAGTACAGAGCTGGCCGTTATGAAATCCCTGGTTTTCATCATAGATGGTGGTGAGGACCTTGTTGTCCTTGACCCCCAGGGTTAACTGACAACCGGTACCACAGTAGGAACAAACCGACTTTACCTTATTGAGAGCCCACCAGCGGGACTTGAACTTGAAGGGACGAGAGACTAGCGCGCCAACGGGACAGACAGAGACGCAGGAGCCGCAGAATTCACAGTTCAGGGGGCCATCGAATTCGGTACCTATCTTCGCCTCAATACCGCGGTTTATGAAGGTATAGGCCCCGAATGAAACGATCTCGTCACAGATCCGCGCACACTTGCCGCAATGAATACAGCGGTTCATATCACGTTCTATGAGCGGGTTCTCATAATCTATCTTATGCTGAAATTTTTCGTCTTGAAAGCGGTTGCTGTTAACCTTGTACTCATAGGTGAGGTTCTGGAGGTCACAGTCGCCTGCCGCATCGCAGACCGGGCAGTCAATCGGATGTTTGAGAAGCAAGAGTTCCAACACCATTTTGCGGGCCTTGATGATTTCGTCGGTCGAAGTCCTGACAATCATCCCCTCAGTCACCGGTGTAGTGCAAGCGGGAATCTGCCGCCCCTTCATCTGCTCAACCTCCACGAGACACATGCGGCATCCGCCGAACGGGTGGAGCTTCTTATCATGACAGAGGATCGGTATTCTTATGCCGGCTGCCTTGGCCGCATCAAATATGGTAGCGTCTTTGGGTACCGTTACCTTTTTATCGTCGATTGTAAGATTTACCATCTCGCCCTCTGTTCTCCCTCGGATGTTTACTTGGTGATCAGCTACTCAATGGCCATGAATCGGCAGGCGTCATAGCAGGACTTGCATTTGGTGCACTTTTCCTTGTCAAGGAAAGCCACCTGCCCCTTCTCCCAGACAATGGCGTCCACAGGACAGGCTTTGAGGCAAGCGCCGCACTTGACACACTTTTCTTCCATTACCTGCCACAGGAGGAGTTCTTTGCAGCAGTTTGAGGGGCAACGCTTGTCATTTATGTGTGCCTCGTACTCGTGACGGAAATATTTGACCGTCGAGAGGATCGGGTTCGGAGCCGTCTGACCAAGGCCGCAAAGTGACGCCTTTTTGATGGTTGTACCCATCTCCAGCAACGTTTCAATGTCCTGGGGTTCGCCCCGTCCTTCAGTGATCCGCTGAAGTATGTCGAGCATAGCCTTCAGTCCGATCCGGCAGGGAACACACTTTCCACAAGACTCCATCCTGGTAAAGGCAAGGAAGAACTTGGCCACGTCCACCATGCAGGTAGTCTCGTCCATGACGACCAGACCGCCTGACCCCATCATGGCACCTGCTTTGATGAGAGAGTCGTAGTCAACCGGTGTATCGAGCACTTCCGCCGGGATACAGCCGCCGGATGGACCGCCCGCCTGGACTGCTTTGAATTTGCGGTTATTTGCTATGCCACCGCAAACATCATAGATGACCTGTCGGACCGACATCCCTGCCGGTACCTCGACGAGCCCGGTATGCTTGACCTTTCCGGTAACGGCAAAGATCTTGGTCCCCTTGGTCGTCTCCGTACCGAGGGAGGCATACCAGTCAGCCCCTTTGTTGATTATATGACGGACATTGGCAAAAGTTTCCACGTTGTTGATGTTAGTCGGCTTGCCCCAAAGGCCTTTGACTGCCGGAAACGGTGGACGCGGCCGAGGCATGCCACGCTCCCCCTCTATGGAAGCCATGAGTGCAGTTTCTTCACCGCAGACGAATGCGCCGGCACCCATTTTTATCCGCATGTCGAAGTCGAAGCCCCACCCCATGATATTCTTGCCAAGCCAGCCTTTCTCATAACAGGTATCGATGGCACGCTGCAGGCGTTCGATAGCCAAGGGATACTCAGCACGAACATAGACATATCCGTAGTAACAGCCAATGGCATAGGCGGCGATCATCATCCCCTCAATGATACAGAAGGGGTCACCTTCGAGCACTGAGCGGTCCATGAAGGCGCCGGGGTCACCTTCATCAGCATTGCAGATCAGGTACTTCTTTTCACCAGGGGAAGCGGCACAGAAGGACCATTTCATGCCGGTCGGAAAACCACCGCCCCCACGGCCACGAAGACCGGACTTTTTAACTTCGTCGATAACCTCGGCTGGCTTCATGGACTTGATACATTTTTCGATCGCCTTGAAACCATCTTCTTCAAGATACGCGTCCAGACTGTCGGGGTCTATCTGACCGCATCCGGTCATGACTATGCGCATCTGCTGATCAACGAAGGTGTTGTAGTAGGGCTTTGCCTTGCGTTTCTCCATGACCGTCTTGTTAATAATGTGCTCTTCGACGATCTGTTCAACCTCTTCAGGCTTGACAAAGTCATAGGTGACCCGTCCCTGCTCAGGGGTGATGATATCGACGAGAACATCATTGGCACAGAGGCCACGGCAGCCGGTCTTGATGACATCGCAGCGCTTTCCGACGACGGCATCAACACCTTTTTCCGCGATTTGCTTGATGAATGCCGCCTCAACTTCCTTGGCACCCATGGAAATGCCGCCAGTTCCCTGGCAGATCAGAATTTTTATCGCTGCGTTTTCGCTCATGACGAATAGTCCCCTACTGGATAAGTATCGAGCTACTTCTTCATCGGCCTCTGGCTATAATCGGCTATGATATCTCCGACCTTCTGCACCGTCATCGAACCGTAGGTTGAATCATTCACCATAGCCAACGGAGCCATACCACAGGCACCGAGGCAGGCGACCTTTTCAAAGGTAAATCGCAGGTCGGGAGTGGTCTCAGCATGACCGATCCCAAGCTTGTCAAAGAAAGTCTCAACAATACGAGGAGCTCCCTGCACATGGCAGGCAGTGCCGACGCAGACCCTGATAATAAACCTGCCCCGTGGCTTGAGATGAAACTGTGCATAGAACGTGAGAACACCGTAGATCTGGCTCGGATAAACGTTCAGCCGCTCCGCGACAAGATCAATGGTCGGCTTGGGTACGTATCCGTACTCATCCTGAATTCCCTGAAGGACCGGCATCAGGTTTCCCGGCAGAGTCAGATACTTGTCGATGACATGGTTTGCAGCTGCCAGATCAATATCTGCAGTCGGTATTTCTTCGGCTGGAGCGTTACTCATGTACTCCATCTCCTTTGATAAGTGAGTTACCTGTCGATTTCCCCAAGGACGATGTCAAGCGTCCCGATGACCGCAACCAGGTCGGCAATCATGGCGCCCTTTGCCATTTTTTCAATCGCGCCGAGGTTGACAAAAGAGGGTGGACGGATCCGCATGCGGTAGGGCTTGGTCCCGCCATCACTAACAATGTAGTATCCAAGCTCACCCTTCGGATTCTCAACACTCTGGTAGACCTCCCCTTCCGGGACAGGGAACCCTTCACTGGCGATCTTGAAGTGGTGGATCAATCCTTCAATGGTATTGTAGACTTCTTCCTTCGGCGGGTAGCAGACCTGTGGTGCATTGGCAAGAACCGGCCCCGGCTTGAGGGAGTCCAATGCCTGTTTGATGATTTTAACCGCTTCGCGCATCTCGACGAGACGGACCTTGTACCGGTCATAGGTGTCGCAGTTCTTACCGACCGGCACTTGGAAGTTGTACTTCTCGTATCCGCTGTAGGGATTGTCTCTCCGCAGATCCCAGTCAACACCTGAACCGCGCAGAGCCGGACCGGTGATACCGTAATTTATTGCATCTTCGGCAGAGATTACACCGTTACCAATAGTCCGCTGCATCCAGATGGTATTCTTGGTCAGAAGCCCTTCATAGGTATCAAAATGACCCGGAAAGGTATCTACGATTTCCTGTACGTCCTTCTCGAAGCCGTCGTAGACATCTGCGGAAAGACCGCCGATACGGAAGTAACTGCTCGTCATCCTGGCGCCGGAGATCTTTTCGTAGAGCGACATGACCTTCTCGCGCTCACGGAAGGCATAGATGAAGACCGTCATGGCTCCGATGTCGAGGGCATGGCACGCGATCCAGACAAGGTGGGATTTTAGGCGGGTCAATTCGGTCAGAATGACGCGAACCGTTTGCGCCCTCTCCGGGATCTCGATCCCGAGCAGTTTTTCCACCGCCAGCACGTAACCGAGGTTGTTGCTCATGGGAGCAAGGTAATCGAGCCGGTCTGTCAGGGGAAGCGTCTGGTGATAGGTCCGGTGCTCCGACAGCTTCTCGACCCCGCGGTGCAGGTACCCGATGTGCGGCGTGATCTTCTGGATCACTTCACCGTCCAGTTCGACAACCAGCCGCAGAACCCCGTGTGTGCTCGGGTGTTGCGGGCCCATGTTTACTGTCATGATCTCTGTACTAGCCATTCGTCGCCTCTATATGTTGGATAGATTAGTATTGATATATGGTTAAATCAGGACAGCCGGCCCTTATAAGGTTCACGACCCGGCCCCTGGAGGGGGTAGTCCTTCCGGAGAGGATGTCCGACCCAGTCGTCCGCCATAAGAATCCTGCGCAGGTCCGGGTGACCGGTGAAATTGATACCAAACAGGTCAAACACTTCGCGCTCCAGGAAGTTGGCGGAATTCCAAAGACAGGTGGCACTGGCAATCGACGTATCAGACTCATCCACCGGAGCCTTGATCCTGATACGGTCCTTGGCAGGGATAGAGTATAGATTGTAGACCAACATGAAACGGGGGGTTTTCCCGTAATAGTCAACTGCAGTCACGTCGGTCAGCATGTTATACCCAAGCTCTTCCTTCAGGTATTTGCAGATGGCGATGATATCCTCTTTCTTGACCGTCACCGTCACTTCGCCGCGGAATTCCTTGATCTCCAGGAGAGAAGAAGCAAACTTTCCCTTTAAACCTATCACTGCACGATTATTCTCAGCCATATTAGTCATACCTTTTCCTTTGGTATTGATCCCTTACGCCGCTGGCTCCAACCTCTCACCAAGTCCGATTGACGAGCCGAAACTGTTCCTCTCCTTCATGATCTTGTCCTGAAGTTTCATAAGGCCGAACAGAAGCGCCTCGGGGCGCGGCGGGCAACCGGGGATATAGACGTCAACGGGAAGCGCCTCGTCGATCCCCTGCACAACACTGTAGGTATCGAAAATTCCGCCAGAGCAGGCACAGGCTCCCATGGCTACGACCCATTTCGGCTCCGGCATCTGCTCATAGACCGTCTTGATAACGGGGAGCATCTTCTTGGTAACCGTGCCGGCTATTATAATGCAGTCTGACTGACGGGGTGACGCGCGGAAGATGATTCCGAAACGGTCCAAGTCATGATGGGACGCCCCGGTGGCCATCATCTCAATGGCGCAGCAGGCCAGACCGAAGGTCATTGGCCAGATCGACGATTTACGCGCCCAGTTGACAAGGCCGTCCAGCGACGTGGTAATGATGTTATCACCCAATGGCTGCTGATCTACTCCCATTCCAATGCTCCTTTTTTCCAGACGTATATGTAACCGACGAAGAGAATGACGATGAAGACCCCCATCTCAGCAAGAATAAAGGGACCGAGGCCGGCAGCGATGAACTTCTTATAGACCACCGCCCACGGATAGAGGAACACCGCCTCGATGTCGAACAGGATGAAGAGCATCGCAATAAGGTAGAACTTGATCGAGAATCGCTCCCGAGCACTACCGACTGGCTCACACCCGCACTCGTAGGGAGCCATCTTTACCTCTGACGGCTTTTTCGGTCCGATAAGGGACGAAAAAATAAGCGAGCCAAGACCGAACAGAATTGCGATCGTTAGCAGAACGATTATGGGCAGATAAGCACCAAGCATCTTTTTCCTCCAATTTCTTGTAGAACGTTGGTCTGTTTTATTGCTGCTCTGGAACGAGTTCTTTGTCGATTTTTAACTATCAGCCTTGTCACAAAGCATCTGATCGTATTCGCCTTTATCATCGAAGCGTATACTGTATACAATCTCCGTTGGTCGGAACTTATTTCATTTCAGAATCATTGTCAAGAAAAAAAAGTTCTAATTTTTTAACCTTCAGTCATGTTTTTCACTGGCTCAGGAAGCGATTGCCACACCCCTTCCCGGTGCTATTAACCCTTGACATCATGCGAATTTATGTGGTACCACGCGACGTTGCGAATTGAAAAAAGCGAGGTGCAGACGATGAAAACCGGACGTTCCGTACAGTTGTTTCAACAGGCCCAGCAATCCATACCCGGGGGTGTAAACAGCCCGGTGCGTGCATTCAAGTCCGTCGGGTCCGAGCCTCTGTTCATCAAAAAGGCACGTGCTTCCAAAATTTACGATGAGGATGGCAACGAATATATAGATTATGTCGGCTCCTGGGGCCCGATGATCCTGGGGCACTGCCATCCCGATGTTGTGACCGCAGTGAGGGCCGCCGTCGAGAGCGGCAGCAGTTTCGGGGCACCGACCGAGCTTGAGATCACCCTGGCTGAAATGGTCATCAAGGCCGTACCTTCCATAGACATGGTGCGTATGGTAAGTTCAGGCACCGAGGCAACCATGAGCGCGATCCGTCTTGCCCGTGGGTACACTGGCCGTGACAAAGTACTGAAATTCTCCGGCTGCTACCACGGTCATGCCGATGCCCTGCTGGTCAAGGCAGGGTCAGGAGCCGCCACGTTCGGAGTGCCCGACTCCCCCGGCGTGCCGAAAGACTTTGCCAAGCTCACCCTGACCGCGACCTACAACGACCTGGAATCGGTGCGAACCCTCGTCGCCGAAAACAGCGGGGAGGTCGCCTGTATCATCGTCGAACCGGTCGCCGGCAACATGGGAACCGTTCCCCCACGGGAAGGATTCCTGGAAGGACTGCGGGACATCTGCACCAACGAGGGCATCGTTCTCATCTTCGACGAGGTAATGTCCGGGTTCCGGGTTGCCTATGGCGGCGCACAGGAACTCTACGGCGTTACCCCCGACATGACTACCCTGGGAAAGATAATCGGCGGAGGACTGCCCGTCGGCGCCTTTGGCGGCCGGACAGATATCATGCAACTCCTCTCTCCGTCAGGCGGCGTCTATCAGGCCGGCACCCTCTCAGGCAATCCACTCGCCATGACCGCCGGCATTACCACCCTGCGATTGCTTCAACAGGAGGGCTTCTACCAGAAGTTGGAAGAGAAGAGCGCCTGCCTCTCTGCCGGCATCGCCCAGGCGGCCAAAGACGCCGGCTACCCGATTTTCTCAACCCGCGTCGGGAGCATGTTCTGTGCCTTTTTCACTCGAGGTGAAGTCCACGACTGGACGACTGCCGCCCAGTGTGACACGAAGGCCTTTGCCTCCTATTTCCGCACCATGCTGGAAGAGGGGATTTACCTGGCTCCCTCCCAGTTTGAAACCGCCTTTGTTTCCGCCGCCCACACCGATGCCGACCTGGACAGGACTATTGCGGCGGCTCGCAAGGCATTCAAGGCGCTGTAGCCTGCCGTCACCAAATAGGAGATTGACACATCTCTGTCGATGTGCTATTAAGCTTGAGTTTTTCACCGCACCTTCAATGTCAGGTTCCTCACATGGAAAAGGATACAAAGAGCCTGATAAAGACCCTGGGAATGGTGTCGAGCATGGGAATTTCCGTGGCGCTGGCCATTGCCATCGGAGTTTTCATCGGACTGCAGCTGGATAAATGGCTCGGTACCAACCCGTGGTTCTTCTTTATTTTTCTTTTCATTGGCATAGCTGCGGGCTTCCGGAACATCTATGTAATCGCAGGCAAAGAAATCCACAGAAATGACCGTAGTGACGATAAAGGAGCCTGACCACTGCACAATAGTTGCCACTGGCAGCTGGTGCCTGCTCGCCGCACTGACCGCAGGAGGTGCCTGCCTCGGTTCTCTCAGGTTCGCCGGAGGTGTGCTGGCTGGAGGGTTGATTGCCATCGGCAATTACTACTGGCTGATGAGCATCATGCACCGGGTGCTCTACCGTCAGCAGGAGAGCCCCGAACGTTTTGCCATCCTGCGCTACCTGCTTCGACTCACGGTCATCGGTGTCCTGATATATCTGCTCATTGTTAAACTCGGCGTTGACATCCGGGGCCTTCTCCTCGGGCTGTCAATCCTGGTCATGACCATAACCGCACTTGCGCTCTATACGCTGAACACAAAAGGAGAGTAGTCCATGGTTCATCCGTTACTGTTTTTGCAGTTCTTCAGAGAACTCCTTGTTGAGACCCTCCACATTTCCGAAGCCGGCGCCGATGCCATCGCCTACACCTGGCTGGTCATGGCCCTCCTGCTGATTGTTTCCCTGCTCGCCACCAAGGGGCTGAAAACCGTCCCCGGCAGCCTGCAGAACTTCATGGAAGTTATCGTCAGCGGCATCGAAAATATGGTGGTGGAGACCATGGGTGAACATGGACGCCCCTACTTTCCGCTGATCGCAACCATCGCTATCTTTGTCCTCGTCTCCAACCTGATCGGGCTGGTCCCCGGCTTCTATCCGCCGACCGCCAACCTTAACACCACGGCCGCCTGCGCCATTATCGTCTTCCTCGCCACGCATATTGTCGGGGTTAAGGAGCACGGATTCCACTATCTCAAACATTTCATGGGGCCGATCTGGTGGCTGGCGCCGATCATGTTCTTCATCGAAGTCATCGGCCATCTCAGCCGCCCCATATCCCTCTCTCTCCGACTCTTCGGCAACATGAACGGCCACGAGCTTGTGCTCATGATCTTCTTCGGGCTCGTTCCGTTCCTGGTACCCCTTCCCATGATGGTGATGGGAGTGCTTGTTTCCTTCATCCAGGCCTTCGTCTTCATGCTCCTGGCCATGATCTACATCCAGGGCTCCCTTGAGGAAGCCCATTAAGAATTCGACTTCCTATACTATTTAGGAGATATTTCACGAAAGGAGGAACCAACAATGAGTTTTTTCACTATGTGCGTACTCGCCGCCGGTATCGGCATGGCACTGGGCACCCTCGGAACCGGTATCGGTCAGGGGCTTGCCGTCAAGAGCGCGGTGGAAGGCGTTTCCCGTAATCCGGGCGCTTCCGGCAAGATCCTCACCACCATGATGATCGGTCTCGCCATGATCGAGTCTCTCGCCATCTATGCCCTGGTCGTATGTCTCATCATCCTGTTTGCCAACCCCTACAAAGACATCGCCCTCAAGCTGGCAGAAACCGTCGCCAAGTAATCCGCTTTACCCGTCACCATAAAAAAAGGTGTGTCGCAAGACACACCTTTTTTTATTTCTGCAATTTATTCCTTGAGATTAACAGATGGATCGCAGGTATTCGATCAGCAATCTCACCCCTACCCCCGTCGCACCCTTGGGTATGTGGGGTTGTCCCTTCTCCTCCCAAGCGGTGCCGGCAATGTCAAGGTGCGCCCAGCGCGTTTTCCCCACAAACTGCTGGAGGAACCAGCCGGCGGAGATGGTGCCGGCCGTCGGGCCGCCGGCATTCTTCAGGTCAGCGATATCGCTCTTCACCAGGTCGCCGTACTCCTCCCAAAGGGGGAGTTCCCATACCCGTTCGCCGCTAGCCTCTCCGGCCATCGTCAAGGCCCGCTTCAGGCCGCTGTTGTTCCCCATCAGGCCGGTAGCACCATTGCCAAGTGCGACGACACAGGCCCCGGTCAGGGTTGCCACGTCGATAAGTGCAGCAGGGTGATAGCGCTGTGCATAGTGAAGGGCATCACAGAGGAGCAGCCGCCCCTCAGCATCGGTATTGACAATCTCGATGGTCTTGCCCGACATGGCTTTTACCACATCACCCGGCTTGTAGGCAGCGCCACCGGGGAGATTTTCGGCAGCAGGCACCAGTCCCACCAGGTTCAGGGGGAGGCGCAGGGCGGCAGCTGCCTGGAGCGTACCGAGCACGGCGGCGGCACCTGCCATATCGTCCTTCATCCGCTCCATTCCTCCCCTTGGCTTGAGTGAAATCCCTCCTGAATCAAAGGTGACCCCCTTCCCCACCAGAACGATGGGACGCCCCTTCTCCTCCCCTCCCCGATATTCGAGGGTGATGAACCGGGGTGGTTGGTGGGACCCGCGACTTACTGCCAGCAGCGCTTTCATACCAAGACGTTCCAACTCATCCCGCTCCAGGACCCGGCACGTAATGCCAAACCCGGCTGCCATCTCCAGACCCTTCTCCGCAAGGTAGTCAGGGGTGGCGACGTTGCCCGGCTGGGAAACCAGGTCCCTTGCAAAAGAGACCGCATCGCACACGCAGACAGCTTCAGCGACATACGACTCGACGTTCGTCCTTCCCTTTTTGTCAGGACAGAGGAAGGTCAGTTCGGTGACAGCACTCTCCTCACCGGCGTCTGTTTTGTAGTGTGAGAACTCGTAACTGCCGAGCAACGTTCCCTCTGCAACAGCGCGTATCATGGCCGGAGCGTCTCCCGCGGCTAAATGCAGGAGGCAGCTTCCCCGTTCGATTCGCGACTTCTTCAGCACCTGCACCATTGTTCCCGAGGCTCGCCGCAGGCGTTCCGCGGTGAAATCTTTACGTTTCCCCAGGCCGACCAGGAGGATTCGTTCAGCCGGCAGTCGACCCAGGGTATGCACCATCTTTGTCGTGTCGAGCTTGCCGGCAAAATCCTGCTGCCGGCAGAGAGGCAGGAGTCTCCCCTCCATGGCCCGGTCCAGCCTGCTAATCCATTCCGGTTCCCCCTCTTCCTCAAAACATCCCGCCACCAGAACCGGACAGAGGTGCTTCAGATAATCCCCCACCACCAACGAAATGTGCATTACTGGACCTCCGGATGTGGATTGTGCTACAGTAGCCATAACTAAAGACACTATAAAGGTTAGAACTCATGCAGATTGTCGCCGACATGCACACCCACACCATCGCTTCGGGGCACGCCTACTCCACGGTCAACGAGCTGGCCCAGGAGGCGGCTCGCAAGGGACTCCTGGCTCTGGCAGTAACCGACCATGGACCGGCCATTCCCGGGGGACCCCATCTCTACCATTTCGGCGCCATGCGCTTCTTTCCCCAGACCATCGGGGGAGTACGCATTCTGACCGGTGTGGAAGCCAACATCATCGACCCCGACGGCACCCTCGACGTCCCCGAGGATTACCTCCAGAGACTCGATTTCGTCATGGCAGGCCTCCATGAGGGATGCGGCATGGACGGATTGGGCTCCGACGGTAACACTTCCGCCGTCATCAAGGCAATGGCCAATCCCCGGGTAAAGGCCATCTCCCACCCCGGCAACCCCATCTTCCCCCTTAATTACGAAACGGTCGTCGAGGCAGCCCGCCAGACCGGAACAGCCCTGGAAATCAACAACTCCTCTTTTGTCATCAGTCGCAAGGGGAGCCGGCCCAACTGCGAGTCCCTAGCAGAACTCATTGCACGCACAGGAGCGCCGGTGATGGTCGGCAGCGATGCCCACATCGCCCAAGGGGTAGGGGAATTCGCCGCAGCAATCGAGGTACTCGAATGTGCGGGAGTCGTCGAGGAGCAGGTGGTCAACTCCTCTCTTGAGCGCCTCTATGCTTTTCTCGGACTCACCCCTTAAACGGTAAAAAAAAGAGGCCGTCACAGCTGACGGCCTCGATGCACCAATAACTACCTGAGAATCACTCTACTTTCATCGCCACGTACAGCGAAAGCTCACCTCGACGCAGCAGCAGGCGCATGAGCGCCCCTTTCTTGTGGGCAGCCAGGGCCTTCTCAAAATCCGCCACCGTTGCCACCTTTAAACCGTCGACCTCCCGGACTATGTCACCCTTCACGATACCCGCTTCTTCGGCCGAGCTCCCCTCTTTAACCTCCGCAACGATGACCCCTTTGACCTCCGGCACTCCAAGCTGTGATGCAAGCTCTTTTGTGAGCTCCCGGACGGTTATGCCAAGCAGGTCCGCACCGTGCGACTGGCTTCCAACCACGGCGCCGTCCTTGAGCCGTTCGATGAGGACAGTCAGTTCCAGTTTCTTCCCGTCACGCAGTACCTTGAGGGGAACCTTCCTTCCCGCCGTCGTAGCGGCGACGAGCCGCGGAAGCTCGTTCATTTCATGTACCTGTTTCCCATCGAACTTAAGGATGATGTCTCCCGCCTTTACCCCCCCCTTATCGGCGGGGCTCTCCTTAACCACGTCAGCGACAAGTGCGCCACTCTTCGCGTCCGACAGTCCGAAGGACTGGGCCAGTTCCGGAGTTAGGGGCTGGATGGAAACTCCCAGCCACCCGCGGGTAACCCGCCCGGTGTCCCGTAGCTGGGGGATAATACTCTTGGCCATATTGACCGGAATGGCAAAACCGATCCCCTGCCCCCCCGCAACAATGGCGGTGTTGATTCCTATTACCTCGCCCCGGGCATTAAAGAGGGGGCCGCCGGAATTTCCAGGGTTTATGGATGCATCGGTCTGAATGAAATCGTCGTAGGGACCGCTGCCTATGACCCGCCCCTTGGCGCTGATGATGCCTGCCGTAACGGTCTCTGCGAGTCCGAAGGGATTGCCGATCGCCATTGCCCACTCGCCGACTTTTATGTCGTCGCTATCTCCCAGGGAAGCTGCAGGCAACTTCTCGCTGGCGGCAATCTTGACAAGAGCGAGATCAAGCTTTTCGTCCGAGCCTTTGATCTCTCCCACGAATTCCCTGCCGTCGGCAAGTTTCACCTTGATCTCATTGGCTCCTGCAACAACGTGATTATTGGTGAGAATATAGCCATCATCACTGATAATGAACCCCGAGCCAAGACTACGCTCTTTGTGGGTGCGCTGGGGCATTTCCTCGAAAAACCGTTCAAAGAAATCCTCGAAGGGATCGGATCCGAAAGGAGTAGGGGCGGGACGCCTCAGGCGTTTCTGGGGTGCAATCACCTTGGCGGTGCTGATATTGACGACGCTCGGCTTCAGCTTAGCGGCCAGCTCGACGAAGTCAGGCAGAACCGCTTTGGCAAAAGCTGTTCCATTCATCAGCAGCGCAAGGAAGAAAACCGGAAGAAACCACTTTCCACTACGTGCAAGCATTTTTTTCATGGGGCCTCCTCTTTACAGATATCCCCAGTAATGTAATGTCGCCGTTACGTATTGTCAACCTCGGCGGAAATTCCGGCAACGGATCTGTCAACAAGCGGAAGAAAGACCGTGAACGTGCTCCCCTTCCCTACTTCGCTGACGACATCGATCCGCCCGCCATGTGCCTCAGTATATGATTTCACCAGCGAAAGGCCAAGCCCGCTCCCG
Organism: Deltaproteobacteria bacterium; assembly: GCA_021848385.1. Classification (GTDB taxonomy): domain Bacteria; phylum Desulfobacterota; class Desulfuromonadia; order Geobacterales; family Geobacteraceae; genus Geomobilimonas. The sequence goes on from JAJZUQ010000001.1 coordinate 36,503, forward strand.
CCGTCAGCGCGATTCCGGGCCTCGTCGACCCGGTAAAATCGATCGAAGATATAGGGGAGGTCGGCAGCCGGAATTCCCTGTCCCCCATCGGAGACCGAAACTTGTGCATAGTGTGTATCATTCTTCAGACAGATGCGGACACGGCCGTCGCTCTCCGTGTATTTCAGGGCATTGTCTAAAAGGTTCAGGAATACCTGATGCAGACGCGTCCGGTCCCCCCGGATAAGGGTCGGCCGGTCACCGGCAAATTCAAGCAGCACCCCTTTTTCAGCAGCCAGTGTGCTGAATTGCTGAACTAGCTCCTGGAGTAATTCTCGAAGTTCCACCTCCTGCAGATTGAGCGACAACCCGTTCTCCTCAGCCCTGGACAGCTCGAGGAGCGATTCGACAATGCGCGACATGCGGTTGACTTCTTCCATGTTGCTCTTCATAAGCTCGCGGAATTCGTCAGGTTCCTTTGCCCACTTTAGCCCGACTTCGATCTCGCCGCGCAGGATGGTAAGGGGTGTGCGCAGCTCGTGGGAAACATCTGCCGAAAAACGGCGGGTCCGATTGAATGAATTCTCCAGTCGCGCCAGTGTGGCATTGAATGTTTCCGCCAGCCGTCCTATCTCGTCCCGGGGATTTACTACATCCAGCCGGTGGCTCAGGTTTTCCGCGGAGATCCTCCTGGCGCTCCTGGTTATCAGGTCGACAGGCTTGAGCGCCCTGCCGGCGAGAAACCAGCCGCCGTACACCAGCAGAAGCAGTGAAAGAGGAATGGAAATGGTAAAGATGAGGAGAATCTTGTTGAGAATTTCAGTCGGATCCACCAACGATGAACCCACCTGTATGATGGTATCCAGTTGACCCCGGACAAGGACCGGAAAGGTGATGACCCGAATGGGATAGCGATCACTGTCGCGGTAGGTTTCGTAGACGATCCTGCTGGCAGTGGCAGCGGCAAGGGACCGCTTGTTCAGTGGCAGGCGGATCTCGTCAAGATTGCTGGTGGAGGCACGGAGATTGCCCCTTCTGTCCAGAATCCGGACATACTTGCCGGTAATCCGGGCTCCGATGAAATCCTCCAGGAGCTGATCGATTTCGGAATGAACGCCGCGATAAAACGGTTCGAAGGTGGGGCTTGCTATTGCTTCCGCAATAGCAAGCAGATCCCGGTCGGCCTCTTGGTACAGCTGGTTCCGAAGGGACACGTAGAAGAACGAGCTGAACAGTATCAGGATTACGGCAAGCGTTACCGAATACCAAAGGGTAAGCGTGAAGCGGATTGATTTGAAGAACAACTAATCAATCCTCCTCTTTGAGAATGTAGCCAACCCCTCGCACCGTATGGATGAGTTTCTTGTCCGCGTCACGGTCGATTTTTTTCCGCAGGTAATTGACGTACACATCAATAATGTTGGTGAAGCTGTCAAAGGTGTAGTCCCAAACGTGATCGGCAATCATGGTGCGGGTCAGCACCTGGTTCGGATTGCGCATGAAGTATTCAAGCAGGGCATATTCCTTGGCGGTGAGGTCGATCTCCTTCTCGCTACGCCAGACCTTGTGTGTTACCGGGTCGATGCGCAGGTCGGCAAAACGGAGTTCCGCGCCGCGGTCCATTTCACTGCGGCGGAGCAGTGCCCTTACACGTGCAAGCAGTTCTGCAAAGGCAAACGGCTTGGTGAGATAATCGTCGGAGCCCGAATCGAGACCGGCAACTATATCCTCAACGGAATCCTTGGCCGTGAGCATGAGCACCGGCGTCATGGTGCTTCTTCCGCGCATTTCCCGAACGACGCTTAAACCGTCCCGCTTGGGAAGCATCCAGTCGAGGACGATCAGGTCATATGCCTTGTCAAGGGCCATGCGGAGGCCTTCTTCCCCATCATTGGCGATATCCACGTCATATTTCTCTTCCTCGAGGCCACGCTTGATGAAACTGGATACCTTCTTCTCATCTTCAACCACAAGAATTTTCATGATTCACACCTCTCTGATCGATAGTTTTATTTCACGCCCGTCTACGGGTATTTCAATAGCTGAAATAGGTACTGATCCGCTTCAGTATCTCCGCCGCCGATTCCTCAACCGACTTGTTCGTTACGTCGATGACCAGCCACTCGGGATGCTGCCGGTATAACCGCATGCACCAGCCAAGCTCTTCTTCCACATGCTCGAAATCCGCATAGCTGCCACGCGGGCTCTGATGGAGATTGCGCAGCCTCGCAGTGCGAAGTTCCACCAGCCGCTTGGGATCGATGGTCAGTCCCACTACCCTGTGCTGATGAACCTCGAACAGTTCAGGAGGAAGATCGATCCCTTTTACCAGCGGGACATTGGCCACCTTGTATCCCCGGTGGGCCAGGTACATGGACAGGGGAGTCTTTGAGGTCCTGGAAACGCCGATAAGGACAACGTCCGCCTTGTGAAGGCTGCGCAGTTCCTGGCCGTCATCCTGCTTGACCGTATAATCCACCGCCTCCACCCGTTTGTGGTATTCGGAGTTGATCTGGTAGAGGAGCCCCGGCACCTTCTGGGGAGGCATCTTGAAAATATCCGACAGTTTGTACAACAACGGGCTGATGAGATCCACGGCATCGAAACCGTGGGCCTCCACTTCGTTCCGGAGGAGTTGGGCAAGTTCCGGATCGACCAGGGTATAGATGATGAGCCCCGGCTGGACCGTCACCTGGGCCACGGCAGTCAGGATGTCCTCATGGCTCCTCAGGCCGCTCAGCCGGTGCAGGTTTATTTCCACGTCCTTGAACTGGGACAGGGCCGCCCGTACCACCCGCTCAACCGTTTCTCCCGTCGCATCGGAGAAAAGATATACTTGCTGTTCCATGGGCCTCTCGACTACGCTCACACGGCAATTTTCATTAACTTATACCACGATATCTCTAATGTGCAAACAATTTCATGAATTAGTGAATTCATCCCGGATTTTTTCCCGCAGTTCGGGACGGGCGATGAGTTCCGCCGCCGTCAACGCCATCACCGTTGCCCCTTCGACTACCGCCTGCCTCCCCTGGTCCGAGACAGTTGCCTGGGCAAAGGCGTCCGTATGGATGTGAACCCCTGCTCCGATGGGGACATGGGGATGGATGGTCGGCACCACCTGCGACACGTTGCCGATATCTGACGAACCGAGGTTTTTGTCGGCGGGAGCATTCGCCTCGGCCAGACCGAGCCAGGCAAGCTGCTCGGAATAGAGGGATGACAAGGTATGGTTGATCTTCAAGGGGGCCAGCACCCGCTCGTCGGTGGCGACCTCCAACCGGCAGCCGGTTGCCAGCGCTGCTCCTTCGGCACATGCGACAACCCGGTCCCTAGCCCGGCCGACCTCATCAAGGTCCGATGCCCGGACGTAAAAGTAGCAGGCGGCAGTAGCGGGGATGATATTGGGCGCGACCCCGCCGTCGGTGATGATTCCGTGGACGCGTACATCCTGGCGCAGTTGCTGACGGAGCGCATTGATGCCGTTGAATGTCTGGATCACCCCGTCCAAGGCGTTGATCCCCTCTTCGGGGTAGGCTGCGGCGTGGGATGGACGCCCGACAAAGGTGAAACGGATCCGGGCAAGCCCCAGATAGTGCTTGACAACTACACGTCGAGATGATGGATGAACCATCATCGCCGCATGCACCCCCTGGAAAACTCCCGCCTTGACCAGTTCTACCTTGCCGATGCCGAGTTCTTCGGCGGGCGTTCCGAGCACGATGATCCGGGCCTCCCCGGCAGGAACGACATGGCGCAAGGCGATTGCCGCACCGACAGCTGCGGCAGCTATAATATTATGGCCACAGGCGTGTCCCAGACCGGGCAACGCATCCATCTCCGCAAGGATGGCGATCGCCGGGCCACCAGAACCGTACTCGGCACGAAAGGCCGTATCCATCCCCGCCAATCCCCGTTCCAGGCGGAATCCTTCCCGCTCCAGAACATCTGCCAGCAGGGCTGAACTCCGATGTTCCTGCAGACCGGTTTCAGGAAACCGGAACAACTGTTCGGCAATACCGGCCAGTTCATCCCTGCGCCCTTCCACCAACTCCACTATGGCCTGCTTGATAGTCGCTGGTTTCATCCCCGCCCCACAATAATCTTAATGAGAATTACACATGAAACGCGGTGATTTGTCAAGGTTTTTTGTTGTCAGGCGCCCATTGTTTTGCTACGTTACGAGGCATTGTACCGCAAAGTCTACACACCGGAGTGACCTTCTGATGGAAAACATGGAATGGGCCGAGGTCTCCTGCATCGTTCCCGCCGCCATGGTGGATGAGCTGGCGGAATTCCTCATTGAGCTCTCCGGCAGCGGCGTCAGTATAGACAACCTCTTTCTCGACACTTTCTCCCTCGACACCGTCGATGAGACGGACATGAAAACGGTCAAGGCGTACCTCCCTGCCAACGATGCCCTGTCGACCTCTGTCGACGCAATCACCTCGTTCCTGGCCAGAAGTGGCCCCACATTCGCCGGGTTCACCTTCCTGCAACCGACAATCTCCCTGCTCCGGGAAGAAGATTGGGCAAACAACTGGAAACAGTATTTCAAGCCTGCCCGCATCGGCAAAAGGCTGGTGATAAAACCGACCTGGGAAACCTTCTCCCCCGAGCCCGGCGATCTTATCATCGAACTGGACCCCGGCATGGCCTTTGGCACCGGCACTCATGCCACTACCCGGCTCTGCCTTGAGGCCCTTGAACAGCTCTTTTCCGGTGAAGGTCCGTGGGGTGAGGATCGGGGGCCGACACCGGCCACGGTACTCGACGTGGGGACCGGTTCCGGCATTCTTTCCATCGCCGCCGCAAAACTCGGGGGACGCCGGATAGTCGGACTGGACATCGACCCCCGGGCGGTGGAAGTGGCGCGTGAGAACCTGCTCCTGAACGGAGTGGACCATAAGGTTGAACTTGGCACAACCCCCCTCGCGGAGGTAAAAGGCACGTTTGATGTGGTGCTCGCCAACATCCTGGCCGAAGAGCTGGTGCGATTGGCGACCCCACTGGTCAGCCGCCTCGTGCCGGGAGGAACACTGGTGCTGTCGGGTATATTGACGGAACGTGAGGAATTTGTCCTGTCCGGTTTTGCCGGCCACGGCGTAACCTTGATCGCGACCACCCGCCACGACGAGTGGAGCTGCCTCTGTTACCGGCGAGACAGCTAAAGTGCGGCGATTCTTCGTCCCCCCGGGGAGCCTGGACCGGGAAACGATCAGCATCGGCGGAGAACTCCACCACCACATGATCAGAGTGCTCCGCCTGAAGGCCGGCGCCCCCGTGCTCCTGGCGGACGGCGAAGGGCACGAGGCCCGGGGCACCATCTCCCAGGTGGGAAAAGAAAGCCTTATCATCACGAGGGAGGGGGGCGTGTTGGCTGAAGCCGCCGACAGCGGCCCCTCCATAACCCTCTATCAAGGAGTGCCGAAGGGGGATAAACTGGAGCTGATCCTCCAGAAGGGAACCGAGCTGGGTGCAGCCGCAATCGTGCCGTTTCAGGCAGACAGGTCCGTCTCGCGGATCGGCCAGGAACAGCGTTCCGGCAAGCTCGAACGCTGGCAACGGATAGCCGACGAGGCGGCTCGCCAGTCACAACGGATCTCCTTGCCGCGAATTTCTTTTGCCGGGAGCCTGGACGAGGTTTTAGAGTCGGCAAACCAGTCCCTCAAGCTGCTTCTCTGGGAGGAAGAGCGGGAAACCCGCCTCAGGGCTGTTCTTGCAGGGAAGACCGCACCGGAAAGCATAGCCGTCATCATCGGACCCGAGGGTGGGCTGACGGAGAAAGAAGCCAGACAGGCACGTGAGACAGGGTTCATACCGGTCTCGCTGGGACCGCGCATCCTCCGGACGGAAACTGCCGGTCTCGCCATTCTGTCTATCTTGCAGTTCCGCTGGGGGGACGTCGGATAATTCCGTTCCAGATGTCACGATGGATACGTGCAGAGATGGTGCTTGCAGCGTCTATGATGACCTTACGATCACACGATAAACACAAGGAGTAGATACGATGAAATGTCCCAAGTGCGGTTACAACAGCTTTGAATTTCACGACAGCTGCAAGAAATGCAACCATGATCTGACGTCGTTCAAGGAAACACAGGGGATCCGTCCCGTGTTTCTGCAAGTACCTTCAGAAACGACAGCCGAACCGGCGAAAGAAGAAGAGGACGACTTCGTCCTTGCCCCAACCGCCACGGCAGCGGACGAGGGACTGTTCAACGGGGATTTTGCCCCCGCAGAGGATACAGCACCTTCCGCAAGTGATTTCGGCATGGACTTCGGCAGCAGCGAAGAAAATGGTGCAACGGACTTCAGCTTTGCCACCGCGACAGAACCTGCAGCGACTCCCCAGGTTGAAGAGCCGGCTTTCGGCGATTTTTCCTTTGATGAGCCCGTTTCTGCCCCGGACCAGACGGCAACTCCTGCGCATGAATTCGTGGACGACAGCTTTGCAGACCTGTTGGAAAACTCCACTGGTGGGGATACAGCCACGCCTGTGGCAGAACCGGCGGCGGATGGATTTATGGATTTCGGCAATGTGGGGGAAGAAGAACCTGTTACCGAACCTCCGTCAGGAGGTGGGGGGATCGAGATGGACTTTTTCTTTCAGGAAGATGAGCCGGCAGAAAAGGACAAGCCCAAAAAGCTGCCGGCCGAAGATCCCGGGCAAGCTTCGGATAATCTCGACTTCCTGTTCGGCGACCCCTCCGACGACGGGGACAAACTGGAACATTAAGAACTTGTTCGTAAATAACTTTGTCTGGTATCGCGTCCGGATTCGGGGCGGATTTTCCTGACCTGATGAGTAAAACCACAGGCGTAGCAGGGCTACGTCGAGGATTTTATGATTGAAGGGCGGGGAAAGATGCCATGAATACGGAATGCGAGTCCGCAAAGCTTTATTTGCGAATAAGTTCTAAGGTTTAGCTGGGACCGTCTGCGGCAGGTGCCCCGTAAAGCGAGAGAATTCTGGGCTGTGCGGGGCGCTCGGCTCTCACGGATCTACGATTCCATCTCCATAAGAGCCGCCAGGTCGGCGGCCAGTACCTCCCGCTGCCACCCTTTCAGGGCGGCCAGCGCCGTCTCTCGCGCCTCAAGGCTCCTGTCAGCAACGGCAAGAGACTCCAGCAGGCTGTTGTTGATCAGCAGTCCCGCATCTATACCCATCTCCCGCGCTTTCGACTCCCGTACCTGTTTCAGCCGCTGAAGTACCGCCTGCTGCCCCTTGTCGAGCACCTGCCGTTGCTGCCGGGGAAAACGCGGGAATTTGTCGGGAGGCAGGGCCATCCCACGTGCAACAGCCTGCGTAATCCCGGAGCCAAACCGTTGCTGAAGCTTTGCCGGGAAGCCGGGAACCGCCGCCAGATCTTCCATGGTCCGTGGACGCCCTTCAGCCAGTGCCCTGACCACATCGGTCCCCAGCACCTTGAACGGGGGGACATCCTGCCTTCGGGCCTGCTGATCGCGAAATATGAGCAGCTCCTCCAGCACGGCCAGGGTTCTCGGCTCCATGCGGGCAGCCCCCTTGAAGCGGAGGCAAAGGGGCTCCTGATCGCGGGAAACGACCCGGACGCGGGAAAGCAACCGGCATTCCTCCTCCACCCACCCAAGCCTCCCCCTTAGGCGGAGTTCCTGCTCCAATTGCCGGTTGAGGCGGATCAGCAGCGTCGTATCCTGCACCGCATAGGCAATCATCTCGCTGCTCAGCGGCCTTCTGCTCCAGTCCGCCTTCTGGAATTTCTTATCCAGTTCCACACCGAACCGCCGTTTCAGTACCGCTGCGAGTCCCACCTCCGCCTCACCCAAGAGTTGACAGGCGATCATGGTGTCAAACAGGTTGTTGACCTCCAGACCGAAGTCGCGGTGCAGGGAGCGGATATCATAGTCAGCACCGTGGAATACCTTGCGGATGGCGGGATTGGCAAGCACCGGCGCAAGCGGCGCCAGATCAGGCAAGGCAAGGGGGTCGATGAGGGCGCTTTCCGTCGGAGTAGCAACCTGGATCAGGCAGACTTTTTCGGTGTAGTGGTGGAGCGAGTCAGCCTCCAGGTCGAAGGCAAGCACCGGTTCCCGTTCCAGCCTTCCCGCCAGGCCGATGAGCGCCTCCCGTGTGGAAATAATGCCGATAAAGTCGGCGGTCTCGTGCCGCAAGCCGGCTTCGGCTCCGGCAGATTCAGCAAATGTCACGAAGTGCCTCCACTGTCTTCTCCATCTCCTCGCGGGTACCGATGGTGATCCGCATACCGTGGGCAAGGAGCGGGTCGGTGAAGTAGCGGACCAGGATTTTCCGGTCAAAGAGCCCCTGATAGATCCTCTCACCGTTCCGGTCCGGCGGTGATGCAAAGACGAAATTCGCCCGGGATGGAATTACCGTATAGCCAATCTGCCGAAGCTCATTGCTGAACCATTCGCGGGTTGCCCGGATTTTCTCCACACAGCCGCGGAAATAGTCCTGGTCCCGCAGGGCGGCAGCGGCAGCGGTCTGGGCCAGCCGGTCCAGGTTGTAATGGTCACGGATCTTGTTGAGTGCCGCGATCACCTCGGGACGGGCGATTGCCAGCCCGAGCCGCATGCCGGCCAGAGAATAGCTCTTGGAGAAAGTCCGGGTCACCACCACGTTGTCAAAGCGACGGACCAGGTCGAGGGAATGCTCATCGGCGAAGTCTACGTAGGCCTCGTCGATCACCAGCATCCCCGCCACCCGGCCGGCCAGCTCCTCGATGAACTCCCGGGGGAAGCAGAATCCGAGGGGCGCATTGGGATTGGTGAGGAAGAGGAGCTTCCCCTCGTAACGCGCGGGAAAATCGGCCAGCTCCAGCTGCTCCGTCAGGCCAAAGGTCCGCACCCGCGCCCCCTGGATTTCCGCCAGGGTGGCATAGTAGGAGTACGAGGGATGCACATAGGCGATCTCCTCCCCTTCGGCAGCAAAGGCACGTATCAGATTGTTGAGCAGCTCGTCGGAGCCGTTGGCCATGACGATCCAGTCGGAGGGAAAGCCATAAAGCCGGGCCGCCTCCTCCAGCGGCGCACGGCTGGCGGCATCGGGATAGCGCCGCAGCCCCTCTCCCGCCTCGGCCATAATCGCCTCCAGCACCCGGGGTGATGGGGGATAGGGATTTTCATTGGTGTTCAGCTTGATATAGGCCGCCGCGTCAGCGGGCTGGTAGCCCGGCACGTACCCGGCCATCTCCTTGATATTCCTGCGCAGGGGGATCATGGGACCTCCGTCAACTGGTTGTATTCTTCGAGAATGGTATAGGTGGTGGTGCGGCGCGCAGGGGTAAAACCGGCGCCGCGGATCAGTTGGATCATCTCCTCCCGGCTCATCCGGAAGGAGCAGCCGGCCGCCGCCACCACGTTTTCTTCCAGCATGGTCCCCCCCAGGTCGTTGGCCCCGAAGAAGAGCGCCACCTGGGCCATCCTGGCCCCCTGGGTTACCCAGCTCGCCTGGATGTTGGGAATGTTATCGAGAACGATGCGGGAGAGGGCCAGCACCTTCAGGTATTCCACGCCTGTGGCGGTCTTCCCCCCCAGCTCCGTGTTACCCGGCTGGTAGGTCCAGGGGATGAAGGCGGTGAAGCTCCCCCCCGCCGCCTGAAGGGCCCGGACCCGGAACAGGTGTTCGACGATGTCCTCACGGCTCTCGCGGCTGCCGAACATCATGGTGGCGGTGGTCGGAAGCCCTTGCCTGGCTGCCTCCCCCATCACCCTCGCCCACCCCTCCCAGCCTATCTTGTTGGGAGAGATACTCTGCCGAACGCTGTCCACCAGTATCTCCGCTCCCCCGCCGGGAACCGAGTCCAGACCGGCCTCGTGGAGGCGCCGGAGTGTTTCGGGAACCGTGAGATCCGACAACCGGGCGATATGAGTGATCTCCGCCGGCGACAGAGAATGGTTCTGCACCGACGGGAAGCGGCGCTTGATCTCCCGGAACAGGCTTTCGAAGAACTCGATGTTCAGGTCGGGATGGAGCCCCCCCTGCATGAGGAGCTGGGTCCCTCCCTGGTCAACCAGCTCGGCGATCTTCGCAAATATCTCCGCCTCGGCAAGGACGTAAGCATCGTCGGAACCGGCATCCCGGTAGAACGCGCAGAACTTGCACTTGGATTCGCAGACGTTGGTGTAGTTGACGTTGCGGTCCACAACGAAGGTAACCCGGTTGTCCGGGTGAAGCCTCTTCCGGATGCCGTCGGCGAGCTTGCCCACTGCCAAAAGATCGGCGTCGACGAGGAGCCAGAGCGCCTCCTGCCGGTTTATGGCTTCGTTGTTCTCAATTTTGGCAGTAATCGTCGTCAGCATGTCTAATACCTTAAAGCTCTCACCACAGAGAACGGAGAGGGTCACCGAGGGAAAACGTACTCTACCCAGAAAACAGGCTAACCGTATTGGCAAAAGAATCTTCGATTCATGCCAAAAACTGGTTTGCTGTCCTCCGCAGTTCCTCCGGGTCCTCTGTGGTTAATGCTTGCTGTTAATCAGTACGTCCGAAGCTCGTTATAGAGCGTATCCCGCTCCACCGGTACCCGCCCCGCCATCCGGATGAGGGAGACGATGTCGTCGCGCCCCATGGTCTGGGGGGAAGAAGCACCGGCATCGTGACCGATCTTCTCTTCCACCACCGTCCCGTCCAGATCGTTCACCCCGAAGCAGAGGGCCGTCTGGGCGATCTTTTCGCCGAGCATCACCCAGTACGCCTTGATATTGGCGAAATTGTCCAGGTAGAGCCGGGCAACGGCAAGGGTCTTGAGATCATCCACCCCGCCGCTCAAGGGGTTCTTCAGGTGGCCGAGGGGGTTGTTCTCCGTCTGGAAGGCAAGGGGGATGAACACCTGAAACCCGCCGGTCTCATCCTGCAGATCCCGCAACTGCCGCATATGATCGACCCGGTCCGCATAGGTCTCCACATGGCCGTAGAGCATGGTAGTGTTGGATTTGAGCCCGGCACCGTGGACCGCCCGCATCACCTCAAGCCACCGTGCGCCGCTGATCTTCTCCGGGCAGAGACGGTCGCGCACCTCCTGGCGGAGAATCTCCGCCCCTCCACCCGGCAGGGAACCGAGGCCTGCCTCCTTCAATATCTCAATGGTCCTCTCCAGGGAAAGACCGGCTAACTTGGCGAGGTAGTCGATCTCCACGGCGGTGAACGCCTTGATATGAAGGGAAGGAGCCGTTTCCCGTACCGCCAGGAGCATCTCCAGGTAGAAGTCGAAGGGAAGGTCGGGGTGCAGGCCGCCGACAATGTGGATCTCCGTCGCCCCTTGGGCAAGGGCCTGGCGGGTCCGGTTCCGGATTTCGTCGAGATTGTAGGTATAGGCCCCCGGCTCATCGGCGGTACGGGAGAAAGCGCAGAACTGGCACCGGTTCACGCAGATGTTGGTGTGGTTGATATGCCGGTTGACGTTGAAAAAAACCTTCCGGCCGTTGCGCCGCTCGTTGGCAAAGGCCGCCAGTTCGCCAACCGCCAGGAGGTCCGGCGACTCGAACAGGAAGAGGGCTTCGTCGTCATCCAGCCGTTTGCCGCTTCGGACCTTCCTGTCTATGGATGCAAATGAAATCATACGTTCTCTCGTTCTCCAAACCGCCAGCAGGGATTAACAGCGTTCCCGACACTAGTCCCCAATCCCGGCTTCTTCTCCCCAGCGCCGGACCAGCTGATGCTCCATCCCCAGACTGTCCAGCACTCGCCCCACCAAAAAATCCACCATGTCGTCGAGGGAATGGGGGTGATGGTAGAACGCAGGCATGGCCGGGACCATCCGTACCCCCATCCGGGTGAGTTTCAGCATATTCTCCAGGTGGATCTCGTTGAGCGGCGTCTCCCGGGGGACCATCACCAGCCGGCGGTGCTCCTTGAGCATGACGTCCGCGCAACGCTCCAGCAAATTACCGGAAACCCCCGTCGCTATGCGGGCCAAGGTCCCCATGGAGCAGGGGCAGATCACGAGCGTATCGGGCGCGGCAGAACCGCTGGCAATGGGGGCGAAGAAGTCATCCTCGGCATAATAGGCAAGCTGTGCGGCATCCACCCCGAAGTGGCGGCAAAGGTCTTCCCTGACCGCCGCTGCCTCACCTTCCCACTCCAGCCCACACTCCTCCTTGAGAACTGCAAAGCCGGGACGACTGATGAGCACCGTCAACCGCACCGATGCGCGCAGCAGCTCTTCGGCGATCCTCAGGCCGTAGACCACCCCGGAGGCGCCGGTGAGGGCAAGAACGACATGTCGCGCTGTCATGCCCCCCCCTTCCGGGTAAGGACATCTATCAGGGTGGCAACGAAGATGATGACGCTGACATAGCCGTTCATGGTGAAGAACGCCAGGTCCAGCCGCGTCAGGTCCCCTTTCCGCAGCAGCCAGTGCTCGTAGCCGATCAGAAGAGCCGCCAGCACCAAGCCGGCAAGGAACCACCCCCCGAGGTGCATGGTCAGGTAAACCCCGGTCAGCAGCACGAGCATGATGAGGGAAAAGAGGCGGGCAGTCCATAAGGAGCCGGTGACTCCAAGCCGTACCGGGATGGAGTGGAGCCCCCGCTGCTGGTCGAACTCCAGATCCTGAAGCGCATAGAGGATATCGAAGCCGGCCACCCAGAAGAGCACCGCCAGTCCCAGCAGCACCACCGGCAGATCCACGGTCCCCCGGATGGCTATCCACGCCCCGACAGGAGCGGCACCGAGACAGAGCCCCAGCACCAGGTGCGCCAGGGAAGTGAACCGCTTGCAGTAGGAATAGAGCACGAGGAAAGCGAGTGCCACTGGCGAGAGGTAGAGGCAGAGACGGTTCAGTTGGGCGGCAGCGAAGAACATGAGGAGTGAGGCGAGCAGCACATAGACGAAGACTGTCCCCTTGCCGAGGAGACCGGCAGGGATGGCACGGCTGCTGGTACGGGGATTGGCGGCGTCGATCTCCGCATCGATGAGCCGGTTCAACCCCATTGCGGCGGTACGCCCCCCCACCATGGCCATGAGGATCCAGAACGCCTGCTCTCCAGAGGGAAGCCCCCCCTTCGCCAGCAACGCACCAGTGAAGGCAAAGGGGAGGGCGAATATGGTATGGGGAAATTTGATCATCTCCAGGAATACCCGGAGTTTATCCAGCCACGCTACTTTCATTGCACTTTCCACCTGCATGCTAACCCTGCCATTTCTCCGCAACGAGTAGTTCCTTCACCCGCTGCAACTCCTTCTTCAGATAATCGAGTTCGAACATGCCGGGGTATACCTCGTAGGGGTACCGCTTCTTCAGCGTATCGAGCTTCCCGGCTTCGTCATAGACGTAGAACGTTCTGAGTTCAAGATCACAAGGTATCAACTGGACGGCAGATCCTTTCCCGTCGGCAACAACCCTGACCCTCAGTCGGTAGTAATAATCCCTTCCACCGGCCGGCATGCCGGAACTGGTGTCGTTGAAGAAGAACCGGTAGCTGGTAAGAATCACACCACCAGTCGTATCAACGGTATCCAGGAGAAACCCGTCCTGAAGCAGCCGTTTTTCAAACTCGGCGACGGCCCGGTCCACCGGTTGCCGGGACTTGAACTCCACGCTCTCCAGGGGAACCGGCATCAATCGCATATGATAGCAACCGCCGGCGCCGAGCAGGACTATCAGCATCACCCCGGCCAGAACCCCTCGCCACACCGTCACAAACTGTATTCCTCCCACGTCAAGGGCATCTGCTCACCCATCAACGGTGACGGCAGCAATCTCCCGTAACGTATCGACCTTAACCTGCATTCGCCGGAGTACCCCACCTCTCCCGCTTTTGCAGATATTCCTGCATGGTTGCGGTAAGTCATCACCCTCACCATGAAATGTCGTGACATTTTACTGAATCTAATTTTGTAGCACTTCGGGGGGAATCTGACAACGGTTTTTTGGCAAAAGAGCCAGTTAACCTGTTGACAAACAACAACCATCAAGGTATATATATGCCCTTGTCGGGATGTAGCGCAGCCTGGTAGCGCACCTGCTTCGGGAGCAGGGGGCCGCTGGTTCAAATCCAGTCATCCCGACCAAAGAAATCAAGGAGTTATGGCACCATGCTGTAGCTCCTTTTTCTTTTTTCTCTTTTGGGATCCTTTAATGTTGACCGCATTACTTAACGGAGGTGTCGGCCTGATCATGTCCTTATATCAAATAGTCATATTAGCCATAGTGCAAGGTGCCGCAGAACTGTTGCCGGTGTCGAGTTCAGCCCATGTAATTGTAGCTGAAAAGCTTATGGGCCTTGATCCGACAAAGCCTGAGATGACTCTTTTACTGGTTATGCTCCATACAGGAACCATGTTTGCGGTTATCTACTATTTTTGGAAGTCATGGAGAGAGAGCTTCTTTTCATCGTCTAAGGTTTTATTGGACTCGGTGAAAATGGTTATCTTGGCTACAGGGATCACAGGGATTGTAGGATTATCATTGAAACATCTGATTGAGAAGTTCTTTATGGCGAACGTGTCACATGCAGAAATTGAGATGCTATTCGGCAATCTGAATCTCATCTCTGTTTCACTCGCCGTTGTTGGTGTATTAATTATATTTGCAGGGATTAAGGGCCGCAACATTCCCGATGAAAAGAGCAGTGTGGGTATATTGGAATCCTCATATATTGGAGCAGTACAAGGGGTGTGTTTACCATTTCGTGGGTTTTCACGTTCCGGAGCCACTATCTCCACAGGCCTCCTCTTAAAAACATCAAGAAGGAAAGCCGAGGAGTTCAGCTTTGCTCTTGCGGTTGTGCTTACTCCCCCCGTCATTGTACGTGAAGTCATGAGATTGATGAAAGGGCAACATGCATCCACCATTCGGGATATGACGGGACTATTTATGCCGAGCCTGCTGGGTATGGTGTTCAGCTTTATAGCAGGACTCATTGCTCTCAAATGGTTGTCCAGTTGGCTGGAGAAGGGTCGCTGGCACCTGTTTGGAGTCTACTGCATCTGTGTATCCATAGTAGTCTTTATATTACATCTTAACGGCCTGTAAAGACTGGAGCCGTATTCACCCTCGGGATGATGTTTGTTATCGACAAGCAGGTAGCAAAAAAACTGCATGTCGCTCAGGTTTGACAAGAAACAATAGGAAAATTTACAAGAGACCCCTATATGATTGAGTTGAAAAATGTTACCAAACGTTACGATTCGCTCACGGTTGTTGACGATGTATCCTTCACGGTAAAGGCAGGTGAGTGCTTTGCACTGCTTGGACCCAATGGTGCAGGAAAGACGACTATCGTTAAAATGCTGCTCAACTTTACACGCCCGACATCTGGCAGTTTATCTATAAACGGTATTTCAAGTTCACAGGCAGAATGCCGACAAGCTGTCGGTTATCTTGCCGAAAACCACCATATCCCACCATCACTTTCAGGGTGGCACTACCTCCTGCGCTGTGCTGAGCTATTGGATATGAACCAGTCTGAGGCTATCGATCACTGCAGGCACATTGTCGAACTGATCGGCATGCAAGGCAGGGAACATACAAAAGCCGGCACATATTCGAAGGGTATGGTTCAACGGTTCGGATTAGGCGCTGCACTCATGGGAGAACCAAAACTGTTAATTCTGGATGAGCCCACCTCTGGCTTGGATCCCATCGGTATCAGGGAAATACGCCAGCTCCTGGAGTCGCTTAAAGATCAAGGCATGACCATCTTTCTGAATTCACATCTGCTATCGGAAGTTGAGAAAATCTGCGATACCGCAGCTATCATCAACCGTGGCAAACTCTTGGTAAAAGAGAACATTTCTGCCATTGTCAGAGATGGCGAGACGCTGGAAGACCTGTTTGTAAGACTCGTGAGAGGTTGACATGGAAACTTCGAAAGCACTTCCCCCCATGACAAGGATTGCTAAATATACGCTTATTGACGAAGTGCAGCAGAGAAGTTTTGTCGTCATGTTCGTTATCTGCGCCATCTGCGTATTTCTAGTTCGTGGTTGTTATCACGGCAATTATATGGTGAACGGGCAAGCTCTTGATACCGGAACTATCGTCAGAACTTTATCGAAAGCGATCTTCCACGTCATCAGCAGTGGCGTGATGGTCATAGCGGCCTTACTCTCGATGCGGATATTCAGGCGCGACCGAGACGAAGGGACTCAATCGTGTGTTTTGTCTAAGCCGATAGAGCGGTGGCAGTATGTTATGGGAAAGCTTCTTGGATTATGGGTCTTATCGGCACTATTCATGTTCATCTTGCATAGCATTGTGTTCTTGATCACCTCCATCAATTTGAAGGTTTTCATACCGGGATACCTCGCTGCCTCACTGCTATGTACTATCAACCTGCTCTTTGTGGTTATTGCTGTGCTTCTTTTGTCACTCCTGATGCCGGATATTGTCGCTTTTCTTTGTGTCCTGGGGATCGGCATCGTCGGCTTTGTAGCTGACGGCATAGCTGCTGCCAGCCACAGTCAGATAGTACAGGCGATAGTGCAGCAACCTGCCGGCCAGCCACAGTCTGACCTGACTTGGTGGAAAGTAGTCTATGTTTTATGGCCGAAGCTTTTAGGCGTTCAACAATTGGCAGCTTCGTTGATTGAGAGTGATGCATCCCATGGATTCGGGCCTATCTATCCGCTCATCAATATTCTTGCCTACTGCCTTATTCTGGGACTGTTGCTATTCAAGCGATTTAGGGCTGAAGATATTGTCTAGTTTTTGGGATGATTGATCATCAGGAAAACCGATTGATAGTTGTCCCTGGCCCGATTAAACCGGTAAATAATGAAACAAACACCCCAAAGCGATACACCACTCGAACACATTGACCCCGAGACCCACAGCGTCTATCTGCCAGCAGTGCAGTTCTTACCTCCAAAGGCAGCATCGCCGACAAACCCGAAAAAGGACATCATCCGTCTCCAGCCGGAGAATCCGAACTACAATCCGATCATTATCCGCGAGGAGGAAGCAGAGGTCACCATCATCGGCAAGGTGGTCGGCGTCTACCGGAGCCTGGAGTAGCCCATGCGGATCAGGGAGCCCATACGGGTAGCCGCGGTCTTCGGGCCGGGGCACACCCTTAAGCCGGTCTGGTTCGACTGGAGAAACCGCAAGCACGGCGTCCTGGAGACCACCTACTCCTGGACCGACATGAAGGGAAACGCCAAGCGTTTGCACTTCGCGGTACAGGACGAGGGGGGGCTGTACCAGCTGACCTACGATACTGCCGAGCAGACCTGAAGTCTGAAAGACCTTGAAGGAGAAGCATGACATTGTCAATCATCCCATCATCAGCTGATATGCTATCGATACTGAAGCTCTTCATTATCCCGGCCGGCGGCGGCATTCCTGCCGGGGTTATGCTCGCCAAGACCAAAGGAGTGGCCTGGCCCGTCACCACACTGCTCTATCTGGGGTCGGATATCATCCTGGCCATTGCTTTTGAACCAATCCTGCGTATCATCGCCTTTTTCTGCGGGAAAGTTTCATTCCTGACCCGGTTCAGCGCTGCATTGAAAGCCGCAACAGCGCGGAGCGTGTCGCATTACGGCGGCACAGGTGCTGGCCCGATTGCCCTCATCATGATCGCGTTCGGGGTTGACCCCATGACAGGGCGGGCCACAGCCCTCGCTGCCGGTCACGGCATCGTGACCGGCTGGGCCATCGCAGTCACAGGCGACATGCTCTATTTCGCGGTCATCGCGATCAGCACGTTAAGCCTGAACTCGTACATACGAGACCCGAACACGACCATGCTGATCATCCTCGTGGCAATGTTCTTTATTCCTGTAATCATACGCCGTATCCGATCAAGGAGCCCACTCTCTCAAGAGGCCGAGGCATTGAACAGCGAGTAATCCTTCACATCGACATGAATGCCTTCTTCGCCTCCGTGGAGCAGCAGGCGAACCCGGAGCTGCGAGGCAAACCGATCGCCGTTATCGGCCGGGGCCGCACTGTTGTCACTACCGCTTCCTACGAAGCCGATCCTTCGGCGTCAAGACCGGCATGAACACCTGGCAGGCGAAACAGTCCTGTCCGTATATCATCTTCGTTATCAGCGATAACCGAAAGTACACCCACACCTCCACCGAGATCATGGCCATGATGCGGGAATATACACCGCTGGTCGAGGCCTTCTCCATCGACGAACCCTGGATAGACGTCACCCACGCCTTGAGCCTCTTCGGCTCACCGGAAACCATCGCCTACCAGCTGAAAGCCAGAATTAAACAGCGCTTCGGTATTAACCTCTGTGCCCGGTCATCGCAGTCCTATCTCCTCACCTGTCGTCAACATCGCCAGAATGTTTGAAGAATCAATCACCCGACAAATAATGAATTTTTTCACATTTATATTTGACAAGCCAAAAGTACGCGATAAAAATTAAACGTGTTTAATTTTACAGATAGACGATACTACTAAACCATCCGCGAGGATGGGGCGGAAAGCCTGCAGTGTCTCACTGAGATAGCCGGGTTGCCGAAATATCATGCGATATATTAGGCTCCGGATTTTTTCGCGCCAAAATTCTACTAAGTTGCTGTGTCGATATCTGGCAGAGAGCCTTCAAAGATGGGCATATCCCAAACGAAAGGAGGTGAAAGGGGAATACTGGAACTATTGTGTTTGCCGTAAAAAATAAAAAGAAAAGGAGCAGAAGAATGAAGAGGTTATCTATCTTGTTTGCAGCAGTCTTTTCGTTTACCTCCGCAATACCTGTATTTGCAGGGGTTGGCAACATCTCAGACAATGGCCCCCATTACAACCTGAACATCATCGGCGTAGCAAAAGGTAAAACAGTCGATATGACCGACTCGCAGCGCCACACCATCTTTGTCCCTCTCAACACCGCGGGGTATGTTGACGGAAACGTCAAAATCTCCTATGTACGTGCCCCCGCAGGAGAAGGCTTCGCAGTATTGGATGGTAATGCAACGGATAAAGATGGTGCCATTATCCAGGTTCCTTACGAGTATTGTACCGACCTGACTACTGGCTGCCAGGACCTGCTGAGCTATAATGTTTATGCAGTGGCGTTAGGGAAACAGGGCGGCTCCGTTTTGGTAAATGCCTCCTGCACATACGACACCAACGTGCTCGACAGCAACGGGATTTCGGGGACCTGCACGGATACCCTCCTCATGAACAACTTCACCCTCACCCGTGACAAGGGACAACCTAAGCCCCAGAATATCTCTGACATATTTCGCGCCTCCGGTTGTCTGGATCTTGACAGTTCCGGAACGTGTAATACTGGTGATATCACCTTCAGCAACATCTGGATATTCAACATTCAGCAACTCACCGACTATTTCTGGACATACGACAACGATGGTCTGAAACACATGCAGATCAGGTTCTATCCTACCGTTTCCGGAACTATCAGCATCGTGAAGTAACACAGATTCAATCGGTACGATTGCTTAAAGTGTAATGCAACAACAGGGTTAAATAAGCCGACACCTCCTCTCTCGCCTGCTACCCCGGCAACCTGACAGTTGTTTGCATCTCCACCCAAGATTCACGCCACACAAAAGGTCGGTTTCACGATAATCGACCTTTTGTGTGGCCTTACTTTCATTGGTAACATAGCAACGTGTCACGGTTATCTCCCCTACTCATCAGGACGTTCGCTTTCCGTTCCACCTCGCTGCACCGCGTAGCCGATGTTGCTTTTTCCCGGCAAAATATATACAACTGCATCATGGGCTCATTGCTGCGCGTAAAACCTCTGCTGATTTTCCCGCTGCTCTTCATGGCTCTCTGCCTGCCCAGCACGCTGCTGCATGCTGAGAGCGCGGACGAACCCGGCCCCGATTCGCGCACCATCGTAGTCGGTGGCGACCGGGATTATCCCCCGTACGAATTCATCGATAAGGATGGCCATCCCGCCGGCTACAACGTTGACCTCACCCGGGCCATTGCCGATGTGATGGGGATGAAGGTGGCGTTCCGCTTCGGCAGCTGGTCGGAGATGCGCCATGGTTTGAGCAACGGCAGCATCAACATCCTCCAGGGGATATCCTGGTCGGAGGAGCGGGCGAAAAAGCTCGACTTCAGCCCCCCCCACACTATCGTTCACCACGCGGTCTTCGCCCGGAAGGGAACCCCGGCCATCTCCTCTCTGGAGGAACTGCGGGGCAAGAAGGTCATCGTTTTCCGCGACGGCATCATGTACGACAAGCTGATGAGCCTCGGTTTCGGCAAGGATCTGATTCTTACCGGCACACCGGCCGACGCCCTCCGGCTGCTCGCCTCGGGCAAGTACGACTACTGCGTGGTCGCCAGCCTCCCCGGCATGTACCTGATCCGCGAACTGCACTTGACTAACGTGGTGCAGGTGGCCAAGAACGTTTCCGCCCGGAAGTACTGTTACGCGGTGAACAAGGGGGACGCCGAGCTCCTGACCCGCTTCAGCGAGGGGCTGGCCATCGTCATGCAGTCCGGCAAGTACCAGGCCATCTACGACAAGTGGCTCGGGGTGAATGAGCCCCCCACCTTTCCCCGGGAACGGATACTGAAGTACGGTGCCATGGTACTGCTTCCGCTGGTCCTGGGGCTCGCGGCCAGCATGGTCTGGTCGCGCACCCTGCAGCGACGGGTTGCCGTCCGCACCGGTGAGCTGGCTCGGGAGGTGGCAGAACGCAAGCTCGCCCTGGAGGAGCTGCGCCGCCACCAGGACAGACTGGTGCAGGCCGACAAGATGGCATCCCTTGGCATCCTGGTCTCCGGAGTGGCCCACGAGATAAACAATCCCAACGGCCTGCTGCTGCTCAATCTGCCCATATTGCGGGACGTGTACGCCGACGCCCTGCAGGAACTGGAAGAGCGCTACCAGCGGGAGGGAGATTTCCTTCTCGGCGGGGTCAGCTATGCCAGGATGCGTGACGAGATACCCCAGATGCTGGAGGAAATGGTTCACGCCGCCCAGCGTATCAAACGTATCGTGGAAGACCTGAAGGATTTTGCCCGCCCCGATGCGGTGGCAGCCATGGAGCAGTTCGACGTCAACCAGGTAGTACAGGCGGCGGTGCGGCTGGTGGAGCCGTCCCTGCGCAAGGCAACTACCCGGTTCTCCGCGACCTACGGCGAGCGGCTTCCCCGCGTCTGCGGCAATTCCCAGCGTATCGAGCAGGTAGTCATCAATCTGCTTATCAATGCCTGCCAGTCGCTGCCGGCAAACGACCGGGCCATCGTACTGTCAACCGCCTACGAACAAGCCAGCGACAGCGTTACCCTGACCATCAGGGACGAGGGAATCGGCATACCGCCGGAGCATTTCTCCCACCTGACTGACCCGTTTTTCACCACCAAGAGGGAAAGCGGCGGTACCGGCCTGGGGCTCTCCATCTCCGCCGGCATCGCCCAGGAACATGGCGGTGAGATCACTTTCAGTTCGCCGCCGGAAGGGGGAACCACGGTCAAGCTGGTTCTCCCCGCCATGAAGGAGGTTATACCGCCATGACCCATTCTCCCTCCCCTGATTTCAAGATTCTCCTGGTGGATGACGAGCCGGCCTGGCTCCGCTCGGTCAGTCTCATTCTGGCCAGGGCGGGGATTACCAATATCGCCACCTGTAGCGACGGCCGCGGCGTCATGGATATCCTGGCGGACGGAGAGGTGGGACTGGTGCTCCTCGACCTGACCATGCCCCACCTGGCCGGTGAAGAACTCCTGGCCGCCATTGCCGAGAAGCACCCGGAGGTGACCACCATCGTCGTCAGCGGCATGAACCAGCTGGAGACGGCGGTCCGCTGCATGAAGCTCGGGGCCTTCGATTATTTTGTCAAGACGGTGGAAGAAGACCGGCTGGTGCAGGGGGTGATGCGCGCCATTCGCATGCACCAGCTGGAGAGGGAGAACCGGGTCATGTCCGACAGGCTCCTCTCCCGTAGGCTACGCCACCCGGCCGCCTTCAGCGATATTGTCACCGCCGACCCGGCCATGCATGACATTTTTGCCTATATAGAAGCGGTGGCTCAAAGCCCCCAGCCGCTCCTTATAACTGGCGACAGCGGCGTGGGAAAGGAACTGGTAGCCCGGGCGGTGCACCGTCTGAGCGGAAGGGCAGGTCAGCTGGTTTCCGTCAACGTGGCAGGCCTGGATGACAACGTCTTTGCCGATACCCTTTTCGGTCATCTGCGCGGCTCCTTCACCGGCGCCGATCAGGCGCGGCGGGGGATGGTGGAGGAGGCGGCCGGAGGGACCCTACTCCTCGACGAGATCGGGGACCTCTCCATCGCCTCCCAGATAAAGCTACTCCGCCTGCTACAGGAGGGAGAGTACTTCCCCCTGGGGAGCGACCGTCCCAAGCGACTCTCCGCCAGAATCATCGTCGCAACCCACCAGAACCTCTCCGCCAAGGGAGCCGCCGGTCAGTTTCGCCGCGACCTCTACTACCGTCTCCGCACCCATCGCATCAAAATTCCACCGCTCAGGGAGCGGCTCGGCGATATACCTCTCCTGGTGGAACATTTTCTCCAGAAAGCTGCGCAGGAGTTGGGGAAGAAAAAACCGACCCCGCCCCGGGAGCTGTTCCAACTTCTGGCCAGTTACAGCTTTCCCGGCAACGTACGCGAACTCAGGTCCATGGTCTACGACGCGGTCAGCATCCACCGGGACCGGGTCCTCTCCCTGCAGAGCTTTATCGCCGCCATCGGTTCGGCCGCTACAAGCGGCGAAGGGACACAGCGATTGCCGGGGGAAAATATCTTCCGGGGGGTGGAGAAGTTGCCAACCATCTCCGAGACGGTGGAGCAGCTGATTGCCGAGGCAATGGACCGAGCCGACGGCAACCAGACCATCGCGGCCCGGATGCTCGGCATCTCCCAGCCTGCCCTGAGTAAAAGGCTTTCCCGCAGGGAAACCTGAAAATCCATTCCATTGACTCAAGGGGGATAACTTTCGTTATAATTAATAACCTTTGTTATACCCCTTATCCATCACCGCACCAACCCCGTTCTGTCTCTGCTGCGGACCACTTCCCATGACAGAGGTTATACCCCTTCCTTTTCTCCAGGCATCAATAAAACAAAGTTATTTCAATTATTGCAGATAGTTATCAACCGTATACGGTTTGGTATCCCTCTTGCTAATATAGCTTTACACACTGACGTCTGTAAGAGGCGCAGGTTGCACCATTTCACGCAGGAAAGGAAAGTTTCATGCAAAAGAAACGTTTCTACCAATATCTGTATGCCCAGGTGCTGACTGCCATCGCCTGCGGTATCCTCCTCGGGTACTACTACCCGGACGCAGGTGTTGCCATGAAGCCGCTGGGTGACGGTTTTATCAAGCTTATCAAGATGATCATCACCCCGGTCATCTTCTGCACTGTTGTCACCGGGATCGCCGGCATGGAGGACATGAAGAAGGTCGGCAGGGTGGGGGGAAAAGCGCTTATCTACTTTGAAGTGATCTCCTCAATCGCCCTGGCCATCGGCCTTTTCATCATCAACGTAGTCCAGCCCGGCGTCGGCTTCAATGCCGACGTGACCAAACTGGACACCAAGGCGCTTACCGCCTTCACCACCCAGGCCAAGGCCCATTCGATGGTGGATTTCCTCCTGAACATCATCCCGTCTTCGGTGGTTGACGCCTTTGCCAAGGGAGATATTCTTCAGGTGCTCCTTTTCGCGCTCCTCTTCGGTTTTGCCCTCTCCGCCCTGAAAGAAAAGGGGAAACCGGTGCACCGGTTGATCGAGAACGTTTCCCACGCCTTTTTCGGTATCGTCAATATCATCATGAAGCTTGCCCCCATCGGTGCCTTCGGCGCCATGGCCTTTACCGTCGGCAAGTTCGGCGTCGGCTCCCTCTCCAAGCTTGGGATGCTCATGGGGAGCTTCTACCTCACCTGCATCCTCTTCATTTTTGTGGTCCTCGGCACCATCGCCCGCCTCTGCGGCTTCAGCATCTTCAAGTTTCTCCGCTACATCAGCGATGAACTCGTCATCGTCCTTGGCACATCTTCCTCCGAGTCTGCCCTGCCGCGAATGATGACCAAGCTGGAAAATCTCGGCTGCAAGAAATCGGTGGTAGGCCTGGTTATCCCAACCGGCTACTCCTTTAACCTGGACGGCACCTCCATCTACCTCACCATGGCCGCCATCTTCGTCGCCCAGGCAACCAACACCCCTCTGACCCTGACCCAGACCATCACCATTCTGGGAGTCCTCCTTCTCACTTCCAAGGGAGCTGCCGGCGTTACGGGGAGCGGCTTTGTCACTCTTGCCGCCACCTTCGCCGCCATCCCCACCATCCCGGTGGCCGGCCTGGCCCTGATCCTCGGCATAGACCGCTTCATGTCCGAAGCCCGGGCCATCACCAACCTGATCGGCAACGGAGTGGCAACGGTGGTTGTGTCCAAGTGGGAGAACGACCTTGATGTCGAACGGATGAAGCGGGTACTGAACGGTGACGGCGAGCCGTCCGCCATCACCGAAGCCGCCATGTCGCTGGTTGAGCCTGAACTGGAGAGTGTGCCGGAATAGCCATCGTTGTGCTGAAGTGTCATGGTTATGGTTGATAAAAAGGGAAGAGGCGCCGGAGTTGGCGCCTCTTTTTTTGTTTGCGGGGAGAGGTGAATTCTACTAATGTCCAGTTAGGAAACTACTTGAGCTTCAGGACAACCGTGTAGATGTCGCCGCTCTCCTTTTCCCGCACCTGCATCCGCAGTTCCTTGGCGGACTGGGCCTCGCCGGGGAAGAAGATGAAACCGTTTGCCAGGTAGGCATTGGGAATGACCTTCCCCTCAAGCCCTTTCTCCCGGATATCATCGGCGATGCGGTAATTCTGCTCCCGGTCCGATCCACCCTGGACCCCGCCGATGACCGCACCCCCCGCAGCACCGAGGACCGCCCCCTTTCCGAGAGCCTCCCCCACGTTATGACCGGAAACGATGCCGATGGCCGCACCCAGGATGGTACCGGCAACCGCCCCGAACATCGCGCTTTTACCCGCACCCGCCGCCACGGCCCCCGAAGCGGTGTACTGCTCCACGCGTTCGACTGCGGCCCGGTTCTCCATTACATTCCAGTAACGGTTGCTGTCATCCACGAGGAATGTCTGTCCAGAGACGATCTCCATGGTCTGACCACTCTTGTTGTCGATCACCAACTGGACCGGGAGAAGCCCCGCCCCCCGGATGTCGAAACCGAAGGCTTCCGCAGCCACGGATTGGTCTGCGTAGGCCTCCGCAGCCATGGGAGCCCCCGCGACCACCTGGAAGTTGGGATAGGCTTCTGGCGGCTTGAACGAGACGTACTGGGTCTTGTAGGTGGCGCAGCTGGAAACCAGCGTCAGACAGAGCATCATGGATACGAGACGTTTCATGGGTCAACCCCCTTGAAGTAGCTTTGTCATAAAGAATACCACACCTTCAGCGGCGCCGGCAAGGAGAAGCACCCTGCCTTCCACGGGGAGTCAGTATACTGGCAGCCATAGCCGGCGTAATTGAGATCTCCGCTATAAACAGTCGCTTTTCCCCTTTTTTTGGCTATAATAATATCTCTTCATGTTCTTGACAGAAGGATGGCAGGCTGCTGACCGGGATCTGAACACATGGGACGGATTAACGGAGAAAAACATTCAAAGCTCAAAGCGGTCATTAAAACCGACCGGGAGAATGCGGAAGTCGCTCTCCGTATCCGGGATGCCGCTATCGATGCGTCCATCAACGCAGTCGCCTTTTCCGATCCCAACGGTCTGCTCACCTATGTTAACCCTTCGTTCCTCAAAATGTGGGGCTACGGAGACGACAGCGAGGTTCTCGGCCGCTCCGCCGTCTCATTCTGGCACATAACCGAGGATATACGTCACGCCAAGGACGCCCTGCGTCACGATGGCTGCTGGAGTGGAGAGCTGGTTGCCGTTCGCAAGGACGGCTCGTTGTTCGACGTGATGCTGTCGGCAGCTGTCATCGCCGGCGACGACGGCACACCCCTCTGTTTGATGGCGTCATTCGTAGAGATAACCGAGCGCCGCAAGGCTGAGGCGGCTCTTGCCGACAAGGAACGGCGATACCGCTCTCTGGTCGAGGCGATGAACGAGGGAATTGCCATCCACGAGCTCGTGCTTGGCGAGGCCGGCAACCCTGTCGATTACCGGATACTTGACATAAACCCGGCATATGAGAAATACACCGGGCTCACGAGAGACCAGTCGCAGGGGAAACTGGCAACTGACCTTTACGGCACGGCCGAAGCCCCCTATCTCGACATCTATGCCCCCATTGCCCAGAATGGTGGACATTGCGAGTTCGAGACTTACTTCCCCCCCATGGACAAGCACTTCCGGATCTCAGTCTTTTCCCCCAACCACGGTCAGTTCGCCACCATCTTCATCGACATAACCCATATCAAAGAGCATGAGGAGGCGCTCCGGCAGAGCGAGGAAATGTTCCGGCAGCTTCTGGAGCACTCCCCCATAGCCATTGTCATCAGCAACACCGAAGGCGCCATAGAACTGTTGAACGACCGGTTCGTCGATATTTTCGGTTATACCCTCGCCGAAATACCGGACCTGGCAACGTGGTTTCAACGCGCCTGCCCCGATCCATCTTACCGCAAGGTGGTGATGGATGCGTGGAACGCTATGGTAGAGCGGCCTCATCCGAAAGAAAAGCCTGTCGACCATACCGAATGCCGGGTAACCTGCAAGGATGGCAGGGAATGCATCACCGAATTCATTACTGCGGTAATAGACGGTAAGAACCTGGTGATCATGAACGACGTCACCGAACGGAAAATGGCCCTGCAACAGATCGAATATCTTAACACCGCCCTGGCGGCCAGGGCGGCCGAGCTGGAAAACTCAAACCGGGAGCTGGATTCCTTCAGTCATACGATTTCCCACGACCTGCGTACCCCCCTGACCAATATCAGCGGCTACGCCCAGCTCATGCGGGAGATATATGGCGACCGCCTTGACGATCAGGCAATTGATTTCCTCAGGGAGATAGCCTGCGCCACCGAACGGATGGACAACATGATCGAATCGCTCCTCAAATTCTCCGCCCTGTCCCGTCAGCCTCTCCAGAAGGTACGGGTCGACCTCAATTCCATCGCGGCCAACGTCATTACCGAACTCCAGCTGACTACTCCCCAGCGTCGGGTGCAGTTCATTGCCTCAGATCGAATGGTTGTTCAGGGGGATCCTACACTGCTCCGGATCGTCATGGCCAACCTGCTCGGCAATGCCTGGAAATACACAGCCAAGAAGGAATCGACTGTCATCCATTTCGGCATCACCGAGCGCAACGGACAGAAGGTTTACTATGTGAAAGACAACGGGGTCGGGTTCGACAAGAAGCTTGCTGACCAGATTTTCACCCCGTTTCACCGGCTCCATAAGGCCGAGGATTTCAAGGGAACCGGTATCGGGCTCGCCACCGCCCAGAGGATTATCCATCGCCACGGCGGGGATATATGGGCAGAGGGGGAAGTGGACAAGGGTGCTACGTTCTATTTTACCCTGGCTAATGATTGATAACTCACCGGCTAAAAAATCCCCGCCTGCTCAACATGAGGGCGGGGATTCGTATTAATGCAGAGTCCAGAAACCTTGCCAGCTAACGCCCGTCACTGCCTCCTCATCTTCCTCATCGGCTTTTTAACCTGCTGCTTCATGGGCATCAGCTTTTTCATCTTCTGAAACTGCGCATCTGTCATGATTTTACGTACTTCTTTCATTGATTTCAGCATTTCGAGATGATGGGCTGTTTTGATATCCGAAATCTTTTTGACCGCAGCGTTTGCCTTCTCCAGGTCGAAATCCTTTACATCCATAATCTCCGTCAGCTCGATCTCCGCAATCTTAAGATCGGCCTTGAACTGCGCCTGTTTTTTCTGCATTTCTCGGTGGATTGGCCGCATTTTGGCGACCTGCTCATCGCTCAGGCCGATCTTGTCCGCATTCTGGAGACACATCCCCATCATCGTCCCCATCCGGTCCATGCCGCCCATCCCCGGCATCGGCCCCCACCCCGCCCCGTTCCCCCCCATGGGCATATCCATCTGGGAAAAGGCAGGTACAGCAAAGGCCACCGTCAGGAACAGTGCTACAACTATTCTTTTCATGTTCATCTCCCCCTTGCCTGCGATTAGTACGTTCGTATATGTATTACTGCGGAATTGGGGATAGTCAAGGGACGGTGGTTGCGGGTTATTGCCATGTACCAGCAAAATGTGGCTTCCCCTGGCGGGCAAATGTGGGCACTGGAATGAAGATGTTTCACGGAAACGGATGTAAGACTGACCTGTCTTCGGCGAGCATTGACGATGGTTGGGCTGAGTATTGTTCGCACTAATTGCTTGACTGTCTGTAGCCAGCTGGCTACAATATACCCATGATTGAAATCCGCAAAACCGAACTGTTTGCCACATGGCTTGATAGCTTGCGTGACATCCAGGCCAAGGCTCGTGTTCTTGTCAGGATCGAGCGTCTTGCCCTGGGAAATGCAGGAGACGTCAAGCCTGTCGGTGAAGGTGTCTCGGAAATGCGGATCGACTACGGTCCCGGTTATCGTGTGTATTTCATCCAACGCGGCAGCGAGTTGATCATCTTGCTGGCTGGCGGTGACAAGAGCAGCCAGTCTCGGGATATCAAGGCAGCAATCCGCCTTGCACAGAACTTATAGGAGTTGAAAAATGTCTAAAACCACTACCAGTCACTATGATGTCGCCGAGCATCTCAGCACTCCGGAAGAAATGGCGGCCTACCTAGAAGCCTCCATTGAAGAGGCTAATGGCGATGCGGCCTATATTGCCAAGGCACTTGGTGACATAGCTCGTGCCAAAGGAATGTCGCAGGTTGCCCGAGATGCAGGCCTTTCTCGCGAAAGCCTCTATAAGGCACTTTCAGGTGAACGAATTCCGGGGTTTGATACGATTTTGAAAATCATATCGGCTCTTGGGCTCAAACTCCACGCAGAAGCTCGATAGATCTTTATTCCTCAATCATTGAGGGAAATGATGAATCCTGCGATTACCGTGTCTGTTTCCTGAATCCGCGGCACTCCTTTTCCCGGTCTCTCATCAACGATGATCTCAGCGGTCTTGATTCGGGGTAACATGGGGGCTTGAAAATCGTCTATGCTGCCTTCCAACAATTAGTTATTTCTTACATAGTGCGAAAACATTTTGTGTGCAAGGAATATATGGCTGCTGAATATTTTCGGGAAAATCGACGAGTGAAACATGAAGCGTGGGAAAGCTGGATTCTGCACAAAAAGAAGGCAAATCCCGGCCTTCAAATTTCCATCATGACGGCTTATTTCGTCACAAGCCAGGGGAAGGGTTTCATGGAGGAGTACGGTGGCTTACAGCAAAGATTTGGCAGGAATGTTAGGATTTCGGGTTTTGGGGCGCTTTTCAGGGTAATCGAGGAGGTGGCCTCGACAAGGGATGGGTGGCACATCACCTCTGTTCCGAAAAAAACGTGTGACGGAGAGTTTTGAAAAGTTCTAATTTTTACATCCGCTCAATGACAATCAGCGACCGTGCATCACCACTGATCGGGAGGACGAACTCCATAACCTCGGTCACACGGACACCCATGTCGGCAAGGGGAAGTTCGGCAGCACGTGCTTCGTCCACCCCCCCCTTCCCCTTCATGGCGACGATACGCCCCGCATCCTTGACGAGGGGGAGCGCCATCCGGACAAAAGTGGGGATGTCGGAAAAGGCGCGGGAGACGACCCAGTCGAAGTGGCCGGCATAGATTCCTGCCAGCTCCTCCCCCCGGACATGAAGCGCGTCGAAATGGTGGAGGCCGAGGAGGCGTGATGCGTGGCGCTGGAAGATGATCTTCTTTTCCACCGCGTCGACGGAGACGATCTGCAGATCGCGACGGGCGATCTTGACGGGTAGCGCAGGAAAGCCGCCCCCCGAACCGATATCCAGGAGGGTCCCCTTGGTGCCGATAGCCCTGAGCACGGTGAGGGAATCGATGAAGTGCTTGACGGCGATATCCTCGTCACCCCGGATGGCGGTGAGATTGATCTTCCGGCTCCACTTGCCAAGCTCGGTGGCCAGCAGGTAAAACTTCCCCAGTTCGGCACTGGTGAGGGTCACCCCCAGCTCCGCCAGACCACGGCCGAACAACTCTTTCGCCCGCTCGTTCACCTGGCGCTCCGGACCTTGAGGGCGATGGCAACGATGCCGACGGCAGCGGGAGTGACGCCGGAGATGCGCGATGCCTGCCCCAGGGTGTCGGGCCGGAACTTCTGGAGCTTTTCCCGCACTTCTGCGGTAATGCCGGTCAGCGCACCGTAATCGAAATCGGCGGGAATACGGGTGGTCTCCATCTTCCGGCTCCGCTCTACCTGCTCCAGCTGCCGGTCGATATACCCCTGGTATTTGACCTGGATCTCCACCTGCTCCTGCACCTGGGAAGACACTTCCCCCGACGCGGAGTCGAAGCGAACGAGCTCTCCATAGGTGATGTCCGGTCGGCGCAGCAGCTGCTCCAGGGTGATCGCGTTCTGCAGGTCGGTGAGACCGAACTCCGCTTTGAGCGCCTCATCCATCTCGGAACGAACCAGCCGGGTCTCACGCACCCGCGCAAGTTCGCTCCCGATCAGTTCCCGCTTCCGGAGGAACTGCCCGTACCCCTCTTCCCTCACCAATCCTATTTCGTGTCCCTTTTCCCGCAGCCGCAAATCCGCATTGTCCTCCCGGAGGAGCAGCCGGTATTCGGCCCGGGACGTGAACATCCGGTAGGGCTCGCGGGTACCGAGGGTTACCAGGTCATCGATCATGACCCCGATGTAGGCGTCGCTCCGGTCGAGCAGCAGCGGCTCTCGTCCCTGCACGCGAAGGGCCGCGTTGATCCCGGCCATCAACCCTTGGGCCGCCGCTTCCTCGTAACCGGAGGTCCCGTTGATCTGGCCGGCGTGATAGAGGTTACCGAGAAGCTTGGTCTCCAGGGATGCATGGAGCTGAATCGGGTCCACGTAATCGTACTCTATGGCATAGGCGGGTCGCATGATCTCCACCCGCTCCAGACCTTCGATGCTCCGATAAAAGGCGAACTGCACGTCGATGGGGAGAGAGGTTGAAAGCCCGGAGGGGTAGACCTCCACCGTTTCCCGCCCTTCCGGCTCGATAAAGGTCTGGTGCCGGGTCTTGTCCGGAAAGCGGACAACCTTGTCCTCGATGGAGGGGCAGTAGCGGGGTCCGATCCCCTCGATGATTCCCGCATAGAGGGGTGAACGGTCGAGTCCACCCCGGATGATGTCGTGGGAGCGCTCGTTGGTGTAGGCGATGTGGCACGGGACCTGGGGCTGGTCGATCCGATCGGTAGAGAAGGAGAAGGGGATCGGTGGATCGTCGCCGTACTGGGGCTCCAGGCGTCCGAAGTCGATGGTCCGGCCGTCGAGCCGGGCCGGCGTCCCGGTCTTGAGCCGGCCGACGTTGAATCCCAGCTCACGCAACTGGTCGGAAAGCCCGATGGAGGGAAGGTCCCCTGCCCTCCCCCCGGGATAATGGGTGAGACCGATATGAATCAGTCCCCGCATAAAGGTCCCGGTGGTCAGAACGACGGTGGTTCCGGCAAAACGGACCCCGGCCTTGGTATCAACCCCGGCAACTCTCCCCTCTTCCACATGGAGACCGATTACCTCCTGCTGCTTCAGATCGAGATTCGGCTCCGACTCCAGTACATGCTTCATCCTGAGCCGATAGAACTGCTTGTCTGCCTGGGCACGGGAGGCACGCACCGCCGGCCCCTTCCGAGTATTAAGGATCCGGAACTGGATGCCGGTGGCGTCGATGTTTTTTGCCATCTCCCCGCCCAGGGCATCGATCTCCTTGACCAGGTGCCCCTTGGCAAGCCCACCGATGGCAGGGTTGCAGGACATGAGCGCGATGGCATCGAGATTAATAGTCAGGAGCAGAGTACTGCACCCCATCCTGGCTGCGGCAAGTGCCGCCTCGCACCCGGCATGCCCGGCACCGACTACTATCACTTCGTATTTCTTGTCGTAAACGATCACCCGCGAACCTCACACAATCATTCAACCTGAAAAGCATTTGGGCACAGAAAAGTCTGAACAATAAGGATAACTGCGGATCAAAAACACAACAGCAAAAAACCTTTCGAGCGAAACCCTAACTACATGGTTTATCCGACCTTATCCGAGGTTTCCGCTTTTTCCGTGTTCCATTGCTGTTTTGGTTCCAGCGCAGGGCCACCCCGTCAATCTCGCCAGCCACGTTCCACAACGCCCCTCACGGGACACTGTATCCCAGCCGCAAAACCCCACCCTGCAAGGGATCAGACAGAACGTTCCACGTGGAACATTTGCTATTTTCCGATACAGAACCTCTGAAAAATGAGATCAAGAATATCGTCGGGAGTGGTCTCGCCGGTGACCTCGCCAACGGCGAGCAGGGCATCCCGCAAATCGATTGCCAGAATCTCGGCAGTTACGGCAAGGGCCAGATTCCGGCTAAAGCAGTCAAGCGCATCACGACCCTTGACGAGGGCATCACGCTGACGGGCATGGGAAATGGCGACATACTCCCGGCTGTCGACGGCACCATCACGAAGGAACGTATCATGAACGAGCTGGCGCAGTTGCTCTATACCATCCCCGGTCAGGGTGGAAATAGTAACCGACGGAGCGCCCAGCAGCGAGGAGGGAAGTTCCATGACGGCAGGCAGGTCGCTCTTGTTTTTCACAAGTATGAAGCGAGAGCCGGCAAGATTGTCCAAAAGAAGCTCGTCCTCGTTATCGAACGGGCGGGAAACATCTACCATAAAAAGAACCAGGTCGGCCTGAGGTATTTTCTCAAGGGTACGACGTACGCCTTCCTGCTCCACAAGGTCGACCGACTCCCGTATGCCCGCCGTATCCAGAAGCCGGACCGGAAGACCGCGAATATTGATAATCTCCTCGATGATGTCACGGGTAGTGCCGGGGATGGCGGTCACAATGGCGCGTTTTTCTCGAAGGAGGGTATTGAGAAGACTCGATTTACCGACGTTCGGCTTCCCCGCAAGAAGAACTGCCACACCTTCCCTGAGAACCCTCCCCTCACGGTATCCGGCAAGAAGTTCTCCGATGCCGGCAGCAGCGGATTCGACACGCCGGGCAATTTCGGCATAATCTTCCGGCGGGATGTCCTCCTCGGGAAAATCAATATAGGCTTCGAGAAGCGCAAGCGCGTGGACGATCTGCTCCTTGAGAAGATGAAGCCTGCCGGACAGAAGCCCTGCCCGTTGGTGCTGCGCGAGGGCAAGAGCGGCTTCGGTCTTGCTCCGGATCACTTCGATAACCGCTTCCGCCTGAACCAGATCGATACGGCCGTTGAGGAAAGCACGGCGGGTGAATTCGCCCGGATCGGCCAACCGCGCCCCCTGACCGAGAACCAGTTCAAGAATCTTCTGCACCACGAGCGAGCCACCGTGGCAGTGAATCTCCAGCACATCCTCGCGGGTGTAGGAACGGGGTGCCCGCATGAGAACAAGCATCACCTCGTCGACAACAGTAGCCGTATCAGGCGCAACCAGAGTGCCATAATAAAAACGGTGGCTTTGCAGGCCACCGTCTGTCGTACCACGGAAGAGTTGTGTCGCTACCTGGGAAGCTGCATCACCGCTCACCCTGATGATGCCGATCCCCCCCTCACCAACGGGGGTACTGATGGCCGCGATGGTATCCTTAACGTACATATCTTTCCCTATTTGGCCTCGGCCTCATGCAGCGACTTGTTAATGTAAACCTGCTGGGCGATGGTCAGAATGTTGTTGACCAGCCAGTAAAGGACCAGGCCGGAGGGAAAATTGAGGAACATGAACGTGAAGACAACGGGCAGTGCGAGCATCATCTTTGCCTGCATCGGATCCATCGTAGAAGGAGTCATCTTCTGCTGGATGAACATGGTCGCGCCCATGATGACAGGAGTGACATAGTAGGGATCCTTGCCGGAAAGGTCGGTTATCCAGAAAAAGAACGGTGCATGGCGGAGCTCGACAGAGAACATGAGCGCCTTATAGAGGGAGAAGAAAACGGGGATCTGAACCAGCATGGGGAGACAGCCTCCCATGGGATTAACCTTATGGGTCTGGTAGAGCTCCATAATCGCCTTGTTCATCGCGTCCCGGTCATTCTTGAACTTTTCACGCAGTGCTGTCATCTTCGGCTGGAGCTTCTGCATCTCCTTCATGGACTTGTAGCTTTTATGGGTAAGGGGGAAAAAGAGCAGTTTAAGGATGATGGTGATAATAATGATCGACACACCGTAGTTGTGCGTATACCCATAGAAAAACTTGAGTGAATGAAGAAGGGGTTTGGCGAGCATAGAAAACCAGCCAAGGTTGATAGCAGCTTCAAGACCGCCCCCCTGAGCCTTGAGAACATCGAGAGACTTGGGACCAATGAAGATCTTATCGCTAACCGTTGCGGTCCCGCCAGAAGGCACATTGAGGGAAGGAGAAGCAATGGCGGTCTCCACGTAGCCGTTGGCATTGGTTATAGTCACGGCCGCAATGCTCCCCTGTTTGGCCAGCACACTAGTCAGGAAATATTTGTCGCCGAAACCGGTCCAGATAATGTTCCTGGAATAATGCTTCGCACCCTTAAGAAGGTCTTTGACCTTCGGTGCGTCAACGGCATTGTCCGTCATAGTCACCGGGCCATGGACCTCAAAACGGTTATCGCCTGTCGTCGTGTCAGACCTGTTTTGCAATAGAAGCTGGACCACGGCATTGGAGAGACCGCTCCGGCTCGTCACCTGCTGATCCAGATCGATAGCGTAGCCGTCACCATCAAAAGTAAAAACCTTGCGCAGTTGATTACCCTGAGGAGAGGCCCAGACAAATGTAATTGATTTCCGCTCCCCCTTCGCAACCTTCAGGGTATCGGCATCGACCGTGAAGACAGCAGCGGCGGGAAGCCCGATAGCGGGAGCAACGGTCGCGAAGTTATAATAAGCCGGGTTGTTCTCGGTCAGCAGCGTTTCCTGTTTAGAGCCGGCAACAGCCGACTCTTTGTATTTTTTCAGGACGATTCTCTTCAGTGCGCCACCAGCGGTGGAGAAGACCGCCGTGTAGGTATCGGTATCAACCGTGACATCCTTTACCGCTAGATTGGCAGCCGGCAAAGCGATATCCGGAGCCTTAAACGAGGCCGCTACGGCCGGAGCGGTACTTACACCGGCGCTGGAAACCTGTTTTTGCACGGCCGTGAGCGGTGCAACAGGTTTCGGCGCCGGGAATATGAGGGAATAACCGTACAATACGGCAATGGACAACACGACGGCTAAGAGGGCACGCTTTTCCATGGTATCTCCTAAATGACTACTTTACGGGATCGTACCCGCCCGGATGAAACGGCTGGCATTTCAGCAGACGAACCAGGGTCAGCAACAGCCCCTTGACCACGCCATAACGTTCCAGTGCTTGAATTGAGTAATGGGAACAAGAAGGGTAAAAACGGCAGGTACTCCCCATGAGGGGAGAGACAAAGCGCTGATAAACAGATATACTGCGGACGATGAATGATTTCAACATTGTTTGCCGAGTGAGCGACGGAGTACGGGGGTCAGGTCGTGGCAGACCCCTTGGTAATCGAGCCGCTCGGCCCCTTTTTTGGCAATGATCGAATAATCCGACTGCTGGAACAACCCTTTGTGCTGACGATAAAATTCTCTTACTAACCGCCTGATGCGATTTCGCACCACTGCGTTGCCTACCTTCCGGCTCGCAGTTATGCCGATTCGGGTTACGGGCCTGCCGGAAGGAAAGACGAGAATTATAAAATGAACACTGTGGTACTTGTGCCCCTGACGGGAAACCGCCAGGAAATCGGGTCGCTTCCTTAGACGCTCGGTTTTGGGAAACCCGATCACCTGGTGTGGATTACTTGGCAGCGATGGAGACGGCGAGCCGTTTTCTGCCCCTGGCACGACGACGCTTGATAACAAGACGCCCATTTTTAGTGGACATGCGCACGAGGAACCCGTGAGTTCTTTTGCGCGACGTGTTGCTCGGCTGGAATGTTCTTTTCATAGTAGTAATACTCCTTGCATATACTGATAGGGAACTGAATTATTAACCACACCTGCAAAAAAATGTCAAGGAGAAATTCACCAGGCGCCGGAATATTTAACCTTGCAAATTGAAGGTTCCTCTGGTAGTCTTCATGGCGCTATTGTGCATAACCATCAAGTGACCTCGTTTAACCACCTAACTATCCAATTTTACACGAGTAATTTTATCAACACCTGTTGATATCCCTGTGTAAAAACTACGTTATCTCAATCAAAAAGGCAGCTGCATGGAAAAGGTCTGGCTTGAAGCCCAGGGAAATATAGAAAAGGTGCTTACACCCCAGACATACAATACCTGGATACGCCCCATCAGGTTCAGCAGCGCCACATCCTCGTCCCTTGTCCTTGAAGTGCCGAACAAATTCATCAAAGAATGGGTGACGGAAAAATACCTCACCATGATCCAGGAGGCGGTCTCCGCCCTCGCCGAAAATTCCTTCCAGATAGAGTTAAGGCTGGAGAAGAAAATAGAGGGGGATGTGCCCCCTGACCCGGCAAAAACAGCTGAGAAGACCGGCAATTCGTCTGGACGGGAAAAAGCCCGGCCAGGAGAACAGCTATCCAACCTCAACCCCAAATATACCTTCGAGACCTTCGTCTGCGGAAGCAGCAACCAGTTTGCCCATGCTGCTTCCCAGGCCGTTGCCAACAAGCCCGCCAGCAACTATAATCCGCTCTTCATCTACGGCGGGGTCGGACTCGGCAAGACCCATCTCCTCTGTGCCATCGGCAACCATATTCACGCCAGGAACGGCAAGGCACGGGTCTGTTACTACACCTCCGAAAAATTCATGAACGAGATGATCAACTGCATCCGGTATAAGAAGATGGATGAGTTCCGCAACAAGTTCCGTAAAATGGACGTTCTCCTCATCGACGACATCCAGTTCATGGCGGGTAAAGAGGCAACCCAGGAGGAGTTTTTCCACACCTTCAACTCCCTCTACGAGTCCCACAAGCAGATCGTGGTCACCTCGGACAAGTTTCCTAAAGATATCCCCCAGTTGGAGGAACGGCTCCGATCCCGGTTCGAATGGGGCTTGATAGCCGACATACAACCGCCCGACATAGAAACAAAGGTGGCGATCCTGAAGAAGAAGGCTGAAATCAATGCTATCCTTCTCCCCGACGACGTGGCCATGTTCCTCGGTACCAGCTCCACGAGTAACGTTCGGGAACTGGAGGGGATGCTGATCCGCCTCGGAGCCTTCGCCAGCCTGACCGGCAACGAAGTTACCCTCTCCATGGCCCGTGAGGTCCTGAAGGATATCATCGTCGATAAATCACGGGACGTGACAGTAGAAATTATCCAGAAATACGTGGCCGACCAGTTCAGGATCAAGCTCACCGATATGAAATCGGACAAGCGGCTCAAGGCACTGGTGGTTCCGCGCCAGATAGCCATATACCTCTGCCGGGAACTCACCAAGGCGTCGTATCCGGAAATAGGCGAAAAGTTCGGCGGCAAGGACCATTCGACCATCATCTATTCCATGAAGAAAGTAGAGCGACAGCTGACCCAGGACCTGGAGCTGAAAACAACCATTGAAAACCTGAGAAGGGGGCTGTTAAGCTAGGGGGGTATTCCCTGTGTATTACTCCCCTTCTTCTGTGGAGAAAAAAGCGGCCTGTGTATAACCGCCGCAAAGTGACCGGCCGGGCGTAAAGTTACCAACACCTCTGCTGTCCTATAAACCGGGGATTCGAGCCGCTTATCAACAAATCAACAGGCACTACTGAATACTACTAAAAAAAACTTCTTTATTTAGATACAAGTCACTGTTCATGGAGGAAACATGGAATTTAAAATCGACAGAGACACCTTCCTTAAGGCCCTGCAAAAAGTCCAGGGAATTGTCGAAAAAAGAAACACCATGCCGATTCTTTCCAACGTTCTCATCGAGGCAAGCGAAGACCGGATCCAGGTGACTGCCACCGATCTGGAAGTCGGAATGCGCAGTTCCTACCCTACAACAGTCATCAAAGACGGTAAGATCACCGTTTCTGCAAAGAAGATTTACGAAATTATCAAGGAACTTTCCGACCAGGAAATAACCTTTTCTACCAAAGAGAACGACTGGGTCGAGATCAGAAGCGGCAAGGCACGGTTCAACATCGTCGGGCTTTCACCGGAAGAATTCCCCTATTTTCCAAAAATAAGCGACGACAGCTTTATTACCGTAAGCACCACCATGCTCAGGGAGATGATTGAGCAGACCTCCTACGCCATCTGCCATGACGAGACCAAATACAACCTCAATGGCATTCTTATTCGTACAGCCACAGAGGGGGAACGCACCATTCTCAGGATGGTAGCTACCGACGGTCATCGCTTGTCGGTAAGCGAAAGGGACCTGACCGGTACCCCGTCGAGTGAACTGGGAAGCGGCGTTATATTCCCCAAAAAGGGAATCTACGAACTGAAAAGAATGGCCGAAGAGGAAGGAGACCAGGTACTCCTCGGTTTCATGGACAACAGCGCGGTCTGCAAGAAGGGGAATACCGTCGTGGTGATGCGTCTGGTGGACGGTGAATTTCCCGACTACACCAAAGTCATCCCCGTCAGCAACGACAGGCTCGTCACCCTCAACCGGGAGGACCTGCTCCACTCACTGCGGCGCATGGCCATCCTCTCCAGCGAGAAGTTCAAAGGAATAAAGTTCGATGTCAAAGAGGGGAAGGTGGAAATATCCTCCAGCAATCCCGAACTCGGGGATGCAAGCGAAGAACTGGAAGCGCTCTACAGCGGCATCGAACTCACCATCCGCTTTAACGCCCGCTACCTGATCGACGTACTGACCGTTCTGACCACCTCCCAGGTGGAGCTGCTCCTGAGGGATGAGATGTCACCGGCCATCGTCCGGCCGGGCGCAACAGAAGGGTTCCTGGCGGTGATCATGCCGATGCGCCTCTGATTGGCTGGTTTGTCGCTACCTGGCGGCAGGCACAACAAAGGCCACTCTTGACAGGAGCGGCCTTTTTCACGGATGATGGAGCGCGATGAAGCTCAACAGACTGTCCATCAGCGCTTTCCGCAATCTGCAGCAGGTGGAGTTCAACCCCGGAACGCGATTCAACATTATCCATGGCAATAACGCCCAGGGAAAAACCAATCTGCTGGAATCGATCTATCTGCTCGGTACCATGAAATCATTCCGCCATACCCGGAACCGAGACCTGATAGCCTGGGAGGCCCCGCACGGCATTATAAGGGGATGGGTGGAGCGGGATGGGGTAACGCGGGAAATAGCCCTTCTGCTGGAACGGGAGGGGAAGAAAGCGCGCATCGACCAGAAGCTGGTAACGCGGTTGTCGGATTTCTTTGGTAGTCTCAACGTCGTGGTGTTTGCTCCGGAAGAGCTTGCCATGGTAAAGGGTTCGCCGGATGGGCGGCGACGGTATATGGACCGTGCCGTCTTCAGCGGGAGCCCGACCTATATCCTGCTCTACCACACCTACTACCGGCTTCTGAAAAACAGGAACGCCCTCCTGAAAACGGGGGATACGACCGGTCTCGACGTATGGAGCGAGCAGATGGCGGATGCGGGAGCCCGGCTCGTCAGTGAACGGATTGCCTACCTGGCGGCAATAGAACCGCTTCTGCAAAATTACTACCGGACCATTGCCGGAACAGGTGAGACGGTCGGCATCGGTTACCAACCCCACAGAGTTGAACGGGAGGCGTTGGTCGCCGATGGCAGGAACGCAATCCTGGCCGGTCTGGAGCGGTTTGCCCATGAAGAACGGCGCCACGGGACCACCGCGGTCGGACCCCACAGGGACGACCTGGATTTTATCCTCGATGGCCGGCTCCTGAAGCTCCATGCCTCCCAGGGACAGCAGCGCAGCTTCATTCTGGCCCTCAAGATGGCAGAAATCGAATACCTGCAGCGGACGTTCGGTGCTCCCCCCATTCTGCTTCTCGATGATATGTCGTCGGAACTAGACGGTGAACGGAACCGGAACCTGCTCGGGTTTTTGCAGCAGAAAGAGATGCAGGTTTTCATTACGACCACGAGCCTTTCGAACATCATGTTCGACGGCATGGATCATCACACGACCTTTCGCGTGGAACAGGGAAAGGTCATTACGTAAGAGGTAATTATGGCTGAAGAACAGAAGGGCACGTATGGTGCCGAACAGATCAAGGTACTGGAGGGGCTGGAGGCTGTACGCAAGCGTCCTTCCATGTACATAGGGTCAACGTCGGCCCAGGGGCTGCACCACCTGGTTTACGAGGTTGTGGACAACTCCATTGACGAAGCTCTTGCCGGCTACTGTAACGAGGTTAATGTAACGATCAACCTTGACGGGTCGGTGACGGTTGTGGATAACGGTCGTGGTATCCCGACGGATATGCACCCGACGGAAGGAAAATCCGCTGCGGAAGTCGTCCTCACCGTCCTCCATGCGGGGGGCAAGTTCGACAACGACTCCTACAAGGTGTCAGGTGGTCTTCATGGCGTGGGTGTTTCGGTAGTCAACGCCCTGTCCAAAAAACTGGAACTGGAAATCCGCCGGGACGGCAAACTGTGGTGCCAGTCCTACGCCTTTGGCAATCCGCTCAGGCCGCTCGAAGTTGCGGGGGAAACCAAAAAGCGGGGGACCAAAGTTACCTTTCTCCCCGACGACACCATCTTCGAAACCACTGACTTTTCCTTCGATATCCTGTCCCAGCGGCTGCGGGAACTCTCTTTCCTCAACGCCGGGGTGAGGATAACCATCACCGACGAACGGGAGGAAAACAAGCACCACGACTTCCATTACGAAGGGGGGATCATCTCTTTCGTCGAGTACCTCAACCGGAACAAGACCGGCCTCCATCCCAAACCGATCTACTTCAGGGGGGAGAGGAACGGCGTCGATATCGAGGTTGCGCTCCAGTACAACGATTCTTACGACGAGAAGGTCTTCAGCTTCGCCAACAACATCAACACCCACGAAGGTGGAACCCACCTGGTAGGCTTCCGGGCGGCCCTGACCCGCACCATGAACACCTATGCCTCGGCCAATGAGCTGCTGAAAAAGGAAAAGGTTGCCATTTCGGGTGAGGACCTGCGGGAAGGGCTCACGGCAGTCATCTCCGTCAAGGTTCCCCAGCCCCAGTTCGAGGGGCAGACCAAGACCAAGCTCGGCAACTCGGAAATCAAGGGGTATGTGGAATCCCTGATGAACGAAAAGCTGGCGGTCTTTCTGGAAGAGAACCCGAAGGTCGCCAGGGATATCATCGGCAAGTCCATCGAGGCGGCCCGGGCCCGTGAAGCGGCCCGCAAGGCCCGTGAGCTCACCCGCCGCAAGGGGGCGCTGGATGTCTCGAATCTCCCCGGCAAGCTGGCCGACTGTCAGGAGCGGGACCCGGCCCTGTGCGAAATCTACCTGGTCGAGGGTGATTCTGCCGGCGGCTCGGCCAAGCAGGGACGGGACCGGAAATTCCAGGCCATCCTCCCCCTCAAGGGGAAGATACTCAACGTGGAAAA
This sequence comes from Deltaproteobacteria bacterium, assembly GCA_021848385.1. Taxonomy (GTDB): domain Bacteria; phylum Desulfobacterota; class Desulfuromonadia; order Geobacterales; family Geobacteraceae; genus Geomobilimonas. The sequence goes on from JAJZUQ010000001.1 coordinate 77,954, forward strand.
GGCCCGCTTCGACAAGATGCTCTCCTCCCAGGAGATCGGCACCCTCATCACGGCACTCGGCACCAGCATCGGCAAGGACGACTTCGACATTGCCAAGCTCCGCTACCACCGCATCATCGTCATGACCGATGCCGACGTGGACGGTTCCCATATCCTGACCCTGCTCCTCACCTTCTTCTTCCGCCAGATGCCGCAGATCGTCGAGCGCGGCCATCTCTATATCGCCCAGCCCCCGCTCTACAAGGTCAAGCGTGGCCGCAAGGAGCTCTACCTGCGGAATGAGGCGGCCATGCAGAACTATCTGCTGGAAGAGGGGACCGAGGATGCGACCCTGTTCCTGGAGAACGGGGAAAAGAGCTATACGGGCAAACAGATCATCCCGATCCTCAGGCAACTGGTCGAGTTCCGCACCCTCCTGGACAAGGTGGTCCACAAGGGGATCAACGAGGAGATCGTCCGCCTCTGTCTGCGACTCGGCATACCTTCTACCGTGGAGGATCTGGAGGGGCTCCATCCTCACATGGCAAAGCTTCCCGACGCCTACCCGGGCGGCGAATCGAGCATTCTGGACGACGGCCGGGTGATCCTCCGGCTCGGCAACCTGCGCTACGCCCTTGACCAGCATACCCTGGACATCCTCACTTCGTATGAATACGGTCTGCTGCGGGAGAGTCATCGCCGGGTGCGCGAAGTCTTCGGTGACGGGCGGGCCGTGGTTTCCAGCGAGGGTAAGGAGGTGTTCGACACCACCGTAGGGCTCGACCTGCTCGCCTTTTTCATGGCCACTGCCAAGAAAGGGCTGGCGATACAGCGTTACAAAGGGCTGGGAGAGATGAACCCGGAACAGCTCTGGGAGACCACCATGGAGCCTACCAACCGGACTCTGCTGCAGGTCAAGATCGAGGATGCCGTCGAGGCGGACAACGTCTTCACCGTGCTCATGGGGGACCAGGTGGAACCGCGCCGGGAATTCATCGAGAACAATGCGCTGAATGTGTCCAATCTGGATATCTAAATAACGGGCGCGAGGCAATAGGCGATAGGCAATGGGTTTATTAGACCTACTGCCCATCGCCAGGCGCCCCTTGCCTGATTTCATGAGGTTTGTGAATGCTTGAAACAACCATAAACAAAACTTCGGTTAACATCGAAGACGAGATGAAGCGGTCCTACATGGACTACGCCATGAGCGTCATCATCGGCAGGGCGCTCCCGGATGTCCGCGATGGCCTCAAGCCGGTCCACCGGCGCTGCCTGTTCGCCATGCACGAGATGGGGAATGACTACAACAAGGCGTACAAGAAATCGGCCCGCGTGGTCGGTGACGTTATCGGTAAGTACCACCCCCATGGCGATACGGCGGCTTACGACACCATTGTCCGGATGGCCCAGGACTTCTCCCTCCGCTACCCGCTGGTGGACGGCCAGGGCAACTTCGGCTCGGTGGACGGCGACTCGCCGGCAGCCATGCGCTATACCGAAATCCGCATGGAGCAGCTGACCCATGAACTGCTGAACGATCTGGAAAAGGAAACGGTAGAGATGGGGCCGAACTACGACGGCTCCCTGGAAGAACCGCTGGTGCTCCCCGCCAAGTTTCCCAACCTCCTGGTCAACGGCTCCTCCGGCATTGCCGTCGGTATGGCGACCAACATCCCGCCCCACAACCTGACCGAGGTGATCAACGGCATCATTGCCTACATCAGCGATCCCGGCATGACGGTGGATGACCTCATGGCCTACATCCCCGGCCCCGACTTTCCGACCGGCGGCTTCATCTACGGGCGCGAAGGGATCATCCAGGGGTACCGGACTGGCCGCGGCATCGTCCAGATGCGGGCACGTGCCTTCATCGAGACCCAGAAGAAGTCCGAGCGCCAATCGATCATCATCACCGAGATTCCCTACCAGGTGAACAAGGCGAACCTGATTATCAAGATCGCCGAACTGGTGCGGGAGAAAAAGCTGGAGGGGATCAGCGATATCCGGGACGAGTCGGACCGCGACGGCATGCGGATCGTCATAGAGCTGAAGCGGGACGAAGAGCCCCAGATTATTCTCAATCACCTTTACAAGCAGACCCAGATGCAGTGTTCCTTCGGCATCAACATGCTGGCCATCGTCAATGGCCGGCCGAAGCTGTTGACCCTGAGGGATGCCGTCACCCACTTCGTCGACCACCGGCGGGAGATCGTCACCCGGCGTACCATCTTCGATCTGAGGAAGGCAGAGGCCCGGGCCCATATCCTGGAAGGCCTCAAGATCGCCCTCGACTGGCTCGATGCGGTGATTGAGCTGATCCGTGCTTCGAAGAATCCGGAAGAGGCCAAGGCAGGACTGATGGCGGGCAATTTCTCCGACGTTGACTTCCTGAACAAACTAGGGATTGCCGATGCCGTCTTCGCACCGAGCGTCCATCTGTCGGAAAAGCAGGCCCAGGCGATTCTTGAGATGCGGCTGCAGCGGCTCACCGGTCTGGAGCGGGAAAAGATCGTTCAGGAGTACACCGATATCCTGGCGTACATCCAGCGGCTGAAGGATATCCTGGCATCCGAGACTGAGATCCTCAAGATCATCGTCGGAGAACTGACGGAACTGAGGGAAAGGTTCGGCGACGAACGCCGCACAGAGATCGTCGACCGGAGCGCCGAGATATCCCTGGAGGATACCATCGTCGAGGAAGACATGGTGGTCACCATATCCCATACCGGCTATATCAAGCGGAACGCCGCCACCCTCTACCGGGCCCAGCGCCGCGGCGGCAAGGGTAAGACCGGGATGAAGACCAAGGAAGAGGATTTCGTGGAACAGCTCTTCATCGCCTCCACCAAAGACTACCTGATGTTCTTCACGGACACCGGCCGGGTCTACTGGCTCAAGGTCTACGAAATTCCCGAGGCGGGCCGCACCGCCCGGGGCAAGGCGATCGTCAACCTCCTTAACCTGGCGGCCAACGAAAAGATTACCGCCATCCTGCCGGTGAAGGAGTTTGCTGAGGACCGGTTCATCATGATGGCGACCCGTCATGGCGTGGTGAAGAAAACCCCGCTTGTGGAGTACTCCAACATCCGTGTCGGCGGAATAATCGCCGTCAACCTGGACGAGGGGGACAAGCTGATCAGCGTGGCACTGACCGACGGCAAGCAGGATGCACTGCTGGCTTCCCGGAACGGCAAATCCATCCGCTTCCGGGAGGAGGATGCCCGACCTATGGGTCGCGTTACCCGGGGTGTGCGGGGGATGTCTCTGGAGGGGGACGACGTGGTGATCGGCATGGAGATCATCAACGAGATGACCGGTTCCACCCTCTTCACGGTAACGGAAAACGGCTTCGGCAAGCGGACGGAACTCGCCGAATACCGGCTCCAGTCCCGTGGCGGCAAGGGGGTCATCACCATCAAGACCACCGAGCGGAACGGCTGCGTGGTTGACATCAAGCAGGTTACCGATGAAAACGACCTGATGCTCATAACCGACCAGGGAAAGATCCTCCGGATGCCGGTAGCAGGCTTCTCGGTGATCGGCCGCAACACCCAGGGGGTGCGGCTCATGGTGACCGAGGCGGACGAGCGGATCGTGGCGGTCGCCCGCCTGGCGGAGAAAGAAGAAAGCGACGACGCTGCCGACGCCGGCGAGGATGTTGTCGACGCGGAGATTGTAGAGGAGTAAGATCAGTGACGGGAGATCAGTGACGGGATTAAGCGGTTTTGCCCGTCCCCGGTTCCCGGCTGCCAATCCCCGATTCTATGGAACATTGCCGGAAAATTGACAAGAGCCTGGCCGAACGCCGGGGGATCATCCACCTTCTGGCACGGCTGGAGCAGAAGAACATCACCGTCGAGGAGTTGGAGGAGATAGGGACGACCCTGCGGAAGGAGGGCCGGCGTGCCCTGTCGCCGCTCGTGAGACGCCTGTGGCGCGAACGGAACGGAGAACTCATCTCCAAGTATGCCTACCTTCTCGACTTTTTCGAGGACGGAGCCTGGCTGGAGCAGCTCATCCAGATGGTCCTCAGGAGAAAAGACCTGGAGGACGAGGGAAAGGCGGCGCTCCTTGCCGCTCTGGAAGGGTACGGCATCGATGTGACCGCTCCCCCTTTCAATCGCCTTCTGACGGAGGTCGGCAGGCCTCTTCAGCTCTCTCTCCCCCGTCTTCTCGACCGGGGCGAAGAGGGGCTGGCGGCTTTTATCGACAACCTTCTCTGCTATTCCCCCGAAGGGCGGCTGGCAGTCATTGCCGAGCTTGCAACCGTTCCCGATTCGCGGGTGCTCAATGTGCTGGAGGTGCTGGTCGGCATCGACGACGATGAGATAATCGGGGGAGCCGTTGCTGCTCTCGGCAGAATCCGCAGCGCCGGGGCGGCTGCCCTGCTGCAAAGGCTTTGCCGACATGAAGATCCGTCCCTGGCCGACCTGGCAGGACGAAATCTGCGCCGGCTGGCTTTTCTCCGTATCGTGCCGGACGAAATTTCTTTACCTTCCCCCTCCCCTTCGATCCATGCCGCCTATGCCGGCCCTCTGGATGGAAACGGCAACCGGACCCTCTGCGTGGTGGGGAGAGAGGAAAACGGGCGCTCAACCCTCCTCTATATGCAGACCCACATCGACAAGGGGATGCTGAGTGCCAGCGGCGAAAGCGGCATGGATAGCGACGAGGTGAGTCGCGTCCTGGCTGATCTGGAGTATGATGAAGGTGTCGTTGCGGTTTCGCCCGCTTACATGCTGAGGCTCCTGGGGGATGCCGTCTACCGAAGCAGGGAGATCGGCATATTCCTGCCGGTTGACTTCTACCTCAGGCAGGGGATGTTCGGGCCAGGGAAGCTCGTGCCGGCGCCCTACGAACCGGACTTCGTGGATAGAGACCTGCGGAGGCCGGCTCTCTCCTCTTCCAGCCTGCGTGACAGTGCCTCTCTTTTTGACGAGGATATCTTTGCCGGCTGGTTCCTTGCCAGCCACCAGATGTACGACTTTGCCGAAGAGTGGGACCTGCTGGAAGGGGGAACGGAAAAAAAGCTCAAGGGGCGGGCACTGGATAACCTTCTGGAACGGTGCTGCAATGAGGTCTTCCCCTCCCAGCTCGGACAGTTCAGGCGACTTCTTCTCCTGACGGCAGACCTCATCAGGGAAAGCGGCGGAGATAGCGCCCTTCTTGAGCGGGTGCTGGCTGTTTCCGCAACACTGGCAGAGAGCGGCTTTCCCTGCCACTGCAACCCCTTTCTCCGGCGCCTGGCGTTGGAAAGCATCCAGGCGGCCCGCGAGTCGCTTGGAGAAGGTTACGACCTGCGCCAGTTCCCCGATGATGGGGAGTGGTAAATGGCAATTTTGTATTTTGAATTTTGAGTCGACAGCCGGAGTGAAGAGTTCAAGGGTGTGGTGGGGGTAACCATGCGGGAAAAAATCGGGGTAATCGGCGCGGGGAGCTGGGGAACGACGCTGGCTAACCTGCTGGCAAAGAAAGGACACGAGGTCACCCTCTGGGCCTATGAACCGGAACTGGTGGAGGAGATGGGACGCTCGGGGGTCAACACTCTTTTCCTTCCCGGCATAACCCTTGATCCGGGGCTTCGTTACACCAACGACCTGGAGGAAGCGGTCAGGGGCAAGGGTATGGTCCTCTGTGTGGCCCCTTCCCAGGTGGTGCGCAAGGTCATCGCCCAGCTTCTTCCCTCCCTGGCTGCGGATGCCGTCATCGTCAGTGCTTCCAAGGGAATCGAGCTGGATACCCTCATGACCGTTTCCCAGGTTTATGAAGAACTACTCCCCCCCGCACTTTACCGGAATTTTGCCGTCATATCGGGGCCGAGTTTCGCCCGGGAGGTGGCCATGGAGATGCCCACCGCCGTGGTGGCTGCCGCTGCCGATGAACAGGTGGCCCAGCGGGTGCAACAGGCGTTCAGTACCCCCTACTTCAGGCTCTACACGAACAAGGATGTGGTCGGCGTTGAGTTGGGGGGGGCGATCAAGAATGTCATCGCCATTGCCGCCGGTATTTCCGACGGACTCGGCTTCGGCTGCAACACCCGGGCAGCGCTCATCACCCGCGGCCTGGCGGAGATGAGCCGGCTGGGACGTGCCATGGGAGCTGAGACCGCAACCTTTGCCGGACTGGCCGGCATGGGTGACCTGGTGCTTACCTGCACCGGCGACCTGTCCCGCAACCGGACGGTAGGCATACAGCTCGGGAAGGGAAGGCGTCTCGCGGAAATTCTCGGAGAGATGCGGATGGTCGCCGAAGGGGTGAAGACCACCGAGTCGGCATATGCCCTCTCCCGCCGGCTCGGAATCGACATGCCGATTACCGGGAAGGTGTATGAAGTCCTCCATGATGACAAACCGGCCCGTTCCGCGGTGATAGAACTCATGAGCAGGGATCTGAAGTCCGAAAGTTCCTGACGTATTTGGAACCTTTGCGTTATACCGCCTACCGGATTAAACATCAATCCGCTGCAAGGGGCAGATCATGCGGCTACGCCTGAGCATACGCAAAAAACTGCTCTTCTCCATCCTGCTCGTACTCCTCGTCTCGTACGCCATTCTTGCCGCAACCACCTTCAAAAGTGTTAATTACGCACTGGAAGCACAGGTTTCCCGGAGTCTCGAGGAGAACCTCCACTACGCCCAGAGCCAGATGTTTGCCCGGGCCGACCTGATTACCTACTCCCTTTCCCAGCCGATCTCAGCTCCGCCGGTTCATGCAAATATCCTTGCGCGCAACCGTCCATGGCTCAAGGATGCCGTCCTGCGTTGGCACAAGGTCATCCCCTTTGTCGAAGTCCTCACCCTGGTCGATTCCCGGAAACGGGTTCTGACCCGGCTCGGGCCGGGAACGTCGGAGCGGCTCGCCGGCCTCGAAGATGAGATGGAGCAGGCCTTACGGACCCGGAAAACGGTGGTCAGTACGGAGCTGGTCTCCCGCGAGTTCCTGGAGCAGGAAGCGGGGGTCGCCATTACTCCTGCTATGCTTCAGAACAACGAGGCTATGGTGATGATGGTCGCCATCCCGGTTTTTAACACCGAGGGCACCCTGATCGGCGGAGTTCTAGCCTGTGACGTCATTAACAACGACCCCAATCTGCCGTTCCAGGTCCAGGAGGTATTCGGCAAAGAAGTGGAGGTCACCGTAACCCAGCGTGGTCACCGTATCGCCAGCAGTATTGCGGAAGAGGTCCCCGGCCCCGTTACCATCGACAGGGAGATCATGGAACGCCTGGATCGGCGTCTCCCCTACCGGGGGGAAGCGAAGATCGGGAGAAAGTACTACGAGACAGTCATCGCCCCCATTGCCAACCAGCGCGGCGAGGTGATCGGTTCCCTCTCCGTGGCACTTTCCAGCGACTATTTCACCCGGATCAAGCGGGACAACATGCGCAACATCATGGCGTCTGGGGCAATCGGTGTGCTGCTCTCCTTCGGTCTCGCCTACCTGATGGCGCGACGGGTGAGCAAACCGCTCACTGACCTCACCCGTGGCGTTGAGCAGATCGAAGCGGGAGAGCTTGGCCAACGGGTCATCGTGACTTCCAGGGACGAATTCGGCATGCTCGCCGACTCCTTCAACCGGATGGCCAGTACCCTCTACGAACGGGAACGGACCATCATCGGGAAGACCCAGGACCTGCAGCGTCTCAACGAGGAACTGGAGAAGCGGGTCGGGGAGCGGACGGTGGCTCTCCGGATCGAGATGGGGATGCTTGAGGCGATCCTCACCAGCATGGCGGAAGGGATCGTGGTTACGGACCGGGAGAACAGGGTCACCCTCTTCAATCCCTCAGCCCAGAAGATCTTCGGTCTCACGCCGAACCGGGTCATGCACCAGCCGATCGAGCAGGCCTGCGACATGGGTGGCTTCTGCATGCTCCTCGAGCACATTGACGCCGTACGTGGGGGAGAAGGACCGACCCCACGGGAAGAGGTGCTGAGGGTAACGGGGCGGAAGATCAAGGTGAGCCTCTCCCCGCTTCTGGACGAGGCGGGCGGGTTTGCCGGGGTGGTGATGTCCATACGGGATGTGACGGTTGAGGAAGAGGTGGACCGGATGAAGACCGAATTCATTTCCACGGTCTCCCATGAATTGAAGACCCCTCTTACCTCCATGAAGGGATCGTTGCAGTACATTCTCGCCAAGGGGAAGTGGCTCACGAAGACGGAGCGGGAGCTTCTTTCCGTCTGCCAGCGTAACACGGACCGGCTCATCAGGCTCATCAACGATATTCTTGACATATCTACCATCGAATCGGGGCGGATGCAGTTCGCCTTCGGCCAGGTATCCATCGGCGAACTGGTGGTCTATGCCTGCGAGGAGATCAAGGGGTTTGCCCAAGGGCGCAACATATCCATCGTCAGCGACGTAGCGACTGACCTGCCGCCGGTTTGCGCTGACCATGACCGGCTCATACAGGTTCTCACCAATCTCCTGTCCAATGCGGTGAAGTTTTCGCCATCGGGGAAGACGGTACTCGTGTCGGCCATCAGGACGGGGAGTTACGTGACCGTTTCCGTTGCTGATATGGGTAAGGCCATCCAGTGGTCGGACCGGGAGAAGCTGTTCAAAAAATTCCAGCAGCTGGGGAGTTCCGATCCACGGGAGCGGAGCGGAACCGGTCTCGGCCTCGCCATATGCAAGGAGATTGTCGAACAGCACCACGGCAGGATTTTTTACGAGAGCGGCGCAGCGGGGGGAAATGTATTCACCTTTGCGATTCCGGTGTACGAGGAGACGTTGAATGAAAGGTGACAGGATACTCATTGTCGATGACGAGGCCGATATCGCCCTGATCCTGAAACTGCAGCTTGAGGATGCCGGCTACCGGACGGAACGGGCCAGGGATGGCCTGGATGCTCTGGACCAGCTGTCGAGGGGGGAATATGCCCTGATGCTTCTCGATATCAAGATGCCGCGAATGGACGGCATGGCGGTTCTGGCAAAAGTAAACCAGGACTATCCCGATCTGGCGGTGGTGATGATGACCGCCCATGGCAGCGAGGATATTGTCGTCCAGGCCCTGCAGAAGGGGGCTACCGACTATATCGCCAAGCCCTTTTCCACCGATGACATGCTGAAAAGGGTTGAGCAGTCCATCCAGTTCAACCGGACCCGCCTGGAGAATCTCCGTCTCCAGAAGCAGCTTGATGTGGAGCGGCAGAAGATGGAGGTCGTGCTCCAGGGAATGGCGGACCTCCTCGTGGCCATCGACACCGAGGGTCGGATCATGACGGTCAACCGCAGGGCGGAGTATATCCTGGGTAAAAGCCAGGAGGACGTGATGGGGAAGCCGGTTGAAGAAGTTATTTCGGCGGACATCGGCGCCGATCTCCTCCCGTGCAGAGTGGTCCTTGCCAGCCATGAGCCATGCCTCGATATCACCTACCAGCTCATACTCGGCACGACGCGTATCCCGGTCCTATCCAGCGCCACCCCCCTTGTCAACGGCGCCGGCGAGCTGGTGGGGAGCGTGGAGATTCTGCGCGATATTTCCACCCTGAAGGCACTGGAGCAGGAGCGGGAGGATTTCATCAGCATGCTTTCCCACGACCTGAAGACCCCCATCACGGCAATACTCGGCTCCCTCGATCTTGTGCGGGAAGCGCGGCTCGGACCGGTCAACGAGGAGCAGCGGGAATACCTGGAGTCGGCGGTGGAGAGTTGTAGCGAGATGACGGATATGATTGACACCCTTCTGGATGTCCACAAGTTTGAGGCGGGGAAGATGGTGCTGGTCTTCCGGGAGGAGGACCCTCCATTGCTGGTACAGAAGATCCTTGCCAGGTTCCGGTCGCTGGCCCATCGTACCCAGATCAACCTTCACACTACCTGCAACGAGCCGGTCCCCGGTTTTCGGGTGGACAGGCATAAGTTTTCCCGTCTGATCAACAACCTGCTTTCCAATGCCTTCAAGTTCACCCCCGACGGTGGTGAGATCGAGGTAGGGATGGAAGCACTGGCGGACATCGCCATCTGCCGTGACCGCATCCCCCCGCAGACCTATCCGCCGTCAGCCATCCCCGCCAGCGGCCGTTATCTCCAGGTGACGGTCAGGGACACAGGTGAAGGGATGCCGGCGGAGGCCCTCGGCACCATCTTCGACCGGTTCGTTCAGGCGAAAAACCGTCGCCTTGGCAAGACGCGGGGTACGGGTCTGGGGCTTGCCTTCTGCCGCAAGGTAATGGATGCCCACGGCGGTTTCATCTGGGCGGAGAGCCGGGAGGGGCACGGCAGCACCTTTTTCCTCCTCTTTCCCCTGGAAGAGACCTGATACTGGCAAACGTGAGATCGTGATGGATGAGCGCCCCATTCTGCTCAGAGTTCCCTCGTGCCGCCGCTGTAAGGCTCATTTCGCACCGGCCTATCGGCCGGCTTGGCTCAATTTCACCCACACCGGCAGGCACTCGGGCACATTCGCTCCACGGGGCACTCACCCATCACGGAGTTAGGTGATATGACGTCTGCACTTGAAATAGACGGCCTTTCCAAGGTCTACGGAACTATGCGGGCGGTGGACGCATTCTCCCTGCGCGTGCAACGGGGAACTATCTTCGGCCTCCTGGGTCCCAACGGCGCCGGCAAGACTACCCTCATCCGGATGCTCACCACCCTGCTCCGCCCGTCGACGGGGAGCGCCCGCATCGAGGGATATGACATCCTCTCTTCAGCCCGGACCGTGCGCAGCATGATAGGGGTTGTCCCTCAGGACAATAACCTGGACCGCTACCTTACCTGCCGGGAGAACCTTGTCCTTCACGCTCGCATGTACGCCATGGCCCCGGCGGAGTACAACCGCCGCATCGACGAACTGCTGGAGCTGATCGGCCTGACCAACCGCCAGCACGATTTCCCCGATACCTTTTCCGGTGGCATGCAGCGCCGTCTCGTTGTCGCCCGGGCACTGGTCCATCAACCGCGGGTTCTGTTCCTCGATGAGCCGACCACCGGCCTTGACCCCCAGTCGCGGCGGGCTGTCTGGAACTACGTCCAGTCCCTTACTCCCCAGATGACCATCTTCCTCACCACCCACTACATGGACGAGGCGGACACCCTCTGTGACCGGATCGTGATAATGGACCACGGCCGGGCGCTGGTGGACGGCACCGCCGCAGAGTTGAAGGAGCGTCTCGCCCATGCCCACATGTACGAGCTGGAGTTTAGCGGTGGCGGGGAGCGATACGAGAAGCTTCTCCGGGAACTCCCGTTTGTCCGGAATCTGCAGCGGACGGGGAACAGCTTCCGTCTTGCCCTGGCGGGTGAGGAATTCCTGAAGCCCCTGATGGACCGGATCGGGGGGGATGACATCCGGAAAATCTGCCTGAAGGAACCATCCCTGGAGGATGTGTTTATAGAGTTGACAGGACGGGAAGTCCGGGAATGAGTCCAGAGAAACCCTCGAACCGCAAAGGCGCAAAGGCCGCAAAGCAAGAAAAACCCTGAAGATAAGCAGGGGCTGAAGTTTTTCTGGTTTTCCTTTGCATGCTTTGCGCCTTAGCGGTTCAAAGATGTCATTGTTAATGGGGTGTTATCATGTTTCGTGGCGCTATTGCCATATTCTGGCGGGACCTGCTGGTGCTCCGTCGCAGCCTCTTCTCCGAGCTGCTGGCGGTGATTGCCTACCCCCTTACCCTGTATCTCGCCTTTGGCATTGGCCTCAGGGGGTACATTGCCGATGTGGACGGCGTCCCCTACGCCCTCTTCATCGCACCGGGACTCATTTCCATGACTGCCGTTTCGGCGGCGTTCAACGACAGCGCCTGGAGCGTCTGGTTCCACCGCCGTGTGCAGCGGACCATCGAGGAGTACCGGGTCACCCCCATCACGGTCTACGATATCGTCATCGGCAAGATCTTCTCCGGTTTTGCGCAGGGGACAATCAAGGGGCTCGCGGTGGCGCTCGTGATTTTCATGCTCACCCCCTTTCGTTTCATCCCCGCTCACCTCCTTGCCTATCTTCCTTTCATCTTCCTCGGCTCCATGATCTTTTCCTGCGTCGGTACCATCTGCGGCACCATGATCGACAAGCCGGAGAACATCGGCCGGGTGGAGGCGGTGGTCATTGTCCCGCTCATCTTCATGTCCGGCATCTTCTTCCCCCTCTCCTCCTATCCAAAGGAGGCCTTTGCCATCATCAGTCTTCTCCCCACCACCGCCATCTTCGAGGGAGCACGCCAGGCTCTGCTGAACGGAAGGGTGGCACCGCTCTCAATCGTCATTCTGCTGGTGACGGCGGTCGTTGCCTTTGCCGCCGCGGCACTCACCTTCAACCGGAAGATGTCCGAGTAAGGGGAATCGCTCCCTTTCCCTGTTCCGGTCGTTCACCTCGCCGGGGGCGAATCTTCTTGAGTTTTTCGCCCTGTTCATAGTACGATTACACGGTTAATGTGAAAAATACCGGCGTTGAAGCATCCGGGCCGCTAAGAGTTTTGGAGAAAATGATGGCTGAAGAATTCATACCCAAATGGATCGCCTGGGAAACCACCCAGAAATGCAACCTGAAGTGTGTCCACTGCCGTTGCTCGTCGGAGCTGACCTCCTCCGAGGGGGACTTCACCACCGACGAGGGGAAAAAGCTCCTGAAGGAGATCGCAGATTTCTCCAAGCCGGTAATTGTCCTCTCTGGGGGCGAACCGCTCATGCGCAAGGATATCTTCGAACTGGCTGGCTACGGCACTTCCCTGGGGCTTCGTATGTGCATGGCCACCAACGGGGCGCTGGTTACCGACGAGATCTGCGAACAGATGAAGAAGGCGGAGATCAAGATGGTCTCCCTCTCCCTGGACGGCTCTTCGGCCTCCGTACATGACAACTTCCGCCAGTGCCCCGGTTCCTTCGACGGGGTGGTCCGGGCCGCCGAACTGTTCCGCAAGCATGGCCAGAAGTTCCTCATCAACTCCTCCTTTACCAAAAGAAACCAGCACGACATCGCCAATACCTTCAAGGTGGCCAAGTCCCTGGGGGCCACTGCCTGGTACATGTTCATGATCGTTCCCACCGGCCGTGGCGAGGAGATCATGAACGAACTCATCTCCAAGGAGGACTACGAGGAGATTCTTGACTGGCACTACGAGCAGGAGAAGCTGGAAGACGATATCCTCATGCGCCCCACCTGCGCCCCCCACTACTACCGGATTGTCCCCCAGAAGGCCAAGGCCGAAGGGACGAAATTCGAGCGCCGCTCCCTCACCTTCTCCACCGGCGGGGGCAAGGGATGTATCGCCGCCCAGACCATCTGCCTCATCGACTGCTTCGGCAACGTCAAGCCGTGCTCCTACTTCCACCGCACCGCGGGGAACGTGAAACAGACCCCCTTCCGGGAGATCTGGGAAAACTCGGAGATATTCCGTGATCTGCGGGATTTCAAGGCGTACAAGGGGAAGTGCGGCCAGTGCGAGTACCTGAACGTCTGCGGCGGCTGCCGGGCAAGGGCGGATGCGGTGACGGGGGACTATATGGAAGAAGAACCGTTCTGCAACTATGTGCCTATACGCCTTCAGAAGAAGGCGTAGGGAACGCGATCTTCCGCCCATCTTGCCGCCGTCCTCGTCGCTTCTTTGTGCGGCGTGGCGCTGCCACGCCTCCGCAGGCGCTCCTGCGGGGGCGACAATCTGGACGAAATCTCACGTTCCCGGTGTTGAACCGCTTTAAATTTCCAAGGAGGATTTTCAATGAATACACGTTTTCTCGATGCCTGCTGGGGGAAGCCGGTTGACCGGACCCCGGTCTGGCTCATGCGCCAGGCGGGGCGCTATCTCCCTGACTACATGCGGGTCCGCTCCAAGTGCACCTTTCTGGAACTCTGCAAGACCCCTGACCTGGCAGCCGAGGTGTCTATCCAGCCGGTGGACATCCTGGGCGTGGATGCCGCCATCCTCTTTTCCGACATCCTGACCCCGGTGGAACCGATGGGGATGAAGCTCGACTTCGTCCCCGGGCCGGTTTTCGAGCATCCGATCCGGACCATGGCCGATGTGGAGGCGCTCCGTATCCCCCAGATGGAGCAGGACGTTCCCTATGTCCTGGAAACCATCAAGATCCTCCGGCGGGAACTTGCCACCAAGGTGCCGCTCATCGGCTTCGGCGGCGCCCCCTTCACCCTTGCCTGCTACATGGTGGAAGGGAAGGGTTCCAAGGACTGGGCGACCATGAAGAAGATGATGTATGCCGCCCCGGACGTCTACGCCGCCCTCATGGAGAAGGTGACCATGATGGACATGGAGTACCTGAACGCCCAGATCAAGGCGGGAGCCCAGGCGATCCAGATTTTCGATACCTGGGGAGGGGTCCTCTCCCCTGCTGACTACGAGCGCTATGTCCTTCCCTACACCACCAGACTGATCAACGGCCTGAACCGGACCCAGGTACCGGTCATCCACTTCGTAAAGGGTGCGGCCACCATGCTCGACACCGTCCAGAAGGCGGGTGGCGATGTTATGGGGCTCGACTGGCACGTCGACCTCGGCAAGGCGAGGGACATTCTCGGGCCGAAGATGGGGGTGCAGGGGAACCTGGACCCGACCGTCCTCTATGCGCCGAATGATGTCATCGAACGGGAGGTGAAGCGGGTTCTGGATGAGAATGCCGGTCGCCCCGGCCACATCTTCAACCTGGGGCACGGCATCCTTCCCACGGTCCCGCCGGAGAATGCGAAATTCATGGTCGACTGCGTGCACCGACTGTCACAGAGGTAGTCTGCCGAATAAAAGGAGGGTCTGAGCACCTCCCTCCCTACTGCTGACAAAGAGAAAGGCCCGCCAGTTTCCGGCGGGCCTTATTTTACTTCTTCGCTTCCCTTGTTTCAGGGTCATTACCGGCATTCAGTTACTGCCGGATCGATGCTTCTCTTATTTTCTTGTCACAGCCCGGTGGAGTATCTTCGATTTGCATCGCCCTCCTTTTCTGGCGGTCTGTTACAGGTAGCTACCTGTGTAAACTATAACAACGGAAATATGCATTACCAGTACTGTATAAAATTTTTTATCATGGTAGAATTAGACTGTTTGGTCTGAAAGCCGCGATCTGTTCGCGGCTTTTTTTTGCTTGGTCAGGTAACCGGTGACCGTGGATGTGTCTAAGAAAGAGGATGGTACACCGACGCAGTTTAATTCGCCTGCTCTGTTCTGTACCTCATTAATAACTTGACTTCCCGGTGCCTCGGAAGCTATAGAATGCAGCATCCGGTAGATTTTCCCGCTTTTCCTGCGGTTTATTAATCCCCCAAGGAGGAACATGACGATGCGACTGCTTACCCGCTCCGATTTTGACGGTATCTGCTGTGCTGTGCTCCTGAAAGAGCTTGGTCTTATGGACGAGATGGTCTACGCCCACCCGAAGGACCTGCAGGACGGGAAGATTCCGGTGACGCAGGACGATATCCTTGCCAACGTTCCCTATGTGCCGGGGTGCGGTCTCTGGTTCGACCACCACTCCAGCGAACGGGAGCGGCTGAGCCTTCAGGGGAAATACGAGGGGCGGAGCACCAACGCTCCGAGCGCCGCCCGGGTCATTTACGATTACTACGGTCCAGAGAAGCTCGCGCGTTTCGAGGAGATGCTCCGCTATGTGGACAAGGTGGACTCGGCCCAACTGACCGAGGACGAAATCCTCAACCCCGCGGGATGGATTCTCCTCGGCTTCATCTGTGACCCCAGAACCGGCCTCGGCTACCACAAAAACTACCGGATCAGCAACCTGGCATTCATGAACGACCTGGTAGAGCATATTCGCACCAGGAGTATCGACGAAATCCTTGCCCTTCCCGATACCCAGGAGCGGATTGCACTCTACCGGGAGAATGACCTGAAGGGACGGGCCTTTCTCAAGGAGCGTTCCCGCGCGGACGGGCCAGTGGTCATCACCGATGCCCGGGGTGCTGCAGAAATACCCCCATCCAACCGGTTCCTCATCTACTCCCTCTTCCCGGAGACCAACATTTCCATCCGCCTCATCGACGGCAGGGGGAAAGAGTTCGTCGCAATCTCCGTCGGCTACAGCATTCTCAACCGGACCGCCACGGTGGACGTCGGGTCGCTCATGCTCCGCTATGGCGGCGGCGGTCACGAGGTGGTCGGAACCTGCCAGGTGCCGTGCGACCGGGCGGACAACGTGCTCAATGAACTGGTAGCCGCCTGCAGGGGATAGCGGGCGAATAACTGCAGATGCGTCAAGGATTGGCAGGGGAAACCCTGCCTTTTCTTTTTTCATCGATCGCCAGGCATAAAATTCCGGTTGCGCGGGACGTGAAGAGAGGGCATAGTAAACCTGCTTCGGGCTTTCCGCATACCGTCTAGGTGAAAGCAAAGAAAAAGTTTCCCGTCTGCACGGTGATTAAGTTCGAGATGTCGATTTCAGGATAGATGTCAGATGAGGTGCCCATGTCCGCGAAAACCGCCGTTCTTCTCCTCCAGATGGGGGGACCCGATTCCCTTGATGCCGTCCAGCCGTTTCTCACCAATCTCTTCTGTGACCGGGATATCATCAGAATCGGCCCGGCCTTCCTCCAGCCGCTCATCGCCCGGATCATCGCCCGGCGGCGCGCTCCGAAAGTAGAGCGGTACTACGAGCAGATCGGTGGCAAGTCCCCCATCCGGGAGCTTACCGAGGCACAGGCGCGGGCGCTGGAAGAGCTGTTGGGGGAAGAGTACCGCTGTTTCGTGGCGATGCGTTACTGGCGTCCCTCTACTATCGAGGCGCTGGCGGCCATCAAGAAAGAGGGAATCGAGCGCATCATCGCCCTCTCCCTCTATCCCCATTATTCACGGGCCACCACCGGGTCGAGCTTTAACGAGCTGAAGCGGGTGCTGGGGGAAGCGGGTGTGCAGTTCCAGGTTTCCACCATCGACCGGTTCTACGACCATCCCCGCTACATCGACGCCCTTGAGGAAAAGGTACGGGAGGGACTCGGCCAGTTCCACCCCCTTGCCGACGTGGAGATTCTTTTTTCCGCCCATTCCCTCCCCCAGTCGTTCATCGACGATGGAGATCCCTATCTCGCCCATATCGAGGAGACGGTACGGCTTGTCATGGACCGGTTCGAGAACATCACCCATCACCTGGCCTTTCAGTCGCGGGCAGGGCCGGTCAAGTGGCTGGAGCCTTCCACCGAGGCGATGCTGGAGCATCTGGCGGCCCACGGCAGCAAGAACCTCCTGGTCGTCCCCCTCTCCTTCGTATCGGACCACATCGAGACCCTGTATGAAATCGATATCCAGTATGCCATGGAGGCGTTCAAGCTCGGCTACGCCAAGTTCTGGCGCAGTCCTTCCCTCAATACCTCGCCGGCGTTCATTGACTGCCTGGCGGACCTGGTGCGAGGGTGCGAAACGTGACGGGGGAAGGAGAGCAGCGGCTTTGTAGCATCTGTCGGCTCCAATTCGATCCGGCCGAAGCCTCGTCGCTGTTTGCAGAGGCGGGTGAATGGCTGGCGGAGGAGGTCTGGAAGGATGCCGGTCAGCTCTGCCCCCGGTGTCTGGAGAATAGGGCGAAGCTGGCGATGATGTATCTGCACGAACACAACACTTGAGAAGTTCACGCTGAAAAACGCCCATCTGCGGCGTTCCGCTTCGGCCTGCGTCGCTGAGGCGTACCGATGTACGCCTCACTCCTCGGCCTCGCGCGCCTTGCATCTGGACATTTTTGAGCGTGAACAAAAATGTGGTTGTTGTCCAAAACCAAGAACCACATCAAGTCGGAGAACATATGGAAACAACGATTATAGATGGTATTGCCCTTTCTCTGGCGCGGCCGGTGGAGTTGCCGCTCAAGTGGGTCGGCCAGGAGGAGTTGCTGAAACAGCTCCTTGCTGCCTGGATGGTGATCGACGAGCGGGACATCCCCTTCAACCCCCGTCTCATCGGCAAGCCGGGAGTTGGGAAGACCACCCTCGCCTATGCCGCGGCCAAGCGGTTGGGGCGGCCGGTCTACCTCTTCCAGGCGACCATGGATACCCGCCCGGAAGATCTCATTATCACGCCGGTCATCGGGCCGGACGGCAAGATCCAGTACGCCGCCTCGTCCCTCGTTTCCGCCATGCTCAAGGGGGGAGTGCTGATCCTCGACGAGGGGAACCGGATGAGCGAGAAGGCGTGGGCCTCGCTGGCGCCGCTTCTCGACGATCGCCGCTACGTGGAGTCGATCATCACCGGCCTGCGGGTGCCGGCCCACGCCGATTTCCGCATCGTGGTCACCATGAACGAGGACTCCTCCACCTTCGAGGTGCCGGAATACATCCACTCCCGTCTTCAGCCCCAGATCTACATCGACTTCCCCGAGGCGGACGAGGAGTTGCAGATTCTCAAGGAGAACCTCCCCTTTGCCGGGAGCCGGGTCCTCCGCTACGTGGTTGATTTCCTCCAGCGGGCCCATGCCGCCGACGAGCTCTATTCGGTGCGGGACGGCATCAACATCGCCCGTTACGCCCTGAAGATGATGGAGGGGGTCGGCCAGGTGCCCGAGGAACTGCTGCCGCTGGCGGTGGAGAGGATCCTTGGCGAAGAGGCGCTACGGTATCTTAAATAGCTCGGAAGATGGAAGCGCGGAAGATCGGAAGTAGTATCTGAAAAATTCCTTCCGCTCTTCCTTTCTTTCGCCCTTCCGCACTGGGTTTCCTATGCCCCATCGGCTGTATCTCGAACAATTCGGCAACGTCCATGCCCTTCCCGTCCTCCATTACAAGATGGAGTTCGCCCACCTGGTGCGGCAGGCGGTGGAACTGGTGCAACCCGACTGCATAGCCATCGAGTTGCCACCTACCCTGGAAGCTCCCTTTCTGCGCGGGGTCCGGCGCCTGCCGGAAATCTCGGTCCTCACCTATGACGCGAACACCGCCACCCTTCTCAGGGGGAAGGTGGCCGAGGGGGGCTCCCAGAAAGTCTATCTCCTCATCGAGCCGGCCGACCCCCTGGTGGAAGCGGCACGGCAGGCGCTTGAACGTAATATCCCCCTTCATTTAATTGACATCGATCTGGACGACTACCCCCTCCACGAAGAGCAGGTGCCTGATTCGTATGCCGTGCAGCGGATCGGCCTTGGCTCCTATTACCGGGAATTCGCGACAGCCTTTGCCCCTGTGGCGCCGGACCGGGAGGACCTGCGGCGGGAAAAGGGGATGGCCTGGCACCTGCAGCAGCTTTCCGCGAAGCACCAGCGAGTGCTCCTGGTCTGCGGCATGTACCACCTCGGGAGGATCAAAGAGTTCTTCTCTGACCCCCAGGGGGAGCCCTTGGCAAGGGTTAAGCGGGAGAACGTCCGCCTCTTTAATCTCCACCCCGCATCCTGCCGGGAGATACTCGGCGAATTCCCGTTTGTCAACGCGGTATACGAACAGCGCCGGGGAGAGTTTCCCCCCGAACCGGCGGGGGAGGGTCCTTCCCTGCGCAAGCGGTTCCACGCCCTGGAACTGATCGCGGGTGGGAAGCGGGATATCCCGGAAGCGGAAGCGCTTACCCTCTCCATCGCCCGGAGCGTGAGGCTCGTGGGATGCCTTGGGGAAATGCCCGACCGGCAGCGGATCATCCTCCGCCTCTTCCTGGAGTCGGCCCGACACTACAAGCAGGAGACCGGCGAGCCGGTACGCGTATGGCAGAAGCGGGCCTTCTTCCGTTTCGCCCGCAATTGCGCCCTTCTTGATGGCCTGCTCCTCCCTGACCTCTACCATCTCCTCTCCGCGGCCCGCGGTTGCGTGGACGACAACTTCGCCCACGCCTTCTGTCGTCTCGCCACGTTCTATCCCTGGCAGAAAGAGGTAAGCGACCTCCCCACCATCAGTCTGGACCTTGCCGATCTCTGGCGGCAGAGCCGTCGCATCCGGTTCCGGCCCAAGGAGCGGCGGCACGGCAAGGGGCTTTCCCGGCTCGCCTTCCTCAACCGGAAACGGGAGAAGCATCCCGGCGAGTGGCTGAAAGGGTTCGACGATCCCTCCATCTGTTCCTATCCCCCCGAGGATCTAGTCATCGAGGATTATGGCCGCTTCCTGAAAAAGAAGGGTGCGAAACAGCTTTCGGAAGAGCAGTGCCGGGTGGAGCCGTTTACCGTTTCCATGCTGGATGGCATCGACATGCGGGAGACCCTGCGCAACATCCACGAGGGGCGCATCTACGTGCGGCAGCAGGAACGGGTGAAGGGGGGAGTGGGGAGCGTGGTGGTGATCTTCGACGAGGACCGGCGCGGCGAACGGTACCCCTACCTGATGACCTGGCTGGGGGAGCATGCCCAGGAATCGGACATGGCCTTTTACGCCACCCCTCCCGAGGACAACATCGTCGGTCCCGGCATCTCCCGCTGCGAGTACGGCGGTTTCGTCCTCGCCTACCCGCCGCGGCGAATGCTCGATGTCTGGCATACAGGCGACTACTCCTTCGCCCGAAGCAAGTCCGAGGTCCTGCTGCTGGCTGCCCTGGACTATTCCCTGGAAAAGCACGTGGTCTACGTGGCGGCCCGGCCGCCGCGGAGCTATTTCAAACAGCTGGCGGCCCGGTTCGGCAGGAAGATCGTCTATATCCCCCTGGGGTCGCTGTCGCCGGTGCGGCTCAAGCATCTGCGGGTGTTTCATGTGCTGGCAGGCCACGACAAGCGGGGGATAGCAAGAGATTATGTTTGGTAAGGGGCGCAAAAAGGCCGGGCTCACAAAAGCCCGGCCTTTTTGTTACACTGGTCACCGTCAAGTTCAAATAAACGTACCATGATTCTTCACCATCTCCCCTTTCCTACTGACTGAACGTCTCCAGCCACTGCCAACCGTCGAAGAGAATCGGAAAGGCCGCGGACAGATGGGTAGTCATGACCGGATCGCTTGACACGGGGATGGTGAGAGTTTCCCGTACAAGCGTGACATACCTCTTTGCTCCGGCAGTGCTGAAACTGTTGAATGCGACCTGGGAATTGGCAAAGGGAACAAGCTCATCATTGCCGTGATGCACCATGCGTATTGGCACGGAGGGGGTCCAGCCCCGATAGGAATCGTTATCCCGCAGAAAGTTGACGACCGGGCTTGTGCTGTCGGCAAGCTGTGCCAAAAACTGGCTGGTCAGCGTGCTCTTGGGAACGATCAGCTGAGTCGGGCTAAAGGACATCCCCATCGCTTCGCTGATCTTATCCGAGGGAGAGTTTCCGTCAAACAGCGGCGGGACCGCGCCGGCAAATGCCGGCAGCATGGTTGAGGCAGGGGCGAAAAGGGCCGTCTGGCCGCTGTACACATAATTGTAGGAGTTGAGCACAAAGGGGAGGAAGTAGGGTGCCTTGGAAGTTGTGTCTGCCAGCATCACCCCGCGCATCACGCCCGAGAGGTCATGGGGGCCGGCGAGAGGCGCCGAGGCGGTCACGGTGAACTCGGCCGAGTGGTTGATCTGAATCTCCCGCGTTGCTGCCATGGTCACATAGCCACCTTCGGAGTACCCCATCAGGAAGAGCTGGTTGTTCCAGGTGCAGGGTGAGGTGCTGCCGGTGATGATCGTCCTGCTTGCCCGGAGCATACAGGCTTGGAATATTGCGCGGCGATCCCCGAGGCCGACGTTACCGAGTACGCCAACATTCAGGGAGGGTGCTAACCATGGGCTACACAGAGCAAGCAGAGGCCGCAGTTGAAAGAATGTATGTTGCTCAACAGAAGATGGCGCTTGTCTTGGCCGGCCTGGATGCCGTATTAACAGAGGGTGCGGATGACTTCGAGGCCCTGTGCGGGATTAACTTAACGCTGAAAGAAATTGCAAGGGATGTCGTACCCCTTGATTGCCATAACGATCTTGTCCCGATTCTTGCCCGGTACCTGGAGGAAGCAGATACCAAGGCAGCATGAATCAGTGCACACCACAAAAAAAACCGGCCCACTATATCGAGGGAGCCGGTTTTTTTTATTCGTTCAGAATAATTTCTCCATCCTGTTTCACCCTACCCCACTGCATAGAGGTTGCACCAGAGGTTGCATAAACAAAAAAAGCACCCAGGCTCTCACCTAAGTGCTCGTAATTATTGGCGCGCCCGGAGAGATTCGAACTCCCGACACCCAGGTTCGAAGCCTGGTGCTCTATCCAGCTGAGCTACGGGCGCGTGTTATTCGTGCTGTGGAATTAAGCAATTCATTTCGCAAACGAAAAGATTTGCTTAATTGTGAGAAACGAAATGTATTGCTTAATTTTACTGAGCGCATTCCGATCACGTAATTTCTCATATCTCCGATTGATTTGTCAAATTTGTAATTTGGTTTTTAATCTAGGGAATTAGCCGACCAGGCGTAAAAATTAAATCTTGATGTTTTCTTGATACCATTGCCCCACCTCTTGACACCCTTTTGATGCGAAATCTTCTACAGTCAATATGTAGAAAAAGCTGAAAAGGGGGTGAACATGGGAAATCAAACTTTTCAAGACACTGTATCTCCACTGCAGAAAATAATTCATGCCATTTTAGGCTCTCCCAAGCACCTTAAAGACCCCCATCTGTTCCACAAGATGTCTCTGATACCAATTCTAGCCTGGATCGGACTGGGCGCTGATGGCCTGTCATCCTCCGCCTATGGCCCGGAAGAAGCTTTTCGTGCCCTGGGAGAACATACCTACCTGGCAGTTTTCCTCGGACTGGCAACAGCGCTCACGGTCTTTATTATTTCTTATGCATACTCACGCATCATCGAGCACTTCCCACACGGAGGGGGCGGATATATTGTCGCCACTCATATGCTTGGAGAGAAGGCCGGGGTGGTCTCGGGTAGCGCC
Source organism: Deltaproteobacteria bacterium (assembly GCA_021848385.1). Taxonomy (GTDB): domain Bacteria; phylum Desulfobacterota; class Desulfuromonadia; order Geobacterales; family Geobacteraceae; genus Geomobilimonas. The sequence continues at coordinate 100,642 of JAJZUQ010000001.1, forward strand.
CTTCTGGTTGATTACATCCTGACAATTACCGTTTCCATAGCATCATGCGTTGATGCTGTCTTCAGCTACATCCCCAAGGGATTTCATCACTACAAAGTGCCTGTAGCCTGTTTGTTGACGGTGTTCCTGATTGTCCTCAACATCCGCGGTGTCAAAGAATCTATCACCGTGATGGCTCCAATTTTTATGGTCTTCGTGACAACCCATCTGCTGATGTTGATCTATGGCGTATTTACCCATACCGATAAATGCGGTCCGCTGGTGTGTGATGTTCAGTCTGGACTCTCGCATGACCTCTCAAGTATCGGTATCTTTGGTATCCTCTTGCTGTTTGTGCGGGCCTACTCTCTGGGTGGCGGTACCTATACCGGTATAGAAGCGGTGTCAAACGGTCTGCAGATCATGCGTGAGCCCCGTGTCAAGACCGGCAAGCGCACCATGGTCTACATGGCCACATCACTAGCCTTTACTGCCGGAATCTTATTTCTCTGCTATTCACTGGTAGGAGTTAAGCCGGTTGAGGGAAAGACACTCAACGCAGTTCTCGCAGATGGTTTGTTCAGAAGTTGGCCAATGGGTAATTGGATTGCCTTTGTAACAATTTTTTCCGAAGGTGCCCTGCTGTTGGTGGCGGCCCAGACCGGATTTGTGGATGGTCCCCGGGTCATGGCCAATATGGCGGTGGATTCATGGTTGCCGCACCGTTTTGCATCACTGTCGGTGCGCCTGACCATGCGCAACGGCATACTCTTGATGGGAGTGGCTTCTATCTTTCTTCTGATCTATACCCATGGCTCGGTTTCAGCCCTGGTAATCATGTACTCGATCAACGTCTTTGTCACCTTCTCACTCTCCCAATTGGGTATGTCGAAATTATTTATCCAGCGCAAGGCAGAAGATCCCCAATGGTTCCGCCATTTGCTGGTTCACCTGGTCGGCCTCCTGCTCTGCGTCACGATCCTGATCATCACTACCGTAGAAAAGTTTGCCGAAGGAGGTTGGCTGACTTTGGTTATCACTTCAGTGGTGATTGGTCTCTGTTATCTGGTCAAAGGGCATTATGTCCGGGTCAGACAAGGTATGAAGGATCTGGACGATACTCTTCTGGATGTGCCGGTTTCATCCCACGGAGAGCCGCCGGCCATCGATCGCAACGCCACAACCGCCATCCAGCTGGTTTCTGGATTCAGTGGCTTCGGCGTGCATACGCTTCTCTCAATTTTGAGCACCTTTCCCAAGACCTACAAGAACGTGATCTTTGTCTCAGTTGCAATGATCGATTCCGGATCTTTCAAGGGAGCTGAAGAGATTGAAGCCCTGGAAGCATCGGTAAAGGCAGGCCTGGAAAAATATGTAGCTATGGCGCATAAACTCGGTATTGCCGCCGACTACCGTACCGCGTTGGCCACAGATGTAGTGGAAAGCGCCGTGGACCTGTGTCAGCAGGTGGCAGAGGAGTTCCCTCGCTCCACGGTGTTTACCGGGCAGATTACCTTCCGGCTTGAGAAGTTTTATCATCGTCTGTTGCACAACGAAACTGCATTTGCCATTCAGCGACGACTGCAATGGGATGGAGTGACAACGGTGATCCTGCCGATTCGAGTGAGAACCTAAACTGAAGCCTATTATAAAAAGAATAAATTTATCAAGGGGTTCCACATAGGGACTCCTTTTTTTGTCTTGATAAAATATTGATGTTCTTCAACTCTATTTTGACACCCAATTTATGTGCCTTCTGCTAACCTGAAATCATGGACGGTATCTAGGAGGCGGAGGCGATTAATCATGAAAGTGTACTTGTACGACACACAGAACGGTTTCTTCGAAGGTGAAACGTTTGAAGATCCAAAAATGCTACAATATGAAGAAGGCGTTACACCGATTCCACCTCCCGAATATGAACATGGACAGATACCGGTATTCGATTACCGCAAGAATGAGTGGGCAGTAATCCCCCTCACCATTGCCAAACAACAGCTCAGTGGCACTACCTCAGAACCCACGGAGAACAAGTCATGAATATGAGTGAACCCGCTTCTGGCCAAGATGGGAGTGAGCGGTGTCAACATGGAAGGGAAAGATGTGCGCTTTGGTCTGGCCGGTAGCAGCCTTTTTACCGTAGCAACCACTGGCACCTCGTGCGGTGCGGTCAATACCATGCTCGACTCCCTGACCCCAATCGGCGGCATGATTCCACTCAGTCTTATTTTGACCGGCGAGGTGGTCTTTGGCGGAGTCGGCTCGGGTCTGTATACCATGCTGGCTTTTGCAATCATTGCTGTTTTTGTCTCGGGTCTCATGATCGGGCGAACGCCGGAGTACTTAGGTAAGAAAATTGAAGTTGCCGAGATGTGGCTGTCGATCCTGGTCATATTGACTGCCGGCGTCATGGTGCTGGTTCTGTCAGGCATCGCCATGATTACTCCTTCCGCCGTTGCCTCCATGGCTAATCCGGGTGCCCACGGGCTGTCGGAGGTGCTGTATGCAATGGCCTCAATGGCCAACAACAACGGCAGCGCCTTTGCCGGTCTGAATGCCAACGTCAATTTCTATAACTTGCTCGGCTCACTGGCTATGCTGTTGGGGAGATATGTTCCTGCAATTGCAGTGCTTGCCATGGCTGGCTCCCTTGCGGAGAAAAAATATATCCCCCCTAGCCTGGGTACCTTGCCGACTGACAGGGCTCCCTTCGTCGTCTGGCTGGTACTGGTGATTGTCATTATCGGAGCATTGACGTTCTTCCCTGCTTTGGCCCTGGGACCGATAGTGGAACATCTGACCATGCTGGGAGGAAACTAAGTCATGTCGAAACATAGCCAACAACCGCAATCAATCTTTGATACAACGCTTTTGAAAGGCGCACTGTTCGATTCCCTCAAGAAGCTGGATCCCAGTACACTTTGGCGTAACCCGGTCATGTTTTGTGTCGAGATTGCCAGTCTAATAACTCTGGGTACTTTTGTTCTGTCGCTCTCCGGCTCAAACAAGGAGCCAGCCTGGTTTACCGGAACGGTCTCAATCTGGCTCTGGCTGACCGTTATTTTTTCAACCTTTGCCGAGGCGCTGGCAGAGGGCCGGGGAAAAGCACGTGCTGCTTCATTGAGAAAAAGTCGCACCGACGTTACCGCCAAGCGATTGGAAACGGCTGAGTTCGGTTTAAACTATACCACTGTCGGTGCCAGTCAGCTGCGAAAGGATGACCTGATTTTGGTCGAAGCAAACGACATGATTGCCGGCGATGGTGATGTGGTGGCCGGTGCAGCCCTGGTCAACGAATCAGCCGTAACCGGAGAATCGGCCCCGGTGGTACGTGAATCGGGTGGTGACCGCAGCGCCGTTACCGGCGGCACCACAGTTATCGCCAACAGCATTATTGTACGGATCACCGCCAATCCGGGTGAAACCTTCCTGGACCGGATGATTGGCCTGATCGAGGGGGCCAAGCGTCGCAAGACCCCTAACGAGGTTGCTCTGGAGGTGTTGCTGATCGCCCTCACTCTGGTCTTCCTGTTAGTCTGTGCCAATATCAGCCCACTCTCGATCTACAGCGTCAAAGCTGCCGGTCAGGGCACGCCGGTGTCTCTGACAATACTGGTCGCCCTGTTTGTTTGCCTAGCGCCAACTACCATCGCTGCACTTCTACCTGCCATCGGTATTGCCGGCATGGACCGTCTGTTCCAAAAGAATGTCATAGCCCTTTCCGGTCGGGCCATTGAAGCAGCCGGTGATGTAAATGTACTGTTATTGGACAAAACCGGTACCATCACCCACGGCAATCGTGAAGCGGTAAGTTTTGTTACAGTGGGCGGCCATAATGAGCGGGAACTGGCCGAAGCGGCCTTGATGGCATCTGTCGCCGACGAGACCCCGGAAGGGCGTAGTGTGGTGGTCTTGGCGAAGCAGAAGTATGGTCTGACCAGGGAGGTGCCAGCGGATGCCGAGGTAGTGGAATTCAATGCCGACACGCGTCTTTCCGGCATCAACCTTGAGAACAACTCCTATCGTAAAGGCGCCTCCGACTCTACAATCGCATTTGTAAAAAAAATGGGATGTATCACTATCCCCGCAGATCTGGCCGAAGTGGTCGACAAGATTGCCCGGGGGGGAGCCACGCCACTGGTGGTTTGTCGTGATTGTGAAATTTTGGGAGTGATCAACCTCAAGGATATCGTTAAGGCTGGTATCCAGGAGCGCTTTCTTCAACTGCGCAGCATGGGCATAAGGACGGTTATGATTACCGGCGACAATCCCCTGACCGCTGCGGCTATTGCTGCTGAAGCCCAGGTAGATGATTTTCTTGCCCAAGCCAAGCCCGAGGAGAAACTGCGTCTAATCCGTGAGTATCAAGATCAGGGATTCATGGTGGCCATGACCGGTGACGGCACTAATGACGCTCCCGCCCTAGCGCAAGCAGATGTGGCTGTTGCCATGAACACCGGCACCCAACCGGCCCGTGAGGCTGCCAACATTATCGACCTGGACAGTAATCCGACCAAGTTGCTGGATATCGTCGAAGTCGGGAAACAGATTCTGATGACTCGCGGTAATCTGACTACTTTCAGTATCTCCAACGACATTGCCAAGTACTTTGCGATCATTCCGGCTGCACTGCTCTCGATCTATCCACAACTGGGTGTGCTCAATGTAATGCATCTGGCCAGCCCATTCAGCGCAATCCTGTCAGCGGTCATATTCAACGCCATCATTATTCCGATGCTCGTGCCGCTGGCCCTAAAGGGCACGAAATTCCGTCCCATGCCAGCCGAAAAGCTTTTGATTCATAATTTGTTTATCTACGGTGTAGGGGGAATCATCGCACCATTTGTAGGCATTAAAATCATCGACATGTGCATTGGCATGTTTGTATAAGGGGCGCAAATCATGAAAGACTTAAAACCAGCAGTTTTACTTTTCGTAAGTTTTACCATCATCTGCGGCGGCATCTATCCGGCACTTGTCACCGGATTAGCCCAGGCTGTCTTTCCTATTCAGGCTAAAGGGAGCTTCATCACAGACAAGAATGGTAAGGAGATAGGCTCAACCCTGATCGGTCAGCCCTTTTCAGATCCAAAGTATTTCTGGTCGCGTCCCTCCGGCACAAGTGATTTCGGCTATAACCCCATGGCCTCTGGCGGATCGAATGCAGGACCGACTAATCATGACTACCTGAAAGCAGTTGAAGATCGTATCAGAGCACTTCGCGATACAGGGGTAACCGGCAAAATTCCTGCCGATCTGGTACAGGCCTCGGCAAGCGGTCTGGACTCGCACATTTCGCCTGAGGCGGCAGCGTTGCAAATAGTCCGTGTGGCCAAGGCTCGGGGGGTGAGCGAGATGGCTGTCACACAACTTGTCACCCAGGTCACTGAAGATCGTCAGTTTGGCATCCTCGGGGAACCTCGGGTGAACGTACTGATGCTCAACCTGGCGCTGGATGGAGTGAAAACGCACTGAATATCTACATTGTTTGCCTTGCTTGCCGATGGTATCATCTAATTCGTTAAGGCTACCTTTAATGGAGGTATTGTATGAAGAATGGAAACAAGCGGCGTGACGCACTAAATATATCAATTGTTATTGGTGCAATAATTACAGGTGGCTATCTCTCTAATATGGCAGAAGCTGTCTCCTACCCCGTATCTGAAGAGCATCGCCAGCTAACGGAAAAATCGTCAGTGAAGGAAGGGGGTATTGTGTTCCTGTTTCACAGTGGCACGCCCGATGTGATCAAAGCATTCGGAGATAAAGGTGTCCTTACGGTGTTTGGCAAAAGACATGGCAAAATTATGCCAGTAGGCAAAATCAAGGTGTTATTAAGTATTGGGGAATACTATCTAAAAGCAGAAGTGATCGAAGGTGAGGTTAGGCATGATGACATTGCCAAGCACGATGGTGCTTCAAGTCTTGTAATTCTAGAGGGAGAAATATTGAAATAGGTAGCATGGATATCCACCACGACGTTAACGAGCCACTATGACCACTAGCCCCGACGACATACGCCCCACACCCGAAGCAATGCTGAAGTTGGCCAAGGCAGAAGAGGTCACAGCCGAACTGGGCAAGCTGAAGATTTTCCTCGGCTATGCGGCCGGGGTTGGCAAGACCTACGCAATGCTGGAGGCTGCTTGCCAACGCAAGAAAGACGGCCGTGATGTGGTGGTTGGATACGTGGAGTCCCACGGTCGTTCTGAGACGGATGCGTTGTTGGAAGGTTTAGACATTTTGCCACGCAAGTATGTCAACTATGAGGGGGTTTTACTCCCGGAGATTGACCTTGATGCCATACTGAGTCGAAAGCCGCAGATTGTTTTAGTCGATGAACTTGCACATAGCAATGCTCCCGGTTCACGCCACGAGAAGCGCTGGCAGGATGTGGAGGAGATTCTGGAGGCGGGGATTGATGTTTACACTACAGTCAATATCCAGCACTTTGAGAGCCTCAACGACGTAGTGGCCCAAATTACCGGTATCATTGTCCGTGAGACCGTACCCGACCGACTGTTGGATCTAGCCTTCGAAATCAAGCTGATTGATATCCCACCTGAAGACCTGTTGCAACGCCTGCAAGAGGGGAAAGTCTACATCCCAGATCAGGCAGCCAAGGCGATAGAGAAGTTTTTCCGTCCCGGCAATCTGATGGCCCTGAGGGAACTGTCGTTGCGCCGTACCGCCGCTCGGGTGGATGATCAGATGCGGGCCTATATGGAGACCCAATCCATAGCCGGACCATGGCCTACTGCGGAACGCCTGATGGTCTGCGTCAGTGGTAGCCCTTACAGCGAGAAGTTAATTCGTGCTACCTGCAGGCTGGCTGAGGAGCTTAAAGCACAATGGTTCACCGTCTATATTGAAACGCCGGCAGGTGGTCGTCATGCCCAAGAAAACCGTGAACGAATCTGGCAAAATCTAAGACTGGCTGAAAGTCTTGGTGCTCAAGTTGGTACGGTAACCGCCACCGATGTCACCGCTGCGGTCATGGAGTACGCCAGCCGCCACAATATAACCAAGATTGTGATGGGGAAACCGAACAAGCCCCGCTGGCGTGAAATTATGCAACCGCCTATTGTCAATCGAATTATCCGTAGAAGCGGCGCGGTGGATGTCGTCATCGTCAGTTTTGAACAGGAAAAAGCCGCTGAGTCAATTAATGTACCAAAGCAACGCTCTTCATTTGAAATACGAGGTTATGCTGCAAGCATGCTGCTTGTAGTAGCCGCCACTGTACTGTGCGAATTGCTGCGCCCATTTCTTGAACCGACCAATATGGTCATGTTCTACCTGTTGGCAGTGGTTATCGCCTCGGTTCGGTTAGGACGCAAACCAGCTATTGCCAGCGCTTTTGTGGGTGTCCTGGCCTTCGACTTTTTCTTTGTTCCTCCCCGAATGACCTTTGTAGTTGCCGATACTCAGTATCTGATGACGTTCCTAGGTTTGTTCGTCGTTGGAATTGTGATCAGTACTCTGGTGGCACGTGCCCGCGAGCGGGCCGAGGTGATGCGTGCCCGCGAAGTGCAGACCGCCAGCCTGTATTACTTGAGTCGTGATCTGGCCGCTTCGGCAAATATTGACTCCGTGCTGACGGCCGTTCTCCGGAATGTTGAAGAAGCACTCAATGCCCAAGCGGTGATTATGCTGCCGGAAGGGGAACGGCTTGATATCCTGGCTGTCAGCGAAGGACTCACTATGGATATGAAGGAGCAGGCCGTTGCCGATTGGGCTTTCCGAAACAGTCGCCCTGCCGGTCGAGCCACTGATACGCTGGTATCCGCAGCCCTGATTTATATTCCATTACAGACTCCATCCAGCACATTGGGAGTCATTGGTGTCAAGCTTGAGAATCCGCAAGCCTACCACTCACAAGAAAACCGGCGTCTGCTGAATGCATTTGCTACACAGGCTGCCATGGCTATGGAGCGCATTCGTTTCTCCCGTCAGGCGGAGCGAGCTCAAATTCTCCAAGCACGGGAAAACCTTGAGCGCGCTCTGCTTAACTCCATCTCCCATGATCTGCGTACGCCATTAGTCTCGGTAACCGGTGCACTCTACAGTCTGAAGGAGGAAGGTACTTATCTTAGCGATACGGCACGGCGAGAATTGTTGGATTCCGCTTGTAGTGAAGCGGAACGGCTGAACCGTTTCGTTGGCAACTTGCTGGACATGACCCGAATTGAAGCAGGTGCAATTCAGTTGAACGTTGAATTGTGTGATGTCCAGGATCTAATCGGCTGTGCCCTGGCTGCAGTTGAACAGCGAATCGGTAGCCGTTCAGTTGAAATCAAGTTATCCGATGATTTGCCGCTGGTTTCCATGGACCTTGTTTTGATGACCCAAGTCTTAGTAAACTTGATCGATAATGCGCACAAATACGCGCCTGAAGATACTACCATTGAAGTCAACGCTTCCAGCGATAATAGTAACCTCAGTCTTGAAGTTTCAGATCGGGGTCTAGGGGTGCCGGAACATGACTTGAAACGGGTATTCGACAAGTTTTATAGAATACCTGTTCCCGAGGGGGCTGGTGGAACCGGTTTAGGGCTGTCGATTTGCAAGGGAATCGTCGAAGCTCACGGAGGAAGGATAAGTGCCGAAAACCGCACTGGTGGCGGCCTGAGAATAGTGATAGTTTTGCCGTTAGAAAATCCGGGGAATTGAACCATGACAGTTGAGAAAACAACAGATAATCTGCCGCGCATTCTGGTTGTTGATGACGAACTGGCCATCAGACGATTTTTACATACAGTATTATCCAGTGAAGAATTCTCCCTGTGCGAAGCTAAAAACGGTCATGCCGGTTTGGCGGCCGCTGCTGCGTTTCGACCGGACGTCATACTGCTTGATCTTGGATTACCGGATATGGATGGCATTGAAGTAATCAAAAGAATACGAGAATGGTCGCCTGTTCCAATTATTGTGCTATCGGTCCGCGAGCATGAGAATGACAAGGTGTCAGCTTTGGACGCTGGGGCAGATGACTACCTTACCAAGCCTTTCGGGGTCGGTGAGCTTTTAGCGCGAATCAGGGCTGCACTTCGGCGTTCATTCCTAGAGATTCCCGAACCGTTGTTCATCAGCAATGACCTGAAAGTGGACTTGGGCAGCAGACGGGTGACAGTCAACGAATGTGACATTTCACTGACACCGACGGAATATGACATCCTACGCTTTCTTGTTACTCATGCTGGGAAGGTACTAACACACAGTCAGATACTGAAACAGGTTTGGGGCACGACTAATCTGGAGCAGCCGCATGTGTTACGGGTCAATATCAGTAATCTGCGGCGCAAGATTGAAAGTGACCCTTCCAGGCCACATCATATTATTACCGAACCGGGAGTTGGTTATCGTCTCAGGTGACAGTTTTATTGGCATTTGCATACATCTGAGAATTAATGGCGAGATATCTGGCAACTTGTGATAAATGAATCAGCCCGCCGCAAGCAGCGGGGTATCTACAACCTTAATAGACGCATCAATCGCCCCAAGGGGCGGGGAATTGGACCCTCAGAGATTAAAACATTTTGGAAAGCTGCACACTCTGTCGAACTGTAACAGCCTGTTATATAAGGACTACCTGGCACTTTGGGGACGAGCATGAGCCGGGAAGGGTAGGTGATGGGGACATGCTGGATGAAGGAAGACGTTGATAACTGAAGCGATGTCCATCCCTATCAGTACTTGTGCGTTCCTCCCTCCTCTTGATCAGCCAAGCGGACGCTAAAAACGTCCTTATATTTAGCCATAATATTCCAACGAGGCAGGAGTACGCATTTGGTTTCCCTTCCCGTCTTCCGCTCTATTGCGCTTTCCGCAATATCCGCTTGTCGCCGACCCGTATGGTCAGCTTTTCTGCGTCGAAGTACTCCAGCAGGGGGATCATGAACTTGCGGGAGAGGCTGGTCAATTCCCGGAAGTCGGTGGGGGTGATCTCCTTCCGTTCTTTCAGGTACGCGATAAGCTTTTCCCTGATGGCGCCAAGGGGTTCCGGGGCGTAAAACACGTCGCTCTTTACCTTGACGGCGCGACCTTCACGGACCAGAAAGTTGAGGTGGCCGAGAAGCTCCTTTTCACCGCAACCGGTTGCATCCCCCAGCTCCTTGATGGTCGGCGGCTCCATCCCCCCTTTTTGGAGGAGCGCGGAGATCCTCTCCTGCACACCTGTCTGGGCGATTGTTGGTGCCCCCGTGCGGCCGGGCAGTTTTACCAGGTCGCGATCAGTCACTACCTTACCATCCTTTTCCAGCATTGCCAAGAGCGGACCGAAAAAACGGGAATCGCTCCGTTTCGGCAGCTGTCCCTTCAGCTCCTCCTTGCCGATCCCTTCCCGCAGCGGATTGTCCCGCAGAAAACGTTTAACCTCCCCGAGCAAAATCTGTTGCAGCTCGGCAAAGGCGTTTTTCCCAAGGAAGATGCGCGGCTCTCGTACCACCTGCAGCAGGGAGCCGTCCGACAGGAGCGGTGCCAGCGCCGCTTCCGCCCGTTTGAGGGAGAGTCCGCTCCGGATGACGATCTCCTGGATGGTTATGCCGGAGTAGAGGCTTTGCTCCACCAGCAGGGCAACCTTGGGCCGGTCGTTGTCTCCGGCAAGCGCCTTGAGCAGGTGCAGCGCTTCCGCCGAACGGCGCCGGCGGCGTAACGGTGCCGGATCGAGCACCCGTCCGCCACCGACGGTCGCCGGGGGCGAAAAGGTGCGGAGGACGAACGGGTCGCCGGGAAGGAGCAGGACGGGGTGCTCCAGGCGAAGCTGGGCAAAGGCCGATTCTCCCGGTTTGAGAGCGTTCCTGTCCAGGAGGATCACCTGTGCCGGGACCTCGTAGGTGGCGGAATGAAGCCTCAGGGTGGCCCGGTGCTTCAGGTCACGGGGGGCCGAGGGTAGATGATCAATCATGGCGTCCATCGTGCGGGTGGTGCGGAATACCCCGGGAGGGACGACCACATCGCCCCGCCGGACCTCCGTATGTTCCACCCCCTGAAGATTGACCGCCACCCGTTGGCCGGCGCTCCCCTTTTCTCCCTTGCTGCCATGGCTCTGCACCCCCCGAACCCGCCCCTGGAGACCTGAAGGAAGAATTTCCACGTCGTCCCCCACCGCAATGGACCCCGTCAGCAGGGTTCCGGTAACAACGGTGCCGAAGCCGGTGACGGTAAAGACCCGGTCCACGGGGAGCCGGAACGGCCCGGCGTTTTTCTTTTCCTCGGCGTCTGCGCCCAGACGGGCAAGTTCTGTCTTCAGTTCCGCCAGGCCGGCCCCGGTGCGGGACGATACCGGCACGATGGCCGCTTCCTCAAGGAAGCTCCCCGCCAGGTACTCCCGTACCTCCTCAACAACCAGGCCGAGCCACTCCGGGTCCACCAGGTCGCTCTTGGTCAGGGCCACCACACCCTTTTTCACCCCGAGCAAATGGCAGATATCTAGGTGCTCCCGGGTCTGGGGCATGACCCCCTCGTCGGCGGCGATGACGAGCATCACCAGGTCCATCCCCCCTACCCCGGCCACCATGGTCCTGACAAACCGCTCGTGCCCCGGCACGTCGACGATGCCGAAGTGGATATCCCCCGGCAGCTCAAGCTGGGCGAAGCCGAGCTCAATGGTGATGCCGCGGGCTTTCTCTTCGGGGAGGCGGTCGGTGTCGGTCCCTGTCAGGGCTTTCACCAGGGAGGTCTTGCCGTGGTCGATGTGTCCGGCGGTGCCGAGAATTAAATGTTTCATGCCAAACCTCTTGGGAATTCAACGCGGAGAGACGCTGAAAATGCGATTAACCGCAACTGACTTTCTGCCTGACCACCCCTAACCCCTCCTGAACCAGGAGGGGGATATAAGCTCCCCTCCTTGATAAGGAGGACCCAAGGGGCCTGAAGGGGTGGGGGTGGTTGTAATCAATCCCTGAACTGCAGCTGGTACAGCCGGTAATAGAGCCCCCGTTTCGCCAGCAGTTCCTGGTGGCTCCCCTCCTCCATCTTTTCTCCCCGGTGGATGACGACGATGCGGTCGGCGTCTTGGATGGTGGAGAGGCGGTGGGCGACGACGAGGGAGGTGCGTCCCGCCATGAGCCCCCTGAGCCCCTCCTGGATGAGCCGTTCACTGGCCGTGTCGATGCTGGCGGTCGCTTCGTCGAGGACGAGAATCTCCGGGTCGAAGGCGACCGCCCGGGCGAAGGAGATGAGCTGCCGTTCTCCGGCAGAGAGGTTTACTCCTCGCTCTCGCACCTCTTCCCCGAAGCCGTTGGGGAGGTGACGGATGAAACGGTCGGCGCCGACGATGCGGGCCGCTTCTTCCACCCGCTGCCGGGCCCGTCCGTCTCCCAGGGAGATGTTGAATTCGATGCTCCCCGTGAAGAGATAGGGGTCCTGGAGTACCACCCCAATCCGGCTGCGCAAATCCTTCAGAGGGAGTTCCCGGATGTCGGTGCCGTCGAAGGTGATGCTTCCCCGTTCCACCTCGTAGAGGCGGGACAGAAGACGGGTGACGGTGGTTTTTCCCCCACCGGTCTCGCCTACGAGTGCCACCACCTCCCCCCGACGAATGGTCAGGTCAAACCCCTTAAGTACGTAGTCGTCGCCGCTGTAGGCGAACCAGACGTCGCGAAACTCGATACGCTCCACCTGTCTGTCACCCTCCCCCTCGCCCCCTCCCATCAGGGGAGGGGGAAGAAGAGAGACTCCATTTCCCCTCGTGGACCCGAGGGGCTCCCCGTGCTCCCGGTCCAGCAGGTTGAATATCCTCTCCAGAGCGGCCATCGCCCCCTGCATGATCGAGTACTTGGCCGACAGGTCGCGGATGGGGGAGAAGAACTTCTCGATGTACTGAATGAAGGCGACCAGGGCACCAAAGGTAAGGGCACCCTGGAGAATCTCCCCTCCACCGTACCAGACGATGATTCCCACCGCCACGGAAGAGAGCGTTTCCACAAGGGCGTAGAGTGCGGCATCCCAGCTGATGACCGGCAGGTTTGCATCCCGGTAGGAGGCGTTCAGCCGGGTGAACTCATTCTGCTCCCGGGCCTGACGGTTGAAGAGCTGCACTACTGCCATTCCGCCGATGCTTTCGGCCAGGAAGGCGTTGAGATTGGCGAGCCGTGCCCGCACCTGGCGGAATGCCTCGCGCATCCGGCGGCGGAAGGTGAAGGCGACCCAGATGAGGAGCGGGAGGACGGAGAACGTGACCAGGGACAGCTTCAGGTTCATCCAGAGCATGATGCCGATGATCCCGACCAGCACCATGATATCACCAACGATGGTGATGATCCCGGCGGCGAACATCTCTCCGAGCACCTCCACGTCGCTGGTGAGCCGGGTCACCAGGCTGCCGGTGGGGGTGCGGTCGAAAAAGGCGGCCGGCATCCGCTGGACGTGGCTAAAGAGCGCCAGCCGCAGATCGAACATCACCTTTTGCCCCACGTACTGGAGGAGCCATACCTGGGCGTAGGTGAAGATTGATTCGGCGAGGATGAGGAGGAGGAACCAGCCGGCAAGGAGCGGCAGCCCTTCCATCTGGCCTTTGACGATGTGGTTGTCGATGGCAAGCTTGAGGAGATAGGGCTGGGCCAGCCGCGCCGCCGCCATGGGGGGGAGCAGGAGCAGTGTCAGGACCACCAGCAGCCGGTAAGGGCGCAGGTAGCCGATGAACCGCCCCATGAGGCGGCGGTCGTAGGCCTTGCCGACTATTTCATCTTCGTAGATGCCGCCGTAGTGCATAATTCTCTTATTCTCCCCTCTCCCTTTGGGAGAGGGGCAGGGGTGAGGGAGCTTCAGTACGTTTCACCAGTTCCGCAAAGATGCTCTCTAATACTGCACATGGATCTTTAAGCAAATCATTATTCCAGAACCGGATAACTCTAATGCCATTATGAGACAGTTCGCTTGTACGTTGGGCATCGTGTAGAGCTGTTTCTTCCAGATGTTGCCCGCCATCAAGCTCTACAGCAAGTAAGGCTTCATGGCAATAATAGTCCAGAATGAACCGCCCCACAGGATGTTGTCGTCGAAATTTGAACCCTGCCAGTCGCCGGTTTCGCAACAGCAGCCATAACAGTTTCTCCGCGTCAGTCTGGCTTTCGCGTAGCAATCGTGCATAAGAGAGAATGTCATTTGGAAGTTTGCGTTTAATTGCCATAAGCATGTTAATTCAAGAGTTGAATAAGTTCGGTGAGTTCATCGTCAGAAATTGAAACTGGTGGAGAATATGTGCGAACAATGCGATGTGCCTGCCCATCGTAAAAATATGCAAAGGCATGACATGGCTGTTCAGTCATATCTACTCCTGCAACTCGGAGAGGATTGAAACAGAACATGCAATTATCGAGAAAACTAATTAGTTGCTGCTGGAGAGATTCCAGTTCGATTTCTGCAGAGGCGATTATGGCGTTGAGAGAATTTTCTTCCCATGTCTGCTTCGGCACAACTCCGGAGAGGAACGCTGGTGGCTCCATCATTGGCCAGGTTTCAAATCGTAACTCAATGTGTTGAGGGCTGAGAAACGCCCACCCTGACACTTCAGCGCCATTCGTGCCAACAAGCAGCTTTAGGCACCAGTTGACGGATCCGGAAAATTCAGAAGCGCTTGCCTCCAAAATATCAACATAAATGCTAATAACTTCATTGCTGGCAGCTTTGCAGCGGATATGGATCATGGGAAGTACCGTTGAGTGAGGTATTCCTGCCATTTTTTATCTGCGATAGAACAGTCTTGGATCGCTTTGTTAAGATCATCCGCATAGACATGGCGAAGGGGTGGTTTTCCTTTAATTGCAGTGTTCCAGGGGGTGATAACCTTTTCATCTTTAAAAGAGTCATTTCCCTTGAATGAGATCAGTAAAATTTCTACGTCATGGCCCGCGGTTTCTTTACGCAGATATTCGGCAAAAAGGAATTGTCGCATTACCTGATAGTATTGTCCCCGGAAAGGACATCCCTTTTTGATGATTTTACAGAGAGAATCAACATTTATCCCTGCTGATTGAAGGTGATCCCAATACCGTCTGTTGCGGGGCTTAGCAACGTAACACGACTCTCCGACACCGCATGCAGACCAGTTCTGCTTGCAGAAATCTTTGGTCACATTTTCTTTTTTGTTGGCACTGCTACAACCGCCAAAGCCTTTTTCAGTATACTTCCACTCTAGCAGCGAGATCTTTTTTTGGCCCGCAATATTGTCCCACCAAACTACAGCGTCGATGCTGGTGCAATTTTTCCCTGGAGTAGCCACTCCCTCGCCCAGCCATTCTGTTACTTCGGTAAAGGTATATTCAAATTCGATTTTGGTAACTTCACGAAGGTCTGGCAGCAGGGGGGAAAGAACTCTGCTTGCCAACACGTAATCTTGACGAAGCGGGAACATCAGGTTGAAACAGACACTTTGCGAGCTTTTCAGGTTGAGTATGTCGGTATGCAAAGCGATATTATTATCTTTGCAGTATGCGAGAACATTGCCGGCTATGTCTTCGTGAAATGCTTGCCTTTGAGCCTCTTCAAATGAACTGAATCCGTCATATAAAGCTATTGACGGTAGAATATGTGGGTAGGTACAAGAAGAGTTTTTTGACCATTTCCCGTCAGGCAGGTTAGGCCACTTTCCCCTCTTGAACTCTATTTGCTGTCGAATCACTTTTTGTTCGAAATCGGATAATCGGTCAAACCAAGCAGTATTACAGCCTTCACCTGGTAAATGATTTGTCATTTTTGGCTCCTCCGGTTGAAGTTAGTCACGTTTATATATATACCGAAAACGGGGTGTTGCTGTTCAACTCATGCGACAAAATAAGGCATATCATTAAAATTTCCCTCACCCCGACCCTCTCCCAGAGGGAGAGGGAGATGATTTTCTCGCGTTCCTCAGTGTCCTCTGCGGTTGATCAAAACTTTTCGATCTCCGCCCGCAGTTGCTGTTCATGCCAGGTGGCTGCGTAGCGCCCGTCCATGGCCAGCAGCTCCGCATGGTTTCCCTGCTCGACCACCCTCCCCTCTTCCAGCACAAGGATCAGGTCGCACTCCCGCAGGGCGGAGAGGCGATGGGAGACGACGATGACGGTCCGGTCGCCGTAGTAGCCGGCCAGGCTCCCCAGGATCTCCTCCTCGGTGCGGGCATCGACGGCCGAGAGGGGGTCGTCCAGGATGAGGATAGACGGATTTTTCAGAAGCGCACGGGCAATGGCGGCTCGCTGCTTCTGTCCGCCGGAGAGGGTCACTCCACGTTCACCCACCAGGGTGTCGTAGCCGTCGGGGAAGCGGAGCACATCATTCTCAAAACTTGCGAGACGGGCCGCCGCTACGATCTCACCGGTACCTGCCCTCTCCTTGCCATACCCTATGTTGTCTCCTATGCTGCGGGAGAAAAGGAAGCTCTCCTGGGGAACGAAGCCGATAGCGCCCCGCAGTCGGGCAAGCGGGATACGGTTGACATCGATGCCGTCGATGAAGATCTGGCCGTCGGCCACCGGGTAGAGACGGGGAATGAGCCGGACGAGTGAGGACTTGCCGCTCCCCACCGGCCCGGCGATACCGACCTTCATCCCCGGTTTGATGGTGAGAGAGATGCCAGTAAGAAGTGGAGTAGCCTGCTGGTCATAGGAGAAGGCAAGGTTCCGGAATTCGATCTCACCACGCAGCCGCTCCACCGATGCCGGTGTATCCGGCTCCGTGACTGTCGCGGCGGCTTCCAGGACGTGGTTCAACCGGGACATGGAGGCGGCCCCGCGCTGCATGAGGTTGAGTATCCATCCCAGGACGACGGTCGGCCAGATGAGCATGGCGAGGTAGCCGTTGAAGGCGACGAAATCACCCAGGGTGAGGGAGCCGGCAATGACCCTGCTTCCGCCGAGGATGAGGACGATGAGCGTGCCGATCGCCCCGGTGGCGGCTATGACCGGTATCATCCACCCCCGAAGCCGCGCCATCCCCATGTTGCTCTCCAGGTAGCGGCTGTTGACCTCGCGGAATGCTTCGATCTGGGCTGCCTCCCGGCAGTAGGCCCGGACCACCGCCGCTGCGGAGACGTTTTCTTCCACGTGGCTGGAAAGCCGTGCCAGTTCTTCCTGTGCCCGTTTGGAGCGGCGGAACATGGAGGCGCTGAGGCGTTTCACTACCAGGATCATGAGGGGGAAGGGGATGACGGCGCAGGCGGTCAAGCTCGGACTGATGCGTATCATGAGGGAAATGGCGGCCAGGTAGATGATCGCCGTATTGATGACGTTAAGCACCCCGAAGCCCATGAGCATCCGCACGTTTGTCAGGTCGTTGGAAAAACGGGAGAGAATGTCCCCTGTCCTCTCCCGGCTGAAGAAGGGGAGGTCGAGATCAAGAAGCTTTGCGTAGAGTTCCTCCCGGAGCTGGAACTCGATACGGCGGGCGGCATGGAGCAGGGTTGTACGTGAGAAGATGCGGATGATCCCCTGGAGGAGGGCGGCGGCAATTATGAGGAGCGCGTAGTGGGAGGAGGGGTGCAGCGCCTTATGTGGAAACTGGAGTCCTTCCACGGCCAGTTTCATGAGCCAGGGGATGAAGAGTGCGCAACTGTTTGTGCCGAG
Organism: Deltaproteobacteria bacterium; assembly: GCA_021848385.1. Lineage (GTDB taxonomy): Bacteria > Desulfobacterota > Desulfuromonadia > Geobacterales > Geobacteraceae > Geomobilimonas. The sequence continues at coordinate 118,161 of JAJZUQ010000001.1, forward strand.
GAGGCAGAGAGCTCCCAGGAGGTAGGTCCCCCTCTGTGACCGCATATGGTGGTAGAGTCTGGCAAGTTCGCTGATGGTCGGCTCCGTTGATGCCGGGGGAGATCAGAGGGGGACTGGTGGCATCCGCTGGATTTCACGTTGGCAGGCTAAGTTTTAATCCATTTCCCCGACCCTGTCAAAGCCTTTGCCCGGCACCTCATTCTTCTGTTGCCATTTTGTTACCAGAGGGGGTATACTTACTCATTAGAATAGAGGGTCAGGGCCGGATCATCTCATTATTGTATCCACTGTTTTACCGCGTCCGCCGACCGCCTAAATAGCTATTGACAAATGATTTTCAGGTATGCTATAGAATTTTACTATAATTAAATATATGGCTGTAACTTCCAGTAAAATAACCGGGTTATTATTTCTTAAATTTTAGCAACACTAAAAGAGCTGTCCGGGACGGATTGCTTCATCTTCCCGCCCCAGGCGCCTTCCACCCCCAGCCAACCTTGCGCCACGCTCCCCCCGTTCATTGCCGTCTGTCGCCGGATCATCCACGGCTCCACCCTGCAGAAGGGCAGGAAAGGAGATTTAGTGAAGAATTCCAAAATGTATCTTTCCACCGAAACCATGAACCTTGGGTTCGTGCGGAAGGTGGAGGCCCTTTCCGGCAGCTCGGTGCGTCGCTGTTTCCAGTGCGGCAAATGCTCCGCCGGCTGCCCCATGCGCACCTTCATGGAGCACCCACCCAACCGGATCGTCCGTCTGCTCCAGCTCGGCCAGTGGGAGCGGGTACTTGCCGGCCGCTCCATCTGGTACTGTGCCTCCTGCGAGACCTGCTCCACCCGTTGCCCCAACAAGGTGGACCTGGCTGCGATCATGGACGCCCTGCGCAAACTTTCCTGGGACGCCAACGGCCCCTCCAAGGAGAGCTACGTCCAGCTTGCCAACCGCCTGTTCATCGAGAACATAAAGACCTACGGCCGCCAGTACGAGATGCGGCTTGCCGCGGTCTTCAACATCAAGAGCGGCCAGTTCATGAAGGACTTTCTTCTCGGCCCCAAACTCCTCACCAAGGGGAAGCTGAAGGTGTTCCACCAGAAAAACCGGAACATCGGTGAGATCGAACAGATATTCTCCCGCATCGAGGAGATGCGGAAAAAAGGTGAAGCACCTTAAGGCAGTTTTGAGTTGTGAGTTTTGAGTTTAATGCCTGTCAATTGAGAACTGGGAACTCAAAACTAAGAACTATAAAAAAGGTATGTCATGAAAAATGTCCTCAATTATTCCTACTACCCCGGCTGCTCGCTTCACGCTTCGGCCAAGGAGTACGACGAGTCCACGAAAGGGGTGTTCAAGGCCCTGCGGATCGGCCTGAATGAAGTGCCCGACTGGTTTTGCTGCGGTGCCACCCCGGCCCACAACGTGGACGAGCTGTTGTCCCTCTCTCTCTGCGCCAAGAATCTCTCCCTCGCCGACAATGTGGAGGGGGACCTGGCGGTGGCCTGTGCCGCCTGCTTCTCCCGGCTCAAGACTGCCCAGCACCGGCTGACGGAGAACGATATCAAGCGGAAGCAGGTGGAGACCGCCATTGCCGGCGCCGTTTCCCTGGAAAAGCCGGTCAAGCACCTGCTGGAGATCCTGGCGAAGGACTATGGCCTTGACCGGCTCGCCGACGCGGTCAAAAAGCCCCTGAACGGCCTGAAGGTTGCCACCTACTATGGCTGTCTCCTCACCCGCCCCCCCGATGTGCCGGAACTGGACTGCTGCGAGGCGCCGACCATCATGGAAAACGTCATTGCCGCCACCGGGGCGGAGCCGGTCGCCTGGAGCCACCGGCTGGAGTGCTGCGGGGCCAACTTCACCCTGTCGCGCCCTGGCGTGGTCCTCAATCTCTCCAACGCGATCCTCGCCTCGGCCAAGAGAGCCGGCGCCGACTGCATCATGGTCGCCTGCCCCCTCTGTCACGGCAACCTGGACATCCGCCAGAAGGAGATCGAAGAGGCCAACGGTACCCGCTACGGGATGCCGGTGTTCTACATGACCCAGCTCCTCGGTCTGGCGGTAGGGGTGCCGGCGGGGAAACTGGGGCTCGACAGCATGATCGTCAACCCGCTGCCTCTGTTGAAGGAAAAGGGTCTCGTTTAACCCCTTGAACCGCCCGCTCCCTGCGGTCGCTCAAGACGCAAAGAGCGCAAAGTTAAAAAACCAATTTTTGGTTTAACCCAAATATATTTTCGCTTTCCTTTGCGTACTTTGCGTCTTAGCGGTGAAAGATTGTTGGTTTTACGTTTTGAGGAGTTTGTAAATGTCAAGAATCGGCGTTTTTGTCTGCCATTGTGGTGAAAACATCTCCCGTACCGTGGATGTGGAGCGGGTCGCGGCGGAGATCGGGAAGCTCCCCGGGGTGGCGCTGGCCACCGACTACAAGTACATGTGCTCCGATCCGGGGCAGGGGCTCCTCAAGAAGGCGGTGGCCGAGCACAAGCTGGACGGGCTCGTGGTCGCAGCCTGCTCCCCCCGCATGCACGAGAAGACCTTCCGCAATGCGGCGAAGGCCGCCGGCCTGAATCCGTTTCTCTGCGAGATGGCCAACATCCGCGAGCACTGCTCCTGGGTCCATGAGGACCGGGAGGAAGCGACCGCCAAGGCGATCGACATCGTACGGCTCATGGTGGAACGGGTGAAGAAGGACAAGGCGCTCCAGCCGATCACCGTTCCCATCACCAAGCGGGCGCTCGTCATCGGTGGCGGCATCGCCGGCATCCAGGCAGCCCTTGACATTGCCGATTGCGGCCACCAGGTGCTCCTGGTGGAGCGGGAACCCTCCATTGGCGGCCACATGGCCCAGCTTTCCGAGACCTTTCCCACCCTGGACTGTTCCCAGTGCATCATGACCCCCAAGATGGTGGACGTGGCCAACCACCCCAACATCAAGCTCTACACCTGGTCCGAAATAGAGCATGTCGACGGCTATATCGGCAACTTTCAGGTTACCATCCGCAAGAAGGCCCGCTCCGTCGACATGGACAAGTGCACCGGCTGCGGCATCTGCATGGCCAAGTGCCCCCAGAAGAATATCAAGAGCAAGTTCGACTGCGGGCTCGGCACCCGGCCGGCAATCTACGTCCCGTTCCCCCAAGCGGTCCCCAATACCCCGGTTATCGACCGGGAAAACTGCACGTACTTCAAGTCCGGCAAGTGCGGGGTCTGCGCCAAGGTCTGCGGTCCGGGCGCTGTCGACTATGACCAGCAGGACGAACTGATTACTGAACCGGTGGGGGCCATCGTCGTCGCCACCGGATTCGAGCTCTACAGCATCGCCGAAAAGCCGAAGGGCTCTTCCATCAAGGGCTACGGGGAATTCGGCCACGGCACCATCCCCGATGTCATCGACGGAATGACCTTTGAACGGCTCGCCTCGGCCAGCGGCCCCACTGGCGGCAAGATTCTCCGCCCTTCCGACGGCAGGGAGCCGAAGCAGGTGGTCTTTGTCCAGTGCGTCGGCTCACGGGCACGGGAGAAGGGGATATCCTACTGCTCCAAGGTCTGCTGCATGTACACCGCCAAGCACACCATGCTCTACAAGCACAAGGTCCATGACGGACAGGCCTATGTCTTCTTCATGGACGCCCGCACCCCCGGCAAGAGCTACGACGAGTTCTGGCGGAGGGCGGTGGAGGAAGAGGAAGCGGTCTACATCCGCGGCATGGTCTCCCGCCTCTACCAGAAGGGGGACAAGATCGTGGTCATGGGGAGCGACGTGCTGGTTGGCGTCCAGGTGGAGATCGAGGCGGACCTGGTGGTCCTTGCCACGGCGGTTCAGCCCCGGCAAGGGGCCGATTCCCTCGCCCAGAAGCTCGGTATCTCCTACGACACATACAATTTCTATTCCGAGGCCCACGCCAAACTGAAGCCCGTGGAGTGCGCCACCGCCGGGATCTATCTGGCAGGCGCCTGCCAGGGACCGAAGGATATCCCGGACACCGTCTCCCAGGCCTCCGCCGCTGCGGCCAAGGTGATGACCCTTTTCTCCAGGGATCAGCTGGAACGGGAGCCGATCGTGGCGCGGGTCAACGAGAGAAACTGCGTCGCCTGCTTCTCCTGCAAGAAGGTCTGCCCCTACGGCGCCGTGGAGGAGAAGGAGATCCGCGACCGGCAGGGGAACCTGATCCGGGTGGTGGCCTACGTCAACCCCGGCGTCTGCGGCGGTTGCGGCACCTGCCAGGCCACCTGTCCCTCCAAGTCCGTGGAACTGGACGGGTATACGGACGAGCAGGTCATGGCAATGATCGAAGCGCTGTGAACGAGCACTTTTCCGCTCACTCTGCGTAAGTCTTCGGGATCGCTTGTGCGGCGTACTTCCAGTACGCCTCCGCGCTCTCCCTTGACAGCCTTGATTGAGCGAAAAATTGCTCGTTCATCCATAGAGGTTAATTTATGCACGCTGAAAAACAGAAACACGACTTCGAACCGAAAATTGTCGCCTTCGTCTGCACCTGGTGCACCTACGCCGGGGCGGACCTGGCCGGGACGAGCCGGATGCAGTACCCGAGCAATGTCCGGGTCCTCAAGTTCCCCTGCACCGGGCGTATCGACCCGGTTTTCATCCTCCGTGCCTTCCAGCGCGGTGCCGACGGGGTGCTGGTTTCCGGCTGCCATCCCGGCGATTGCCATTACATGGCGGGGAACCTCCATGCCCGACGTCGTTTCGCCGCTTTCCGGGGGCTGCTTGACTTCGTCGGCGTCGACCTGAACCGCCTCCAATTCTCCTGGGTCTCGGCCGCCGAGGGGGGAAAATGGGTCGACGTGGTGACGGAGTTGACGGAACGGATCCGCGCCATGGGTCCGATGGAAGAGTTCAAGGCGCTGGAGACGGAAGAGTGCTGGTCGGGCGCGCTGGCTACCCCGGAACTGCAAGAGGCGTATAAGGCAATCTGATACACCCCACCACAGAGACGCAGAGACACGGAGAAAACCCTTGAGAGTCTGTTGAACCGCGAAGACGCGAAGAGCGCTAAGAAAAACAAAGGAAAAAATCCGGTCTTGGTTTTTACCACTAAAAAGATTTTAGGTGTTCTTGTCTTTCTTGGCGCCCTTTGCGGCTTTGCGGTTCAAAGGTTTTTTGCTCTTGCCGTTCTCAGTAGCTCTGTGCCTCTGTGGTGAAAAAGGTTTTCCATGAACAATACAGCACAAAAACTTGAAACAGCCACCCCCCTTGACACCTCCTGCTATGCCGCCGTCACCGACGCTATCCGGAAGGAAGCGAGTCGGATCCTCACCGACGGGACGGTAACGGCAGTGGTGGGGTACAAGGCGGGGCGCCGCGCCGGCACCACCATGCCGGCCATCGTCACTGACCCGGCCAAGGCTACTGAGCTGATCTTCTCCCCTGCCTGCGTCAACAACCTCGCCCTCTACCTTACCAAGGCGAAGAAGGACGTGGTCAAAAAGGGGCGGGTTGCCATTGTCGCCAAAGGGTGCGATATGCGCGCCCTGGCCGGCCTCATGGGGGAATCCCAGCTGAAACGGGAGGAGATATTCATCATCGGCGTGGTCTGCGCCGGTGTTAAGGGGAGCGGGGCCGTGAACGGCGAGCCGCTCACCACCGGAAATCTTGCCCGCAAATGCCGGGAATGCACCGTCCACACGCCGGAGGGGGCGGACCTTACCGCCGGTACCCTTCCCTCACTGCCGGAACTGACGCCGGTGGAGGCCGAGGAGATGGCCCGGCTGGATGCCATGACCCCGGCGGAGCGCTGGGCGTTCTGGAAGGAGCAGTTTTCCCGCTGCGTGCGCTGCATGGCCTGCCGCCAGGTCTGCCCCTTCTGCTACTGCGAACAGTGCCTCTGCGACAAGAACCGCCCCCAGGCGGTGGAGAGTACCCCCCGGCCGGCGGGAAACATGGCCTGGCACATCGTCCGCGCCATGCACCTGGCGGGGCGCTGCGCCGGCTGCGCCGAGTGCGAGCGGGTCTGCCCCATGGACATCCCCCTGAACCTCCTCAACCGGAAGATGGCACTGGAGATGAAGGAACTGTACGGCTTCGAGGCGGGACTCACTCCCGTGGAGAAGGGGCCGCTGGCGGAGTACAAGGATAACGACGACCAGTCGTTCATCAAGTGATCAGTATTCTAAACCTCTGAACCGCCCGTTCGCTCTGCTCACTCAAGACGCGAAGCGCAAAGAAGAACGAGCAAGGTTAGCCCCTTGCCGTGTCCATCCAGGTTTTCTCAGCGTACTTTGCGCCTTGCGGTGCAAAGTTTTTAAGGGTCTTAGCATGCCGAAAATGATTACCGAACAGAACCTCCGCCTCCTCATCGATACCCTCGTTAACGGGGGTGCCCGGGTGGTCGGCCCCAAACAGGCCGGAGCAATGACCCTCTACGAACCCCTGACGACGGGGGATGAGCTGGTCCTGGACCAGCTGCCGCGCCGTTCCGCCAAGGAGACGTTCTTCCCCGTCTGCGAGACCATCCTCTCCTTCGAAAGAAAAGAGGGAAAGACGACGGTGCAGGACGTTGATGTCTGCGCCGTTCCGGAGACGGTACTGATCGGCGCCCGCCCCTGCGACGCGGCGGCGCCGGGAATCCTTGATGCGGTCTTTTCCTGGGACTATAAGGACGAATTCTTCCTGGAGCGGCGGCGCAAGACTACCATCATCGGCCTTGCCTGCACGAAGGCAGATGACGCCTGCTTCTGCACGGCGGTGGGGCTTTCCCCTGCCGATATGAAGGGGTCCGACCTCTTCCTGACGCCGCTGGAAGGTGGGGGATATGCCTGCGAAGCGCCGACGGAGAAGGGCGAACGCCTCATGGCCCGCCATCCCAAGCTCTTCAGCGATACAGACAGCGCAAAACCCCTCCCTCTGGGGGAACCGGCGGTGGAGAAGCTTGACCTGAAGAAGATCAAGGCGTGGCTCGACGGCAACTTCGAGAGCCCCCTCTGGAACGGGATCGCCGACCGCTGTGCCGGCTGTGGCGCCTGCGCCTTCCTCTGCCCGGTCTGCCACTGTTTTGACATTAACGACGAAGGGACCGCCGACAAGGGTGAGCGCCGCAAGCACTGGGACGCCTGCGGTTTCGGCAAGTTCACCAACCATGCCTCCGGCCACAACCCGCGGGACATCCAGAACAAGCGCTACCGCAACCGGATCATGCACAAGTTCAAATATTACGACGACAAGTTCGGCCAGACGCTCTGTACCGGCTGCGGCCGCTGCATCCGCAACTGCCCGGTCGGGATCGATATCTATGAAGTCATCGAAGAAATACACCGGAAAGGGACTGGGGACTAGGGATTAGGGACTATTAACGGCTTAAAACTAGCCTCTAGTCCCCATCCCCTAGCCTCTGAATTTTCACATGTGCGATCACGGTAAAAACATCTACATGCCCCACCTTGCCACCATCGAGGAGATGCGCGACGAAACGTCCGATACCCGGAGCTTCCGGCTGGTGTTCCAGGACGAACAGGTGAGAGACAGTTTCACCTTCCGGGCCGGCCAGTTTGCCGAGTACTCCGCCTTCGGTGCCGGGGAGTCCACCTTCTGCATCGCCTCGTCCCCCACGAGGAAGGGGTACATCGAGTGCTGCTTCCGCTCCGTGGGACGGGTGACCGACGCCCTCCGCTCCCTGGAGGTGGGAGACACCGTCGGCGTCCGCGGCCCCTACGGTAACTCTTTCCCCATCGAGGAATTCTACGGCAAGAACCTGGTCTTCGTGGCCGGGGGAATCGCCCTGCCACCGCTCCGGACGGTGATCTGGAACTGCCTGGATCTGCGGGACAAGTTCGGCGACATCACCATCGTTTACGGCGCCAAGAGCGAGGCGGATCTTGTCTACAAGCATGAACTGAAGGAGTGGGAAGAGCGGAGCGACGTGAACCTGGTCAAGACCGTGGATCCCGGTGGCAACGGTCCCACCTGGGACGGCAAGGTCGGTTTCGTCCCGACCATCCTGGAGGAGGCGGCCCCGAGCGCGGCCAACACCGTTGCCCTGGTCTGCGGCCCCCCCATCATGATCAAGTTCACCCTTCCCGTGCTGGAGAAGCTCGGCTTCTCCGACGAGGCGATCTACACCACTCTGGAGAACCGGATGAAGTGCGGTCTGGGGAAGTGCGGCCGCTGCAACGTCGGGAACGTCTACGTCTGCAAGGACGGGCCGGTATTCACGGCGAAGCAGGTGAAGGCGATGCCCCAGGAATTTTGATAGTCATCGGGAATAGAGAAGATAAAGGGTCCGGCAGGTGTGCCGGGCCCTTTTTTTATGAAATTGCACTTTTTTGACCTGGCTCAAAGAAGATCTTCTGCTCAATGATAAGTTTGTGACCGAATATGGGAGCAGGGTGATGCCGCCGCCGGGATTTACCGGCCAGTTGATTTTCCCCATGGGGGTGCTATATGGAATTTGTCGTGGCAATGATGGCAGGGATCTGGTCGATGGTTATCGCGCTCGCATTTTGTCCGTTTCGACGGCACCAGTGAGCAGAGGTAAGGGGAGGTTGGCCATGGGAGGAATGATGCAACTGAACATGCGGATAGTGGTTGTGGCATTTGGTATCGGACTGCTGCTGGCGGGGGCGAAGTCGGCCATGGCACACTGCGATACACTTGACGGGCCGGTGAGGGTGCTCCCTATACGGGTCTGAAGCCGGCCGGCGAAGTGGAGCCGGCCATCGCCATGGCGGACAAGGCGGTGGAGAGCGGCGCCGGTGACCAGCTGGCGAAGCGAATAGCCGAGCATGCCGCCAAGGGGATCAAGGAGCGGTTTGCGGAGGTGGCGGCGAAGAAGAAGCATGCGGAGGAGAGCGTGGCGGCCGGTCGTGAGTACGTGGCGGCCTACGTGGAATTCATCCACTACGTGGAGCGTCTGCACCGGGACATCGTGGGGGAGGCCCACCATGGCGAAGGGGAAGGTGGCGCGCCGGAGCATAAACACTGACTTTTCTTCGGCAGGATACGATATAAAACGGCCGCTCCTCCGAGGAAGAGCGGCCGTTTCTTTTACAGATTGACCCAGAACTTATTTGTTACGTGGTTGCGCTTCCGCCGCTAAACTATCGACCTACGTAATAATCGATGGTCTTGGGATCCGACCCGTAGAATTTGTTCGACCCGACCAGGATAAGGGGGTAGCCGCGTCCGCCAAGTTCATCAAAGCGTTTTTTTGCCTGTGCGTCAGCTTCTACGTCGTATGCCACGTAAGGAATGCCTTTCTCTTGCAGATAGGCTATAGCTTTCTTACAACCGGGACACCAGCTTGTTATGAACAATTCAACAGTTCCGGTAAAGCGCTCCTTCTTTGCGGTGGCCGCTACAGGCGGGGTAACACTTGCCCCCCTGCTCGCTACGCGATTTCCGCCCGTTACTCCGGATGAACCGGTTAAACGATATTTCTCCGGTGCTTTATATTTATTGATCCTCGCGGCCAGATCATCAGCCAACTTCTTGTCCATGCCTTTCAGGAATTTGTACTCTATTTGCGCCTTCTCTTTATCGTACAAGGCCAGATATCCCACTCCCAGCTTGTAATGAGCTGACGCCAAATTCGGATTGATCGTCAATGCGTGCCTTAAATTGCTGACACCCTTTTCAATCATCTCAAGATTTGTCGAAATGCCGTTATCACCCATGCCAAGATAGGCGTTACCCATGCCTTCGTATGCCTCAGCACAGGCTGGATCTGCCTTAACAGAAGCCTCGAACGTTTTTATGGCCGCCTGGTACTTGGCTGCTTTCAATTGCTCAAGTCCCTGTTTGACGAGTTTGGGAGAGGAGTTTTGTTCTGCGTATAAAGGTACAACAGTCAACATGAAAATGATAGCGATGCATATGGTTTTCAATGCGCCCTCCGCAATTCATTGCGCTTAGTAAAGTAAGAGATGGTCGCTTGTCCCGAGTTGAGACATGGCCGTTTGCTAAAGAATTATCTAAAATGAGAAAAAACGGAAAGGGGATTGTCCCCTTTTAGCTTCTTTTCCGTTAGTTAATATTATCGCTTTATTTCTTGTCTAATGGTTTATGTCCTAATATCGCCTCATTACTTCAGATAATCCATAATGTGCAAAGATTAGCCAAATTTAATGGAAACAGCCTGACTTGGCAAGTCATATTTGCGATGGGTACATTTGGCCCGGCGATTTTTTCTTGACCGTCCCGCTTCTCCGGGTATAGTGATGCCGGCTGAATTATTCCCGATGTGGCAGGTGAATTCCGATGATATGGCTTCTTCTTCTCTCCTCAATGCTCTACCTGTTCGGCGGCTTCCGGCGGCCATTTCTGGTTGCCGGGCTGCTGACCGAGCTTACCTATCTTGCCCTGCGTGGCCACGACCTGGGGCGGCTTCCCCTGGTCGGACCCCACGATACCCTGGTCTTTTTCTCCACATCCATAGCCCTCATGGCGCTCCCCTTCCTCTTCGCCGCTCCCCTGCGGCAATCCGACCGATTTGCCTGGCTGGTTGGTTTGACTGCGGCGCTCTTCGCTCTCATGGCACTTCCGTTCAGGAGCTTCACTATGCCGCTGCCGCCGATCCTGGACATATACTGGTTCGAGCTCCACGTCGCCCTCGCCTTTTTCGCCTACGCCCTGTTCGCCATTGGAGCCCTGCTCGGCGCGCTCTTCCTCATGCGGAACGAGCGACCGCTCCTTGACCTCCAGTACCGGGCGGCCCTGGTCGGGTACACGTTCTTCTCCGCCTCCATGGTGTCGGGGGGGATCTGGGGATACTATGCCTGGGGAACCTACTGGCTCTGGACTCCCAAGGAGTTTTGGACCTCCATCCTCTGGCTCTTTTATGCGTTCTACCTCCATATCCGGCTCAAAGGGCCCCAGTGGGAGCGGGCCGTGGCCTGGGGGGGGATCGTGGGCTTCGGCGTGACCCTCTTCACCTATCTCGGTGTCAGCATGCTGATGAAGAGTTCCCATAGTTTTTGAAGACCGGCGAAGAAATAAAAAAAGGGAACGACCGTTTGGTCGCTCCCTTTTTTGTGAGAGGGATGAGGATTTTTCGTCCTGGGCAGGAAGTCGAGAGGTGGGGCGGAGGCGTACTGGAAGTACGCCGCACAACCCATCTTGAAGACTGACGAACGCAGGGCGGAAAAGCGTCGTCCCGTAGTTACATCATGCCGCCCATGCCGCCCATTCCACCCATACCGCCCATGCCACCCGGCATTGCCGGCATGGCGCCTTCGTCCTTGGGTTTTTCGGCTATCATCGCCTCGGTGGTCAGCATCAGACCGGCGATGGAGGAGGCGTTCTGCAGGGCGCTACGGGAGACCTTGGTCGGGTCGATGATGCCGGCCTTGATCATGTCGACATACTCGTCGTTTGCAGCGTCGTAGCCGAAGGCGTCTTTGCCGTTCTTCACCTTGTCCACCACGATGGAGCCGTCTACGCCGGCGTTCTGGGCGATCTGACGGATCGGCTCTTCCAGTGCGCGCTTGATGACGGTGACGCCGAACTGCTGCTCGGTCGGGAGGGAGAGCTTGTCGAGGGAGGACATGGCGCGGAGGTAGGCAACCCCACCACCGGGGACGATCCCTTCTTCAACGGCAGCGCGGGTGGCGTGCAGGGCATCTTCCACGCGGGCTTTCTTCTCTTTCATCTCGACTTCGGTTGCTGCGCCGACCTTGATGACGGCAACGCCGCCGACCAGTTTGGCCAGGCGCTCCTGGAGCTTCTCACGGTCGTAGTCGCTGGTGGTTTCCTCGATCTGGGCACGGATCTGTTTGACTCGGCCCTGGATGTCGGCTTCCGAACCGGCACCATCGATGATGGTGGTGTTGTCCTTGTCGATGGTCAGCTTCTTGGCGTTGCCGAGCATGTCCATGGTGGTGTTCTCAAGCTTGAAGCCGATCTCTTCGGAGATCACCTTGCCGCCGGTGAGAACGGCGATGTCTTCCAGCATGGCCTTGCGGCGGTCGCCGAAGCCGGGGGCCTTGACGGCGCAGATGTTGAGGACGCCGCGCAGCTTGTTGACCACCAGGGTGGCCAGCGCTTCACCTTCAATATCTTCTGCGATGATGAGGAGCGGGCGGCCGGACTTGGCAGTCTGCTCCAGAACCGGCAGGAGGTCCTTCATGTTGGAGATCTTCTTATCGTGAATGAGGATGAGGGCGTTGTCCAGCTTCGCTTCCATCCGCTCCGGGTCGGTAACGAAGTAGGGGGAGAGGTAGCCGCGGTCGAACTGCATCCCTTCCACGGTCTCAAGGCTGGTTTCCATTGCCTTGGCTTCCTCGACGGTGATGACCCCTTCCTTGCCGACTTTCTCCATGGCCTGGGCGATGATGTCGCCGATGGTCTTGTCGTTGTTGGCAGAAATGGTTCCCACCTGGGCGATTTCCTTCTGATCCTTGATCGGCTTGGAGAGCGTTTTGAGCTCGGCCACGAGGGTTTCGACAGCCTGGTCGAGGCCGCGTTTGATTTCCATGGGGTTGTGACCAGCTGCAACCAGCTTGGCACCCTGGCGGTAGATGGCCTGGGCGAGCACGGTGGCGGTGGTGGTGCCGTCACCGGCAATGTCGGAGGTCTTGGAGGCGACTTCCTTAACCAGCTGGGCTCCCATGTTCTCAAACTTGTCTTCCAGTTCGATTTCCTTGGCGACGGTCACGCCGTCCTTAGTGATGAGGGGTGCGCCGAAGGACTTATCGATGACCACGTTGCGCCCTTTGGGGCCGAGGGTTACCTTGACGGCGTCGGCAAGGGTATTGACACCTTTCAGGATGGCGTTTCTGCCGTCCTGGTCGAATTTGATGATTTTAGCCATGTTCATTCCTCCGTATGGTTATGTATATAATGGTGTAGGGGCAGGGTCATCCTGCCCTGAACGGGCGCGGTTACCGCGCCCCTACTTCTCCAGGACGCCGAGGATGTCGTCTTCCCGCATGATCAGGTAGTCCTGGCCATCGAGCTTGATCTCGGTGCCGGAGTACTTGCCGAACAGCACCTTGTCGCCGGTTTTTACGTCCATGGGGATGGTCTTGCCGTCCTCGGTGACCTTCCCTTTCCCGACCGCAACCACTTCCCCCTGCTGGGGCTTTTCTTTGGCGGTGTCGGGAATCAGTATGCCGCCGGCGGTTTTCGTCTCCTCTTCCAGCCTCTTCACGATAATACGGTCCTGCAATGGTCTCAGATTCATCAGTTGCATCTCCTTTCTGCGTGGGTTTTGTAATGGTGAGTTGGTGAAAAAATATTAGCACTCGAAACCGCTGAGTGCTAATCGCTGGGTAAATATAAACAGGCTGCCGGTAAAAATCAAGTCATTAATCGAAAAAAATTCCCGGGACCGGGCCGGGAGGGTGACGAGCGGAGGCCGGCGTGCTACGCCGGCCGGTATGCGGTGGGACGAGCTACTGTTTGCGGAGAGCCTTGAGGGTTTGTGCGGTCATTTCGCCGGCCAGGCGTTTTGCCAGGCGGTCCCGTTCCACGGCAAGGGTAGAGCGGTCGTGTTCGAAAAAGGTTTCCAGGGGGATGTAGACCTCCATTGACGGCTCCTTCTTCCCTACTTCGTAGAACTGGAGGCGGGCCTTAGCGCGCAGTTCGGTAGAACAGCAGCCGGAGTTCTCTAGGTAACTCCAGATTTCGCCGGTTATGTAGAACTGCCTGGCGAGCCACTGCTGGTCGACGTTCTTCATGTCTTCCTTGATGATGGAGAACCAGGTGGCGTTGGTCTTGGCATGGTTGTCGTTCAGGTCGTCCACATAGGCGTTGAAGACGGATTCGCTGAAATTCTCCGGCACCAGGGTGGTGGTGAAGGGAAAGATATAGATCGCTTCCTGTTCCGGTCCCGGTTTGAAATCAGGGGCGACCGAGACCTTCGTGGCGGCACCGCAGCCGGCCAGGAGCAGCACTGCGTACAGGGCGAGAAGTGAGGAACTGACGGATTTAACAACGCGTGACATTACCATTTTCGCTTGGCCATCTCTTCCTGGTAGAATTTCTGGTACAGGATTTCCCAATCCCTGCTTCCCGGCACTTTGGCCTGGCTATAGGAGGCAAGCTTTTTCCGCACGGCCTCATCCACCTCCGCAGTCAGGTGGAAAAAGGTGGCGATAGTATCCTTGACCGATTGCAACGCCCGGGCTTCGTCGGGGAAGTCGGCCAGGTCATCCTGCCAGATCTTTTCGGCGACCCGGTGGGCCAGGTGGGAAATGCGGTCTTCGCTTACGTGCATGGTGGGCCTCGTGCTGCGTGCTACGTGCTACGTGCTACGGGGTTTCGATTTGCACGCAGCACGCTGAACAGAGCGCAGAATTAAAGGACTATCTTACGTTCCTTGGCGAGCTTTTCCTTGATCATCCTGAGCATCTTGTGCCGGTCAATGTCGCCGGCGGCGCTTCCCATGGAACGGAGAGTCTGTTCGAGAAGGTTCTCGGCATCCTTTTCCAGCGTTGCTTCCTGAGAGAGGTCGGCGCTGATCGCCCCCTTTATTCCTGCCAGGACTGCACCTCGTTCCCGCTTGAGAGTGATGAGCCCGGCGGTGGTGAGATTGGCGAGAATTTTGTCCGCCAGTTTGGCAATCTGCTCATCTTTGAGGCGCACAGTCCCTCCGCGTATAGAAAAGTAGGTGTATAGTACTGAATTCCCATAAAAAAGCAACCAATTCCCCGCAGCGGTGAAGAGAGGCTCAATACTGTTGACCTGGCGGCCGGGCCTTGCTATCTTTACAGACGGCTGGCATTAACAACTGTTACTGTGTGGAGGTGCATGTGCTCATTGTGATGAACCACAAGGCGGGGCCGAAACAGATCGAGGCGGTGACCATGGCAGTGGAGGCCATGGGTCTTACGGCGGCACCTATTCCGGGAAGCGAGCGAACCGCCATCGGGGTTCTGGGTAACAAAGGGTACGTGGATGACACCAATATCCGGGACCTACCTGGTGTCCAGGAGGTGATTCACGTTTCCAAGCCGTACAAGCTGGTTTCCCGCGATTTTCATCCCCGGCCTACCATCGTGAAAGTCGGGGGAGTGGAAATCGGTGAAGGGAAGCGGCCGGTGGTGGTGGCGGGCCCCTGTGCGGTGGAGAGCGAGGAGCAGATTCTGAAGACCGCCCGGGCGGTGAAGAAGGCGGGAGCCGACCTGCTGCGGGGGGGTGCCTTCAAGCCGCGCACCGGACCCCATACCTTCCAGGGACTGCGGGAAGAAGGACTGAGACTTCTTGCCCTTGCCCGTGAGGCGACCGGCCTCCCCATCGTCACCGAAGTGATGAGCCCGGACAATGTGGGGCTGGTGGCTGAATACGCCGATCTGCTCCAGGTTGGCGCGCGGAACATGCAGAATTTCGACCTGCTGCGGGAACTGGGGAAAATCCGCAAGCCGGTCCTGCTGAAGCGGGGGATGAGCGCCACTATCGAGGAGTTTCTGGCGGCGGCGGAGTATGTGCTGGCGGAAGGTAACCATCAGGTGATCCTCTGCGAACGGGGGATCCGCACCTTCGAGACGGCTACCCGTAATACCCTCGATCTGGCGGTAGTGCCGCTGGTGAAGGAGTTGTCCCACCTGCCGATTATGGTGGACCCGTCCCATGCCACCGGTAAACGGAGCCTGGTCGCCCCCATGTCCAAGGCAGCACTGGTGGCCGGTGCCCACGGCATCCTCGTTGAGGTGCACCCGGAACCGGAAAAAGCGCTCTCTGACGGACCCCAGTCCCTCACCTTTGCCGGCTTCGACCGGCTTATGGAAGAGGTGACCAGGCTGAACGCGTTTCTGGGATTCAAGTAGCTAATCCCAATCCTGATTCGTGCATGAGGGAGACGGTGTTTTTTTGCGGGACTCTTTGCTCCATGAGAGCCCCCGCTGCCTCATGGAACCCTTTTGAGAGCGGGGAAGGTTGAGGCGTAATTAGCCCCTTGCATTAAAGGTGGCCCGGCGCTACAATGGTTTCCACATAACCGGTTTCTCTCTGCCATGTGCGTGAGGCTGCAATGCCCAGGCGGAATACTCATTTGTTCGGGGGTCTTGATCGATCGTGGTGTGCTGCCCCTTTGCGGGACTTGCCTGAAGCGATACAGAGACGCCCACGTGTTAGGGAACTCGCTCGGAGGCCCTTAAGCTAACGGCATGGTGGAGAGAGTTGAAAAAGAGGGCTGGATATCCAGCCCTCTTTTCTATATGAAGGCTGGTTTCATGGGGGACTACATGGGAAGGGTGCTCATCGGGGTAATCGTGCTGCTGGGACTGGCGGGTGTTGCGGTAGCTGCCGGGGGGGTGAAGGGGCAACTGGCGGCGGGGACGTTGATACGCGACCGGCTCCGGGACGGCACGCCCGGTCCCGAACTGGTGGTGATCCCTGCCGGCAGCTTCAGGATGGGGGCCATCCACGGCGGTGGCGACCCGGACGAGAAACCGGTGCATGCGGTGACCATCCCCCGCCACTTTGCCATGGGACGTTACGAAGTTACCTTTGCCGAATATGACCGGTTCTGCCAGGCCACCGGTCGCGAGAAACCGAAGGATGGCCGGCGCTGGTTCCCCTTTTCCAACTGGGGGCGGGATCGCCGTCCGGTGATGAATGTCACCTGGGACGATGCGGTGGCCTATACCCGGTGGCTCTCCGGGCAGACCGGGCAGCGGTATCGCCTCCCCAGCGAGTCGGAGTGGGAATATGCGGCGCGGGGTGGAAGCGAGGAGCGTTACTGGTGGGGGTTTGGCGTTGGAGAGAATCGTGCCAACTGCAAAGGGTGCGGCAGTGCGTGGGACAACAAGAAGACCGCTCCGGTCGGCTCCTTTGGCGCCAACCCCTTTGGCTTGTTTGACACCGCCGGCAATGTGTGGGAGTGGTGCCAGGATACCTGGCACGAGAGTTACGAAGGTGCACCTGCAAATGGAAAAGCCTGGGAGGGTGGAGAGGACAAGCGGCGTGTGCAGCGGGGGGGCTCTTTCGGGAGCAAACCGCGCTATATCCGCTCTTCCGCTCGTGGCCGGGGGAACCCCGATGGCCGCTATGTCTATCTCGGCCTGCGGGTGCTGCGGGAATTATAGCCTGAATCTATGTGGTCTGATGCCCGCTCCGCTAGACTTTCAACCAGGAGAAGGAAACTGCTTCATGCCGGGAACACCCCTTGAAACCCTCCGCACCGTCTTTGGCTACCATGCCTTCCGTCCTCACCAGGAGGAGATCATCGCAGGAGTGATCCGGGGGGAGGACAGCTTCGTCCTGATGCCGACCGGTGGCGGCAAGTCCCTCTGCTACCAGATTCCCGCCCTGCACCGCCCGGGTGTAGCACTGGTGGTTTCACCCCTCATATCCCTCATGAAGGACCAGGTGGATGCCCTCCAAGCCAACGGCGTCCGGGCGGAGTTTTACAACTCTTCCCTCGCGGAACGTGAAGCGCAACGGGTATTGGCCAGGCTGCACCAGGGTGATCTTGACCTCCTCTACGTCGCACCGGAACGGCTTATGGGGGAGTCCTTTCTGGAACGGCTCAAGGATATCCCCATCTCTCTCTTCGCCATCGACGAGGCCCATTGCGTCTCCCAGTGGGGGCACGATTTCCGTCCTGACTACGTCCAGCTCGGCCGCCTGCGGGAGCTCTTTCCGCGGGTGCCACTCCTCGCCCTCACCGCCACCGCCGACTCCCAGACCCGCACCGATATCATCCGCCGCCTTGGGCTGACCCAAGCCACCTGTCACGTCACCGGTTTCGACCGTCCCAACATCCGTTATACCGTCGTGGACAAACAGAAGCCGTTCAACCAGCTCCTGGCATTCCTGGCAGGCCGCCCTCCCGAAGACGCGGGGATCGTCTATGCCCTTTCCCGCAAGCGGGTGGAGGAGGTGGCAGGTCGTCTGGTCGCGGCCGGGATCGCCGCCGCTCCCTACCATGCCGGACTGGGGGACGGGGAGCGGAGCAGGGTCCAGGAGGCCTTCCAGCGCGACGAGCTACGGGTGGTGGTGGCCACGGTCGCCTTCGGCATGGGGATCGATAAGCCCAATGTCAGATTCGTGGTCCACTACGACATCCCCAAGAATATCGAGAGTTATTATCAAGAGACCGGCAGAGCAGGACGGGACGGCCTTCCCGCCGAGGCCCTCCTCCTGTTCGGTTATGGGGATATCGTCGTTGCCCGCGGCCTCATCGAAAACGGCGGAAATCCGGAACAGAACCGGATCGAACTCCAGAAGCTCAACGCCATGGTCGGCTTCGCCGAGGCGGTGACCTGCCGGCGCCGGGTGCTCCTCGGCTATTTTAGCGAGTCGCTGGGGGAGGATTGCGGGAACTGCGACGTCTGCCTCGACCCGCCTGAGCGCTTCGATGCGACGGAAGAGGCGCAAAAGGCACTTTCCTGTGTCTATCGGGTCGGCCAGCGCTTCGGCATGGGGCATGTGATCGATGTACTGCGCGGCTCCCGCAGCCAGCGGCTGCTTCAGCTGGGGCACGACCGGCTTTCCACCTACGGTATCGGCAGGGAGCTTTCTTCCGAGGTCTGGGGGGGAGTGCTTCGCCAGCTGGTACACCTGGGGTATCTGGAACAGGACCTTGCCAGCTACGGCGTACTGAAGCTGACGGCGGCGGCCCGGCCCCTCCTGCGCGGTGAAGAACGGCTGCATCTGGCGCGCCCCCGTGAAAAGCCTGTTACACCCGTCAAGCCTCCCCGGCGTGCGGCGGGCAATATCGCGTATGATGAAGGGCTGTTCCAGTCTCTGCGTTCCCTTCGCAAGGAGCTGGCGGACACGGCCGGGGTCCCCCCCTTCGTGATCTTCGGTGATGCCACGCTGATAGAGATGGCAGCCTTCCGGCCGACGGACGCGGAGTCGCTGCTCAGGATCAACGGCGTTGGGAACCACAAGCTCGGTCGATACGGCGGGGCGTTTCTGGAGGTGCTGCGCGGCTATGGGGGTGCTATGCCGGGAAGGGAGCGGTGACGATGGCGACGGCACATGCGCGGCCGGGTGTTCCCAGGGGGGGGAAAGCTGCGTTCCGCAAGGTTCCGTGTGTGACCGACGGAATGCTTTCCTCCATGATTATGCCCGGGATACCTCGCGCAGGATTGCCGTGAACATGGTTTTGTTGGCGGCCCGGGATACAGAGAGGGCGATTTCCACGGAAGTTGAGTCCCCGCGCCGGTTCTGGAAGCGGTGGAATGTGGTTTCTCCCGCGCCGCCGCCGTGCCCCTCCCGAAGGAATTTCTGTACACCCTTCTCCATGTCGCTACCATCCACCAGGAATCCGTAGATTTTTTCCCCGAGCAGTTCCTGCCTGCTGAGACCGAACAACCGCTCTGCCTCCTGGTTGGCGATGACGATCTTGCCGTCTTCCATGAAGGTGACGATGGCGGAGTGGGCCATCTCGATCATACCCCGGTAGCGCTCTTCCGATTCCTGCCGCTGGAGGGTCTTGTGTTCCAGTTCTTCCATCATGGCATTGAAGGCGCCGGCCAGCTGTCCCAGCTCGTCGTTGGACTTCTGGGGAATCCTTTCGTCGAACCTGCCGGTCCGGGTGACCCGGCTGATGGTGGCTGACACAAGGGTGACCGGATCGATGACGGTGCGGCGGATGAGGGTTCCCATGATCAGGATGATAATGAAGAAGATGACGACGCGATAGAGAAGTTCGAGTTCCAGATTGAAGCCTATTTCCCGGTAGAGGTCGGCCATGGGGATAGTTACGGAGACCGCCCCTATTACCTCGCCGATTTTGTACCCATAGGAGTAGTGCCCGCGGGGAAAGCGTGCCTTGACGAAAGAAGGAGCGCTGTCGTAATCGCCGTGGCATTCGAGACAGGATTTTTCCGCGACCATGGGGAGCATGTAGCGAAATGCCTCCTGTCCGCTTACCTTGATGACCCGGTAGGTTTCACCCCCATCTTTGCTGGCGAAAATCCGCAGCTGGGCAGTTTCGTAATTATCCGGACGATTCTCGGGGTTGCGGTAGCGCAGTGACACCTGGCGGACGTAGTACTTGCTGCCGCTGGTAATCCGTTTTGCCACCCGAGTCGCCACCACCTGGGGGACGAGAGCGTAGTTTTTATCCGCTTCCCCCCGGACGACGCTGGACATATAATCCCTGGTTTCGATGATCTGGCGTGCGAAGCTGCGGGCATTGTCCACCGCTACCTTGAGGATCAGCGCCTGCTGCCGGCGGTAGGTCAGGAATGCGGCTGCGAGAAGGAGAGCGATGAGGAGCAGGGACATGATAATATTGAATTTGGTCCTGATATGCAGGTCGCGGAACCTGGGCATGCCGGCCTCCAACGGGGCGATTTCCCAGCTAGTATAGCCGGTGTGGTTTCGACCGCAAGTAAAAAGGTGGGGGTACGGATTCAGGTTCTAAGGCCCTCTTGACGAGGTCAGGGCGATGATCCAGCCGGCCGGCATGGTGAATGGGGCGCCATGTTCCCATCGCGGAATGTTACGTGAAATCAGCCGGTTTACCTCGGTATTGGAGCAAAAGGGCCGCCTGGCAAGGATAAAATTCCTTTTCTTGGGGGAGATTTTGTGGTACCGTGCGGTGCTCTGGAATCCGCATGTCGCCTTCCGCCGCTCCTGCTGTTAACTTACCGGAAAAAAGCGTTAAATTATGGCTAAAGTGATTTGTATCGCCAATCAGAAGGGGGGGGTGGGGAAGACAACCACCTCGGTCAATCTTTCCGCTTCACTTGCTGCCGCGGAAAGGAAGACTCTCCTTATCGACATGGACCCACAGGGGAACGCCAGCAGTGGTGTCGGTGTGGACAAGGAGGGGCTGGCGGAAACGGTCTACGACATCCTCATCAATGAGACCGATCCGGCCGGTGCCATCATCCCGACCGGATTTGCCGGCCTCGATCTCCTGCCTGCCACTTCCGACCTGGCGGGGGCTGAACTGGAACTGGTGGCGGCGATGGCGCGGGAACTCAAGCTCAAGCACGCACTGGAAACGTTCCGCGACAGGTACGACTACATCATCATTGACTGCCCCCCCTCGCTCAACCTCCTGACCATTAATTCCCTGACGGCTGCCGATTCGGTTCTGATCCCCCTGCAATGTGAATTCTATGCCATGGAGGGGCTGTCCCAGATACTCAACACCATTCGACTTGTTCAAAAGGGGCTGAATTCGGCCCTCAAAATAGAAGGAATACTCCTCACCATGTACGATGCCCGGAATAATCTCTCCCGTCAGGTCAGCGAGGAGATTAAAACCCATTTCCCCCGGGAAATCTTTGCCACCGTAATTCCGCGCAATGTGAGGCTGTCCGAGGCGCCCAGTCACGGCAAGCCGATCATCCTCTATGATATCACGTCCCGGGGAGCCGCCAGTTATCTTGAGCTGGCCAAGGAAATCCTCAAGAAAGAGGAGAGCAATGGTTAAGAAGACAGGCCTGGGAAAGGGAATGGCTGCCCTGCTGCCGGTAGCGGCGGAGGACAACAGGAATTATTTCTCCTGTCCCATAGAAGAAATACGTCCGAACAAGGGCCAGCCGCGCAAGACCTTTGTGCCGGAGAAGCTGGAAGAGCTGGCGGCGTCCATCCGCGAAAAGGGAATTATCCAGCCCCTGGTGGTGCGCAAGAAGGCCGACCATTACGAGCTTATTGCAGGTGAGCGGCGCTGGCGCGCTGCCCAGAAGGCAGGTCTGCGGGACGTGCCGGTGGTCATCCAGGACGTGTCTGACGATACCGCGCTGGAGATGGCCCTCATCGAGAATATCCAGCGTGAGGACCTGAATGCGGTGGAAGAGGCTGAAGCCTATCATGCCTTGCTGGAGAAGTTCGAGCTCTCACAGGAGGAGCTGGCCAAAAGGGTTGGCAAGGAACGCTCCACCGTGGCTAACTCCCTGCGGCTTCTGAAGTTGCCGACCGAACTCAAGCGCGACATCGTGGAAGAGCGCCTTGCCATGGGGCATGCCCGCGCGCTTCTGGCCCTGGATTCGCCGGAGCAGATGAAGCAGGCCCGGGAGGAGGTTCTCAAGAGGGAGCTGACAGTCCGGGAGACGGAAAACCTGGTCAAGCGGCTTAAGGCCAACCGGCCTGTCAAGGTGCCGCCGAAACCCGATCCCCACGTCACCGATCTGGAGGAGCAGTTGAAGCGGCACTTCAAGGCCAGGGTCGCTATCCGCCAGAGCGGCAAGAAGGGGAAGATCGAGATATTCTATACCTCTCCGGTCGAGCTTGACCGTCTCCTCGATATCCTGAAAAGACAATAATTCCTTCTCCAGAGTCGGTGATGTGCGGCGGCAAGGTGTATAAAAAACTTGACATCGCACGTAACGTGTGATAGCTATCCTAAGCTTTTAGTCCGGAGGTCCGCAGCTGGGCACCGGATTGAATACTGTATACAAAAGAACGACATGAGGTGGCAGGGTGATTAATCTAGATTTGACCTTCATTATCCAGCTGGTCAACTTCCTGGTGCTGGTACTGATTCTGAACATATTCCTGTACAAGCCGATCCGCCGGGTGCTGGCCGACCGTGCGACGGAACTCAACGGTGCCCGTGAGAGGGCCGCAGAGGTGGACAGGGACGTGCAGGAGAAGGTGGCCCTTTACGAAGCACGTCTGCGGGAAGGCAAGACCGCGGCGAACGGGGAGCGGGAGATTCTGAAAAAGGCTGCCCAGGCTGAGGAGTCGGCTGTTCTGGAGAAGGCCCGGAAGGAAGCCGCCGATACCCTGGCGACCATAAAGGAGAAGGTGGCCAAGGAGGCCGCCGATGCCAAGGAGCTGTTGCGTGAGCAGGCCCGTGGGCTCTCCCTCGAAATTTGCGAGAAAGTCCTTGGAAGGAGTCTGTAGATGATATGCCGTGAGCGGAATACCGGCTGGAAATCGTGGGTCATGGCGGCGGGAGTCTTCCTGCTGCTGGTTGGTCTGGCTGCGGCCGGTTTTGCCTCCGAAGGGGGAGAAGGTGCCCACCAGGGGGGCCATGCCGCTGCCCAGATG
Source organism: Deltaproteobacteria bacterium (assembly GCA_021848385.1). GTDB lineage: Bacteria > Desulfobacterota > Desulfuromonadia > Geobacterales > Geobacteraceae > Geomobilimonas. The sequence continues at coordinate 141,007 of JAJZUQ010000001.1, forward strand.
AAGGACTTCATGTGGAGGGTTATCGACTTTGCCGCCCTTTTCGTCCTGATTGCCTGGGGAGTGAAGAAGGCCGACGTCAAAGGTTCCCTTGCAGCACGTCAGGCGTCTATCCAGAAGGCACTTGAGGAAGCAGTCGCGGCCCGTGCCGAAGCGGAACGGAAATATGCCGAATACAGCGACCGGCTTGCCAAGGCTAACGCCGAGGTGGATGATATCTGCGCCGCCATCAAAAAAGAGGGTGAGCTGGAAAAAGAGCGCATTGTCGCCGAAGCAAAGCTGACCGCGGAGCGGATCAAAGAGCAGGCCAGAATGTCCGCCAATCAGGAAGTGGCGCGGGCACAGGCTGAGCTGAGGGGCGAGGCTGCACGGCTCGCTGTCCAGCTTGCGGAGCAGACGCTCAGAGAGAAGATCAAGAAAGACGACCAGGATCGCCTGGTTGGCGAATATCTTACCAAGGTGGTGGAGTTACATTGATCACGAATGCTATTGCACGAAGGTACGCCAAGGCGTTGGTGCAGCTGGCTGCTGAAGAGGGGGCTGTTGAGAAGTTCAACGGCGAACTCGCCCTCATCGCGACCATGCTTGAAGCCAGCCCCGAGCTTTCGGCCATTTTCAGCAACCCGGCCTACGGCGTAGAGGCGAAAAAAGAGATACTCAAGGATGTCATCGGCAAGGCAGGGCTCTCCACACTTGTGGGGAACTTTCTGCAGCTCCTTCTCGACCGGAGCCGGCTTGCCTTTCTCCCGCAGATAGCGGCCAGCTACAGCGTCCTTTCCGACGAGCTTTCCGGCATCATCCGCCCGGTGCTTACCTCGGGTATGCAACTCGAAGCGGCACAGGTGGAAGAGATAAAGACGGCCCTTGCCCGTTCAACCGGCAAGCAGGTCGTGTTGCAGGTCGAGGTTGACCCGACCCTCATCGGTGGCGTGGTGACCAAGATCGGCGACAAGGTGTATGACGGCAGTGTACGGACCCAGTTAAACAGAATCGAAGATATATTACAGAAGGGGTGAGATCGTTCTATGGAAATCAGAGCGGAAGAAATCAGCGAGATTATCAGGAAGCAGATCAAGGAGTACGGCAAGGAAGTGGCGGTTGCAGAGACCGGTACTATCATCTCCGTCGGTGACGGTATTGCCCGTATCCATGGTCTCGACAAGGCGATGGCCGGTGAGTTGCTGGAGTTCCCCGGCGGGATTTCCGGGATGGTCCTCAACCTGGAAGAAGACAACGTTGGTGCCGCGATTCTTGGTGAGAACAACGAGACCATCAAGGAAGGGACCACGGTCAAACGTACCGGCAGGATCGTCGAGGTTCCGGTCGGCGAGGCCCTTATCGGCCGCGTTGTCGACGCAATTGGCAACCCGATCGACGGCAAGGGTCCGATCAATACCGACAAGTTCGGCAAGGTCGAGGTGAAGGCCCCCGGTATCGTCAAGCGCAAATCGGTCCATCAGCCGATGCAGACCGGTCTCAAGGCTATCGACTCCATGGTTCCGGTCGGCCGCGGCCAGCGCGAACTGATCATCGGCGACCGCCAGACCGGCAAGACCGCCGTCGCTCTTGATACGATCATCAACCAGAAGGGCGGAGACGTTGTCTGTATCTACGTCGCTATCGGTCAGAAGCGTTCGACTGTCGCCCAGGTTGTGAGCAAGTTGCAGGAACATGGCGCGATGGATTACACCATAGTCGTTGCGGCTACCGCTTCCGAATCCGCACCGCTCCAGTTCATTGCTCCCTACACCGGCGTGACCATGGGCGAGTACTTCCGTGACAACGGCAAGCATGCCCTTATCATTTACGATGACCTTTCCAAGCAGGCGGTTGCCTACCGGCAGCTTTCCCTGCTCCTCCGTCGTCCTCCAGGGCGCGAGGCTTATCCGGGCGACGTCTTCTATCTCCACAGCCGCCTCCTCGAGAGGGCGGCCAAGCTGTCCGACGACTGCGGTGCAGGGTCCATGACGGCGCTCCCCATAATCGAAACCCAGGCCGGTGACGTTTCCGCCTACATACCGACCAACGTCATTTCCATCACCGACGGCCAGATTTATCTGGAGTCCGACCTGTTTTACTCCGGTGTCCGTCCGGCCATCAACGTCGGCCTCTCCGTCTCCCGCGTCGGTGGTTCCGCCCAGGTCAAGGCCATGAAGCAGGTTGCCGGCACACTGCGTCTCAGTCTGGCACAGTACCGGGAAATGGCAGCTTTTGCCCAGTTCGGATCCGATCTTGACAAGGCGACCCAGATGCAGCTTGCTCGTGGCGAGCGTCTCGTAGAGATCCTTAAGCAACCCCAGTACCGGCCTATTCCTAACGAGAAACAGGTCCTCATCATCTTCGCCGCCAATAACGGCTTCCTGGATGACTACCCGGTTGCATCCCTGCGGCGTTATGAGACTGAACTCTACACGTTCTTTGATGCCAGAAAGAGTGACATGCTGGCAGAATTGCGCGATAAAAAGGCCATCGACGACGATCTGAAGGCCAGGATTGTTGCCGCTATGGAAGAGTTCAAAAAAGAATTTACCGCGTAATGTAAGGACGGTGTCTACGCATGGCAAGCCTTAAAAGTATTAAAAAGCGCATTGTGTCGGTTAAAAATACCCGGCAGATAACCAAGGCCATGAAAATGGTCTCGGCGGCGAAGCTGCGTCGTGCCCAGGAAAACGTAGTCGCTGCACGTCCCTACGCCAAGAAGTTAGGCGAAGTCCTGGAGCGGCTGGCCCAAAGTCAGGACAGCGACTGCAGCCCGCTTTTGCAGAAACGCACGGCCGAAAAGGCCCTTCTCATCGTGGTCACCTCCGACCGCGGTCTGTGCGGCGGCTTCAATGCAAATATCTGCAAGGCGGCCGAGCGCTTCGTCAGGGAGCGGAGTGCTGAGTTCTCCGAGATAAGTGTAATGACGGTGGGAAGGAAGGGTTACGAGTTCCTGAAACATCGCCGTACGATCTACAAGAACTACAGCAACATCTTCTCCAGTCTGAGCTATCAGACGGCTTCCCTGCTGGGGCAGGAAATGATCGAAGGCTTTCTTAACGAGGAGTACGACGAGGTCTTCATCCTCTATAACTCATTCCGGAGCGTCATGTCCCAGGATATAACCCTGGAGCAGCTTCTCCCCATCACTCCCGCCGAATCCGAGGAAGAGGAATACGTACCTGAGTACATCTATGAGCCTTCCAAGGGCGAGCTCCTGGCAGAACTGCTTCCCAAGCACATAGAGGTGCAGATTTTCAAGGCGTTGCTGGAGTCCGTCGCTTCCGAGCACGGAGCCCGCATGACCGCCATGGACAGTGCCTCGAAGAACGCCACGGAGATGATCGGCAAGCTGACCCTACAGTACAACAGGGCACGTCAGGCGGCCATCACTACGGAGCTGATGGAAATCATCTCCGGCGCCGAATCAATCAAGGGCTAATTTAGGACTTTACACAATAGAGGCCGCCATAGGGGGCCGCAGGAGGAAAAGGGTACATGAGTCAGAACATCGGTAAAATTACGCAGGTCATCGGCGCGGTTATCGACGTTGAGTTTGAGCCGGGCAAGCTGCCCCCTATCTACAATGCACTCCGGGTGACCAACCCTGCGATTGACGACAAAGAAAACAACCTGGTGCTGGAAGTTGCGCAGCACCTGGGGGAGAACGCGGTCCGGACCATCGCCATGGACTCCACCGACGGTCTTGTTCGTGGTCAGGATGTCACCGACACCGGCAAGCAGATTTCCGTGCCGGTGGGTCGCAAGACCCTCGGCCGGATTCTCAACGTCATCGGCGACCCGGTCGACGAAATGGGGCCGGTCAACGCGGAGAAGGAGTACGGCATCCACCGCGAAGCGCCTGCTTTCGTGGACCAGTCCACCAAGGTTGAAGCATTCACCACGGGGATCAAGGTTGTTGACCTCCTCGCTCCTTACGCCCGCGGCGGCAAAATCGGCCTGTTCGGTGGTGCCGGCGTCGGCAAGACCGTTCTCATCATGGAACTTATCAACAACATCGCCAAGCAGCACGGCGGCTTCTCTGTCTTCGCCGGTGTCGGCGAGCGTACCCGTGAAGGGAACGACCTCTGGATGGAGATGAAGGAATCGGGGGTTCTCGACAAGGCCGCCCTTGTGTACGGCCAGATGAACGAGCCGCCGGGAGCACGTGCCCGCGTCGCCTTGTCTGCTCTCTCCATCGCCGAGTATTTCCGTGACGAAGAAGGGCAGAACGTTCTCCTCTTCATCGACAACATCTTCCGTTTCACCCAGGCAGGTTCCGAGGTTTCCGCGCTTCTTGGCCGTATCCCTTCCGCCGTCGGTTACCAGCCGACCCTGGCCACCGAGATGGGCGAGCTGCAGGAGCGGATCACCTCGACCACCAAAGGTTCCATCACCTCGGTTCAGGCTATCTACGTGCCTGCCGACGACCTGACCGACCCGGCTCCGGCCACTGCGTTCGCCCATCTGGACGCCACGACGGTTCTTTCCCGGCAGATCGCCGAACTCGGCATCTACCCGGCCGTTGACCCCCTCGATTCAACCTCCAGGATCCTCGATCCCCAGGTCATCGGCGAGGAGCACTACGCCATTGCCCGCCAGGTTCAGTACGTCCTGCAGAAGTACAAGGACCTCCAGGATATCATAGCCATTCTCGGTATGGACGAACTCTCCGAAGAGGACAAGCTGGTAGTTGCCCGTGCACGGAAGATCCAGCGTTTCCTTTCCCAGCCGTTCCACGTTGCGGAAGCCTTCACCGGCTCCCCCGGCAAATACGTCGAGCTCAAGGACACCATCAAGGGTTTCCAGGAGATCGTCGAAGGAAAGCACGACGACATCCCCGAGCAGGCGTTCTACATGGTCGGTACGATCGAAGAAGCCCTGGAAAAAGCCAAGAAACTGGCAGTATAATAAAGCAGGCACTCGACACTAGGCACTAGGAAAAAACCTTGAGCCCAGTGCCATCGCCCAGCGTCTTGAGGGTTATATATGGCTGAAAAACTGAAACTTGAACTGGTAACACCCTATAAAAAGGTTCTTTCCGAAGAGGTGGACGAGATAACGGCCGCAGGCGCCATTGGCGAATTCGGTGTGCTGCCGGGACATGCACCGTTTCTCTCCTCCCTCAAGATCGGCGAGTTCACCTATAAAAAAGATGGTGCTGTCAACCATCTGGCCGTTAACTGGGGATACTTCGAGGTCGAAGACGACAAGGTGACGGTTCTGGTGCAAACCGCCGAGCGGGCCGACGAAATTGACCTTGAACGTGCAAAGGCTGCCCTTGGCCGCGCGGAAGAAGCCTTGAAACGCCTGCATCCTGAAGATAAGCAGTTCCTTGTCTATGAAGCTGCTCTGGAACGTGCCATCATCAGAATCCAGGTCGCCGACAAGGCCGGCAACAGATAGTCTGCGGTTTCGCAGAGATTTAGAAGAGTGGCGTTTCGCCACTCTTTTTTTTTGTCGGCGATCAGGGGGAATGTTATATAATTCAGGTCATGACTCCTGAAGAATGCTGCGAGGCAACGATGAAACGACCAATTATTGCCGTAACCATGGGAGACCCGACCGGTGTGGGGCCTGAAATAATTGCCAGGACGCTTGGCGAGCCTGAGGTGCGCCGCGCATGCCGGCATCTGGTGCTCGGTGACCCGCGTGCCATGGAGAGGGCGCTTGCTATTACCGGCGAGGGGCTGGGCATTGAGGTTCTCGATGACGGCATGCCGCCTGCCGATGACGTTCATGACCGTATCTACGTCCGGCCGCTGTCGCGGCTCACTGCTGCAGACATGGTGTTCGGTGCGCCAACCCGTGCAAGTGGGGAAGCGATGTACAATTACATTACGACCGCCGCGCAGCTCTGCCTGTCCGGCGACGTTGCGGGGATGGCCACCGCGCCAATCAACAAGGAGGCGCTCAACCGGGCCGGCTACCATTATCCCGGGCACACAGAGCTCCTTGCTGAGCTGACGGGGACGGATCAGTTCGTCATGATGCTCGCTGGCGACCGGCTACGTGTTACCCTCGTCACGATTCACGAGGCACTGTCCCATGTTCCCCGACTGGTCACGTTTGACAAGGTACTTTCCACCATCCGGACAACTCACCGGGATGTGAGCCGCTATTTCCGTAAAAATCCGCGGCTGGCGGTACTCTCCCTTAACCCCCACTGTGGAGAAGGGGGGTTGTTCGGTGACGAAGAGGCCCGGGTTATTTCTCCGGCTATTGCTGCCGCCCGTGCGGAGGGGATCGATGCGGTGGGGCCGTTGTCAGCCGATACACTTTTTCATTTTGCGGCCGGGGGGATGTACGATGCCGTGGTTTGCATGTACCATGACCAGGGGCTCATCCCCCTGAAGCTCCTCCACTTCGATGACGGCGTCAACGTCACCCTGGGCCTTCCCATTATTCGCACCTCGGTTGACCATGGGACGGCCTATGACCTGGCGGGAACGGGAAAGGCCAACCACAGGAGCATGGTGGCCGCCATTCTTCTGGCTGCACGGATGGCATCCGTACGTGACCAGAGGAGGATAGAAGAGACGTGAATCTACCCGGCGTATCCGTAAAAAATATAGCTATCGCCCTCTGCGGCATCGTTCTGCTCTACGTCGTCTACATCGGCATTTCCCTGTTGTTCCTGCCATCTGTTGAGGGGGTGAAGAACCGGCGCGCCTCCATGACTATCCAGGTAAAGGACTGGCAGGGGAACTACCATCCATTCATCGTCGGGCCGAAGAATCGCAACTGGGTGCCCTCGGGGAGCATACCATCCGAAATGAAATGGGCGGTAATCCTGGCGGAGGACTCGAACTTTTACAAACACGAGGGGATTGACGTCAAGGCGATCAAGAATGCCATAAAGTATGACCTTGAGAAAAAGAGTTTTGCCCGCGGCGCCTCCACCATTACCCAACAGGTAGCAAAGAACCTCTTCCTGTCCCGGGAGAAGACCATCAGCCGCAAGATAAAGGAGATCATCCTGGCCAAGGAGATGGAGCAGGAGCTGACCAAGGGGCGTATCATTGAACTCTATCTCAACGTCGTCGAATTGGGGCCGATGGTCTACGGGATAGGTCACGGTGCCCGCTACTACTTCGGAAAGCCGGCATCAGCGCTTACTCCGCGTGAGTGCGCGTTTCTTGCAGCCATGCTTCCCGGCCCGCGCCTGGCCTACAATCCGTACAAAAACCTGGGGAAGGTCCTGAAACGCTCGAATATGATTTTGCGGCTCCTGCGGAGCAAAGGGGTGCTGTCGGAGGATGAGTACAGTTTGGCTCTGGCGCAAATCCCCAACGTGGGGAGGATGCAGCAGAAGGTGGATAAAGCCATTGAACAGGTGCCGGTCTTCACAAACCTGAGCAGTAGCGTAAAAGAGGGTGAGATACCCGGTGCAGCGCCGGTGGAATCCAGTCAACCGGCTGAATCGACACTGCCGGCGGAACAGGTGCCGGCCGGCGGGACGGACGGTGGTCAGGACGGCAAGAATGCTGCTACCGGCAGTAATGGCCAGGCGCCAACAGAAGGGGGGACGAAACAACCCTGAAATGCGTAGAAACCTTGCGCGCAAAGTTTCTACGTATGTTTTCAGATGCGGAACCCTTCGATCTCCGTCTCGGTGAAATCATTAGTAATCTGCAGCAGCTCTTCTCCGCCGTTGCGAAGCAGTTTTATCATGCAGTCACGTGACGGTTCCGCCTTAGTGTAACGGAGAAGTATCCTGGCGGCGGTCTGCACCAGCCCTTCATCCACCACTCCCGTCACGACGCCGAGGGGACTTCCCCCCTCGTTCCATCGGAGCGCTACCTCTCCTTCCTGCAGGGCCCCTTCAAGCAGCTGGTTGTCCGCCTCGTTCCGGCCGATCAGCACTTTGGTCAGCGGTCCGATGCGGAAATGACGTCCGATCTTGAGGAGCCTGCAGTCGCGCAGGTTAACCTGCTCCGAGTGGTCGAAGACGTCCCTCACCTTGGAAACGAAGGAGACCTCGGTCAGAAGGCAGCCGCCGGCCGGGCAGGGGTAGTTCTTCACGTCAAGGTCGTCGGCCAGCTGCATCTGTTCCTTGCGGGAGCGTCCCTGGATGGCGAGGAGCTTCTCCCGGTCAACCCATCCCTCCTGCTCCGGAATGGTGGGGGAAAAGTGCTTGGCTGAGAGTGGGCGCAGAAGCAGACCCTCCAGGCCGCTTTCCCGCTCGATGACCCGCAGGGTGTCGCGGCGCTGGCTCATGGGGCGCTGGCCCAGCACCTCGCCGGTGATGACAAAATCGGCGCCGCAGGTTGCCATGTACTCCTTGGCCTTCCTGAGCAGGTAGATACGGCAGTCGATACAGGGGTTCATCCCCTTGCCGTAGCCGTGGCGGGGATTGCGAATGATCTCCAGGTACTCAGCCCCCTTGTGGAGGACCTTGATGGGAATGCCGAATTCTTCGGCTACCCTGACGGCCTCGGATTTGCAGCCGGCATTCTTGCCGGTGCAGGTGCAGAAGGGGGAGGTGAAGTTGAGGGCCTCGACGGCGATCCCCTGCTCAAGCATGACCTTGACGGCAAGGGTGGAGTCGAGTCCTCCGGAGAGAAGGGCGAGGGCTTTACGCTGCATAGTGTCTCCTGTGGTGCCATGCCGGGGCAGGCAGTCAAATAGCGCCGCGGTACGGAACCTGAATGAATTTGCGCAAGGCTAGCACAGTCGGTCGTGAAATGTAAAGGTCATAAAAACCGGCGGTTAGGGAGAACTTCCCCTGGCAGCGGAATTTCTGACTATGTGGTAAAGAGATTGCAAGAGTGAGATGCTTGCCCGGAATACCGGCCTGTTCTCAGCCGCAGGGGCAACGTTTTCGTCGGAGGGGCAATGAACGATCTCGTCAAGGAAGGCTCGCTTGGTGCGATCCTTTTCAATTCACAGATTATAACGGAACAGGACATCAAGGCAGCGCTGGATGAGCAGCAGGCCGCCGGCTGCCGGTTTGGGGAGGCGCTGGTCAAGTTGGGGATTGTCACCCAGGAGGATATCGACTGGGCACTCTCCAACCAGCTGAACATTCCCTACGTGCGCCTGAAAAGGGAGATGATCGACAAGGAGGCAGTCGAACTCGTCCCGGCCACGACGGCACGTAGGTACAACCTGATTCCCCTGCTCCGGATGGGTGACGACCTTTCCCTTGCCCTGGCCGATCCCCTCAACAAGGAGGCCATAGGGGCCGTGGAGGAACTGACCGGCTGTCAGGTCACGGTCTCAGTCGCCCTCATCCGGGAGATACGGGAGATGCAGGATATCTTCTATGGCCCGGCGGAAAGCGCCACATCCCTCGGACTCGAGACGGACTGTTTTCCAGAACGTGTGCTCGCTGAGATCAATGCCGATCTCACCGGGGCACGGCTCCTCTATTACCTTCTCGTCTTCATCATCCAGAACAAGGCGACGGGGCTCTCCTTGCAACCGGTGGGTGACAGCGTCGGCATTGTCGCGAAAAAGGGCGGGAAAACCCGGCCGGTCGGCACTCTTTCCGGCACCTACTATCCCGATCTGGTGCTGCGGATACGGAAACTCGCCACGATCGACGGCCCCGCCGAAAGCATGGCGGGAGGGACACTGGGGTTCCTCTACAAGGGAGCCCGGCTCTCCTTTCAGGCACTGCTGTTGCGGGGCGCCGCCGGTGATTGCGTGACATTGAAACCCCAGGCGGGCGCACCGTTCCCTTCCCGGCTTGAGGATCTCGGGGGATCCGCCGAGCAGCTCGCCCGGTTCCGCGACCTGTCGTCCTCGACGTCGGGGCTGGTACTCGTCGTTCACCGGGACAGCGAAGACCGTTGCCGTCTCATGGACCTCTTTCTGGAAGAATGCTCCACGGCTGGAAAGAGCGTCCTCCTCCTCGGCAACAGCCTGGGGAAGGGGGGGAAGCACTTTCCGCGGATTCCCCTGCCGAACGGGGTGGCGGGTGAGAGCCACGACCTGCTCCTCGCCGCTCTCGAACATGATCCTGATATCATCGTCGTTGAGGATGTCACCGACTCCCTCTCCTTCATTGCGGCAACCAAGGCCGCCATGCGAGGGAAGCTGGTGGTTGCTGGCATTGCGTTGCCCGATGTGGATGCGGCGTTCAAACATCTCCTCCATCTCTGGCATCGGCATTACTTTGTCCCAACCTGTCTCAGGGGAATCATCTCCTGCAAGGGGGTAGCGACCCTTTGCCCCCGCTGTCGCGGGGAATACAAGCCGACCAGGGAAGAGGTTGCCGCCCTGCGCCTGGCGACGCCGGCCGGGAACTATTTCCGGGCTGGCGGCTGCGCTGCCTGCGACCAGACCGGACGAAAGGGACGGCGCTATCTGCTCGACCTGATTGCTTTCGACGGAGAACTCCTGGCTGTCTTCGAGTCGGCCGGCGACAGCAAGGATATTGAGCTGTACCTGCACGGTGCGGGGTATCACGGCATCAGGGCGGAGGGGGAGGAACTGCTCCGGGCCGGCGAGATATCCCCGGTGGAGTATGTTGCCTCGCTCCTCCTCTAAAGTATGAGAGCAGGGTGGCAACTTTGAACGGGACCACTCGTCAGAACCTGCGGAGTCTGAGGACTCTGCTGCATATACGTCTTATGGAGAGTACAGAAAATGGCAAGAATCGACGGACTTTTCAAAATGCTCAAGGATCAGGGGGCGTCGGACCTCCACCTCTCGACGGGCTCCCCCCCCATCTTCCGTCTCCACGGGGAGATGGAGAAGTCGAACTTCAAATCCATCTCCCATGAAGAGGCCAAGTCGATCCTGTACGAGATCCTGACCGAGAGGCAGAAGCGGGACTTCGAGGAGAAGCACGACCTGGATTTTGCCTACGAGATACCCGGCCTGGCCCGGTTCCGCGGCAATATGTTCATGCAGCACAAGGGGATTGCCGCGGTCTTCCGGATCATCCCGAGCAAGATCCTCTCTGCTGACGATCTGGGGCTCCCCGAGGGGGTCCGGAAAATGACCAATCTAAAGAAGGGGATGGTCCTGGTCACCGGGCCGACCGGCTCCGGCAAGTCCACGACACTTGCCGCAATGATCGACCTGATCAACAGCACGCGGCGGGAGCATATCCTGACCCTTGAGGATCCGCTGGAGTTCATTCATACCAACAAGCTGTCACTCATGAACCAGCGCCAGATCGGCGAGCATTCGGACAGTTTTACTGCAGCCCTGCGCGCGGCCCTGCGGGAGGACCCGGACGTCATCCTGGTCGGAGAGATGCGCGACCTGGAGACCATCAGCCTTGCCATGACCGCCGCCGAAACCGGTCACCTGGTGTTCGGCACCCTGCATACCAACTCCGCCGCCAAGACCATTGACCGGATCATCGACGCCTTTCCGCGGGATGCCCAGGAGCAGGTCCGTACCATGCTGTCCGAATCGCTCAGGGGGGTTATCTGCCAGCAGTTGCTCCGAACCGTCGACGGCAAGGGACGGGTGCCGGCCCTGGAGATCATGGTCGGAACGCCGGCCATCGGCAACCTGATCCGGGAAGGGAAGACCTTCCAGATCCCGTCCATCATCCAGACGGCCAAGAAAGAGGGGATGCAGCTCATGGACCAGCATCTCCTGGACCTCCTCAAGATGCGGAAGATCGGAGCGGAAGAGGCCTACCGTTGCGCGTCGGACAAGAAGCAGTTCGAGCAGTATCTACCCAACCGGCCGCCGCAGTAGAAGGAATACTGCGCTTTCAGTGAAACAGGCATGGTTTGCGGCAGACTGCGGGCGGTGCTTCAACGTTGAGTTGCAGCAACCGCCGGGAATGAAAAAAGGGCGCTCCATAGAGGAGAGCCCTTTTTTCGATGCGGCTCAGAATACGATCTGGTGCAGATCCCGTCGGTGATACCGCCAGGCGAAGGCGCCGGCGCGGAAGAACCAGTCCAGGAGGAACACCCCCCAGACGAAGGCGAGGGGGAGATGGAGGAGTTCGGCGGCGATGTAGGAGAGGAACACGCGGATTCCCCACATGGCTACCAGGGTGACGAGAAAGACGTAGTGGGTATCGCCGGTCCCCCGCAGGCTGCCGGCATAGACGAAGGAGAGGGCGAGGGGGACCTGGGCGAAGGCGACCAGCCGGAGGAAGATACATCCCTTGTCGATGACTTCCGGATCGTGGGTAAAAAAGCCGATGAGCTGGCTGGGGAAAAAGAGGAAAATCAGCGCCATCGCTGTCATGACGAGCACGGCCAGGCGCAGCGCCTCCTGGTGGCTCAGTCGTGCGCGCTTGATCTTCCGGGCGCCGAGGGCCTGCCCCATGAGGGTTGAGGCGGCGATACCCATCCCGGCCCCTGGCATGAACGACAGGGATTCGATGGAGAGGCCGATCTGGTGGGCGGCATAGGCGGCCGTTCCGTAGCCTATGATAAACTTCGAGTAGAAGAGCTGTCCTGACTGCTGGGCCACCCGTTCCAGGGCGACCGGGTAGCCGACATGCCAGATACGGCGGAACTGTTCACGGTCAAGGGGGCCGATTGTAATGTACCCTTTGCGAAGTGCCTGCACCAGCAGGTAGAGGCAGCCGAAGAACTCCGAGGCATTGATAGCGTAAGCGGCGCCGGTTACGCCGAGTGCCGGGAGACCGAGCTTGCCGTAGATGAGGGGGTAGGCGAGCACCACGTGGAGGATGTTGACCAGGATCACCCCTTCCATCGGGGTGCGGGTATTGCCGATGCCGTGCATGATGGCTGACAGGATATTGAGGCCGGTAGTGAAGCCAAGGTAGAGAAAGACCAGCCGGATGTATCCCGTGGCGAGATGGAGAACGTCATCCCGGGCGCCGAGGAAGTGGGCCAGGTCGTCTCCCAGCACATAGCCAAGGAGCGACGCGAGGACGGTCATGGCGAGACAGGCGAGGCAGGCGGAAAATGCAGCCCGGCGGGCTTCCGGGTGCTGACCTCCCCCCCAGAGATGGGCGATCACGACGGTAGCCCCGGTCGCCAGCCCCCAGAAAACGGTCATGACCACGAAGACGAGAAGCTGGCCGAGACCGGTGGCGGCAATGGCCGACGCCCCGAGTCCACCGACCAGAAAGATGTCGACGATGGAGACGAGCCGCTGGAAGAGGGACGACAGGAGGACCGGCAGGGAGAGGTTGAAAACCCTGCGCCGGATGGAAATCCTTCTACCGGAGCTGTCGCCGGCAAAGTTTGAAATGATGCTGCGTAGGGACATGTTGTTTTCTAAAGGTGTCGGAGAGGGGCACGTCACACCGTGCCCCTTTAAAGAGAGGGCTACAGATTGAGATCGTCCGAGAGGCTCAGCACGAAATTCTTCGCTCGTCCCGAGGGGGCGATCATGCCGTAGGCCAGGGCTTCTTTCAGTTCAGCTTCCGTTGCACCCGCTTCCTTCGCGCCCGCGAAGTGTTTTTTCAGTCAGGAGGGGCAACCGACGGCGACGGCACAGCCGACCCGGATCAGCTCGCGGGTTCTGGCATCAAGCACTTCCTCGTACTCGAAATCGAGGACCTTTTTCCGGATTCGCATAGTCAACCTCCTTGCATTATACTACTAGTGCTATGTCACCAATCAGCACTGTTGTCAACCCCTGTTGCGAAAGGGAGGGGATTCGGCGTGCCGGTCGGTACATGTGGCAGTCGTGGCGGATATTACCCAGAGCTGCCTAACCTAGCATATTTATTGCATAAATAAAAACCATTTGCTGCCTGAAGACGTGATTGAACAGTGGAGAGCAGTTATGACCGTAGAACGAATCGAATTAATGGAGTGGTTCAAGTCCCTGATCAAGCGGTTTGGTGTCTACCGGGGGGACCCGACCAGCCACGAACTTGAACTGCTGGGGGAGAGCCAGGGACGGATGCAGCTGGTGGTGAAAACACGGTGGCTGCTCATCATCCTGCTCGCAATTTACGGCATGTATGCCGGCGGTTTCATGTATTTCAGCGGCAATGGCGCCGATCTGCGCATTTCCCAGCTGCTGGTGCTGGGGGGGGCGATGGCGGCAGTAGTGGCGTACAACCTGTTTTACCATCGCTATTTCCGGGAATTGAGTCATTTCGTCTGCATCAACCACCTCCAGATACTCCTTGATATCCTGTTTGTCACCATCCTGATCCACTACAGTGGCGGTGCGCTCAGCTGGTTCTGGGCCGTCTATCTGGTCCTAACCCTTGAGGCGTCGTTTCTCCTTGAGAGGCGGGGGGATGTCTGGTTCATCGGCGCCGTGGGGGGACTCATTTACGGCGCGCTTCTGACGGCGGAATTCTACGGCATAATCCCTCCCATTGGTATGCCGCTCATCGATCCCGCCTTGCAGCACAACTTTGTCTACGTGATGCTCCTCTGGTTCTGGGTTTCCCTCATGAACGGCACGGTGGCGATCATCTCCGCCTATCTGATGGCGATCATCCGGAAGCGGGAGAATGACCTGAAGCTGATGGTTATAAAGGACCAGATGACCAAGCTCTACAACCGGGGCTACTTCTTCAGGACCCTCAACAGCGAGATCCAGCGCTCGCTTCGCTACGACCACGTTTTTTCCGTCATCTTTCTCGACCTGGACAATTTCAAGAAGTTCAACGACACCTACGGGCACCTGGAGGGGGACCGGCTCCTCAAGGCCGTGGCCCAGATTTTCAGGGACAACATCCGGCGGAGCGAGACCGAACCCCCCTACGATGTGGATGTCCCCTGCCGGTACGGCGGCGAGGAGTTTGCCATCATCCTGCCGGAGACTCCGCTTAAGCCGGGATTGGGCAGTGAGAGCTCCTCCAGCATCAATGCCCTGGGTTTTGCGGAACGGATCAGGAAGGATGTGGAGCGGCTGGAAATCGACGGCCGCAAGGCCACGGTCAGTATCGGCGTGGCGTCCTTTCCCCAGCACGGATCCACGCCGGACGCCCTGGTTAAGGCTGCAGATGACGCTCTCTACCGGGCCAAGAACGGAGGGAAGAACCGGGTAGAGTTGGCGGTGGAGTAACAGGCCAAAATAAACGGGGTATTATGAGAAAAGGCAGCCGGAAGCGGTTGCCTTTTCTGTGCTTGGGGTATGGTCGCGTATCAAATAAAAGCTACTAATTGCCGCTGTTCTGCTCCCCAACAATTTTGCCATCACGAACGTCAAAAATCCGGTCAAACCCTTCCACCATGCGGTGGTCATGGGTGACGACCAGGATGGCCGAATTATTTTCCACAGCCAGAGACTTCAGCAGGGACATGACATTTTTTCCGTTCTCGGTATCAAGCGCTGCAGTCGGTTCATCGGCCAGAATGACCTTCGGCTTGTTGGCTAAAGCCCTGGCAATGGCGACTCGCTGTGCTTCGCCGCCTGAAAGTGCGGTAGGGTAGTTGTTCAGTCGATGTCCGAGATTGAGCGATTTCAGTAGTTCTGTGGCCCTGCTTTTGGCCTCACTACTCGTTAGATGGTTGATTTCCAGCGCAATCATGACGTTCTCAATTGCGCTCAAAAAAGGAATCAGGTTGTGGTGCTGAAAAATAAAGCCGAGCTTTTCACGCCGCAGCCGTTTCAAGTCAAGACCGCGCACCCATCCTTCATCAGCTACAGTCGCACCATCGATGATTACCTTGCCATGTGTCGGTTCGTTAATCAGGCCAATTGCAGTAAGAAGCGTAGTTTTCCCTGACCCTGACGGACCGAGTATGGCGACAAGTTCTCCAGGATTAACCTGGAACGTGGCATCCGAGATTGCCGTAACCGCCGTCTCGCCTTTGCCATATATTTTTGTAACTTTATCGACCTCTATTGCATACATTCTCAACCACCCAACGCTTCTGCAGGCTCGACCTTGAGTGCCTTCCGAATTCCTACAAAGCTTGAAATCATGCAGATTACCATGACGATGACAAAAAGCGCTTGCAGGTCAAAAGCTTCCAGGACGATTCGACGGGGGAATTTTTCATAGGTCAATAAAATCAGGGTGTACCCCATTGCATATGCAATAACCCCCATGAGGAGCGACTGCTGAAGAATCATGCCTATGATAACCCGATTCTGCGAACCAATCAGCTTCAAGGTGGCAATGACTCTAATCTTGTCGAGAGTTGATGTGTAGATGATAAGGGAGATTATGACCGCCGAGATGACCAGAAGAATAATGCGGAACAGACCCAACTGCATCCGGGCCTTTTCTATCATCCCTTTGGTCAGGATCTGTCTCATTTCTTCATCGGAGATGGCGCGAAAGTGGTTCCAGCGCTTAATCCGTTCCTGCACCTCATGCAAACTTGTCCCTGGAGCCAGTCGTGCCACGACAGTATTCACCGTATGCGTGGATTCCGCGATATCTGCAATGTTCTGCTTCAGGTATTTTGCCTGGGGTTGAGAAAGGGATGGAATCCTGTCTACATTCGCCCCGATTCTTTCCCGGTCATTCCTGATGGCGTTATTGTCTTTTTTGAACTGGATGTCCTGAGCGTCTGACAGGCTTACGTATGCAGCGGGGTCGCCACTGGATGAAACCATCTTGCCGGTTATTCCGACGACCGTGTAGTCATGGAGGCCCAGATGGATTTTTTCACCAAGCTCCATCTTCATTGCCTTGGCGGCCACCATTTCATAGTGCTTCTGGCGTATATTCCGCCCGGCAATGATGACCGGAGGCCCGCCGAAGCCGTTGAGCTCGTAGCCGATGAGGAAAAAACGAAACGGTTTTCCCTTACGGTCAATCTGGAGAGTCTGGAAAGAAAGGGGTGATGCCTCTGCCACACCAGGCACCGCCTTTATGCGGTATTTAATGTCTTCCGGTATCCGCGAAGTCTCGGCAAAGGGGCCGTTTGTATCCTGCTGCACCACCCAGATGTCGGCTTTGTTTGCGTTGAGAACCGCCAAGGCATCGGCAAACAGGCCCCGATAGATACCACCCATGCTCATGACCACACCAAGAAGGAGGCCAAGACCTACCGAAGTGAGGATGAAGCGTCCCCGATGATAGCGTATATCCCGGATAGCGAGATTCATTGTGCCACTACCTTCATGCCGTTGCTAAATTTTGCCATGTCTGGTGGAGGTGCCATAGCAATCCGTTCCCCACCTTCCAGCCCGGTTTTGATTTCAGTGAAACCTTTACGGTCTACGATGCCGATAGTTACCTCTTTGAATTTAAGTTTGCTGTTTTCCACTACCCACACTCCCCGTTTTTTCTCCTTTGCAACCAGAGCGGCAGAAGGAAGGGAAGGAACATCCTTTTTTGTTTCGGTAACGATGTAAACATCAGATTGCTCTCCCAGGCGGAAGCTCTTGAGCGGCGGGGTAAAAGCGACATCCACTTCAAGCTCTTCGGTCACGCGGTCGCTTTCGCGGCCAAGGCGGGCCACCTGACCGGGTAATTGTTCATTGGAAGAAGAACGAAGCGTAATAAGGGCTTTCTTGCCGACAGAGACCCCTCTCAACTGCGATTCATCAACATTAGCCTTAACCCAAACGGTCTGGGGGTCTGCAAGAGTGAAAATGGCCAGTCCCGGCGATACAGTGGCGCCCTTTTCCAGGTCTCTCGTGATAATAACGCCATCCTGCGGGGCGTAAATAAGGGTATCGGCAACCTTGCTCTTGGCGAAACCAAGTCCGGCACGGTTTGCCGATTGTTCCATCCGGACCGATTCCAGTGCGGCGCTGCTGCGGGCAACTTCCTCCTTGGCAACCAGATACGTATTCTCGAACTGTTCGGCCTCCAGCTTGGATACCAGATTTTTGTCCGCAAGCGTCCTGTAGCGTTGGGCATTCTTCTCCGCTAGTACCAGATTCGCTTTGGCCTTCTGCAGGTTTGCCTGTTCCACATTCAGGCTTGCTGCAGCCCTGTTCACGCCTGCTTCTGACTGGTGCTGCTGCTGGATGAAATCATTATTTTCCAGTTTGGCGAGGAGTTGACCGCGTTTAACATAGTCCCCTTGATCGGCACAGAGTTCAATAATCCTGCCGGTTATCTTGCTGGAAACCCCTACGACCACTTTGGCTTCAACCGTGCCGTTGCCATAGACCTGTGCCGTCAAGTCGCGCTTTTCCAGTGACACGAGCTTCACTTTCTGTGGTGCAAGAAGGGTTAGCTTTATCAATACGACAGCGGCCACAAGGACTAAAGCCCAGACAAGATATTTCTTCTTTCTGGCCAGCTTTTTTAGCAGTTCCATGCTTCACTCCTTCACGGTTACTTCTCATTCTTTGCCAACTGCTCTGTCGAGCCGCGCTAATGAGGTATGGTAATCATAGACTGCCTGGATTTGAGCCGTCTTCGCATCAAGAGCCTGGGACTGGGCATCGGTTACCTCAATGATGCTGCCGACCCCCTCTTGATAGCGTCCTTCAGCCAAGGCCCTGTTTTCCTCAGTGGCGGCAACTTCTTTTTCTGTCGATATCATACGGGCTCTTGATTCCCCGATTCCAAGCCAGGCCGACTCCACTTCCTTGACGATTTGCAGTCGTTGATTGTTTTGCTGTGCCCCAACAGCACTCTTAAGAGCAACGGCCTCCTTTACCTGCTCAACCGTAGAGAAGCCAGAGAACAGTGGTACCGTCAGATTCAAGCCTACTACCCACACTTTGCCTCCGGGAGGAAACTCCTTATCCGAATAGCCTGCACTCGCTGTTCCTGAAAGAATGGGGAGATACCCGCTATTGGCAGTTTTCAGTGAAGCGGCAGCTGAGCTTTCCAACGCAGCAAGGCGTTTCAGTTCTGGCCTGTTGGCAATGGCATCTTTCTGTACTTGAAGTCGCTCAGGTACCGTTACCGTCATGGACAGGGGTTCAACAAGAGGACGGTTATCCAGCGAGGGAATTCCCAAGGCATTGGCAAGTTCGACCTTTGCAATGTCCCTGTTATTTTCTGACCGAATCAGAGTGGTTTTGGCCGCATACAAATTAGCCTCAGCCCTGGCCACATCCACCTTTGCCCTGATCCCTTGGTTGTAAAACTCCTGAGCCTGCCGAAAGACCGCTTCTTTGGCCTCTACCGTCTCCTTGACGGCAGCAACCTGCTTCTCGGCGGCCAGCAGTAGATAAAAGGCACTCCTTACCCTATAAGAGATGTCCTGCCGCGTTATGGCAAGTGACTCGGCAGCGGCCGTGCGATTTCCCCTCGCTGCTTCCACCGCTCCAGCTGTCCTGCCGAAATCATAGATAGTCTGTTTGAAGTAGAGAGCATCGGTATTCACTTCCGACTTCATGATTCGTTCTTGAGCTGGGAAGAAGACTTCCCCTTTCGACCAGTCTGCGGCGAAATTTATTTGGGGATAGTAGTTAGCGTAGGCTTGGCCGGTTCTTGCTTCAGCACCTTGAAGGTTTGCCTTGGCTTCGACCACTTGAGGATGGTTTTTTAATGCGGTTGTTACCGCTTCATCGAGAGTCAGTGGTTCAGCGGCATGAACCCTGCCTGATACGAGAACCACCATTACTGCGGCAACGCAAATGACTACAGCAGTAACACGATGTCGAATCGGCAGGGATTGCGTGCTGATTTCTACTGATTCTGCATTATCGGCGGGCATCCGGGTGGTCTCCCTTTCAGCATGGCATTTTCAATTACTAACAAGTGCATTGACTAATCGCCAGCATCCCGGCAACAAAGAGAGACAGATGATGCCTTCTGTCGTCATACTGGCTATCCTTTACCCCACAGAGGGTCATCCATAAACTGTTGCCGGATACGCTCTTCCGGGTTCTGGTGGTAAAATTCCTCTTTGGAAAAGGAAAAGCGATAATCTGTGATGTAATCCTGTAAAACCCTGTAGGAGGCATTCACCTTCCGGATTATTTCCGCATCTCCAGAGTTATTGGCATCAGGGTGATGGCGTTTCACCAACTCTCGATGCCGTGCCTTAATATCCTTCATCGAGGCCCGTTCTCCCAACCCCAGAACCCGCAATGCTTCCTGTAAATCGGAATAAGTCATAGCATTCAGTGTGTCCAGTCGATGATTTTGACATCTGCCCCCAGTTTCTTCTCTACAGCCCCTTTGATAGCTGAGAAGTGTGGACAGGGATAGCCAATGGGGTTGCCGTTCTTCATGCAAGAAGCGAATACGATTGCATCAGCTCCACGGTCAACCATCATCTTAGCCCTTGTGACTGCCTTCTTGCCTGAGCATCCACCACAGGAAAGAAACCCGATAATTTCAACAGGGCCGGTCTCCTTAAATGCCAAAGTACCTTCTTTGGCAATCTTGAAATCGGTGCTGCCGGGGCACATGTCCTCGGTCAACTGACAACGAATGATTCCAACCTTCATACGTGTCTCCTTTTCTTTGATTTATGCCCTCTTATGACCACAAACCCGCCGCTGCCGTACCCTTTGATAACATTTAACTTGTGAGTTTCTCCCGGCAACAGGGTTTGCCGATATGAGAAGCTTGAAAATCCGGCTTCGGTCAGCAATATCTCCAGTTCGCCGGCCGAATAAAAGGTTGCGTCACGATAGAAAACATTCTGTTCTTTCTTCTGGTCATAGATACGTCCCAGCTCGCTCTCCCGGTCGATGAACCCGACGACAAGAGTCCCGCGAGGCTTGAGGATACGCCACGCTTCCTTGAATGCCTTGGCGACATCATCAAGAAAACATACAACCGTTACCATGATCGCAAAATCAAAGCTGTTGTCGTCAAACGGAAGGGCTTCTGCTACACCATCCAGCACTTCTATTCCGCGTTGACGCGCCAGTTCCGCCATTTGGGGCGCTGGCTCTATTCCTAAGGTAATGCCAAGTGGCACCGCAAAGCGACCGGTGCCAACACCAATTTCCACACCATAACCACTGACAGGGATTAAGCTTCGGAAAGCTTCAACTTCCGCCTGATAGAGGTCGTTATGTTTCTGGAACCAGGCATCGTATCGGTCAGCCTGTCCATCGAAAAGTGTTGTCTTGGCCATTGTGTTCCTTGGTTACCCACATCCGAATTCAACCAGTCCTGAACGCCACGGTCGAGGCCAAAAGTGGCTAAGACCTTCGCTGGGTCAAAAAACCGTCCCACATCTCCTTGTCTGGCATGCCGCTATCACGAACCTTCATACGTGCCCTCGTTGGCCCAGTGCTTGTTTGAGAAACTCCTGCAGACATGACTAAAAGTCCGCCAGTTCACCGTCAAAATCCTGTAGGCAGCCATATGTCACTGTCAGCGATGGCAAATGCTTCTGAACTCTGGCGGCTTCCAGCATGTTGCCAGCGAGGAACACGGGTTCATCTGCATGGTCGTGCACAAAGTGAGGCACCTAGACTTCATCTGGCACAGCAGGCACCTTCAGAACGTTTTTCCTGGTTAATCTCTTCTTTTGTTTTGCGTGTAACCGGCTCCCCTGCGGCAAGTTGGCAGAGAATTGCGGAAACGAGCTTTGGACGGCTTACGAAGTAACACCGTTGGGAGCCGTCCTGGGCAAAGTTTACGATTCCAGCATTACGAAGCACGGTAAGGTGCTGCGAGATGTTGGACTGAGACGCTGGCAATATATCTTGAATGTCGGTCACGCATTTGGTGCCTTTGAGGAGTTCCGCTACAATCTGAAGGCGTGTAGGGTGCGCTATAGCCTTTAAGAGTTCGGCCCATTCATGGGATCTGCTGATATTCACGATGTTCTCCTTGGCGATATTCGAATATCCTAATATCAGTTTCAGATGAAACATTCAAGGGGAATGTTTAACTGCCATGTACTGCACATCGCTTTTTACATTTTCATACCTGTTTTCTTTCCTGGTTCTGGCATTTCCTGAAATAGACCTTATAAACAAAAAAACGCCGTAACCACGGTAGGTTACGGCGTTTTGTTTGCATTTTTTGGTACTGGTCAGAAGGGTAGTTGTTACCAGATAAGTGTAAAATGTGAGAGAGAGTAGGTCAGTAAAGCTTCTATAAGGAGATGTTGTGTTTATTATGACAAAAATGTAAACTTTGTGATATTTCTCCACGTTGTAGGCTAGGAAAGTTTACATTTTTTCTTTGGCACCCTAGCCCTGGTTGATGGTTATAGAGTGGCTATCGATAGCCATGAGAAACCTGCTTCTCTGTGAGAGACCTATTGCCAGGAGGACATCTGCAAGACGAATGGGGGCGCCGCCCTCGTCGACAAGGTCGGGGCACAACTTGAAGTCGACCATCTTCTCGGTGGTCCTGATTCCAGCGGCGTATTTCCTCTCACCGACGACAAGGGTAACTTCAATCCTTCCCGTCTGCGGCAGTCCCAGTTCCAGGACTTGTTCCTTCTTGAACATAATCGCCAACGTGGGCACGCAGTCGGAGTAGAATCCAACCTGGTTCACCCGTCCCTCCACTGTCAGAGGCTTGGTCATAGCGTCTCCTTGCTCACGGAAGGTCCGCGAAGTGAATTTTAACGCCTACGTAGGCGAGCGCCTTCGAAAGATGGTCGCGATCGGCGGTGGTCGACGGCTTGCCGAGGGTCGCGATGTTGAGAACGATGTGAAGGGTTTCTTCCTTTGGAGGGAGACCGGGAGCCTTCTCGATGAATTCAAGCGCCTTGCGAAGCGCGGTTTCCCACTTCAGGAGCGTCCCCTGGGCGACCAGCAGCACATCCTTGTTCCCGAGACGGAAGAGAAAGACTGGGTTGGCGGACTCAATCGGAATGGCATCCTGGTGGTACAGCTTCTTCACCATGGGGAGAAGTCCCGCCGGCTTGGAGGGGAGAACCATCTCCTTCTTGTCCTTGGTGTACCGGTTTAGAACCCCGTCCTTGATGTAGGTCTTAATAGCGGCCTTTCCCATGAACTGGCCAAGCAAGCCCCCAACCTCAGGGTCCTTTACGAGGTTCAACATGAACACGCCGTTCTGGACCCTGCTCTTATGCGTGTAGGCGAATTCGTCGGCCTTCCGGTACACGGCCCGCTTTACCTTTGCCTGAACGTCGGCCGGCAGATTCACGGACATTATAACCCCTCCGGAAATTTCAATTTTTCTGTGTCGCTCGCCTCGCTGAGGTCCGCGACATCCGCGAGCCAAGCCTCGATGAATTTCTGTCCGGCGGGGTCAGAGAAGCTGACGACGCCGTCCTTCAGGAACAGGCTTTCCGGCTTCCTACCGCGGGCTCTGGCCTCCTGGTCGAGGTCCGCGACTTCCGCCATGCGGCGGATATCCGAGACGAAGTCGAGCACGACGACCTTGTCCTTGTCGTTGGCCAGCCGAAGTCCCCTGCCAAGCTGCTGCACGAAGATGCGCCGCGAATGGGTCGCCCGGAGGAATACCAGCATGTTCACGTCCGGCACGTCGATGCCCTCGTTCATGACGTCGACTGCGGTAACTGCGGAGAGCTTACCTCCGGAGAAGGCGAGCAGGCGTTTCCTCCTTTCGACCCGATCGCTTATCGACAGAGACTCGCAAGGCAACCCCCTCGTCGTGAGCATCCTGGCGAAGGTTTCTGCGTGCGCGACGGACGGAGAGAACACAGCTATTCGCGGGTTCCTGATTTCGCCGGCGATGCGGGAAATCTCGGATATAACAGCCTCATCCCTCTGCGGAAGAAACAGCCGCTTGTTAAGGTCACGAATGGAATGACTCTCCCTGGAGAGCGCGGGAATTACGTCCCAGTCTATGTTGTCGCAGTATAGGCGATAGTCGACCTGAGACAGGAACCCCAAAGCCATGCCGTCCACGAGCGAAACCCTGGCGATGGGCTCGCCGAAAAGGTCGTCTATCGACTTGCCGTCGCCTCGCCATGGCGTCGCCGTCATGCCGATAAGGAACCGCGGTTCAAGATGCTCCACGCACTTTCTAAATCCGTGCGAGAGTGCATGGTGCGCCTCGTCCACTATGACAACGTCGAAGCTGCCGGGCTCAATGCCGTTGAGGTAGCCGACCAAGCTCTGGTAGAGGCCGAAGTTGACGCCCTCGTAAATCAACGGAGGCGTGCCGTCGAAAAAGTACCGGGTGGGCACCGACTTGCCGATTTGGGGCCAGAATCCCTGCTCGAGCTGCAGGGCGAGGTCCTGGGCGTGGCAGAGCACGAGAATCTTTCGGCACCCCCTGTCCCAGAGCCGGCCCGCGATTTCTCCAGCGATGACCGTCTTCCCAAGGCCAGTGGCCACAACATACTGGACCCTGCGACCGCCCTCCTCGAAAATCTGGATGGACTTGTCCGCTATGTCCCCCTGGTACTTTCGAAGAGGCCTGTTCAGATTATGCTTCTCCGGCCATCTCTCCAGGAGGTTTCTCAAGAAGGTCCCGTTCCAGAGCTTGACCTCGAACCCCACATTCTCGAGCTCCTTCTTCCGTTTGTCCACGGAGGGGATGAAGTCGCCGTTAGTGGCCAGCGCTGCGACGTGCGATCCATAAACTGACTGGGCCTGCATGACCTCGTCGAGGCCCTTCTTGCCGACGTAGCCTCCGCCCATGACGGCCTTGACCTGAACCACCCAAGTCCGCCTGGCGCCGGACTGGTCGCGGGAGCCGACGATGTCGGCCCCCATGTCGCCAGAGCGGCCTATGATGGCCACGTCGCGCCAGCCACAGTGCGACATCAGCCTGGCCACGGCGCGTTCCAGCGCCCGCCAGTCCGTGCCCTTCATTATGTCGTCGGTAAGGAAGCTCAATCGACTATTTCCTGCGCCAAGAAGTTGATGCTGTGCGCGCAACGTGCCAGTTCGTCCTTGCCCCTCGCCGCCGAGACGACGCCGGTTTGGCCAAGAACCCACAGGGCGTCCTTCAGGAAGGACATGACGCGGTCCTTGGACTCGGCTCGCGTCCTTTCAGTCGCCTGCGGGTCGGACAGGGTCAGGGAGGAGTACGGAGCCGCGAAGACCTTGCCGTCGAATACGTCCTCTGGGAATCTGTCGACCAGCCTGAGAAGCGTCCTGAAGGGAACGTGGCCAAGCGCGGCGAAGCCGTCCTCCTTCATGTCCTGGAACTTCAGCACAAGGGGGCCGTTTGAAAGCATGGCGGATACGGTTTCCTCCACCTCGCCAATGGACTCGTGGACGCAGGCGACGACGGGGACCTTCTTGCCGTCGAGCTTAGCGACAAGCTTTTCCCTGAGCCGTTCGAACACTCCCGTGGCCTTCTCCTGCAGGGTCGTCCTATCCACCCGGACATCCTGCATCTTGCCCAGTACGAGCGCCGTGAAGACGTCGCAGATGTCCTTGACGTTGTCCCTAGCCCTGAACCTCTCGGCCAGGTAGAGTCCGAGCAACTGCCTGGGCTCGACGGGAAACTGGGCGAGAAAGGGGTGCCGGGGGTTGTAGACGAAGTCGCAGTCGGTTCCGTCCTGGAAAAACGCGCACGGAACGTTCTCGCCCGCCCGCAGAATCTGGTCGGACACCAGCTCCCAAGTCTTGACGTTGAGCGGCCAGTTGCTTCCGTAGGAGTAGGGACCGGACCACGAGACGATTTGCCTGGATTTCAGAATGAGCGAGTCGAGTT
Organism: Deltaproteobacteria bacterium; assembly: GCA_021848385.1. GTDB lineage: Bacteria > Desulfobacterota > Desulfuromonadia > Geobacterales > Geobacteraceae > Geomobilimonas. The sequence goes on from JAJZUQ010000001.1 coordinate 166,292, forward strand.
TGGACGTGACGGGTGCGGGAGTCGGCGGGACCGCCGGCGTGGTCGGCTCAGGCGCAGGGCTTGGCGTCTGCGTTGAGTCTGGCGTCGGCCCGTACTCGTCGGGGTCATCCGAGGCGGTTGACCCTGTGTCCACGACCGGCGCGTTGCTGGCGCCCTTGGTTGCGTTCCTGCGGTCGGCCTCCTGGGCGGCCTGCCACCACTTGTCGTCGCCAAGGTATTCCAGGTCGCCCCGCCTGAAGCCCTCGAGCAGGGTCCTCGCTATCGACTTCTCCACATAGAGGCACTTGGTGCCGGGGTCGACGCGCCGGTAAGCGTTGGCGAGCAGTCCGATGGGGGATGTGTTCGCGTCCTGGTATCCCATCGCCTTCCTGTCTTGGGGCAGCATCGGCCCGATTCCGCGCAGAGCCTCCACCGTTTCAGTCCACGAAGGGTCCGTGCGGTCGAAGTCGTTCTTCTGGTATGTCGGCAGCAGGTAGTCGACGTGGACTTCGCCGACCAAGCGACCACCGACCGTGGTGCCCAGCTCGACCGGGTACTCGAGCTTCGAGGTGTCGGTCATGGTGTTCTTCCACGAGAACAGGTCCTTGTTGCTTATAAGGACTTTGCGGCCATTGCGGATGAAGTCGACTCCGAAGTCGTTGGGATCGGCGTACCGCTGGATTCCTACCCAGCCCCTCAGCCTCTTCTGGCGCTCTATGATGTTCGGGGGATATTGGCCGTCAGGAAACTCATCCCGCTTGTTTTCCTGCTCGTCGCGGGATAGGTACATGTTTCTGTCAATGTCGAACAGCGCGGACCCGAGGTCCCGGTCGATTTCGATAACGGCAGGTATTTGCCTCCCGTCGCGGGACACGCACCGGGTTCTGCCCCACACGCAGTGCGTCCTCGGCGCCAGCCGCTTGCCCTGCAGGTATATCTCGACGTCTATCTCTCCGAGTAGCGGGGTGTAGATATTCTCCAACTGCCTGCGAATCGCGGCCTCTTGGTCACGGAGCTGAACGTAGGTCTCGCCCTTCAGCATCGACACCACGACTCTTGTCCCGTGCTCGCCCGTGCTCTTCTTGGGTTCGGTTATCACCTTGGCAGTGTAGCTCTTGGAGCTGATGAGCGCGGCGAAGTCGATTTCGATTCCAGTCCATTCAGCGCTTTCGGCCGTGGCCGACAGGAGGCGGGTGTTCTCGCCGAGCCTCGCTGTGGAGATGTTGAATCCCATGCCGAAGAGGCCCAGGTTGTGAACCGGGTCGTTGCTTGAGTATCCGGCCCTGGCGGCGTTCTGCAGCTGCTCGAGGCTCATCCCGGGACCCGTGTCGATTATTTCTATCGTCCGGGACGGAGCGCCGACCGCATCGCTCGACCATGTCACGGTAATCTTCTTTTCCGGAAGGATCACGCCGGCCCGAGTCACCTCCGCGAAGGCGTCGACCGAGTTGTCGATAAGCTCGGCTATGCACTGCCATGGCTGGAACGGAATCTCCCCCAGCGTCCGCAAAATTCGCGGACTGGGGGTGATGTCTACGGTTTGCGGCATCGTGCTCCTCCTTACCTGATTCTTCTCATGAATGCGGCGACGGACTTGGCGACGTGGTGCGCCAGCAAGGGCGGCACGGCGTTTCCGATTTGCATCACGTTCGTGGTGGCGGAAAAGGGAAAGACGAAATTGTCGGGGAAAGTCTGGAGGCGGGCGCACTCCCTGACGGTCAGTCGCCGCGGGAGTCTGTAGTGGAACTGGACCCTCGATTTCGCGTTGGCTCGTACGGTGTAGGACGGCTGGCCGGCCTTGCTCGTCTCGTCGCCCTGGCCGTTGCCCTTCTTGGCCTTGCTCGCCTTGAAATACTGGCTCTGGTTAGGGACGGACTCGTCGCTAATCGGCTCAAGGTCCCGAATCGCCCAGTCAATGCTCCGATGGCATCCGGCATGAGTGGGGTTCGGCTTAACCGGCATACCCTCGATGTCGTCCCTGACACCGACGAAGAAAAGCCTCGTGCGGCTTTGCGGAACGCCGTAGTCCGGAGCGAAGAGGTTCCAAACCTCGAACCTGTAGCCAACCGTTTCCAAATCCTCCAATATTGTGTCGATTACCGCTCCTCCGCTCATCCTGGCGAGGTTCGGCACGTTCTCGGCCACGACGACCTTCGGCCTGTGGGTGCTCATGTAGTTCACGAGCGTCTCGTACAGCCGCCCCCGCTGCGAGCTTAGTCCTCGCTGCGGTCCGCATGACGAGAAGTCCTGGCAAGGGAAACCACCGATAAGCAGATCGGCCGCCGGCATGGAGGTCGAGCAGGTGTGGGCGAGATCCTTCTTCTCGGCGTGGCGCCCTATGTTCGCCCTGTATGTCTCGACGCACTTTTCATCGAAGTCGTAGGCGGCAACGATGTCGAATGGTAGGGCTCTCAGTCGTTCGTCCTTATACCGGAATCCGCCCAGAAACCCTAGGTCGAGGCCTCCGCACCCAGCGAAGAAGGAGACAACGGAGTTCTTGGGTTGCATGCTCTGGCTGAGCATGACGGGCTTCCGGCGGGTTTGTGGAGTAATGTCTCTTATGGCGGTTTCACAGGTGTTCATACGTCACCCCAAGAATTCTCTGATTTTGTTCTCAAGCTCTTTGGCTTTCTTCAACTGGCATTCCCAGATTACAAGCGATCTCCATCCCGACTCTTCCAGCCTGGCGAGATGCGCCTCGTCCCGGCTCCGATTCGTGCGAATCTTCGTCTCCCAGAAGTCCACCCTCGATTTCGGGATTCTTCCGAAGGAGCAGTCATGGCCGTGCCAGAAACAGCCATGGACGAATATGACCTTTTTCCTCGGCCCGAAGACCAAGTCGGGCTTACCGGGCAGGTCCCGCCGGTGGAGGCGGAATCGGTAGCCCATCCGGTGGACAAGGCGCCGAACGAACATTTCCGGCTTCGTGTCCTTGGAGCGCACCTTAGCCATCTGCGCACTTCTTTGCTCGGGCGTGAGAGTGTCCATCCCGTTACCTTGGATTAGGAATCGAAGGGCAGCCTTCGTCCTCCGTCCATTTCCTCTACCAGCTTGTCGACCGCCTCGCGAATCAACCAGGCAATGCTGACCTTCTTCCTACCGGCCAATTCGAGTAGAGCCTCGTGCTGCCCGGTCGAGATCGTGGCGGTTATCCTGACACTGTCCTTCTTGGCAACCCTACTTTCTGTGTCGATCATGCTTGCATCACTCCGCGGCATTTTGCATCACAGTATAAGAACATTAGAAAACTGTCAATGAATTTACCGGCGCCAACGCCATAGGTTTAATTAGCTTACGCTCCGTAAAATAAAAAAAGAGCCCTGACGGGCTCTATAAACTGATTTCAAGGGGGTTTAGTGTAGGTACCGGTTTAGTGCAATGTAGGTTCGTTGGCCATCAAATACCCGTTAAGGAATGCATAGATGTCCCGACCATTCAAAGATGCGAATACTACGTCCCCGTTTTTATCGAGGACCTGCCACTCCATGCTGTTGCAAAGGATCGAGAGTGGGATGCCATCTGCCTCAAGCCTACCGAGAAGCCATTGCATCTGTTCGTAGCATACCATTGTGACTTCCTCCTTTTATTGTCGATAGACAAATAATAGCATAATAACAATTAAATGTCTATAATAAAAGTTGGTCCATGTGCCGCCCGCTTGACAGCTCGGCCTTGATTGTTTAACATCTTAAATCAGTTGCACATATGCAATCGTTGCAGGAGGGCGCAATGGGCGGCAGTAAGGCAAAAAATCTCACGGGCGCGGGCAACAAGTCACATGAAGAACTTGCCAAGGCGACGGACGGGCTGAAGTATCTCCGAAAGCAAATCAGTGTCGACATCCCCATCCAACAGATTATCATCCTCCTTGAAGTAGCGGAGAATCCGGGCATCACGCAGACCGAGTTGGGTGAACGGTTGAGTATGTCGCCTTCAAGCATCAGCAGAAGCGTACGAATGCTCGGTAACTACCTGGAGCGAAGTTCAGACGAGATGAAAGGCTATGGGCTTGTCGAAACCCGGCCTGACTTGAGGGAGAGGCACCGCCAATCGTGTTTTGTAACGGAAAGAGGGCGAACGGTTGTTGATGAATTCGCAGAGATACTGATTGGAAAAAGGAAAGAAAATAAGCGGTCAACGTAGATGAATCAACAAACCTGTTTCCCGTCGTGACGGCACCGGCGGAGCCTGCACCGCCAGCTCGAACGCAGTCCGGTCGCCGACCAGAACCACTTGGCGCTCGGCTCGTGTGATGGCAGTATAGAGCAGAGTCCGGTCAAGGAGCCGGCTCGGCAACACTGGAACCACAACACGCTCGAACTGGCTCCCCTGGGACTTGTGGACGGTAATCGCGTAGGCGTGCTCCATCTCCCTCGCATCGCCATCCTCCAGTTGATGCTTTACCCCATCGAACTCAACAACAAGCATATCCTTTGCTGTCACCACCTGCCCCAGCGAGCCGTTGAACAGGCCGCGCTGGTAATCGTTCACCGTCCAGATGACCGGCTCGCCAGCAGCGAATCCATGGCGCTGGTCACGACCAGCAGCTACCAAGTCGTGGAACACGTGATTAATTGTGCGTACCCCGGCAGGACCCTGCTTGACCGCACCGATTACCTGGCAACTCCCCACTCCACCCAAGTCATTCACTACATCCAGTAGCCGATCGATAATTTCGCCGGGTGCGGCGTCGATGAAGCTGACGCCGTCGGCCAGGCCGGCATAAGCGGGTAGGGCAGGAACCTCGCCGTTACGAATTGCAATGCTCGCCTGAGGAATGCCGGTAGCTGCCGCCTGGCGGTGGATCTCGGTCAATTCAACAGTAGGTATCTCAGGATGGCCAGCCAGAGCGTGAAAAGTCAACCCAAAGCCGATCGGTGGCAGCTGGGCCGCGTCACCCACAAGCAGGAGCTTCGACCCGGGCGGCATCCGGCGCATGATGCGGTAGCAGTGGGGGAGGTCCAGCATGGAGGCCTCGTCGACCACGATGATGTATTCACCGTCCAGGCTTATCTTGCCGGCATCCACCCCAAGCATGAACCCGGCAATGGTGTAGGCATGGCGGCCGGTGGCCTCGGTCATCCGCTTGGCGGCACGGCCACTCAACGCCATCTGGAAGACGCCACCGAAGCCGAGCATCTCGGCTGCCAGATGCACTGCACGCAGCACCGTTGTCTTGCCGACGCCGGCCCCGCCCGTGATGCAGGCAAGGGGACTGGAAACGGCCAGACGGACCGCTTCCTGCTGGGGAGTGTTCAGGGACAGGCTGGTGCGGGTTGTAAATGCGGCGTAAATCTCGTCAAGCCGCTCAGTGGTTGGCTCAAGTCGAAGTGTCAGCTGTTCAGCTTCAAATTGGCCTGTAAGCATATCTTTCGCCCGGCGAGCGACAAATTGCTCCATGGACCACGGGCCTAAGCCTTGAATACCTTCGTCTGCCTTTACGACGGCAAAGGATTCCTGGGCCAAATTTGCGGCCTCCAGCGCCAATTTTTCATCGCCGCCCAAGATCTTCTTGATGTGGCTGAGAAACGCCTCCCGCGGGGCCCAGGTATGAGACATGGCTAGCCGCTGATAGCATGCTGCCTCGGCGGCAGCCACAAGGCGACGAGGATCGCATGCGGCGATGCTCATGGCCCGACCAACCTGGTCGGCCTGCAGCCAGGAGGTGAAAGCCAGGAGCCGGTAGGGGTTTTCGTTGAGCTTGGCAATGGTTTCCGAGCCGTAGATGGCAAGAAGTTTCCGCGAGAGCCAGACCGGCATGCCGTGGACGTCGAGCCATTGGTAAACGTCGGCTTCGGTTTCCAGGTCGGCCCACCCTTTGACGAGGATGGCGGCAAGTTCACGACCGAGTAAGGGAGCGAACGGCGCCGGGTCACTGGCCGCGAGGAGAGGGTAGATGGCTTCGCCAAAGTTTTCCCAGAGCGCCCGTGCCTTCACCTCGCCGATACCGGGGAATGCCCTCGAGCCAGTGATAACCTGGATAATAAGGCGGCCAGAAGGTTTGCGCAAGATAGCGCTTCTGGCTTCCACCTGTTCGCCATAGACGGCATGCTGCCGCAGCGCGCCGTCAATATCCCACACCTCGCCGCACACGGGTAATCGCGGCATCACCTCAACTCCGGCGACGATGCGGTAGCGCTTGCCATTCAAAGTGTGGGCATTGAACACCGCGCCACCATGGCGCCCCTGCCAAAGAATGGTGTCGACGATTACGCTCTGCATTAGAGTATCACTCGCTTGCCAGCTTCGAGCATTTCCTCGATGTGGCGATAAAGGGTAAGCTGGCGCCGCAGTTCATGAACCTCGGCAACCAGCACCGCATTCTGCTGCTCGAGATTGGTGATCCGCCTCTCAAGTTTCACCTTGTCGGCATCGCCGCTGTCGTCTCGATGCTCGACGCCCCTTAAGCCGATTGTTTTCGCCGCATCGGCCAAGAGCTGGCGGCAGTGCGGATTCTGGTACAGCACTTCGCGGTTGAAGCCGCAGGCTGTTGCCACCGCTGCGACGTTGACTTTGCCGCTGCGGCTGGGAAGGCCGGAGTTTGTTTCTCGCAGTCCTTCGATGTAGCGCGTCAGCGCGTCAATGTGTTCTTTTCCGATTGCCACTGACATTTTGTTCCTCCGTTTTGCCCCTGTTAATTGGTGGCAATGGCTTATTGAGAAACTTTTCGTCAAGCCCCCGTGAATGTGCGTTGTAAGCCCAGCGGGTGAACTGTTCGAGCAAAGCATCGCTTTCTTTTTTTAGGCGCGAGTTTTCCGCTGACAGGGCCTCTATGCGTTCGTAAGCCTTTTGAAGCTCTGGAGGCAAGGATTTATGCGGCGAAGAACCGGCAGTGTCGCGAAGGCTGGCTTTTTTATCGCTGAAGGCTCTGGAAATCCGGTCGTAGTTACTAAGAGCCTGACGGGTGTATCGGACACGAAGCCGTTTTTCAACCGCATCGAGGAGGAGATCCCAGGTAAGCTTTGTATCCCACACATCGAGCATCTTAACGATGGTTTCAATGCCGTCTTTCGATATCTGCTTTGACATGAGTTAACTCCTTTTTCGCTTAAGACGTTCCGCCAGGCAAGGCGGCGGTGGCGGCACCATTTCCAGCTATTTTCGAGGTCTCCCGAATGCGTTTAATAATTTCTGCTTCTGCATCACCGAGCTGTTGCCTGTCGTCGACGGCGCTGCCGATCTGCGAAAACTCATTTTTGATGGCGAGTTGGATCACGGCGCCTTGCGGGACTTGAGGGTCATCAAGAATGTCAACGAGATTGCGGAGTCGCTCGACGGTCAGTCGATGGTGCACTAGCCACCGATCTGCGCCGTAAAACTCTTCGTTTACGCCTTCGCTGGCTCGAGCCAGTTGTTCCTCGGCATCAGCAAGAGACTGGCGAATGCGCGCAGTTTTTCGTGGATCTCCTTTAAGGCAGACGTGTTCAGTGCAATTGACGCAGTCAAGGTGGCGCTGACAGGGAAGCATGATCCAGTCGTGGATACAAAAGCCAAGCTCGGTTGTATGCGCGGTCGGGAACTTCATTTTCAAGTACTCGTCACGGGAAACCGGCGCCCTAGCCACGAACTCAGCGAGCGGCCCAAAGATCGCGCCATCGCCAATCGACCGCGCCAGGGCTATCATCTCATCCGCCGTCACATGGTCATAGGCGGCGTTCTGCTGCACATCCTTACGCCCGGACCACTTGGCGATATCCATTTGACTAAGTCCGCCCTTTTGAGCAAGCGTATTAAGCCAATGTCGGAACTGGTGTGTCGTGACATTAGGGTAGTTGCCGTCCTCGTCTTTTAAATCAAGGCGGCTGAAAAGGGATGACTTGCCATGCTGGTGGCCAGCTCCGAACTGGTTGTTTATGACGTCAGTTGTGACAGCCTCGAACATGCAGCGGTGGGTTCCCCTTGTGGCGTGAAAGAAGTTTTTGGGGACGACGAAAAGAGCATCGCCATAAGTGAGGCCGGTTTCCTGGTCAATAGTAGGAAAACCCTTGGGGAGCATTGCCACGATAGCCCTTTCGATGTCTTCGAAACGATAGCTGTTCGCAGGTGCGCCTATGCCGCCGGCGGGCCGCACCTTCACTGCTGGCAGCCTGAGTTCATTGGCCCATCTGCAAGCTTTGCTCGAATTTTGCATGCCAAGCAACAGGGAGAGCTGGTCGGCACCCACATATTCCTGCCGGCGAAGACGCTTGAGGTCTTCCGGGAGGAATAGCTTTTCCGGATTCGTTGTGTACCACCTCGCCATGGCACGCGCTTCTTCGGTGTGCTTGCGGATTTTACCTACCGCCATCTTGGCTACTTCGGCCATCGTGCCCACTATCCCTTTAACCATAGGTTCTGCGCCTTTTGAAGGCCACCAGCGCAGGCCATATGACTCGTCGCCGTTTTCTTGTTTCGTCGACACCTCGCAATCGACAGGCAAACGGAACAGTTCGTTGATACGGTCCGGGGCGGAACATAAAAGAGCCCCTACTGAGGCAACAAGCACATCTACCGGCTCAGTGGCAATACAAAAGGCAGCTGCAAGGGCATCAAGAGCAGCTTGCTCAGGCATCCGCTTGGCTCGGTCCTCGTCGAATTTCCTTCCAATCCGGTTACGTTCACCAGGCCGCGGAATAGGGCTTTTCCACGTGAATCCCGCCTTAGTCAACTTATTAGAAACAAGAAACGTCGCTATCATATTCAGTTGGGTGCCGATCCTGTAGGCAGTGGTTTCTTCAAATTTATCCTGCAGTAGAAGGGCAGCCGCATTGAGCACCGCTGCGTCGGTCCTTTCTACCTTTGCCATGCCTCCGGTGTTGGACAACGCTCGTTCTAGCGCGCGAAGAGCCGACAGTCGCAACGCAACAGAATTTGTCGGCCGCATTCCGTGCTGATAACGCATGTATGCCTTGGCAAAATCAAGAAATGGCTGTTCCATAATCTGTCCAGCTTGTTGCTTCGATGTATCGTGGTTGGTCCAGACCAGGGCGGTCCGTCCCTTTCGACCCCGCCTCTCAACGTTATCGGACACATCCCAGACGTCGGCATCCCAGACGAGGTCTTTGCCAAAAATTTCCAGCCGCTCCCGACAAAGCGCGATGAAATCGGTAAGGTTCTTCGTGGCGTCATGTTCTGCCTTGGGAACAAAAGGGACGATGTTGCTCATTACAGCCCTCCTTTCTGGCGGCGCTCATCACATAAACGGACAACCTCTGCGACTGCCAGGATTGTACGGTCGTGCACCGAAGCAATGCGCTCATCGCCGGTAACCTGCAGCAAGCGTTCTCGCTCAGCCAGAAGGTTTTCCAGTACCTGTATGTGCGGCCCATCAAGCCAAGCCTGGAAGTTCCGGCAGGTATAACAGGCTACGGGAGCCGAGGCTCCGCAGAAACCATGCTTTCCGCATACGCCGTTATCGCTGCCGGCTTCCTGTCCGTAAAAGCCTCTTATTCGGGCAGAGGGGTCGCCACCGCGTTTAACCCCCTCCGGATCTGTAATGACCATGCCCGAGAAGGCTTGGGCCAGAGGGGCAAGCTGCAGCGCCATTACCTTATCGACTCGCTGCATAATCTTTTGTGTTGCCTCGACATAGACGCCGGCATTCTGCGTGTCGCTGTGCCCAAGGAGTTCGGCGATCACCAGCGGACCATAGCCTTCCTCTGCAGCGCGGGTACCAAGCGTACGACGGAAACGGGTCGAAAAAACATGAAGGGGTTCATCGCTGCGTTCTGAAGGTACTTTGAGGCTGCTGCAAATCTTTGTCACCTCGTGGCCAAGAGATTCTCCAGAATGATGGAATTTGAAGCCCGGAGGGTTGGTGCCGTCCCATCTAGGAAAGACGGGGAGGTCGCCGTCATCGACGCCGGTGGGAGCGTATTTTTCGCTTTCAAGCTTAACGAGGCTGATCCACGCTTCAAACGCCTCCCCGAGTTCTCGGATTAGCGGCCGGGTATCAAAGCTGTCGCGGATTAATTCATCACGCTTTTTGGCCCGCGGGATTTCGAGCAGGTAGTCGGTGCTGCCGTCGTTGGCCCGCAACACCTTGAGGTCCCGAATTTTCAATGAGGCATACTGGATTGGCCGAGCGCCGTGCGCAATTAGAAGCCAGACAAGTACATAGGATTGGGTCGAAATGTTGCCGCAAGCATAGGCATCGTTGACGGCAGCTTGGATAGCTTGTAACTCGTTATCGGTAAAAGGTCCTGCTTGAGGGTCGTGCGTTAGGATCGCCTCGCCCTTCTTGTTCCCTCGAGACCTCATCTGGATTAATAGCGCCAGTGCATCCTGTCCTATGCCGGGATACCCCAGAGCATGCCACTTCTTTAAAAGGCCCTTCAATGAAGAAAAATACCATTCTTGGCTTTGCAGAAGCTGGCTTCGGTAGTTGATGATGTCGGCGGCGGCGATACTCGCTAGGGGTACCCCTGAGCGTTCGTATACACACTGGGAAAAATGCCTGAAAAAATTAAAAAGATTACGGACATGACTTGCGGATTTTTGCTGTAGGTACAGAAGCAGCACCAGCTTGAGTCCATGAACGAGCCGCACTTCGCAGCAGTCACGAATGTCGGCAAAGTCCAAATTAAAGAGCCCCCTCTGGTCAGGGATTCGCCATACATCGGATTCAGGATTGATTATAATTCCCGTTCTTGTTGTTACTTCCTTGGGCAGAGCAAGAACGTCAGTAACGGCGGAGTGGTTGTCAATTTTCATCTTCCTGAGTTCCTTTCTTGCGGAACGCCTTGTTTTGAAGGTCTAGGGATGCTTTTGCCGCCTTCATTTTAATGTGGCGTTTGGCGTACTTGGCAGGCATCTGTGAATTGAATGTCCACCCCATCAAGTATGCGCGGGTCCTTTTTTCTAATTCTTCATCGGTCTTTTCCCTGTCTGCTAAGTCAGAGAAATTGTCGTTCCAGGTATAACGACAGACGTGACATGTTAACCAGTCAGGCAGGCCGGGAACCTTTTCCCGCAAAACCCGAAAAATCTTTGATAAGGCGCTCTGGGAAAGCGGCGCACCGGTCCGATCGGCAACAAGCAGGACGGGATGCTTCCTTGCTCCCTTTAACTTGCTGCGATGCTTCAGGATGTAATCCTCGAGAATTAAGGTAAGCTCTTCGTTCAGCGGTATCTTCCGGTCCAGGGTCTTGGTGTTCGGCTCCCAGAGGCGCGGATCGGCGAAGTCGTCGGGCGCCCGGCGGATCAGCAACTCCGATTTCCTAAGATCGACATCCTGAACGCGAAGGATGAGGCCCTCTCCCCCCCTAGGGCCAAGCGCGAGGAATAGACGGACTAGCGCCTGATTGCGGAAACGCACAAATTCGCTCTTCCAGGGGTTTTGGGGCGAGGATGGGGCAACTGATTCAAGAAGAAGTTCCTGGACTTCAGGTGAAAGCCCCTCACGTATATTGCCGGTCTTGCTTTTTTTACCATGAGGGATTCTTGCCGCCAGCCAGCCGGTCATTTGTTGCCGCGCAGCGTCAAGAATAGCAAAGTCGTCTGAGCGCCGGCCTATTTTACCAATATGCTGAAGTGCCAGCCAGTCAAGATAGCCACGGATGGCCATGAGGCGGATAGCGGCGGTTGCAGGCCCGACAAAAAGTGCTTTTCTGCTGTTCGCGCTCATGCGGTGTTTCTCGAGGTTTATGATGCGCGAGATTGCTGGAGCCGGAGCTGGCTCGAGTTCTTCCCGCAATTCTTTGCACAAGCGCTTAGCATCATCGGCCAAGTTCATGATTTCCTGCAACGTGAGAAAGTTACCGCCATCGAATCGCCCTTCTATATCGATGCCGTTCCTTTGCGCCCATATATACAGTACCATCAACCCACCGAGCTGAGACAGCAGGGTTCTATACGAACCGGCAGAAGGGCGAAGCATAGCCACCGTGTATGCTGTGGGCTTGAAAATCGGCGAGTTGTCGTCGTCCAGGAGCACTGGGAAACGCTCGCCGTCGGCAAATTTCAGCAGTTTTATATGCATGACGCCCCCCATGGTTTTTACGTATTTAAATCGGTCATAATTAGTAATAATTCTAGCACGTCCTAAAAATTTTGTAAAGAACAAAAATACGGCGTAAGGTTAGTACCTTACGCCGTATAGTTAACATATCGAGTTGTGGTGTTAATTAGAACGGAATATCGTCGTCCGGGTTGAATGCCGGCTCGTCGTAGCTCGGGGCGCTGTTGTGATCCTGTGCATCGTTGCGGCCGCCTCCGCCGCCACCCTGCCTGCCGCCGCCTTCTCCCTTGCCGGAGAGCATCTGCATCTTCTCACCGACAATCTCGGTAGTGTAGCGGTCCTTGCCGTCCCGGTCCTGCCATTTGCGGGTCTGGAGTCGACCCTCGATGTAGACGGTCTTCCCCTTGGAGAGGTATTCGCCGGCGATCTCCGCCAGCCGTGCCCAAAGGGTGACGTTGTGCCATTCGGTCTTTTCTTCCCACTCGCCGCTCTTGCCCTTGAACTTCTCGCTGGTTGCCACGGAGAAGCTTGCCACCGCGGTGCCGGATGCGGTGTAGCGAACTTCCGGGTCCTTCCCCAGATTGCCGATCAACATAACCTTATTGAGGCTCGCCATATGGTGCTCCTTACTTGTGTGATTTGGTAAAAGAGTTTGTCAATGAAGGGGTGAAAATCCTCCCAGGGATGTGGAGGAAATTCCTTGACGCTTGACAATGAAATCGTCATTTAAAGGACGAACATCGAAAGCTGGATACTACACCAAAATGTTTCACACCTCAACAATTTAACGGTACTAGCACTTCGTGAAGCCATACTTCGAGGTTGCCCGGATTTGTTGTCGGTTACTAAGTGTTTAAAGGTAAAGAAGACCTATTCATCATTTCTCAATGACCCAACTCCCGTCCAAGAATCACGCGACTTTTGACAATTTTGTGGTGAGCGCCGCATTAAGCCTGTTATTTCATATATAGACCTAAGGTCGCTTCCAAGTCAGCCTTGATGTCGTCCCGCATCTCGACGGGTTCGATGACCTCTGCTTCGCTTCCAAACGTCATCACCCATCGTTTCACATCCCACCAGCCAGATGTAGTCATTTCCAAGATGATGCTACCATCCTTCAGCTTCTTGATTTTCTGTTCCTTGGCCCAACGACGCTCTTGTATGTAACGTGCCTGGTCCGCAGAAAATCTGATTTTCACAGTAACTGGATCGTCATATACCAGGTCAAACGCCTCTTCCAGGAGCGCATCCGGGTCAAACTTTTCAGGGGGAGAAAAGACATCTTCCGTCAGCGTTAATTTAACGATACGTTCAACAGCCATCAAGCGAATGTGACCGAAACTGGTGGTTCTGACGAAAAGATAAAGCCCCCCGTTCCTCTCAAAAAATCTGAGAGGGTCAATTTTGAATCCTTTTACTTTGTCATCGTAGAACGAGTGATATTCCACAAGGCAGGTCTTTTGTTGCAGAATCGCGTCAGTCAGCGTTTCGATGGTTTCTTCCTTGCCCGAGTAGTCCTTTGCAAACCTGGCAGAGGGGATAAAGAGGGTTTTGACTTTATCAAGGCGGTCGGCCAGTCCTTCCGGCACAAAGGCGTCGAATTTTGCAAAGGCCCGTTCAATCTCCGCTTCTATAGCGGTTCCGCGATAGAGCTTTACGTGGCCCTTCAGGAAGTAAAGAGCGATGATTTCGGTGAGGGAGAGATTGAGGTCGGCTACCTTCATGTCCGACAGGCGCTTGTACTGGTCCTTGTTCAAGTAATAACGGACTTCGCCGCCGACCATCGCCTTATCCTTATCGATCACGAACCTGAAATCGTCTTGGAGCGTTTCGATAACCCGGTAGACTTGCCGTTTATCTGTTTCGAGCTTTTTCCCCAGTTCTGCGATGGTGGTACCGCAAGGGTTTGCTAGTAGGTTAATGGCATCAAGCAGTTTCTTGAGGTTTCGTCCGCGCATCATACCTCCATTTTTAAATCATCAGAATGTCCAAAAATGACATTCAATTGGTTTAATAAATATTGAAATTGATAACTTTATGTATTACAACTAACAAAAATGCAATACTAATATTTTCTTGGGGGAATTTTGCGTGCGCACTGGAAAAAATAAAGTAAAAGAAACAATGTATAGCGTTATTGATAAGACATTTGAACAATATAATTGTAATAGGAATGAGTTTATAAATGAAATAAACAGTATAAACAACAAGTTGTCTCTTAAAGGAGCAAATGCTTTTTGCGATAAAGTAATCAACAATTATTTTGCAGTTAATATTGATGCCTTATCAGAACAAAATTATGTTCTTATATTTTCATTGAATAACAAATATTATATTGGTCATGAGAAAAGACATTCAAGACTAGAAAATCGTACCCATTACGAAACTGATTTAGTTAAAATATTTGAAGAAGATAAAATTTATAAGTTCTTTACTCGGTTCAAATCAGTTTTGCAAAGTTTTTCTGGTGATGATTATTCAGATGCTAAAAAATTGATCAATAATCATGCGTTTTTTATTGAGCATTTACCATATTGGTCTACTAATACGCCTCGAATCGACAATAAGGATATCGATTGGGACAACTGGCTAGGAGCGAAGCTGTCCAAGGAATTGTTTCACAGCATCATTGAGTATATGCCACCAAAGGCAATAATACTTAATGGCAAAAACACTCATAATGTATTGGATTCAGATCCTATTTTTAATGGTATTGATTTTGAGAAAGACAATATACATGGAAAAGAAATATACGTTTCAACGTACAACAATATGAAAATTGTGAAGTGCAATTTTGTTGGTACTGTATATGGGCCAAATTCAAATGTAGAGAAGGAATCTTTAGGTAAGCTTCTCAGATCAAGTTACTGAAATATTGTAAGTAAAGGAGCCCACCATGCTTTGGCCAGACCAGCCCGAATATCTTCAAATCTTTTCAGACGATGGACCGGTAACGGTTTGCGTAAAATTCAGTGACAAGAGTGATAGCCACCGCTCGATGCCCCCGAAAAAAATGCACTGGCCCGAGATCAATCGGCTGATTGACCCCGCAGATGACTCGTTCTTTCGTTTCATGTATTTTGATGCATACCGTTGCCCGGTCATCCGCTATGAGATCGACCCTGAAAAAAATCTTCTGACCATTGTCGTCGGCAAGACCGGTCAGCCATAGCCGCTTTTCGCGATATCCCTCCAATGCTTTAAATGCCTGGCTCTCCGCCAGGCATTTTTTTCATGCGTCTCAAATTTTTTCTGCACATTGTCCAAATATGACATTCGCCGGGTGTACCTGTAGATCAACACATACTACAGGAGGGTCATCCCCATGGCAGAAAAAGACAAGGAACAAAAAGAATCAGGTCTCAACGATTATGGCATCATCTACCTCTCCGGGCCGATCAACGGCGGCACGGCCGAAGGTGTCTCAAAGCAGATCATCGAGTACAACATCAAGGCTGAAGTCAATCAGATCCAGATGATCATCAATTCCCCGGGTGGTTCGTGCCCAGCCGGCTTCTCCATCATCGACATCATGGAGTGGTCCCGCATCCCCATCTACACCACCGGCATCGGCATGATCGCCAGCATGGGGCTTCTCGTCTTCATGACCGGCGAGAAGGGCCGTCGGGTAATCACTCCTCGCACCTCCATTCTTTCCCACCGATTTTCCGCCTTCAACTTCGGGAACCACAGCCAACTCATTGCCGGTCGCAAGGAAGAAGATCTGGAGCATGAACGGATCATCAACCACTATCTGACCTATTCCAACATCAGAGACCGAAAGGAGTTGGAGAGCTACCTGCTTCGGGACGTTGATACCTGGCTGGCTCCGAACGAAGCGATAGAGCATGGTATTGCCGATATCATCGAACCTGTGCGGACACGCCAGTAGGCATGGAGGGAATAATGAAAACACCAATGAGCGCACAAGCCACCCTTGCCCCGTCCGACCAGGCAGGCCAGGTAATACCGTTTTCTTTGCAAAGAGACACAAACCTCCATGTCGTACCGTTCGCCGATAATCTTGACCATCTGCAGGCCTTGGAGCAGGAGGCCAAGCTAATGCTGGCAGTGGCAGTTCTGCGTCGCGGCTGGGACAAAGGCCGAGGTAAGCGTGACCAGGAAGAAAGTTTCAGGAGCATCTTTCCCTTCCTCCCGGATGATGTGGTATTTGAGCAGGCCGAAAAATTGCTGGCCGTAACCGCTGAAGAGAACCGCCAGCAAGAAAATGCGTCACGCCAGGCAGGGATAGTCCTCAATTTTGTGGCATTTTGCGAGATGTGGCAACTTGACAGTTTCGAGCGAAACGTTGCCATGTTGCTCCTTTTGCAGAACACGGCTCCTGATTTCATTGCCTGCTTCAGGAAAAGCGGCCTTGAAGAACACTGTGACAACGGTATGGAAATCGGTACCTTGCTGACTATCATCGCGCCAGACCTGAGGCAGCAACTTGACTGCCGACGCTATTTCAGCATAAACGGCACCCTCTTCCGAGAAAGAGTGCTGACGCAATTAGGTGATATTGACGGTTCCAGCACGATTCTGCGGTTGTCGGTCTACCTGCATGAACGGAACGTCCGTTACATCTTGGGGGACAACAACCTTTACCATACCGCCTTCAAATTTATTAGACGGGAACGAAGTCATGTGCAGTTGGAGCAGGTGGTGCTGCCGGAAAAGCTGAAAGATGAGCTTGTCTCCAGCGTTGAGCGGTTCATGGCAGGAAGGCAGAGCGGAGCACTTGACGGTCTGGACGAGTTTTTCGGTTATGGGACCGGGTTGGCAATACTTTTCCACGGGCCGTCGGGGACAGGCAAGACCATGATGGCCAAGGGTCTGGCTCATCACCTCAATGCTCCACTCCTTACACTCAATCTGGAGGATATGGGGGAGATGAGGATGAACGATGTCGACATCCTTCGCTTCCTTTTCCGAGAGGCTGCTCTCATGGGTGCAATCGTCTTTCTGGATGAGTGTGACGACATTTTCAGTGGCCATGAGAACACGGGGCTTAGTCGGGCACTTCTGCTGGAATTGGAAAAGTCCCGCTGCATTACTATCCTTGCGACCAACCGCCCGGTGGAGCTCGACCCTGCCATGGAACGCCGTCTGGCACTGAAGGTCCATTTCCGCCTGCCAGATGCCTCCCTTCGCCTGTGTATGTGGAAAACTCTGACACCAAATTCACTTCCGCTTGCCGACGATGTGGACCTCCAAGCCTTGGCCGAACGCTACTTTTTCACCGGTGGCCTGATCAAGAACAGTATCTTCATGGCAGCAAACGCAGCCATCGCAACAGGGCAGACAGTCATTACCCGTGAACTGCTTGAACAGGCTGCGAGTCAACAGTCCCTGTCGCTCTCTGATACTAACGGCATCTGCCAGATTTATACTCCAAAGAGCTCCTTGGACGCTCTGCATCTCCATCAAATTCAAAAGAAACAACTGCGCAACACCGCTCGGGCTTGGCAGCGGCTGAAAACAGAAGGGCTGGGGCTCAACATGCTGATCAGTACTACAGACGTGGCTACCGGCATCAAGTCAGCAGAAGCTCTCGCTGCGGTTTGTGGCCTCAAGGTACAGTGCTTCGATTACGGCAAAGTGATTTCAATGGCTGAGGATAACAAGTTAATCGATCCGGTTAGCCAACGGAAGGTTTTACCAATGCAGTACGCGTTTTCCGAAGGGACGGGAGATGCCGCAATGATTTTGTTCGTAGATTATGAAGGAATGCTTGATGAATTATTGAGTGACAAGGCTGATGGGAAAGGGCTTCTTTTGTCCAACTTGACGGGGCACCTTCGAAATCATAGAGGCCTGTTCTGTATGGTTAGCACTAAATTGAAGAAGACGATCTTGCCCGTGGAGTTCAATCTCCATTATCAACTGGAGTACCCCCCGGAAGAGCTGCAGATGAGGCAATGGGAACTCCATCTGGAAAACAAGGCTGTCAGTAATGATCAGCTGGTGACTCTGGTGGAGAGTTATCCGATGCACACCGCAGAGATAGACTTTATTGCACGCCAAGCTGCGACTCAGTCAATCATCCAGGGGATGAGCGGAAAACCGACCATAGAAGATATAAAAGAGGTTATCGGCCGTTATCGTCAAAAGCGAAATATGCCGATACTGTTTGGAGGTTCACAATGACGGGAGAAGAGGAGCCGATTGCATTGTCAATGGCACCTTTGCACGACATAAACATTGTCACCGTAGTAAAAATCATCGATTGCAATGTATTTCACAATGAAGGTTGCAGCCCATGGAATCAGATTTCAATCGGTGGTTTCGCCCTAGATGGTATGGGGAACGTGCTATTTATGGATATGATGTTCAGCGCAGACGATGGTGATGACGAAGAGGTGAACAGGCTGCTAAACGTCTATGCCCTAGGATCATTGCATTGGGTAGACAGCTCATTTAACTTGCTGGGGGGAGGATTTAGTTTCTATTACCCTGAGACACATCCCGTATCGGTCGAAAGCTTTGAAGCAATCAACGCTTATTTCCCGGTAGAAGTCAAAGCAAGTCGAGTACCTCGCAAAGGGGAGTTCTGGTACGCTGGTCGATATTATATAGCTGGGGGGGGAACACCTCCTGTTGGCAAAAGACCATATTTTAATACTAATCCCAATTATGGTTCATTTGTGGTAGAAGGTTCCATTGAAGATAACATCTGCCAGTTCTGTGGAAATAGTTCCGTTGAACCATTTGCCAGGTGCAATGTAAGCGAGCAACCTATCTGCTCGGACTGCGCAAGCATCATTCGTGAATTCTGTCTGTATTACAGTGAGGTAGCCACACCGCCGGATGCCATGCTCAGGCTGATCGAAATAACTGGATACCCACTCGATGAATGCTGTGCCATCTGGTTATACCAAGAATTGGACGTTCTTGTCAGTGATTTTCGCGAATATTATGAGTACATGGATTGTGCCTCAAAATCATGGGGTCGTTCAACGATAGCAAGCTTACAGTGCATACTTAATGATATTGTAGGCATCTCAAAGAAGCTACTTCATCCTTCCTTGGGTCGGACTCCGCAAGCAGCGCAGCACGAGAAAGACTGAATGAAATCGCCGAATTCCTCCAAACTGAAGGAACCGTTGAGGTTTTACCGAAGATCTGCGTTTTTAGAAAAATCACTGCTGGAGCACTAAATGCCCCGAAATACGTTGCGACCTCTTGAAGGATAGAGATAAAACCGATATTGGGGAAAAGTGTCACTGGCGAAGAGGTAATAAGATGATAACTATCGAAAAGCTTGCCAACTGGTATATGGTAAGCCAATGCAAATATCTCGGTTCTGTACGGTTCCGTACTCTGCTTAACCTCCTCGGTGATGACATACTTGCTGTCTTTTCTATGTCAGATGACAAGCTTCTATCGATACAGGGCATAACGCGGCAAGTGGTCCGGAGGATACGGGAGCAAGCTGAGACTCGCGATAAATGGACTAAATTCGCAGAGGACCAACTACAACTTATGGAGAAGTGCGGTGGAGGGATAGTGCTTCTGGACGATCAACGCTACCCAAAGTTCCTGAAGGAATCGCCGATGTGCCATCCTATCCTTTATTATAGGGGGGATATCGGTAGATTTCAGAATTACAGCAAATCGATAGCGATAGTGGGATCTCGAAATGCTTCATATGAAAGTTTAGCTATTGCCGAAAGTACAGCCAAGGAGCTGGGGAAAAGCGGTTGGGTCGTTGTTAGTGGAATGGCACTGGGTATCGACAGCGCTGCCCATCGAGGAGCCCTTGAGGCGAAGTCCTTAACTATGGGTGTGCTCGGCTGTGGTGCTGATGTTGTTTATCCGGTCAAGTCCCGAGAGTTATACGATCAAATAACAGAAAACGGGGTGATCATTTCCGAGCTCCCATTTGGAACGAAGGTTAATGCCGTATGGCTCCAAAAAAGAAATAAGACTATCGTCGCTGCTGCGCATGGAACATTTGTCGTGCAGGCTGCCGATGGCGGCGGGGCTATGAATGCTGTGCGAGCTTGCAAGGAACAGAAGAAGCCGATTTTTACATTGGTTCCCAAACTAGATGATAAATCATTCTCAGGTAATGCAACGGTTCTGCGGGAGTTCAACGGAACGGCTGTCATGTATGCTTCTGCTCATAGAGATATTGAGCGGCTTCTCCAATGAGCTATTTGTCAGGTGCTGGGTCAGTGAAGAGCCCTTCTATAATCGGGGCTCCGCAGGCAGAACAGCATATGAAGGACTAAATACATTTGCAAAAGGAGACATTGTGGATCACGCAACCGCAATCGAATCGATGTTGAAAAATCTGGATAGATGGAGACATCTTCCGAAGTACCAACTTGAACGTAGAGCTGACCTTTTCTTCGGGCTGTTTATGCATGACATAATTTCAGACCGGTTCAGTCGGAAAGTACACCAAATTATCATTCCTGAGTTCCCTTATAGCAACAACAAGACTACGAAAACTACCGTCAATTTTGACTATGTCCTGTTGTCTGAGGACTGTTCCACTGCCTATATCGTTGAGCTAAAAACCGACACCAAATCCATTAGGAAAGAGCAGGAAGATTATCTGAAACTAGCGAGAAAAATGAATTTTATGGAAAACATCAAAAACCTTATTACGGTATATTCTGCCACCAAGCAAAAAGGGAAATACCGTAATTTATTCGAGTTGCTTGAGGAATTGAACTTTTTGTCCTGGGATGATAACGAACTAAAATATAAGCCATTACTTGATGTTGCCTCTAGCCCCCAAATTCAGGTTGTGTATGTAACGCCCAAACTGGACGAAGAAAAAATGTCAGAAATTTCAGAATACGCAGAAGTAATATTGTTCGATGAAATTGCCAATTTTCTCAATGGTCGTGGCCCTGTAGAAACCCTTTTCGCCGATCATCTACGTCTTTGGGACCAAATCACTGCAGGAGAACTAAATGGCTAAATATTCCCCCTTTCTCAGCAAATCTCTCTATATCAAAGGGTTGCAATGCCATAAAGCTCTGTGGCTCCATAAGAACCGACCAGAGTTGAAAGACGATGTGTCGACGGCGCAACAGGCGGTTTTCGATGCTGGCACCGATGTGGGAATTTTGGCTCAGCACCTTTTCCCCGGGGGTGTTGAGGTCCCATACGACGGTCTTTCAACGGCCCAGCAGGTAACCATGACCCGCAGGCTCATTGACGAGGGTGTTGAAACCATTTACGAGGCAGCCTTCAATTTCGACAACATCTTCTGTAAGGTTGATATTCTCCATAAGGGAGTGAACGGCTGGGGGCTTTACGAAGTAAAGAACTCAACCGACAAAAAAGACGTCTATGTGAATGACATCGCTGTCCAGTACCTCATAGTCACGGGATCAGAGATTCCCGTGAGCTCTGCATGCCTTGTTCATATCAACAACCAGTATGTTCGTCATGGTGATATTGACGTACCTCAGCTCTTTACCATCCTTGACGTCACAGAGGAGATAGTTGCAAAGCAGGCCGAGTTGCATGAAAACATCGCAGCCATGCGCAGCATGCTTCAGGGAGAGATGCCAGCCATTGACATCGGTCCGCACTGCTCAAATCCTTACGAGTGCTCTTTTTCGGGGTATTGTTGGTCCCATATCCCCTCGCCGTCCGTATTCGATTTTGCCGACCTGGGAAAGCCGGATGGCTTTGCATTATATAAGCAGGGGATCGTCAAGATGGAGGACGTCTCCCGCGAAACCCTTGGCTGGCGACAGCAGATGCAACTTGATGGGTGCCTGCATCAGAAAAATGTGGTCGATGTTGCTGCTATCCGGGAATTTCTCAATTCTCTCTGGTATCCCCTCGCCTTCCTCGACTTTGAAACCACCTGCTTGATGGCGGTTCCCCTGTTTGATGGTACGCGACCATTCCAGCCGGTCCCATTCCAGTTTTCATTGCATCTGCAGAATACTTCTGGTGCCCCTATACAGCATCGGGAATTTCTGGCGCCAGCAGTTGGAGATCCACAAGAACCATTCCTGCATGCCCTTCTTGATGTCCTGCCTGAAAACGCCTGTATTCTTTCCTGGAATAAGGGCTTCGAAGGGAAAATCCTCCGAATGCTTGCAGAGCGTTTCCCAATGCATAGTGAGAGACTCCACCATTTGATTGATAACCTGGTGGACCTGATGGCGCCGTTTCGCAGCAAACAGATATACCACTGGAAATTCGACGGCTCGTATTCTATTAAAGTGGTGCTCCCTGCACTGGTTCCTGAGCTTTCCTATGAAACATTGTCAATAAGTGATGGGGGGACTGCTGCTGATGCTTGGCTTCGGCTGCGGGCGTCTAGCGATCCGGAGGAACAGAAACAAATACGGGGTAATCTCTTGGAGTATTGCCATCTGGATACGTTGGCGATGGTGAGGATTCTGGATGAATTGGGGAAAATGTAACATTAATTGCTGAATTAAAGTAAAATGAAGAGCTGTGTACTCCTCAATCATTTATTGCCATAACAAGGGGGATTTAATGACAAATGCGATCCAGAGCCAGTTGACAGAGTTTTACCGAAGCGAATTCGAAGCTATCCGCCGTGATCGAACGTTTACTGATAAGCAAGCTATGGAGTTGTCGGCACCATACTTACTTAGTGTCCCCGAAAACTATCTCACTTCGGCATTGAAGATCATGTATGTGGGTAAGGAGACAAACGGGTGGGGCGGAGAGGTCAAAAACCTTCATGACTTCCTCAACAATGAAGACGGGGTGGATAGATTGCTGCGTCGTTATGAGCATGAAATGCAGGACGAGCCGAGATGGAATATTAAATATTTTATCGAATACAAGAAAATAAGAAAGTCTTTAACTGGCAATAAAAAAGGATCGATAGTATTTAGTAATTTGATGAAAATGGACTACAAGCAAAAAGGGAATGGATACTCCCGGAATTCCATAAACCACTCTGTTCAGTTACGTGAACTGTCGAAACGGTTTTTCCAAAAAGAACTGGAACTACTCAAACCGGACTACATCATCTTCGTAACAAGCCATACCTATGACAGTGTTATAAAAAGCTTCTTGCCGGACCGTGAAACTATCGAAGTAATAGAAAAGAAGGCTTTGTGGAAATTCAGAAGCAACGGGGCAGTCTGTTATCGAACTTGGCATCCGCAAACCATTAACTACAAGGCAGAAAAGACAATCCCCGAGTATTTCCAGATGATAATTGATGACATAAAGAATGAGACTTGCTTGCCAGTATAAAAGCAAAAGCAGCAATCGAGACAGCCGTCGAAACACTCACCCACGATGAGGTATTCAAATCAACATCTGTGTTATGCTTTTAGTATGGAAAAGGCAAAAGAAATCCTGATTAGCTCTGTAATTCAGCCATTCGTAACCAGGCTTCCGGCCGCTTACCGGTATGGGCGGCAGCATAGAGTAGCCTGGGGAATATGGAGCGCAGGTCAAAGCGACGGTTGAAGCAGTATTGCACTTCCGCCAAGTAGCGGTCGGCATATTTTTCGAAATCGAAGGCATGGCACGTGCCAGCAATAGCTGTTTTC
>JAJZUQ010000015.1 GCA_021848385.1 Deltaproteobacteria bacterium
TAAAAGTATCAACACCCGAGGCAACTGCGCTTGATGTTGTCGGCTATGTCAGCCACTGTGCCGGTCTGGACAATGTTGCAACCATCCTGACCGAACTGGCTGAGCGTATCGATCCGCAGCGCCTTGTCGAAGTTGCCGAGCTGTCCCCTGTGTCATATGCACAGAGGCTTGGCTATTTGCTGGAGCTGGTTGGTGAAAAAAAGTTGGCAGAGCCTCTAGCCGAGTATGTCCGGTTGAAACGGCCAATTCCAACGGCCTTGACTCCAAGAGTGAGTATCAAGGGGGCTAAAAAGGATCGTCGATGGCAGGTTTATGTAAACACTACGATTGATCCGGATCTTTAAGATTTTGTGGAACTTGCTGTGACATTCTATGTCATATGGTTGTGCTATCGTTGATGTTCTAAATCTCGGCGGACAACTCAATCAACTTGGGCATCCAACGTTAATCAACATCCAAAAGGAAAGCGCATGTCAACACGCTTCTTTACAAATGCCGGTGACAATACCCTGCTCAACAAATTCAAGGGGATTTTCGAACATAACCGTGACATAGAATTCTTTGATGCGCTGGTGGGTTTTCTGCGGGCGTCGGGCTACTTTTCCATCCGCCCGTTTCTGAACCATGTCCCCAATATCCGTATACTCGTGGGAATCAATGTTGATACGATCATTTCTGATTACCACAAACAGGGGTTGCTGTTTCATCCCGACTCGGATCGGGCGGTGGAGGAGTTTCGCAAAGCGCTGAGGGATGATATTCAGGAAGCACGCTACACCAAAGAGGTAGAAGAGGGCATTATCCAGTTTGTTGACGATGTAGTCGCCAAGAAACTGGAAATTCGCGCTCACCCATCAAAACGGCTGCACGCCAAGATTTACATTTTCCGGCCTAGTGGCTACAACGAGCATAAAGCCGGTGCCGTCATCACCGGGTCATCGAATCTCACCGATGCCGGACTCGGCACGAAAGAAATACAGAGGAATTACGAATTCAATGTCCTGTTGAACTCGTTTGAAGATGTCCAGTTTGCCACCAATGAATTTGAGGCACTATGGGAGGAAGGAATATCCATACTTCCCAAGGATGTATCGACAGTACGTGAGCATTCATATCTTCGCTCAGACCTGACACCGTTTGAGATCTACATCAAATTCCTGACCGAATATTTCGGTTCGGCGGTAGAGTTCGACCCCAACGCCATCACCGATCTTCCGCAAGGCTTTATGCGACTTTCCTACCAGGTCGATGCGGTCAAGCTGGGGTATGATCTGCTGCATAAGCATAATGGCTTTTTCCTGGCCGATGTTGTCGGTCTCGGTAAGACCATTATTGCTACGTTGATCGCCAAGAAATTCTTCTTTCACAACGATTTCCCGTCATATCTGTCGCGTACCCTTATCATTGTGCCACCTGCTCTTAAGGAGAGCTGGCAGCATGCCATAGACAAGTTCGAGCTGAAGACTGCCGAGATTGTCACCAATGGCAGCCTGCACAAGATCAAGCACGCTGAAAAATACGACCTCATCATTGTTGACGAGGCACATAAATTCCGTAACGACACAGCCGAGATCTATGACCAGTTGCAACGAATCTGCAAAGCTCCCACCAAACACCGCCTGGTAGACGGCACCTTGGCAAAGAAGAAGGTAATTCTCGTTTCAGCAACGCCGCTCAACAATCGCCCTGCCGACATTCGCAACCTGATTTTCCTCTTTCAGGACGGTAAGGATTCAAGCCTGGAGATCGGCAACTTGCAGCGTTTCTTCGCTAATCGGATCAAGGAATACGAAACCGCCCTGCGTAATCCAGATACCGCTGCAGCGCGTGAAGAGGTCAAGCGTATCTATGAGCTGATCCGGACCAAGGTTTTTTCCTATCTGACCATTCGCCGCACCCGCACCGATCTGATGGAGCATGATACCTACAGTAATGATCTCGCTGAACAAAATATCGTCTTCCCCAAAGTAGAGAAGCCCAAGAAAATCCTTTATCAGCTAGATTCTGACATGGAGTCGCTCTACGACCAGACGATTAACGCCCTCAAGAAAGATCTGACCTATAACCGCTATCGCGCCATCGGTTTCCTCAAACCGGAGAAGAAGCGGAAATATCAGAACGCAGACCGTATTTCGGCACAGTTGGCAAATATCATGAAGACGCTTTTGGTTAAGCGGCTGGACAGCAGTTTCCACGCCTTCACGGAATCATTGCTGCGCTTCAAGAATGCCACCAGTGCCATGCAAAGCATGTTTGAGAACGGGACCATCTACATAGCGCCAAGTCTTAACGTATCGAGCTATATCCTGGAAGGGCGTGAAGATGAGTTGATTGCGCTGATTGCCGAGAAGCAGGCCAACGATCCAACCATCGAAATATGCACACCGGAGGATTTTGAGGATGGTTACCTTGCCGGCCTGCAGGCTGATTATGAAACTCTCGATGCGCTTAGCAAACAGTGGGTAAAGGTAAAGAACGATCCGAAATTCGACGAGTTTCTGGCCTATCTCAAGACCGAGCTCTTTGATCGCAAGCAAAACCATGGTGGAAAACTGGTGATATTTTCCGAGGCCAAGGAAACTACCGATATCCTCAAGCGGCAATTGGAGAATAACGGCTACACCAAGGTGCTGTGCATTGATTCGGAAAATCGCAATGAGCGCATGCCGATTGTTCGGGCAAATTTCGACGCCAATATCCCTCTCGATCAGCAGGCCAACGATTACAACATCCTGATTTCCACCGAGGTACTGGCCGAGGGTGTCAACCTGCACCGCTCCAACGTCATTGTCAATTATGACACCCCCTGGAACTCAACACGCCTGATGCAGCGCATCGGTCGAGTCAACCGCATCGGTACCACAGCGTCAAAGATTCACGTCTACAACTTCTTCCCGACCGCCAAGGTCGATAATGATATCGACCTGCACAAAAAAGCGCTGATGAAACTCCAGGCATTTCACTCGGCTCTGGGTGAAGATAGCCAGATCTATTCCGAAGATGAAGAATTCGGCACATTCGGACTGTTTGATCGGGATGTAGAAGAGGAACGGGATGAGCGTCTGGTGTTCCTGATGGAATTACGCAAGTTCAAGGCCGACAACCCGGAAAAGTTCCGCCGCATTCGCAACCTGCCTCTGCGGGCGCGTACCGGTCGGGAGCTAAACGATCTGGATGGAAAGACCGTAACCTTTATCAGAAATCAAAAACGGGATGCCTTTTATCGGATCGGGCCGGATGATGAGATCGAAGAATTGAGTTTTGTGGAAACCGCCCGTATCTATCAGGCCACTGGCGATGAAGCATCACACCCGCTCCACGACCGCCATCACGACCATGTCAACCTGGCCCTGGATGATTTCGCCGGTAAGCTGCAGGCTGAGGCCATACAGCACAAGGTCGTAGACACCGCCCAAGGCCCCAATGAGCGTAAGGCCCTGTCCTATCTGGACGGTTTTTTGAAACTTCCCTTCATCAGCGAGGCGGAAAAACGCCGCATCCGGGCGGCCAAGCACGCAATCAAACTGGCCCGCTTTGCCCAATTGCAGCGCGGAATCAATGACCTGGCCAAAAGCCAGAAAAAAACTCCGGTGACTGCCGTGGCGCTTCTGGAAAAGCTGATGGAGATCCTGAACCGCTATCCGCTGGGGCCGGAATTTGAAGAAACCGAACAGCCTGTGATCGCTGTAAAAACCTCGGGTGAACTGCGACCGGAAATCATCATATCGGAGTCCTTCTCTTCATGATACTGAGCGAACTGAAACAGAAACTGCAGCAGAGATATGATCGCAATGCCTGGCAAACTGTGCTGCGCGAGGTATTTCCCCGTGTCGATATGTATCGGGAACCTAATGCAATCCATTGCGACCATTCGGAGGTGGAATCATTTCTGGAGCTGGGTAATGTCCGGTTGCATGATGACAAGAGACTGGCGATTTTCGAGATCGCGCTGACACCGAAAAAGATGATTCAGCGCAATCGGGTGGAGCTGCGCAACCTGGTTGCCAGGTACATCGATCAGGAGACCAGCCATGGTGTCCTGGTTATTTTCACCGGACAGAATGAAGATTACCGTTTCACCTTTACCGCCAAAGAATCAGAGTTCAATGATGACGGGGAGTTTGTCGAGCGTCAGACAGCCACCAAGCGCTTTACATACCTGCTCGGTCCCCATGAGACCTGTACCACGGCAGCCCGGCGGCTCAGCCAGCTTGCCGAAAAGCAGGACAGAGCTACCCTGGCTGACGTGGTCGAGGCTTTCTCGGTCGAAAAGCTCAACAAGGAATTTTTCAACCTCTACAAGGAGCATTACACCACCTTTGTCAATCATCTGCTGACGGGCAATGTTCCGCAACAGGTCTTCGGCATTCCCCGCCTGACGGATGACAAGGAACAGGACAAAGCCAACAAGCCGGTTCGTGACTTTGCCAAACGCCTGCTGGGCCGCCTTGTTTTTCTCCATTTCATTCAGAAGAAGGGATGGCTCGGATGCCCCGCTGATCGCACCGAATGGATTGACGGCGAACGAGACTTTGTTCGTAACCTCTTCCTGTCCTGTCCGGACAAGGAAAAATTCTACTCCACCCGGCTTGTACCGCTCTTCTTCGAAGCCCTCAATCGCCCCGACCGCCCCAATGCCATTTTTCCCATTACTGGCACCCGCGTACCGTACCTGAACGGCGGCCTGTTCGAGCATGAAAAGTTGCCGAATGACCATAAACCGCTGCCAGTGGAGCGGCTTGATTTCCCCGCCGCTCTTTTCGAACAGGTGTTGGAGTTTTTCGGCCAGTACAACTTCACCATCGATGAGAACGACCCGGACGATCATGAAGTTGGCATTGACCCGGAAATGCTGGGGCACATCTTCGAGAACCTGCTGGAGGACAATAAGGACAAGGGGGCGTTCTATACGCCTAAGGCCATTGTCCAGTACATGTGCCAACAGAGTCTGATTAACTATCTGCAGCAGCATCTTGGTGAGCGCGAAGAGATAGTCAACCTGGTTCGTTTCAAGGATGCCGGTTCTGCCACGGATAAGAACAATTGGGTGCGTCAGAACGCGAAGCGCATCGAAGAACTGCTCGACAACCTGAAAATATGTGACCCGGCCATCGGTTCCGGAGCCTTCCCCATTGGCCTTTTGCAAGAGATTTACTGGATCAAGTTGACCCTCGACTGGACCCTGGACCCAGCTGACACCAAGCTCAAAATAATCCAGAACTCCATCTATGGGGTGGACATCGATGCCGGCGCAGTGGAGATTGCCCGCCTTCGTTTCTGGCTTTCGCTTATCGTGGATGAGGACGAACCTCGACCGCTCCCGAACCTGGATTACAAGATCATGCAGGGAGACTCGCTGCTGGAATCGTTTGAGGGGATTCCGCTGGACAATCTGCAACAATCAAAAGGTTTCAAGGTGGAAGTCTTCTCAAAACAGGGGCAGGGGCAGATGTTTCCCGGCAACCTGCTTGAATACTCTCAATCGCATGAAAGCGCAGCCAGGGCTAAAGAAATATCCCGTCTGATAAACAAGTATTTTGGCGTGACCAATCCGACCGAGAAGCAGGAGCTGCACAAACAGATCGACCGCTTTGTATTGGATCACATTGATTACAACCTGCAGATCCAGGAAGAGAAATTCAGTGACGAGTTGCAATTGCGCAAAGCTGAGATCAAGCGCAAGGCCGGATTGGTCAAGGGGTGGAAGCCCGCCAAAAAGGACGAACGACGACTTGCGGAGCTTGAGGATTGCCTAAAATCGATTGCCTTGAAGAAAGGGAAATTGCAAGATCTCGAAGAAAATCCAGAACGCCCATACTTCCTTTGGCATCTCTTCTTTCAGGATGTGTTTGAACAGGGTGGGTTTGACATTTTCATAGCTAACCCACCGTATGTGAGACAGGAAGCAATCAAAGCGAAGAAGCCGGATCTCGAACGTGCGTTTGGCGACTTCTACTGCGGCACTGCAGACCTATATACCTACTTCTACAAACTAGCTGTAGATAAGTTGAAACCTACCGGACACCTCTGCTTCATCGCTCCCAACAAATTCATGCGTATCGGATACGGTAAAAATACCCGCATTTTGCTAACAACCGAAACAACACCAAAAGTGGTGCTTGATTTTGCCGACCTACCAATCTTCGATGCTACGACGTATCCATCGATACTACTGATGGAGAAAAAACGAGAAAATATCCCTGAGAATGCGGAAACATCTAAGGTCGTGGTAGCCACGTTCACTGAACCTGCTCAACTTCGACGCCTGGAAGACACCATCGCTACTGTCGGTTTTACCATGCCAGTTTTGGCACTGAAGACAGAAGGGTGGAATCTAGAGCGTCCCGAGGTACTGGCTCTTGCTGAGAAATTGCGCACTGCCGGACTTCCTTTAAGCAAGCATACAAATGGTCACTTTTATAGAGGCATTACAACAGGACTTAACGAAGCATTTGTTATTGATGAGGAGACGCGGACTCATCTGATCGCTGAAGACCCGAAAAATTCAGAACTTATCAAACCGTGGCTAAGGGGGAGGGATGTCAGGAAATGGCAAGCTGAGTGGGCGAAATTATACATCATTGCCATTGCTAGCAGCGCTAACAAGGAATGGCCCTGGTCGAATGAAAAAAGCGAATTCGGAGCTTGTTCAATCTTTAAAAAGACATATCCATCTATATACAGGCACTTGTCACAGTGGGAGACGGGGCTAAAAAAACGTGATGATCAGGGGAGATTCTGGTGGGAATTGCGCTCGTGTAGTTACTATGATGACTTTCTCACTCCAAAAATCATTTCAACAAAGATATCAATTCGCCCCACATTTTCACTTGATACTACTTTGAGTTACTTAGGAAACACTTCATATTTCATGTCTGTAAAATCAGAGGATATTTGCTTGCTGGCATTATTAAACTCCAAGCTATTTGAATTTTATGCCAGAAGAACATTTGCAGGAAAACAAAATGGTTATTATGAAGTCCAACCAGATGGATTAGAAGCTTTTCCAATCCCCTCAACCATCAGCCAGCAAGCCCTCATCGTTGAGCATGTTCAACAGATCCTGGCCAAACCTAATAGTCAGGAAGTCCCTCGACTTGAAGCTGAGATTGATAGGCTGGTTTATGATCTGTATGGCTTGACTGAAGAAGAAATAATAATTGTTGAGAGCTCACATGTTGTTCAGGAGACACCCGACAAAAAATCAATTCTAACCAATCGGATTCTTCCCTCTCTCAAGGAGCGCAGCGCTTACTTCTCCCTCGCTGCCATCAAACATGCCTTGACCGCAGCAGAAATTGAGCTTGGCGACGATACTCTCCGGGAATACATGAGCGAAGCTATGGCTTCTGGCATTGTTTCTGATGCCGGACGTGGCTGGTACAGCCGGCACACAAAGCCGGTGAGCCTTGACCCCAAGCCGGTTGCGAAGATAATCCGGGCAGTGAAAAAAGCCTTCCCGCTGTTGGATTTCTGCTGCTGGTCCACAGTGCAATTCAACCACTTTGCCCTCCACCTCATCGCCCAGCCGACTATATTCCTTTACACTGAAAGTGATGCATTGGAAACGGTGGCCGGATTTCTCAAGAAGGAAGGGTGGGACGCATGGAGCAATCCCGGTAAAAGTATTGCCGAGCGTTTTGTTCATCCCGGAGACCGGACGGTCGTTCTTCGTCCTGCCATTGTCAAGCAACCGGAAACCAAAGATCATGTTGCCCCTATCGAAAAAGCCCTGGTCGATCTTGTGATTGAAGCACAGAAGCTGAAACTGCTGGATATCCCCGAAGTTCAGCGAATCATTGATACTGCTCTCGGAGCTGGACTGCTGCAACTTGCTGTTTTGCTTGCGTATGCGGAGGAAAAGCGGGAAAAATTTGACAGCCAGGAGGTAACCCATTAACTCCGCACTTTTTAAAAATGCGGAGTTAATGGGTTGAAAATATGATCTCAGAAATTTGTTTTACTGCCGACTGGCTTGAGAAAAAACGAAAAGAGTTGGGGAATGTCGACCCGATCCTGCTGGAACGGGCGCTGCATGCCTTCGCCCTCCTCGGACATCTGGCGGAAAGCGGTCTGGAATTCGTCTTCAAGGGAGGCACCAGCCTCCTGCTCCATATTCCGGAGTTCCGTAGGCTCTCCATTGATATCGATATTATCTGTTCTTCTCCTGCGGAAGAATTGGACCGGGTTCTCCAACAGATTTCGAAAGTTGCCCCATTCATCGATTATAAGGACGATGAACGAGATTCCGGGCGGTTGCCGAAACGTCGTCATTTCAAGTTTTACTTCGAGTCCAAGGTTCCCGGCAACCAGGCGCCATTTGTGCTCCTCGATGTCGTAGAGGAGTCCCGCATTCCTCATGTGGTGATCCAGAAGCCTATTACCCCCCAGTTGCTGGAAATACGACGAGAGATTCCCGTCAATATCCCAACCATAGAAAGCCTGCTGGCCGACAAACTGACCGCTTTTGCTCCGCGAACGACCGGCGTTCCGTTTGAGCCACCGGAAGGGAAAAGACCGGAACTGCAACAGATCGTAAAGCAGTTGTTCGATGTCGGGGAGCTGTTCATGCTGGCGGAAAATATCGACGAAATCAGGAGCGTCTATCAAAAAGCCTTCGAACTGGAAAACGAATACCGGGGCAGCGGTTTCCAGATGAGAGACGCGCTTGAAGATACGTATGCCACTTCGATGGCGTATTGTCTGCACGGGCTGAAAAAAGTACCGCAACATCCGGATGCCCTGCAGCTTGAAAAGGGGAGAAAAAGCCTCGAATCTCACTTGGTAAACCATACGTTCGACTTGCCAGCCGCCAAGGTTGCGGCCGCAAGAGCCGCCTTGCTCACCAGGCTCATTGCCAGAGAGGATGCAAACCCATCATTAGCGCATTGGCGGACCATGCCGGGATTGGAAGTTTTTCCCTCCCTGGAGATCACCGGTGAATGGAGCCGGCTCAACAGTTTGAGATCAAGTTTGCCGGAAGCATTCTGGTATTGGTATCAGGCGAGCAGGCTGGTGTAAATGTGATTGCATTTACAAGACAAGGAAAATATTTGAAGAAAAATTGATGTTAGATGCATTCCGGAGGGAAGAGAATATGAGTATGTTACTTGTCCACGAACTGCACGAAGCACGCGACCGAATCATCCTTCTTAAGCAGCAGTTAGAGCAAGCTTTGCATAAGGAGCTTCCGGCATATCGTCCCTTTATTGATGAACAGGTTATGCTTCTGACCGAGGCTCTGGAACAAGCGCATATTCCAGAACGGTATCGAGTGGCAGTTGTTGGACGCTTTAAGGTAGGTAAGTCTGCTTTTGTTAACAAGTTAGCCGGGGAACGTCTGGCGGGAGTGGATACAAATCCAGAAACTGCGGCAATTTCAATTTTCCGTTACGATACCCAAACACGGGCAGAGGTCGAACTGGTAAGTGTCGAAGATTGGCAGCGCCTTAAAGATGACCACGCCGATGACCCCAAAAATCCGGAAGTAAAACGCTATGACCGATTTATCCATTTCAACGAACGCCCGCCGAGGAAAGACAAGGAAGGCCGCGATATACCCAGAGAACAGATCGATCTTGAAGGATTGGTCAAACAGTGGGTTCAACCCACTGGTAAGGTACACAAGATTATTGCAGAGGACTGGGGAACGCGAGATGGAAAAAAAGCCTTTCTAGCCGCCATCAAGAAATTCACTTCGGGGCAGGAACCGCTACATTATCTCGTCAACAAACTGACTATCTATGCCCCAATCCCCTTGTTACGCGATCAAATCGAGCTGATTGACACCCCAGGACTAGATGATACTGAACACTTCCGGGTGCTACTGACGGAAGAACTCGTTAAAGATGTCGATGCAATCCTATTCTTAACCGTGAGTGGGGCGTCGTACAGTCAAAGTGATAAAGAATTTATCTTGCGGCAATTAAGACGGCGCCAGATCAAACATCTGCAATTGATTGTTACAAAATGCGATGAAACCTATGAAAATGCAGTTCGTGATGCACGGGAAAACGATGACGATCCCCCGACATATCCTGATTTCAAGGGTCGAGAAGCCAATCGTGTCAAGTCAGAATCAAAATCAACGCTGGATGAACTCCTTCAAACTAATCAGCTAACTGACGAGGAGGGGTACTACTTCATAGAGCAACTTGACAATGTTCCCGTGCACTTGGTTTCTGCCAAATTCCATGATGATGGAGAAATGGAAAAGGGAGGCATAGATGCCGTTCGCGATGGACTTTATCGGATTCTTTCCACCAGCAACCGCTTTGAGCAGGCGAGAAATATCCTGAATGACCGGTTGGCGATCGCTTTAGAGCGGCTTCGTCGTGCCTTCGGAGAGCGACTGAATACTCTTGAGCGAGAATTTGACCCGGCCAGGGTACGTGAGGAAATTGAATCTATCCGAACAGCACTTAGACAGAAGCTGGACACATTTGGTGAACGCTCGGGGGAAGCCCTTGGCCTCTTGGCAAATGACCAAGAGGCCTTGTTTAAAACGCTCCCGTTGCACCTCGACCTTATTTCCATGCAGGCGAAGGAGGTCCTTAACGACCTGGAAAAAGCCGATCTTATCAAGCATTGGAAAACAAGGCGATGCGGATACTGGGGAACTCTCTATGATTTGCAGGCAAAAGTAGCCGACCGCGTATTTCCAAAGGCTGAAGCGGTATTGAATGAATTGCGCGAGCATTTAGAAAGCTATATGGGCCAGGCTGGCCGGCAACTTGCGCAGTTGCAGTCGGAGCTGAATTCTCTCGAAGCCGACCACAAGCTGGCCGGGTTGGAACCGATAGCGTTGGCTGCGGCGCAGACACCACTATTTGATGGACTCAGAAGGACGTTCCAGACGCTCGGAGAACAGGAGCGAGATGGTATTGTCTCAAAACTGGATGACTTCGTGACTGAGGAGGTCCAGGAGCGGCTTGACGGTGCACGCAGCAAAGTTTCAGATGTTTTCGGCAAGGGTACTACCGTAAAGCAGGGAGACGAGGTTTCACGATTCTACGCAGAAATACGCAAACTGCTCGCTGACGCATTGCGGACCCATCTTGAAACGAGGATTCATGAGTTTGCCGGGGCAATAAGAAAAAATGCGGAATCGGTTGGACCTCGAATCAGGGAAGCATCAGAGGAAGTGATCCAGCAACGCCTAAAAGCAATAGAATCTTCATTGCAAGTCGCTGCCGAAGGTCAACGAGAGCAAGTCACATCATATCTTAGCGGAATGGTAGCTCTACTGCGCAACTTTGCAGCAAGTCCCGAAGCAGTGGTACTTTCCCCCATCAATCCTCATATTGTACATCCCGCAAGTGATACTTCGGAAATTGAAAATGCAGCTGAAATCGCACCCGATATGCTCAAAGAACAGCATTACGAAATTTTGGATAATGCGACTGGATACACATATGAACGGATTTTCCGCCCTTATATCGATGATGTTACTCATGTGATCATCGAAGATCCTTATATAAAACTTCCGCATCAAGTAGACAATTTCTCTCGCTTTTGTGCCTTGGCCATTCGGTTCGGAAAAGTAAACCGGATCGAGCTCTATTCAGGCAAGCAGGCTGGGGAAAATACCGATGATGCTGACAGTAGACTGGAAACATTAGCTCGTGACCTGAGTAGCAGAGGGGTAGCACTCACATGGCGAAGAGATTCTAGTCTCCATGATCGTGAAATCCGTTTTGACAATGGCTGGACAGTGAAGATTGGCCGAGGGCTGGACTTGTATCATAAGCCTGAGAGTTGGGTTTCGGTTGAAGCTGCAGATCATAGCCTTCGCCGTTGTCGGCAGACTAAGGTTGACGTTTACCAGAATACCTCGATTTGACTACATCGTCGAAAAACTGTTGCTCTGAATTTATGGAGGGGTAATGCCAATACACTTATCTGCTCGCCTATCTTGGCACATGGATGGATGGAATGGTCATGTTTGCCAACATCCTGAAAGTAATAGGTATTGCATCGGACCCCATTCATATCCCGGTGATAAAATCCGGGGAAGCCGCGACCTTGCTTGGGAGAAGTCAGTTGCCGGAAAGTCCTGCTCCAAAATTGAGGGAGCACCCCCATGTATTTACAGTATTAATGCTTTCGGTGCTGACTCCCTGACTGCGTTTGATGATCCACCGGATTTCTTTCGTTCAGGCGATAGAACGGCTTGGCATCTTCCTCCTGCAACAGTTTGTGTCTGGCCATATGAAGCAATGTATGGCGATGAAGCAAAGGCTGATGGGCGAGTGGACAACTGGAAACGGTTAGAGCTGGCGAAAGAGTTCTTTACCGCAATTGAACCTGAGAAGAGCCTGGTTTTTCACTATGCTAACCTGAGTAACCCTTTCAGTACGGAGGATGCCAAAAAGTACGTTGTAGTCGGTTTGTCGCGTGTAAAGAAACTTGGCGACATCGTCTATTATGAGGGCACTGACGAACAGACCAAGGAACAGTACGGCGGGGCTTATGTCTGGCAGAAAAATATCGAGACATTCTATCCCGATCAAGGGCTGCGAATCCCTTACCATCGATATATGGATAAACCGGAGCTGTTGGAGAAAATAACTCTGATCCCTGAAAACAGCCGCTGCTTCAAGTATGGTTCCCGTCATGTGAGTGATGATGACGCGTTGTCGCTGGTTGAGAGATTTATTGAAATAGTCACCTTCCTGCAGGATCTTGGTGACGATTCGGAGAATTGGAGTGTTAGGCTGCAATGGCTGAATAGCCTTGTTGCAGAACTTTGGAAGAGTCGAGGTCTTTTCCCGGGCCTCTCACGAGTGATGGATCTTGTTGGCCTCTCCAGCGCTGTCACCCCATTCCGATCTGCAGTTGCCAAAGGTCAGGAGAAGATCTTCCATGGTGCAGTATTCCAATGGCTGAATGCGGGGCTTGATGATATTCCCGGTGTTTCAATTGGTAGTGCGGAAATCACGAAAATTCGTCGGCAGTGGAACCTCAGGACTGATGATGAGCGTCAGATCCTGACTGACTTGTTGCCGCGCATTGACTTGCCCGTTGACCAGATGGAACGGATTCTGAGCGTAAAGCGCATCGAAAATGGCCTGGAAGCTGGTCTCGGGGACATTCAGGCAAATCCCTATGTCCTGATAGAACAGTACGTCGGCGAGAATCCAGATGATACCATCAACTTCAGCAGAGTTGACCACGCGGTGTTCCCGTCCCCGGACCTTGGAGGAGAATTTCTTTTCGATACCGATGATTGGCGAAGATTACGCGCGTTGTGTGTTGATAGGCTAAAGTTCGAGACAAAGCATACCTTCCTTACGTGCGGCCAAATGTTACAAGATGTGAATCGACGTCTAAGCTATTTACCCGATTGGAAGCGCGTCGAGTTCACGGCCCGCTATCTGGAGGTGGATCGCACCAATCTAGAATTAGCCATGGTGTTCCGTAGGGAAGGCGAACGGGACTATGCTTATTTACGAGGAGCATACGAAGCTGAGAGAGAGATCGAAGACCGCATCCGGAAGCTTGCAGGCTATTCGGACATAACTTTCAGATCGCCAGTAACCGAAAAACACTGGAAGGACCTTTTGTTTGAAGCCAAGAGCCCATTAGCAGAAAAGAGTCGGCATGATTACGAGGTTGCGATAGAGGCTCAGGCGGCTGTATGTGCGAAAATCTTCAACCGTCCAATATCTGTGGTGTGCGGTGCTGCGGGCACCGGTAAGACAACTATTATTAGATCAATAATTCAAGCAATAGAGAAGGCACACGGAACTGATGCTACGTTCCTCCTTCTTGCTCCAACAGGGAAAGCGGCAGATCGGATTCGAGAAAAAACTGGCAAGGAAGCCAGTACCATCCATTCATTTCTAGCTCGTAGGGGGTGGTTGAACCCTAATCTTACCCTCAAGCAAAGCGGTGGGCAGCGTGAGGACCAAGTTACGACGTTTGTGATAGATGAAGCGTCGATGCTTGATCTCGAATTATTGGCTGCCGTCTTCAGGGCGATAAACTGGAGCGCGGTACAGAGGATTATTTTGGTGGGTGATCCGAACCAATTGCCGCCGATTGGACGTGGCAAAGTGTTCGCCGATATAATCGAATGGTTGCGTAAAAACCATCCAGCAAGCATCGGCGAGCTGACAGTTAATCTGCGCCAGATGGAAAATCGACTTACGGGCAAGGGGACGGGGATACTTGACCTCGCCTCTGTTTATGTGCGTAATCCAAACCGTGATCAAAAAGATGAAGAGGAGTCTATCCGTGCGGAACTCATGCTCCAGCGGCTCCAGGACCTTCCGCCAGATGGTACTGTGGATAAAGATTTACGGGTTATCTACTGGAAAGGTGCGGATGATCTTCTAAGCAAAATAGTGAATCGCATAGTCGCCGATATGGAAGAAGACAGCGGGGAAAAGTTTAAACCTGAAGCTGCTCATGCTCTATGGCTGGCGGCAACGCGAGGAAAAGAAAAGAACCCCCGACCCGATTATCACCAAGTGATCTCACCATACCGGCATGAAGATTTCGGAACTGAAGCCATCAACCTTCGTATTCAGCAAGAGGCCCGCGGTGTTGGTATGCGACGTGTAGGCCAGTTGGCAGGGCTAACGCTATTTGACAAAGTGATTCAAGTTCGCAATCGAGGGGCATCTGATGCGATTTGGGCCTATAACCATCTGACAAGGCAGAATGAGCGTTCTTCGGTTTTCAATGGTGAGCTGGGCTTTGTTGTTCCTCACGCTCTTGATGGCTCGAAATGGCAAGTCCCAGAGAAAACATATTATCGGATTAAACGCTTTCAGGTACGTTTTTCCCGGAAAGAACACCTTGCTTTTGCCTATGGTAAGGAACTCGGATACGCAATGGAGGGCACCAAAAAAAGATATCTGCCTGATGAAAAGCCCGAAGATAACCTTGAACTCGCCTACGCTATTTCGGTACATAAGTCGCAAGGCAGCGAGTTTGAGCGAGTATACTTCGTTCTACCAAAGCAAAAGACGGCGTTGCTGTCTCCTGAACTTTTCTACACGGGGATTACACGGGCAACGAGGCATTGCACTGTCCTTATCGAGGAGGATATTGCGCCTCTGTTGAAAATTCATCGCCCTGAGAGCTCCCACCTCGTTGGTATCAACTGTTCACTTTTTGAGTTTACGCCAGCACCTGACGGTTTCGAATTGATTCGGCGGGAAGGGTTCTTTGAAGAAGGGAGGATTCACCGCACCCTGGCAGAAGCAATGGTTCGATCGAAGTCTGAGGTGATTATTGCAAACATGCTGTTCGACCGTGACATTTCGTTCCTCTACGAGAAACCGCTATATGCTCCTGACGGGTCGTTCTACTTGCCGGATTTCACAATCGTCTGGCGTGGAGAGCAATTCTACTGGGAACATCTGGGACTTCTTGAGCGTGATGATTATAAACGCCATTGGGATACAAAGAAGGCTTGGTATGATCGCCATTTCCCTGGTCGCCTTGTGACGACAGAAGAATCCGGGAATCTTTCTATCGCCGCGAAAAATCTCATAGAAACGAAATTTTCTTGATGACTGAAGGGCTCAATATGGACCTTTATAAAATAATTTGAGTAGATACGATCTGTGAACCATGGCCATTAACCCACAATCATTCTTCAACTTCGCCGCGCAGAATTACTCTCTTCTGCATGACATCTTCCGCAGAAGCGGCGGGATGAATGATGCTGAGTTGTCTGAGCTGATACGACGGCACCGAATTGGTCTCGAGTCCCCCGCTGCACTTATAGAAAAACTCACCAGCCTCAAGATAATCGAACCGTTGCCAGATGCTACCGCAAGTTATGAAATGACTAGGACGCTTTCTGTTCTATTCCGTTTCCTGTTGCAAGAACAGCGTCTCACTTCGACAGCAGTCATCCAGGCCTACCTGGATGAACTTGAGCGTGTTCAGTCCGATCTTGAGCATGCTATCCGCGACAACAAGCATAGCCTTATCGAGCGCTCGCTTGATGAGATAAACGAAACAATGGAGCGGATTCGCCAGGATTCGCGAGCCAACCGGGAAGCGATCATCAACGAAGTGATGGCGGTCAAGTCAAACCGGGACAAGCGGACCGTCTCCGAGCGATTCGAGAAAATCAACTATCTCTGGAACCATTACCTCGAACCCCTCAAAGACCTGATCGATGTCCGTAAAACCAT
Organism: Deltaproteobacteria bacterium; assembly: GCA_021848385.1. Taxonomy (GTDB): domain Bacteria; phylum Desulfobacterota; class Desulfuromonadia; order Geobacterales; family Geobacteraceae; genus Geomobilimonas. Next base: position 16,158 of record JAJZUQ010000015.1, read on the forward strand.
GGATGCTTCACTCGACGGCCTTGAGAGGCTGCTGAAACAGGGGGCAGAACAGTTTCTGCTGGATGGAGCGCTACATCGCGAATTTATCCGTTGTTCGGTTCGCCTTGTCAGGCTGCGTCGCGACATGACGGCAGATTTTCTGGAGTCCATGCACGAAGTTGAGCCGCTTTATGTCTCCCTGAAACAGGACAGTTCACTTGCCAGGGGGGTGGCACGGGCGCTGGAGCGGATTGCGCGGGAAGGTATCAGGAGCCTGAATCTGCCTGCTGCACTGGCAATTCCGTCGGGCTGGCTGCGAGAAGGTCTTTTTGATAACACAGACGTTGAGTCATTTCTGCACAATGTACGTGGTTATCAGCCACAAGAGCCTCCAGTAATCAACCTCGGAGTGGAATCTTCGTCTCCGCGGTTCATCCCTCCGGACGAACTCATCGATACATTGCTGCAAGATCTCCCTGTCAGTGATGTTCTGCAGTGGCTTCTAACTCATTATGACGGCTATCCCTTCCCTGAACTGCTAAGGGCTTATGGCCGTATCTTCGGCAGCGATGCGTTTAAGGCCGGTTTTTCCAAAGAAGAAAAGAGTTACCAATTACCTGGAATAACGGTGCATGCTCGCCAGTTGGCAGTGGAGGCAAATGTATGATCGAAAACCCGTGTGACCTCCCATACCTGGATGAGATATTCCAACGGCTCTGCCGTGGCAGGCATATCTGTGCAGAAGATGGTAATCACTATCATGCCCTGTTTGATAACTTTGATCTTTACCTGCAACTGTTTGATCGCCTGGGCTTCCGGCTTGAGTCGCACCCTCGTGATTTTTATTATTTTCGTGGAGAAAAAAGTCTTAGTGACGCCAGTTCCCGAATGGCACTGTTCATATTCATATTGATGGAGTTTCTCGAAGGCCAGGGGGAACCTGTCGCGGAAAGCATCCTCACCAAGGAATTCACGGTTGCCGACATGCCCCACTTTTCCACCGAGAGGTATCGGCTTTACATGAAGGAAAGCGGTATTGCAGATCATGACGGGCTCGAAGGGGTGGTGAACAATCTGGAGAAATTCGGGTTTGCAGTGCGTAAAGGCGGTTCGTTCCGGTTTCGCTCCCCGGTGTACCGATTTTTCGACATTTGCCATGCGATCCTGCAAGCCGATCAAAAACAGTCTGAGAGTGAGGTCCGCTTATGAGCGTAGTGGGGCCTACCAGACTGATCATTCTGAAATCTGGAAAATACGATTACGGCGAAGTCGAATTGGTTCGGCCGCTTCACCTGGTTGGCCCGAACAATGTGGGGAAAACCTCCCTGATTTCTGCCTTACAATTTCTCTATATTGATGATCAGCGCTATATGCATTTCTCCCGGGAGATGGATGACACCAGACGTTATTATTTTCCTGACCCAAACAGCTACATCCTGTTTGAGTGCCTGACTCCTACCGGCTATCGGGTAGTCGGCGTCCAAGGGCTTGGACCACTCAAGCGTTACGAATTCAGAAGATTCAGCTATCAGGGGAAGTTCGAAATCAGAGACTTTCTGGATGAGTCGAATCAGTTGCGCCAGGAAGATGAAATCCGGGGGCTCCTGGCCAATCGAGATTACCGAAAATTGGAACCGAATCAGTTGAAAGCCGCGTTGACCGGTAGCGGAGAAAATAACGGCGTCCATCTCGGACTGGTGCCCACCCGCGACAGTGATGCCTATCGCCGGTTTCGTCGTGTCTTCAGCAATCTGCTCCGGTTGGCACATTTGAGTCAGGAAGACCTGAAACGGTTCCTGTATGAAATCTATGAGTCTGAGTTTAAACAGAAGAGCATTGATCTTGAGACGGGCTATTCAAGTCAGTTTGAAAAAGTAAAACGGTTGGCTGATGAGGTGCGCGGACTGCAGGCGGTGGCCGATGATATCCGGCGGGCACTCCAATTGGCGGCAGAACGTGATGAAATTCGGGGGAATCTACCGCAGCTTTTTGCCCATATTGGGAGAATGTGGGAAGAAATCCGGGCCGAGCTTGCGGAATCAAGGGATAAATTGAATCACCAATTGGAGCAACTCTCCCTCAAGGAGACTCAGGCGAAGGCAGAGTACCAGGAAACCGAGCAGTCCATGGGAACGCTCAACCAGCTATTGGGAACTCTCAAGAGAGATCTCCAGAACATTGAGCAGGAGAAGGCTGAATTCAGGGAATATCTTGTCGACATTGAGGATGCCAAGATTGCCAATCTGAAAACACAGGTCGAAGAAGTCGGCTATCATCTGAAAAATGCCGTGCAGGAACCGGCAGCCAGGGTAGCCGCACGTATAAAGTTGCAGGAGAAGGAGCTGTCTGCCCAGATCGCTCTTCTTGAAGGAATCACACGGACGACAGCAACAAAACTGAAAGGGATGTGCGATGAGGCTGATTTGAAGCAAGTGTTCCGGATTCTGAACCACAAGGTTCTCGGCCTGCAGTTGGGAACAGGCGGTTTACAGATCGATGATGAAGCCGGTCTCCTGGCACGGATCAAAGCTATTTCGGAGAAAATGTTTGACGATGTGTACCAGGACGGTGCCGTTACCTTGTCCCTTGCCACGCTTGAACCGCCGTGTCTCGAAGAATACACCGATCCGACATTGATCGCCGAAAAAATCAAGGTTCTCGAAGATGCTTTAGTGCGGGACAAAATGACCCTGCAGGCAGCGGAAGAGACTGAAAAACTTGCCCAACGGAAAAAAGTACTGGAGCAGGAGTACGAGGAACTCAAGGAAAAACGCCGCCGGTTTTCGGTTTTCCAGGTTAACTTGACGAAAGCCAAGGAATGGCAAAAGGAGCATGACCAGCTTGAAAAGAAGAGTTCCCAGTATGTCAGCCTCTTACATAAATTGCGGGATATGCAGAGGGAAATCGACAATGAACAGAGGAACATCAAAGGGCGTATAACTCAATCTGTCAATGCCGAAGAGGATTATCTAAAGAAAATCAGATCATTGCAAAGGCCTGATCCGTCTTGGACAGCGCAAGTAACACTACAACCCCCTGATTCATTCGAAGAGGTGCATGCCCTCTATCTGGAATTATCCACCAAGCAGAAGACTATTGATGTTGAACTTGGAAACAGATTGCTGGTTATTGACAGCCGAACATACGGCCGCAGCAAAGGAGACAGCGAGAAAGAGACGTTGCTAATTCTCAGCGAGGAGCTGGATGCGCTCGCGCAAAAAGAAGAAGCCGCAGAAAAATTATGGTCCGGACTTGCCGCCGGTCTTCAGAGTTCGATCAAAAATATGCTTGGCGATCTGGACCGGTTGCGCGGAAAAGTTGAGGACCTTAACCGCCAATTGAGCAAAGTTTCCGTATCGAATCTGCAGAGACTACGCCTGGAACTGGATGAAAACGATCAACTGGTACCGTGGCTCAAAAAAGTTATTCGCCAGGAGGATTCTCCTCTTTTTGCCTCCACCCAGGACACGAGTGAGGCTTATGGGTGCATTGGCGAGTTTTTGAGAAAATCAGGGCGTATTGAATTGCGCCAGCTTTTCGAACTCAAGTTCGTTGTGACCACGGCTGATGGAAAAGAACGAGAGTACCCGAAACTGGAAAGTATCGAATCCAACGGCACGACCATCACCATCAAGGTGCTCATTAATCTGATGCTGTTGCGGGGACTTCTGGACAACCGCAAGGAAGTGAGTATTCCGTACTACCTCGACGAAGCGTCAAGTCTTGACCAGGATAACGCCAGCGCCATCGTCAGACAGTCACGCATGCTGGGATTTACCCCGGTCCTTGCCAGCCCGGAAGCAATGGATGCCGCCGACAACCTCTATTTTCTCAAGGATAACGGTGGCAGGCTCATCCTTGATTCAACTGCTCTGGTGCGAATCCACCGGGAGGAGAACGATGAAGACTGGTCCGATTGACTCCCTGGCAAAACATTTGGCGACCCTCACGGGAAGTTCTTCGTTACCTGCCAGCAACATTTCCGGTAGAGATCGGTTGAGAATGCGGAGCCTCTTTGATGCCGGCATCATTGAAGAGGTACGTTCGGGGGCAGGCCGTCGGATTGTTGTAATAAATCAAGAAGCGCTGCAGGACTTTATTCAATCTGTGTATCCGTCCGGGTTGGAAGGGATCAAGGGGGATCTGCCGGCAAGAAGCAGAGCCGTTGCTGATCGTAAGGACTCAAAGAAAGGAACTGGTAAAAGCCCGACAACGGTACTCATCCGAGGGTTCAATTTGTGTACTCTTCACAAAAATGACACTCTGCTGCCTGTTGCTGAGTGGACCGAGAGTGCTGGGGTTGCGGCTCTTTGCCTTGATTCTATGAAAGGGTGGCAGTGCCAAGGGACATTGGGCTTGGTGGAAAATTTGGAAACATTCTGGCATATCCAGAAAATAGCCCCATATGTTGATATCGCCATCTATTCCGAAGGCAGGATCGGCGCCGATGTCCTTGATTGGCTGAATTCTCCGGGGATGATTGCAACACGGGTAATTCACTTTCCTGATTATGATCCTGTAGGAATGGATGAGCTATTAAGGATTAAACGTGCCTGTCCGGAGAGGACAGAGCTATATCGCCCGCCTGATCTGGAAAATCTTTTTGCACATTACGGTAAAGCACAGCTGCTTCAGGATAGCGTTGCCGTCTTGGCAAGATTACGGAAAAGCTCCGACATTGATGTGCGTTATGTTGTTGGTCTGATGGATAAATATGGGGTCGGCTTAGAACAGGAAGGGCTGTTGATACATCAGCTTTGATGCGGTGCCGCTTTGCTTCTTCCATGCGCCTTTCATACTGCTTTCCATGTTCACGCCATATTTTTCAGTCTGAAAAAGTCAAGCTCCGCAATTTCCTTGAATTTGTCATGGATAGGACCATGAAGCTCCCGCAGGTATTTTGCCACCGCTTCGTTGCCGAGCAGACTTTTCAGATATGCCTGCATGGATGTCATGTCGATCATCGCGGTACCGTACTGTTCTTTCAATGAGCCGATCTCCCTGGACAGGGCAAGACTCTCTTCCTCAAGCCGAGCCTGACGGGCCAGTATCGCCGGTGTCTCCTTTTTCGGCCTTCCCTTATTGACGAGCTGATTTACCGGTGTTGCGTCCAGAAGGGCCTTGGCATAGCTGGAGGTGAACTTGTTCTGGTCATTCATCAACATGGCGGCGTTGATCTGTCGCGGCGCCTTCATTTTTTTCAACACCCTAAATACCGGTTCCGGCACAACTTTATCCTTCAGCAGATCGACAGCCTCGGGGCAAATGCCCTCAAGCAGACACTTCTTGTTCCTGATGGTGCTGATATCAAGGTTCAAGGCCCTGGCAAGTTTTTCTTCCGAGACTCCTGACTGTATGGCCTTCATTATCATGCGATGTTCCTGAATCGCCGAGAGCCGATTGATATATTTGTTGTAGGTATAGGTCTCGTCATCGGTGGAGATCAGACAAACGACGCGTTCCACTCCCAACTCCTTCAGGGCCATGATCCGCAGATGGCCATCGAGCAAAAGATAGCCTTTCCCTTTCTTGAGCGGTGCGACCACAGGGGCTTCTATAAGCCCCACTTCCCGGATGGAGGAAAGTACCTGACCATACTTTCTGCATTTCATCGCATAGATGGAAATACTTTTGGTGGTGAGCAACTCCTCCACGGCAAGTTCGATCAGCTTTTCCTGGAATCCCTGCTTTATTATGTTCGCCATCGCCGCTACCTCTTCAGAAGATCCGTGACATGCAGAGGGATTTCATTCATGCCGACAGCCTTCAGCTGATTGGTGAAATGAACATCGGTCAATAACTGACGCAGGGCCATGGCCGTGTAGTCCAGGACATCCTTGATATAGTTCGACTGAGCCAGCAGCCGTTTCTTCTCCCTTGCACCATTCTCATAGGCTGCGATCAAGTCTTCCGCCGAAAGATTGGCCTGTTCACGTGCCGGAGCCGATAGCCCTTTGCCGTAATGTTTGCGCCGGGAAATAATCTTCTGCACAACGACTAGCTTTTTTCCGGTCAATGCCCCCGATTCATACGCTTCCGTAAGGGCCGTCTGTACGGCGGCGTCATCTTCCGCCGCGATGTTCAGCGCCTGGTATAACGGGATGCGCCCCTTTTCCACGGCATTGACCAGGTATTCTTCCCCCTCTTCGAGCAGACGGATGATGCCGCGAATATAGTCTCTGCCAAGGTTGGTCTTGGCGGCAATGGCATCATCCGCGTACCCCTGGCCTTTTAGATACTTGATGCTCTGCAGGAGTTCCAGGGCGCTGTTGTTGCGCCGGGCGATATTCTCCACCAGGCTCATGATGTGTGCATCTTCTTCGCTTACTTCGCGAATGACAGCGGGGATTTCCGTTTCCCCGGCGGCAATGTAGGCTTCGATCCTCCCCTGACCGCACACGAGGTCATATTTCTTGCCGTTCTTCGCGTCCTTCCGGGGAGCGACCGTTATGGGTCTTTTCAGGCCGATACTGCGAATGTTCTGCCGGATCTCTTCGGCAATGATCTGATTGCGCACCCGCGGATTCAGGATGTGAATATCTTCAATGGAAATAAGCGCTATGGCCCCATGCTCCATGGTGCACCGCCTTGTCGAGAGAGATATTGATGCTCATCTTCAGCAGGTAATCCAGCGTATCGGTACGAAAGCCGTCCAGAAATCCAGCGTTCTCCTCCGACAGCTTCAACTGCCCAGCTGAAAATTCCAGCGCGGGCAGGATGTAGTAATCCCGGATTGCTTCATTACGGACATCCATACGTACCGCTACGGTTATGTCAGGTCGGAGACCGCTGTCGAAACGGATTTTCCAGCGTCGAGTTCCGGAAGGCGTGGTGAAGCAGCGGCTGATGACGACGGAAATGAACAGATTGTGATTCAGTTCCAGCAGGCAGCTTTCAGGGTCCATGGGAATTCGCCTGCCGCAGAGGTTTTCAATATCACGGACAACATCGGCCACGATCTCGGCATGGAGGGAACGCAACCGCTGGTTGATGGCAACATACTGATAGTCGCGCTTCGGGGTGTACCCGATCATCTGATAGACCCGCAGCAGCCCGCCGAATCTATTGCTGATCAGACTGCTGGGAGGCAGGAAATCAGCTTCGTCAATGATCAGGGCGGAAAGCCGACCCCGGCTGGCATACAAATCCCGCAGTCCCTGCAGCAGCTCTTCGTCGGTTGCCTTCTTGTTCCTCTCCCGGTAAATTCCCTGAACAGTATAGAAACGCTCCATGTCCACTACGGGCTCGAAGGCGTGATCCTTCCGCACCCACTCGCTTTCCGGATTCGGCTTGGCTCGGCTTTTCATCTTGCCCGACGTGCGATTGAATAGATTGTTGCCGACATACTTCTCATTGGTCAGCACCTCGCACACGGTCCCTCGTGACCATGCACGGTCAAAGTGGGTTTTCACCCCTTGTGCGTTCAACTGCGCCGCAATGTCAGTTTCGTTCGTCCCGGCGATGAACTGATCATACATCCAGAGTACCGTCCGGCACTCCTCATCCGGCCCAGGCATTAGGATCACCCGCTCGGTGAGCAGGCTTTTCCGCTGCCCCATCGCCAGTTCCTGCTTTGGCCTGCCTGCCTCGTCCAGCAGCATGCGCCGGAGTCCGAACCCCGCCACACCTCCCTGCCGGTATCCTTTTGATACCAGGTTGCATTGTCCCACCCATACTTTCTGGGATAGCTGGCGGCAATAGTCGCTGGCGCTTTCGTCCCGCAGCAGGGTCATGATCCGGTCGGCAAGGTTGCTGGTCAGCGTCACCGGCTTTTCGCAGGACTGGCAGACGACGTTTTTACGCTCCAGCCTCATCCGGTGATACTCGGCCTCGCGGCTGTCTACAAACCTTCCCCAGCGGCTTTCATCCAGGTACAGGACGATGTTGTATCCGTTCCGACCCTGTTCCACGTCGTCAATCAAGGTCTGAAACTGTTCCCGCTTTTCCGTATTGATCCCGCTGACACCCAGATCCGCATAGGTCTTGATGATTTCAATGCCGTACTCAGCGGCATAGGCACGTATTGCCCGCTCCTGGTTTTCCGGTGACTCCACCTGCAACTCTGTGGACATACGTATATACATGGCACCTTTCAGGCGCAGGCTCTTGATTTCAGCCGCTGTATATGCCGTTCCCGCTGGTTGCATTTCCGGGTATCTCCTTAATTCCACACAGAATATTCCGGTAATACTTTCAACCAACAAGGAACGTATGTCTACTATGATTCTGTGGCAGATCTGCCACAAAAATGAACTCAACAATGGTGACCTGACGAGATATATTGTGAAATTGCTGCGGAAGCGGAAGATCACGACAAAGCAGGTGGCACGCGACCTCGACATCCCCGTCGAACGGGCACGGAACTGGTATTACAAGGACACGGGAATGACGGCTCTCGATTTGCTGAGGATGATGCGAAAGTATGAGTTTGTCAGGGAGGCGATTGACGGGTCATTGCCGTTTGAATCGTATGACTGTTCCAAATCATAGGTAGTTGTTGATAGTTGCCGACATTTTTAGTAGCTTCAACCATGCATTCTCTGAAACCGATACTCCGTTCTCGGATGGTTTTTCTTGACCGGACTGAGCATAAAACTGAAGTGATACCGGAAAAAATTGCGGTGGGAGTCCCGCGTGGGGAGCCAAACCGTACAAAGGTCACTTTTCGTCTGAAAAGTGACCTTTTTTTGTTGGTAGGTACGGTTGGTAACTGCCAGTAAATCAAAGGGTTTTGATATTCTGCCGACAGAACTCCGTCCTTCCAAAACGAGTTCAAGTGCACGATTTTCAGAAGCGAGTGCTTTTCGGCCACGCTTGGTTTTATATGTAGTAACAGTATGTTGTATGAGTTCTGAGCTGGCGCTTCCCACTGCTTTGACTACAGAAGCGGCTCAGGCGCAGTCATCTTTTAGGTGGAGAATAACGGTTGCCGTAGTCCCGACCCCCTCTCTGGAGACAAATTCAAGGGTCCCTTCGTGTTCCTTGATTATTGAGTCTGAAATGTAAAGCCCCAAGCCCGTTCCGCCTTCTCCTAGTTTGGTTGTGAAGAACGGTTCCTTCAAACGTGAGAGGACCTTCCCATCCATCCCCTTACCTTCATCCCGAACGGTAATAGTCAAAGTCCCCCCAGCGCGGTTGCTGGAAGTGGTAACGAGGACGCCTGATCTTTTGTCCTTCAGCGCCTGCAGGGCGTTCATTATCAGATTGATGATCACCTGCTCGATCTGCTGGCTGTTGCCCCGAGCCAGGGGGAGGGACTCCTCCAAATCAAGCTGGAAGTTATCGGTGTGTACATGAATATGGTGCCAAAGGATGGCGGCGGCATTTTGGACCAGCCGGTTGACGTCGATCTCTCCCTGTAGTCCGCTCTTGTCTTCCCGGACGTAATCCCGCATGTTGTGGACGATGGCGGTGATACGTCGGGACCCTTCCGCGATGCCATTCAGGAGCCTTGGGGCGAAGTCGCGCATCCTGGAGAACGGTATACCCCGCAGTGTGAAGTCACCCTGTTCTGCCTGTGCCCTTATCAGCAAAGGCTCCGCATCCTGCCAGATGTCGGCCATCATGGCTGCATTGACGGATATGCAGTTGTTCGGGTTGTTGATTTCATGGGCGACGCTGGAGGCAAGCATGCCGATGGAGGCCATCTTGTTGGCGTGGATGAGCTTTGCCTGGGTTGCCCGGATTTCTTCCTCCAACCGGACCTTCTCGGCGCTGTCCCGCATGGAGCAATGGATGATGTATTCATCCCTGAGCCGGAGGCTCTTTACACGGATGGCAACAATGGCTGGAGAGCCATCCTTTCTGCGGATGGTCGTCCTGTCGAGTTGGAAGGCCTTCTCAATGTTGTCCGGGATCGAATCGATGATCAGGCGGAAAACATCCTGCTTGATCAGGGAGAAGGGTGCAACAGTCTTGAGTTCCCCTGGTGTGTACCCGGTGAGTTTCTCTGCTGCCGGATTGGCGTCGATAATGGACAGGTTGTCGAGGCGGAACAGGATGATGGCATCGTCATTCTGGCTGAAGAGCCGGTGAAAACGGTCTTCGCTTTCCTGGAGGGCCTCCTCTGCCCGTTTTCGTTGCGTTATGTCGTGCCAGTATTCAATCACCCCAATGATGCACGACTCCTTCGGATCGAACAGCGGGAACGTACGAACTTCAAACCACTGCTCGTTCTTGTTCTCCGTAATGGAAAACAGCCTGAAGGAAGGCGAGCCGGTTTGGAGGGTATGGAGTGCGGGACAGTTGTCGCATGTCTCCCTGCGGTTTTGGAACACCTCGTGGCATGTTCTGCCGACAATAGGTGTTTCCCCCCGGAAAAGCGATTCAATAACGGGATTTGTCCTGATGATCTGCAAGTTTTCATCGAGAATGCAGATCCCGTCCTGGATGCTGTCGAGAATGTTGGCGAGGAAGGCTTCTCTTCGGGCAAGTTTATCTTCTGCCTGTTTTCGCTCGGTGACGTCGAGGATTACCCCCACGAGCCCTTCCACCCGGCCGTCTTCGCCGGAGAAGGTGGCTTTGTTGAAGATGACGTCGTGGAGGGTGCCATCGGCATAGACGATAGAGGTGTCGTAAACCTGGACTCCTGGATTGACGAAGAGCTCCTCGTCCATTTCACGGTATTTAGCGGCCAGTTCCGGCGGGGACAATTCTTCCACCCCCTTTCCCACTATCTCATCCTGTGTCCGCCCCAGATACTGCTCGAAGGCCACATTGCAGCCGATGTAGCGGCCGTCGCGGCCCTTGTAGAAGATAGGGCTCGGGATAGTGTTGATCAGGGTCTGGAGGAAGGCCAACTGACTCTGAAGGCGTGCATCGAGTTCCTTGTGCCGGGTGATGTCGAGAAAAGAGATAATGCTCCGACTGGTACCGGCGAAGAGGTTTACATGGGCAAGGATGTTGCGTAGCGAACCATCGCGGCGGACAACATCGCACTCATAGACGCTGGGGGCCAACGACGGATCGATGTGGCGGTTCCGGTGGTAGACCAGCATACGCTCCCTGCTTTCCGGGGTGACAAAAGCCGTCCAGCTGAGTACTCCCTCCACTTCCTCGCGGCTATAGCCGGAAAGCTTGGTAAATTCATGGTTGACCAGCGACACGATGGTGTCTTCCTCGCTTACGAATATGGCGGTTCCCGTGGTCTCGAAGAGGGTGCGGTACTGTTCCTCCGAGGCCTGGAGCGCTTCCTGCGCCCGGGTTAGTTCGGTGATGTCGTAGTGCTGGATGAAGTAGCCTAAAATTCGTCCATCCTCGCCCCGATGAGGGAGGTAGGCGGTCTGCAGCGACAGCGGGGAGGCACCACTGCGGGGAATCTCGTGGGTAAACATCACCTCGTCCCCCGCCAGGGCCTTCCGGATGTTTTCTTCACGGGAGAGGAAAAAGGTATCTCCCACCACATCCTGAACGTTCCTGCCGACCAGCCCCTCTTTTCCTGTAACACCAAAAAGTTCCTCGTAGCGCCTGTTGGCAAAAAGGTAGCGCATCTTCGTATCCACGTAGGCAATGCTGACCGGTACCGAATCGGTGATGAGACTCAACTGGTCGCCCTTTTCCCGTGCTCTGGCGTCCGCGAGGGAGCGCTCCCGTAGTAGCCCCCGGCTGATGGCGATGAGCAGGATTCCCAGCATGACGACGCCGGTGACGACTTCGATAACCAGGCGGTGATAATCGGCAAGAAAATCACTTTTCTTTATCCCCACGTAGAGGATGCCGATGATTGTGCCGTTCCGGTCGCGGATCGGGTCGTAGGCGGTAAAGTAGGTGATGCCGAGAATCGGCGCTTCGCCGCGATAGGGGCGATTTCCCCTGAATATGGCATCGTGAGCGGGGCCGGTGAGGCGAGTCCCGACGGCCCGGCTGCCGTCTGCCCGTAACACGTTGGTTGATACCCGCGTGTCGCCCATGAAGATGGTAGCCGTCCCGCCGAATATCTCCTGTATCTTGTCGGGGAGTTCGTAGTTGCCGTTGACGGTGTAGTTGCCGGCCAGCAGCTTCCCGTCGACAATCCGGAAGCCGCTTCCCTTGGCCTGGAGAAGTTGCCAGAACACGCGAATGGCCTGTTCCTGCTCGATTTGTGCCCTTCTGAATGCCTCGGAGCGAATATGAATCAGAAACATCGCCGTACTGAAGAAAAGGGCGAGGATGATGATGAGGCTGCTGACAACGAACAGGTTGAATCTTGCTTTCACGGGGCTTCCTCCTGGATTGAGTGCGTAGCCGCAAATGGAGGGCAAATTCCGCGTTGCAGTCAAGATGACTCTAAAACCACGGTCTTGGTGCCGGACAAACGCGGCACAGATTTGGCGACCACCAGGGCCGCCCCTACGCGTAAATGTCCTCTTGGATGCAAATGCGAATAAGGGCCTGCGCGTTGTAGATTTAATGAAAACTATACTGTTTTCCTGCAGTGGAAGAAAAGGTTTTTTTCAGGGGGTGAAGGGATGGCGAACTTCGTTCAGAGTGGGTGCTCCTCAGAGTTTGCTCTTGTGGAGAGGGGATTAATTGGCTACAATTCCGGCAAGGAGCCACATTATGGGAACAGTACTCTCTGATCAGCCTGCAGTAGTCCTGGTGGATGACGAGCAGGACATCCTCTTCAGCTATGAGGTTATGCTGCACGGCGCAGGGATCGACAACATCCAGACCTGTGCCGACAGTCGGGAACTTCTCCCCCTCCTGGAAAAGCGGGACGTGGGGGTGGTGGTCCTGGACCTGCAGATGCCCCATCTCTCGGGAACGGAACTGCTTGGGGAGATAACCGCCGGTTATCCACAGTTGCCGGTTATCATAGTCACTGCCGCCAATCAGCTGGAAACCGCAGTGGCCTGCATGAGGGGCGGTGCCTTTGACTACCAGGTGAAGCCGGTGGAGATCAGCAGGCTGGTGGGGGGAGTCCGGAAAGCGCTGGAGATTAATGCCATGCGGCGCGAAATATCCTCCCTCCGGGAATCCTTGCTTACTGGGCAGGTACGCAACCGGCATGCCTTTGCCGCCATCCTGACCCGCAATTCCAGGATGGAGGCAATTTTCAGCTATCTCGAAGCCATCGCGGGGACTGATCAGCCGGTGCTGGTCGGCGGCGAAACCGGTGTCGGCAAGGAACTCTTTGCGCGGGCCATTCATCTGGCCGGCGGCGTTGCCGGCGAATTCGTGGCGATCAATTCGGCAGGTTTTGACGACCTAATGTTCGCGGATACCCTGTTCGGCCATCGGAAAGGGGCTTTTACCGGGGCCACGGAGTCGCGGGAGGGAATGATCGCCAGGGCTGCCGGAGGGACCCTGTTCCTCGACGAAATCGGCGACATGAGTCCGGCGTCCCAGGTGAAACTTCTCCGTCTTCTCCAGGAGGGTGAATATCATCCCCTCGGCGCAGACCGGCCAGTCGCGAGCCGGGCCCGCATCGTTGTCGCCACCAACCAGAACCTTGAACGCCTGATGGCTGGAGGGGAATTCCGCAAAGACCTCTACTACCGGCTCTGCGCCCATCAGGTGGAAATTCCCCCCCTCAGGGAAAGGCGGGATGATATCCCCCTCCTGCTGGAAGCGTTCCTCGATGAAGCCGCCCGGACCCTCCGGAAAGAAAAGCCGTCCTATCGACCCGAGCTCCTTGCCCACCTTTCTGTCTACCATTTCCCTGGTAACGTCCGTGAACTGAGGGCCATGGTGTTTGATGCCGTTGCCCGCCACGGCGAGGGGAACCTGACGCCGGCCTCCTTCAGCAAGCTCCTTGGCCTGAAGCCGGCCTCTCCCGCCGGCGGTACTGCGCCATGCGCAACCGAGGAACATGCTTTTGCCGTGACGGGGCGGTTCCCGCAGCTCAAGGAGATGGAGCAGTATCTTATGGACGAAGCACTGCTGCGCGCGGGGGGTAACCAGGGGGCGGCTGCGGCTCTGCTGGGACTGACTCGCCAGGCGCTGAACAAAAGGTTGTGCCGCAAATGATCCGCGTAGTTGGAACGGTTTTACGCTGCCATTCCCCCTCCTCTCATAACTCTCCCGTGAATTTTTCCCCCATCCCGCAATAACCTCACCGGTTCGCCCGAAACTGCGACATTTGTCGCACCTGTCATAGTTGTCGCAATGCGATTTATGATAATAATTCCAGATTGTTATCGTGAGGTAATGCAAATGGCGGCGTCGCGGATGTCGCACGTTCATCATAAGGCGCGTTGCTTTGCTCAGAACATAACCTGCTGAAATCAAAGCTAAATAATGCTGGTAATTCGCTGGCATGTTCCGTGCTCTCTCCCTTGATATTGTCCCGACTAAAACTGTTTCCGTCTCCGGCCGACCGGGCGGATTAGAGGAGTGCAGGTGGCAGTGCAAGGTACCGGCAGTGTGATGGTTATCGATGACGACCCGTTGTTGCTTGAGTCGGTCTCCCTGCTTCTCGGCAGTCAGGGCTTTGCCGTATCCGCTTATGCCGACGGTAATCATGCCCTGGAAGCGTACCGGCACACTCTACCCGACGTGGTGCTGGCAGATGTGAACATGCCGGTCATCAATGGCTTCAGACTTCTGGAGAAGATTCGAGCCTTTGACTCCGAAACCCCGGTGATTTTCATAACCGGCAATGCTGACCTTGGCGTGCTGTTGTCGGCCATTAAGCAGCAGGTCTTCGAGTTCGTCGTCAAGCCGTTCTCGGGACCGTACCTGATCGATGCCATTGAACGAGGGATCGGCAACAAGAGGATCATGCAGGCGAAGAAGAGAGAGCAGGACGAGCTTAAGCTGGCGATCGAGCATCGTACTGAAGAACTGGCCAGGGCATTGGTGAGCCAGCAGCGCATGAGCAAAGAAATCATCGAGCGTCTTACCACAGCTGCCGAGCTGCGCGATGAGGATACGGGGCGCCACATCAACCGGATCGGCCGTTATGCCGGTGCAATTGCCCGTGCCATGGGGATGTCGGATGAATTTGTCGATACCATCACCTGTGCCAGTGCCATGCACGATATCGGGAAGATCGGGATACCCGACGCTATCCTGTTCAAACCGGCGGGCCTTACCCCGGAAGAATTCGAGGTGATAAAGAGGCACACGGTGATAGGTGGGCACATACTGCGCGATGCCTCCCACCCGCTCATGCAGATGGCGGCGTCTATCGCCCTGACCCATCATGAACGCTGGGATGGAACAGGTTATCCCCATGGGGCCGCGGGAGAAAAGATTCCTCTGGAAGGGAGGATCGTTATTCTGGCGGACCAGTATGATGCACTGAGGAGCCAGCGGGTGTACAAGCCGGCTTTCAACCATGAAACCGCCTGCAGCATCATTCTCACCGGAGATGGCCAGACCTGCCCCGAGCATTTCGACCCGGTTTTGCTGGAAGTCTTCCGGGGAATGACCGACAGCTTTGCGGAGATATTCGACGTCAGTCACTATTCCGGTGAAGCACCCACAGGTCACAAGCACGTGAGGGGAATGTTCCAGCAATGAGTGCCAATGCCAAATGGGCGGATGACTATCCGGACGCATGTTCCGGGAGGGGGAATGGTGGCGGTCACTCCGCTCCCAGGACTCCTGTTATGCCGCAGCGGCTGACGGTTCAGTGGTTCGTCTTCCTCGACCGGGTCATAGAAGAACTGGAACGGCTGCCGTCCTTGACCGAGCAGCGATTTCTAAACGTCGGCACTAAGCTCCGGACGCTGGTGGACCGGTTGCGTGAGATGGAGGAGAGTGCCACAGCCGCCGGTCGGCTCATGTCGAGCGAAGAGACCCTCCTTGCCATCCACGAGCTGGAGGAAATTCTTAGCCGGATGGAAGAGTATTTTCACGTGGCAGACCAGGTTGCCATTGGGGCGGGATCTGCTCTCAATGCCATTCTCCGGGAATTGATCACCATTCACCGGTTAATGAAAACCTTTAAAGAGCAGGTGGGGAACCTGCGGATGCTCAAGATACTTACCAGCATCCAGAGTGCTACCCACGGTGGGCACGGAGCAGGTTTTCAGAATGTGGCCGACGACATCGGCAATCTTTCCGAACAGGTCCAGGCAAAATCGACAGCCATCATAGCAAGAATCAAGTCCCTCCATGGCGATCTGGAAAAGGCCATCCGCATGACCACCGCTCTGGAAGAAAACCAGAAACGGCTCAGCCACCAGGTGGTTACCGCCATTCATCACAACATTTCCTCTTTTGCCGGCATGCACGCCAGCTGCTCCGACGCGGCGCGTGATGTTTCGGGACATTCAGCAGAGATATCCCGGGATGTGGGGGAGGTGGTGGTCTCTTTGCAGTTCCAGGATATAACCCGCCAACAGATGGAGCATGTCAGTGAGGCGCTTGTTACGGTGCGTCAAAGTCTGGGGGACGGTGCCGGGAATGCCATTCTGCCGGGAGAGGCTGCTGAAGTCTGTTCGTTGCAGGTGGCCCAGCTTGAAAACAGTGTCGACGAACTGATGGCAGCCATGACCCGGATAACGGTTAGCCTGCAGGGGGTTTCTCGGCAAGCTGCGGAGGTGGCGGTCAATGTCCATGGACTGTTCCGGCAGGCCGACCTGGTAGGCCATGCCTCTCTCAGTGATATGGAGAGTGGACTGGCATCAGTCGTCACGGCGTTTACCGAGAATGTAACGACGAATGACAGGCTTGCCGACATCGTGCAGGGGGTAGCGCGCGCCATGACGGAAATTACCGCCTTTGCGGAAGATATTGATTACCTGGGATCGGAAATCAGGCTGATTGCGTTGAACGCCATAGTCAAGGCGGCCCAGGCCGGCAAGGATGGTGCCGCCTTCAGCGTGATAGCCGAAACGGTGAAACGGTTGTCGGAAGAAATCTGCCTGCAGGCTGCCGCAATCACCGCTTCCATCAGGGCCATTGCCGAACATGTGACGGAGTTGCAGCACCACCTTGCGAGCGGATCAGAAGGTGAAGAAACGGTATCGGATGCTGAATTGCGCAAGGTAGAACTGGCGACGGCCATTTCCCGTCTCAAGGAGATAACGGCCGCTGTTACCGCTCTATTGGCCCGTACCGACGAGGCGTCCGAATCTCTGGCTGACATCGTCGATGGTGCGCTGTTCGCTCTGGACAGCAGTGAAATCATGGCGACGCTCAGAAGTGATGTGATCTCCCGTCTGGATAAGCTGGTACAGACGGCGGGGGGCGGGGTTCGCGTAGTTGCCGGGAGAAGCGCGGGGTTGGGGAATGTGGAGCAGGGTTACACGATGCAGAGCGAACGGAAGGTGCACCAGTTGTTTGCGGCGTCGCTGCCAGCCGGTGAGGAAGCCCATTCTCTCCACCGCTCCGGCAGCCATGGAGGGGCGGATGAAGCGGGCTTTGGGGACAACGTCGAATTCTTTTAGCGGGAGTTGCCAATGGAACTTACCATGACATTGCATGAAGCATCCGATGAACCGACGGTGGCAATCATCGGTCTTTCGGGAAGCGTGACCGTCAGGGATGGGGAAGAACTGAAAAACGCACTGGCCGGTGCCTTTGTTGCGGCCGACAAGGTGCTTCTCGATGTAGGGGGAATTACGGAAACGGATTCGTCCTTTTTTCAACTGCTCTGCTCGGCCCGGCTCACGGCGGAGCAGGGGGGGAGGGAGTTGGCTCTGGCGCCGGACCGCTCCGCCGCCTATGCGGAGGCGGCGCATGCGTCGGGCTTCATTGACGATGGATTATTAGCAGCGGGGAGCAACACCTCTTTGAGGAAGGAGTGACACATGATGAGCAGGACTATTCTGGCAGTAGACGATTCGGCAAGTATCCGCATGATGGTTTCGTTTACCTTGAAGGAGAGCGGCTACCGGGTTATCGAGGCGACGGATGGGGTCGACGGCCTCGACAAGCTTCGCGGGGAGGCTGTGGACATGGTCATTACCGACCTGAACATGCCGAACATGGACGGTATAGACCTGGTCAAAGGGATCCGCAGAAATCCAGATTCCCGTTTCACGCCGGTCATCATGCTGACGACCGAGTCCCAGGATGCCCGCAAGCATGAAGCCAGGGCTGCCGGCGCTACCGGCTGGATCACCAAGCCGTTCCACCCCGAACAGTTGCTGGCGGTTGTCAGGAAGGTCCTTGGATGATTGAACAGCTTCGTCAGACTTTCCGGGAAGAGGCGGATGAACTGCTGGCCGATCTGGAACTGGCTCTCCTTGAATTGGAGCGGTCGCCGGGAGACGAGGGACTAGTGGACCGGATTTTCCGCGCCATGCACACCATAAAGGGCTCCAGCGCCATGTTCGGGTTCGAGGGAATCACCTCATTCAGTCACGAAGTGGAAACGGTCCTTGACCTGCTCCGCGAGGGGAGGATATGCGTGACGAAAGAGTTGGTCGAGCTTGTCCTTTCGGCCCGGGATCAGATCAAGGCCATGCTGGGGGCCCCGGGTGAGGCTGGAGAGACGGATCTGTCCCGGACCGGAGAAATCGTGGCCGCCCTGCACAGGGTCACCGGCACGGCTCACCCTCTCACCGCGGCGGAAGAAAGTGAATCGGCCGATCACCGCCGGCCAGCGGAGACCGGCGCGGAAACGACCT
Organism: Deltaproteobacteria bacterium; assembly: GCA_021848385.1. GTDB lineage: Bacteria > Desulfobacterota > Desulfuromonadia > Geobacterales > Geobacteraceae > Geomobilimonas. The sequence goes on from JAJZUQ010000015.1 coordinate 34,640, forward strand.
GTACCATCCGCTTCCGCCCGGACCGCGAGATCTTTCTGCGCGGCCTCAGTCCGGCGCATATCCTGAACGAACTGCGCGAATTGGGTGAGTGCCGGGTTACGGTCCATACCGACCAGGTCCCCCCCCTTGCCGACCTGGATCCGGCGCTCTGCTACCTGTGGTGGGATGTGGTTCTTACGACCAGCCAAGGCATAGACGCTGTCCATGATGCGTTCCTGTTCGTCGGCGAAGAGGGGAGCGTAGAAATCGTTGCTTCCCCGGCTGGCGAAGCAGTGGAGCCGACGGTGGAGGAGGTGGGTGGATCTGACGGGAGGGCGCTTGCGGCTGAACGGGACAACGGGCGTGAGAGCCAGAGGGGCATTTCCAGTATCAGGGTGACCGCCGACAAGCTCGACCAGCTGATCAACCTGGTCGGCGAACTGGTAACGGTCCAGGCCCGTCTCAGCCAGACTTCAGTTCTTCGCAATGACGCCGAACTTGTCGGCCTGGCGGAGGAAGTTGAACGGCTTACCGCGGGATTGCGTGATTCAGCCCTCAATATCCGGATGGTTCCCATTGGCAGCACGTTCAGCAGGTTCAAGCGCCTTGTCCATGATCTCGCGGTTGAATTGGGGAAAGACGTCGAGCTGGTTACGGCAGGCGCTGAGACGGAACTGGACAAAACGGTAATCGAGAAGCTCAACGACCCCCTCGTACACCTTATCAGGAACAGCATCGATCACGGCATTGAATCGCCTGCCGTCCGGCTGGCTGCCGGCAAGCCGGCCCGTGGCACCATCCATCTCTCGGCGGTCCATTCGGGAGACAGCGTCCTTGTCACCATCCGGGACGACGGCGCAGGGATCGACCGGGCAGCGGTGCGCGCCAGGGGCGCAGTCAAGGGGCTTATTCCCGCAGGGGCAGAGTTGTCGGAAAAGGAAACCTACAATCTTCTCTTCATGCCCGGTTTTTCCACGGCGGAGGCCGTGACCAGTATTTCGGGACGTGGAGTCGGCATGGATGTGGTGAAGAAGGGGATCGATCTGCTCCGTGGCACAGTCGGCATAACCAGCAGTGCTGGCGAAGGAACAGCGGTGACCGTCAGGATTCCCCTTACCCTGGCGATCATAGAGAGCCTCTTGGTGAAGATCGGCACAGACTGCTTCGTCATTCCTCTCTCCCTGGTGGAAGAGTGTATCGAGTTGACCCGGCTGGACGTGGCGCGTGCCCATGGCCGCCATCTTGCAGATGTCCGTGGCCGGATCATCCCCTATATTAACCTGCGGGAGCGCTTCGCTATCGCAGGCGAGCGACCCGAGATCGAGCAGATCGTCATTGCCGACCTGGAAGGGAAGCGGGTCGGCCTTGTGGTCGACCACGTTATCGGCGAGCACCAGACGGTCATCAAGTCCATCGGGAGGATGTTCCGCGGGGCGCGGGGCGTTTCGGGGGCCACCATTCTCGGAGACGGTTCGGTCGCCCTCATACTCGACGTGCAACAACTGGTTGCTGATGAGGAACAGGGAGATTACGCCTATGCGTTCCCGGCAACGGCAGAGTTTATGGCAAAGGAGAAACCGACATATGCATGAAGAAACGGTGATGGAACCTTCCCAGTACCTGACTTTTACCCTTGGTGACGAGGTGTTTGCCCTCGACATCGGTAAAGTGCGGGAGGTTCTCGATTATACCTCAGTTACCAGGGTCCCCAGGACTCCCGAGTTTATGTGCGGGGTCATCAACCTGAGGGGTAACGTGGTGCCGGTGGTGGACATGCGCCTGAAATTCGGCATGCCGGCCACCGAGAAGGGGGTGAATACCTGCATCATCATCGTTGAAGTAAGGGTCGATGATGAGACGACGGTGCTTGGCGCCATGGCGGATTCGGTTCAGGAAGTTCTCGACCTTGGGCCGGAGCAGATCGAACCGGCGCCCCGTATCGGCACCAAACTGAACATAGACTTCATCCAGGGGATGGGGAAGCATGGCGAAGGATTCGTCATGATCCTCAATATTGACAAGGTCTTTTCTGCCGGCGAACTGGCTGCCTGCGAGCCGGATGAGAGCGAAAAGTAGCTTCAATGAACGCGACTATCCGTGGAAACCGCATTTCCCATACACATGCATAAGATAAAGGAGAAGACCGGTATGAAACTTAACAACATGAAGATAGGGGTACGGCTTGGGCTGGGATTCGGTGTGGTCTTCCTGCTCCTCGTGGCGATCACCACAATGGCCGTGAGCAGCCTGGGGAAGGTCAATGACAACCTGGAAAAGATCGTGAGGCTCAATTATGCCAAGATCAAGCTTGCCGCCGACGCCCAGAAGACCCTCAGGACGGTATGTGATGATGTCCAGAACATGCTCATCCGTGATCGGAGCTCTCTCAAGGACCTGACGGCGACGATCGAAAAGAACCGGGCGGATTACCGGGATCTCGTGGCGAAACTGGACAAGCTGGAAACCTCCGACAAGGGGAAAGAGCTCATGGCCCAGGTGAGTACCAACATCGCCAATGCGAAGCAGGCCAATACCCGGGTGGAGGAACTCTGCTTCGCCGGAAAGACTGCCGAGGCGATCAACGTTTACAACACGGAGGCGGCCCCTCTCGTCGAGAAGATATTCGTCCCCTTTGCCGAACTGGTCAAGTACCAGGAAGACCAGATGGCTACAAGTTATGCGGAGGCCGGTAAACTCTACCAGTCGACCCGGATCATGACGTTTGCGGTGGCCATTTTCGCCCTGCTGTTCGGCATGGTCATCAGCTACCTCATTACCCGGAGCATTACCGGCCCGTTGCGGGAAGCGGTCATGGTATCCAACCGGCTGGCGGAGGGTGACCTGTCGGTGTCCGTCGTTGCGAGCGGCCGGGATGAGGCGGGACTCCTCCTGACAGCCATGCAGAATATGATGGGAAAACTGAGGGAGATTGTCGGTGAAGTGAAGAATGCGGCGGCTAATGTTACCTCCGGGAGCCAGGAACTTTCTTCCAGCGCCGAGGAGATGTCCCAGGGGGCCAGTGAGCAGGCGGCTGCGGCGGAAGAGGCATCGGCGTCCATGGAACAGATGACCTCCAATATCAGGCAGAACGCCGATAATGCCCTGCAGACCGAGAAGATTGCTGTCAAGTCGGCCGAGGCCGCCCTGGAGGGTGGAAAGGCGGTGGACGAGACCGTGATGGCTATGAAGGATATCGCCAAGAAGATTTCCATTATCGAAGAGATCGCGCGCCAGACCAATCTCCTGGCGCTCAATGCAGCCATTGAGGCGGCCCGGGCCGGTGAACACGGCAAGGGATTCGCCGTAGTGGCGAGCGAAGTCCGCAAACTGGCGGAGCGGAGCCAGAAGGCGGCGGCGGAGATCAGCAGCCTTTCGGCTTCCAGCGTGGAGGTGGCGGAGAAGGCCGGACATCTTCTCGGGATGATGGTGCCTGATATCCAGAAGACCGCCGAGCTCGTGCAGGAGATCAACGCCGCGAGCCGGGAACAGGACCTGGGTGCGGAGCAGATAAACAAGGCGATTCAGCAGCTGGACCAAGTCATTCAGCAGAACGCCTCCGCATCAGAAGAAATGGCCTCTACCTCCGAAGAGCTCTCCTCTCAGGCCGAGCAGCTGTATAACGCGGTCGCTTACTTCCGGCTGGACGAGAAGGATAACGGCCGCCATGGGATTGCCCCCCGGCAGCAGGCGTTGTCCCGACCAAATCTGCGTCGCTCTCATGTCCACACCATGGTTTCCGCCCCCCCGTCACTAAAGGAACAATCCGTGCCGGTGCTGCATCCCGTCGGGCTCAACCTCGACCTTGGGGAAGGGGGGGACCGGCTGGATGCTTCGTTTGAGAAGTTTTGATCGGCGGGAAGGCCGTGCCCCGGCCTTCGCCATGCCCGCCATGCGCATGGAAGAGCTCTGCAACCAAGGGAGAGGGAACGATGGCCAGTCTGCACGATGAAGAGTTGATCGCCGCGCTCCAGGAGAGGTTTGACACAAACCGTCGGGCCATCAGCGATCTGCGGAATCTTACCGAAAAACTGGAGGCAACCAATCGGCGCCTGCAGGAGTCGGAGGCGCTCAAGGGACACTTCCTCTCCAATATCCGCAACGAAATCAACAATCCCCTGACGGCGATCATGGGGTTTGCCTGCCAGTTGATGGAGGGGAATGCCACTCCCTCGCAAGTGGTGTTCAACGGCCGATTGATTTACGATGAGGCGTTCGAACTGAACTTCAAGCTGGAGAATGTCTTTACCGCCGCCGGGCTTGAAGCCGGTCAGGAGATGCCTGCTCCGGCCAGGATTGATGTGGCAGCAGTCCTGGCCGAAGTCCTTGGAAGCCTGGAGCACCGCCGGGTCGAAAAGGATGTCGTGATTCTGCGTCGTTTTGCGGATGCCATTCCCTTTGTCACCGACCCGAGGTTCCTACGGATCATGTTCGGGAATCTCGTGGCCAATGCCCTGGAGTTCAGCCCGTCCTATGGCGTCGTTACCGTTCTCGTCACCAGTGATGACCGGTTCCTCAGGATTTCTGTCGGGGACGAAGGTTCCGGTATCGATGCCGCCGATCATGAGACTGCATTTGATCGTTTTCGGCAACTGGACGTGGGGCGCTGCAAGAGCCATCGGGGGCTGGGACTTGGCTTGAGCATCTGTCGCGCTCTGGCCGAGCTTTTGGGAGGGCAAATCGGTATTGATAGTGCCCTCGGTACGGGAAGTACCTTTACCCTGAGCCTTCCTTTGCTGACTGCCGAAGAGATGGCTTTAGTTCCGGAAGAAAACCTGTTCTTTGCGGCTCCGGAGCAGTTCTGACAGGAGTTGTCATCGATTGGACATGACAGGGAAAGGGCAGGGACCATGAGTGACCACTATCTCTATCCGGGCATGCTGTTCGCCGAACCGCATCCTCACCGGGTTACAACCGTTCTCGGATCGTGTATTGCGGTCTGTCTCTTCGACCCGATGTGTCATATTGGCGGCATAAACCACTATATGCTCCCCCTCTGGAACGGCGAAGGGCTCCCCACTCCCCGGTATGGCAATGTGGCTATCGAACTTCTTGTGGAGCGATTGCAGTTGCTGGGTTGCAAGGCAAGCCGTCTGCAGGCCAAAATCTTTGGCGGTGCTGCCATGTGGGACAACGGCAGCAGTTCAGCTTCCGTGGGGGAGAGGAATATCGAGCTGGCCTGGCGGATACTGGATCGCTATGGCATACCTGTTGTCAGCAGCGATGTAGGTGGAGGCGCCAGCCGCAAGATCATCTTCTTTACCGGTACGGGGGAAGTCCTGCTCAGGCGGAAACAGGGTTCCGCTCCAATCGGGCCAGGCGTCGGCAATGGCGTGGCGATTGGCGGGAATGCATGCTCAGCTGTTGTACAACTACCGACGGAAACGCCGGAACTTCCACGAGCAGCTACCGGGAAACATTCATTTTCCGGCAGGCGGTGAGGAGGAATTCATCTGTGGCAAAAACCATACTGGCAGTCGACGATTCAACCAGCATCCGGCAGCTGCTCAGCTCAACCCTTACTTCGTTTGGCTATGAGGTCATCGTAGCGGTGGATGGCCGGGACGGGTTGGACAAACTTGCGGAAACCGGCGTCGATCTCATCATCACCGACCTGCACATGCCGGTCATGGACGGTATCGGATTCGTCAACGGTATCCGTGATATCCCTGCTTACCGGTTTATTCCGATTATTGTCCTGACGACCGAGCAGCGGAATACTCTGAAACAGGCGGGAGCAGCGGCAGGAGCCACCGCTTGGCTTGCCAAACCGTTCAGGCCGGAAGAGCTCATGACCGTTATCCGCAAGGTCACGAGATGAACGGTCGAGGCGGAGCGAAAACAGCTGCAGGCGCGCACCTCGACAGGGGGATGCGTCTGACGGGGGAAGATTTTAAGCTCCTTGCCGGGTTTATCTATGGTGCCTGCGGCATCAGGATGCCTGTCAGCAAAAAGTCGATGCTTGAATCCCGCCTCCAGAAGCGGCTTCGTATTCTGGGCATGGGTTCTTTCGCCCAATATTGCACTTATCTGTTCAGTCCGGAGGGACAGGAGAACGAGTCGGTCAGGATGATCGATCTGGTGACTACCAACAAGACCGATTTCTTCAGAGAGCCCGACCATTTTGCCCACCTGGCGGAGACGGTTCTGCCGGAATGGGTGCGAAGGTATCCCGACAGGGAGTCGCAGATATTCAAGGTTTGGAGCGCGGGGTGTTCCACCGGCGAAGAGCCCTACACCCTTGCCATGGTTCTCCAGAATTTCGCGGACCACTGCCCCGGTTTTGACTTCAGGATTATGGCCACCGACATCTCCACGCGGGTCCTGGAGACTGGCCGGCTGGGAGTCTATCGGGAGGAGCGGACCGATGCGATTCCCCTCGAATTCAGGAAAAAGTATCTGCTCCGGAGCAGGGAGCGGAGCGAGGGGTTGGTTCGGATCGTTCCGGGGCTGAGGAACAAGGTGCGGTTTCAGTGGCTCAATTTCATGGAGGATGATTATGGCTTCCGCGAAAAGTTTGATGCCATTTTCTGCCGCAATGTAATCATTTACTTCGATCGGCCAACCCAGGAGACCCTCCTCTCCCGTCTCTGCGGCCACCTCTCGGCCGGGGGACATCTTTTCCTCGGCCATTCCGAGACCTTGAGCGGCTACAACCTGCCGCTCAAAACCGTCTATCCCACCGTATACCGGAATCTCCCCTAATTGTTGCACTTCCAAAGGATGCCATGCCGGAACGACCGACCAGCACGACGAAAAAGAAAATCAGGGTCCTTATTATTGACGATTCGGCGGTGGTGCGCCAGGTGCTGGCCGACATCATAGCTGCCGATCCGGAGCTGGAGGTTATGGCCACCGCTGCGGACCCGTTCATTGCCGCCGACCGGATGAAACAGGAGGTCCCCGACGTTATCACGCTGGACGTGGAAATGCCCCGGATGGACGGCATCACTTTCCTGCAGCGGGTCATGAGTCAACACCCTATTCCGGTGGTGATCTGTTCCAGTCTCACCGGCAAGGGGTCTGAAACGGCAATGAGGGCGCTGGAATACGGGGCTGTGGAGATAATCGAGAAGCCGATCCTGGGGAGTCGCCGGTTCCTGGAGGAGTCGGCGGTGCGTATCTGCGACACTATCCGGGCGGCCAGTCGGGTCCGGCCCCGGCGAATTGCGGCCATGAAAAGGGATATCCCCCCGAAACTGACCGCCGATGCCGTAATTGCCAAGGCCACCTCCCTGGCGATGGTGAGGACGACGGAAAAGGTGGTCGCCGTCGGGACTTCCACCGGGGGGACCGAGGCGCTGCGTGTCTTTCTCGAGGCCCTTCCCGCCGACAGCCCGGGGATAGTCATTGTGCAGCACATGCCGGAACATTTTACCGCCGCGTTTGCCCGCCGGCTCGACGGTCTCTGCCGCATTTCCGTTAAGGAGGCGCAGCACAACGAGTCGGTGATCCCCGGCCGGGCGCTCATCGCACCAGGGAATCGCCATCTGTTGCTGAAGCGGAGCGGAGCCCGTTATTTCGTTGAAGTGAAAGACGGACCGCTCGTCTGTCGCCATCGCCCGTCGGTCGATGTCCTGTTCCGTTCGACGGCGCGATATGCGGGAGCTAATGCCGTCGGGGTGATCATGACCGGCATGGGTGACGACGGTGCCCGGGGGATGCTGGAGATGAAAGAGGCCGGCGCTGTCACCATCGCCCAGAACGAGGCGACGTCGGTGGTCTTCGGTATGCCCAAGGAAGCCATTGCCCGTGGGGGGGTGAACATGGTGCTTCCCCTGGACGGCATTGCCGCAGCAGTCATGAAAAACTGCCGATAGAATGGGATAATGTCTCCAATCACGCAGTCAGATGTGAGCAAAAAGCATATTTAAGCCGTCTGAATGCAAGCAGTCGCTCTCTAACCGTTTCCTCCTCAGGTCAGGGCCGTGTGATTGAACAGAATGGGTTTTTCTGCAATCTGAATGGACAGCAACCGTATACCACATCCAAGTTGTAGGCAGGAGCCATCCTCTTTAAGTTCTGACAGATGTTATGTGGAGGTGTCGTAATGGAGGGGCTATTCAGCTTAAGCTATGGATTGCTTCACTCAGCCCCTCCATGGTCATGGAGTACATCCGGCCATCCATCATGTGCTGGATTGTCTGGATCGAACTAGAAAAATTCCAGTGGCGTCGAGGGGACGGGTTAAGCCAGACAGCTTTCTGGTAGTGCTTGAGAAGACGTTTAAGCCAGACTGAACCTGGTTCCGGATTGTGATGTTCGACACTGCCGCCTGCCATGTGGATCTCATAGGGACTCATGGTGGCATCACCGACAATGATGAGTTTGTGATCGGGGCTGAACAGGCGAATCAGGTCGAAAGTCGATAGCCGATGGTCCAAGCGGCGCCGGTTGTCCTGCCAGAGCTGTTCATAGAAGAAGTTGTGGAAGTAGAAATACTCGAGGTGCTTGAATTCGCTTCTGGCGGCGGAGAAGAGTTGCTCGCAGATTTCCACATGGGGGTCCATGGACCCTCCCACGTCGAGAAACAGCAGTACTTTGGTTGCATTGTGGCGTTCAGGCACCAGTTTCAGGTCAAGGTAGCCGGCATTGTTGGCAGTCGCCCTGATCGTGCCGGGAAGATCCAGTTCCTGCTCCGACCCTGTACGGGCGAAGGCGCGCAGGCGGCGCAACGCCATCTTGAAGTTGCGGGTCCCGAGTTCAACCGAATCGTCCAGGTCCCTGAATTCACGCCTGTCCCATACCTTTACGGCCCGGTGGTGGCGGGACGTCTCCTGCCCGATCCTGATCCCTTCCGGATTATAGCCATAGGCACCGAAAGGCGATGTCCCTGAGGTGCCTATCCACCTGTTGCCCCCCTCGTGGCGTTCTTTTTGCTCTTCCAATCGTTTTTTTAATGTCTCCAGCAGTTTATCGAGCCCACCCAATGACTGAATCTGCCGCTTTTCCTCTTCGCTGAAAAACCGTTCAGCAAGCCTGCGCAGCCACTCATCGGGTATCTTTCGTTCTATTTCTTGGAGGGAGGCCGCATCCTTGAAATATGCCATGAACACCCGGTCGAATTTGTCGAAGTAAACTTCGTTCTTCACAAGGCAGAGCCGAGAAAGGAAGTAGAAGTCTTCAACGCTGCCGAAAGCCAGTTCCTGTGCGAGGGCATCGAGGAGGGTGAGGAATTCCACGAGGGTAACGGGAATACCGGCCTTTTTCAATTCAAGGAAAAAATCGATGAGCATTGCCGGGGTTAGTATCCTGATGTGCGAAGGCGAACCGGTGGCTCGAAAAGATGCTGATCCTGTTCGTTTTTGAGCAGGGCACCGTGTAACGGCGGCAGTGCCCGTTCTTTCCGCTTCGATGCCAGACTTTCGGGCGGCACCTGCTCGGCAAGGAGTATCTTGAGCCAGTCGAGCAATTCGGACGTCGAAGGCTTTTTCTTCAGTTCCGGTACGTCCCTGATGCCAAGAAAAACTTCCAGTGCTGAACGCACAAGGGTTGACTGGATACCGGGATAGTGGACGTTGACGATCTGTTCGAGGGTTTGCCGATCCGGGAAACGGATGTAGTGGAAAAAGCAGCGGCGCAGAAAGGCATCGGGCAGTTCTTTCTCGTTGTTACTGGTGATGATGATGACAGGGCGATGCTTGGCGCATATAGTTTGACGGGTTTCGTACACATAGAATTCCATGCGGTCGAGTTCCCGCAGAAGGTCGTTGGGAAACTCGATGTCCGCTTTGTCAACTTCGTCAATGAGGAGAACGGCCTGTTGTTCGGACTCGAAGGCTTCCCAGAGCTTTCCCTTGACGATGTAGTTGCCGATGTCATGGACCCTTGGGTCGCCCAGTTGAGAGTCGCGGAGGCGTGAAACCGCGTCGTACTCGTACAGACCTTGCTGGGCCTTTGTGGTGGATTTTATATGCCACTGGTACAGCGGCATGCCGAGGGACTTGGCAATCTCCTCGGCCAGCATGGTCTTGCCGGTTCCCGGTTCACCCTTCACCAGGAGCGGACGCCTGAGGGTGATTGCCGAATTGACGGCAAGGAGCAGATCATCGGTGGCGATGTAGGAATCGGTTCCGTGAAATTTCATGGAGAGTGAGCTCCTTTCAGTGTACAGGAAGTTCAGGCTGAGCAATACAGCAGGTGGTGGTCATCGTGTTCATCTCGCACAACGGTTTGGTACAGGTCGCGGACCTGCTCGAAAAGGCCGAGGAATTCGAGAGATGCCCTCAATCGGCCGGGGTTATCGAGAAAATCCAGGGCAAAAACAACTTCTGAAAGCTTCATGTGAACGAAGAACGGATTCCTGAAGATGTCACCGAAGAGCCCCCGCAAGATGTCGGGGATGGAGGCATCCGGAGCAACTTCTCTCAACTGGCCCGCCCGCTCCAGCAGTTTATTTGCATAGAAGAGGATGGTGGCGTCGACTCCATCGACATGCCACCGGTGTCCCGGGTGAATGCGGATTCCCCGCAGGCGTCGGAGGGACCTGATGTTCTCACAATAGGCGTCGTAGTTGCGGAACCTGCAGTCGAAGTTTTCCGCATCTACGTCGAGAATAGGCACCTGGAAGATGTTCCGGAGGAGGGTATCTCCTGTAACGGCGTCTCCTCCATGGATGTAGATAAGATCACTCTGGGAATGGCCAGGACAGGCTATCCAGTCGATCCCGAGCTTTTCAGGTGTATCGGATTCTTCGAGAATTTCAAAACGGTCATGCATGACCGTTGAGCGTTCATCCCGTTCCATTTTTTCCCGAATGAACCGGGCCATGCTTTCTGCGCATCCCAGCCCTGTCAGCAGGGAGACGAGACGGTCGAGCCTTTCGGCGCTACGTCTCAACATGCTGGCTTCTGCACGGGGGATGAAAATTCTGGCGTCGGAATGCTCCGCAATCATGGTCGCGAGGCCAAAGTGATCTATGTGGCAGTGGGTAATAAAAAGATACTTCAGGCGGGATATGTCGAGCTGTGATTGTAATGTAGCGAACGCTTCGGCTGTTGGCGGGCCGGAGTCGAAGAGGACCAGTTCACCGTTTATTTCCGTCGAGTAGCAATGGACTTCACCGATCAGGTACGGAGTATGTATCGTATGTTGCCGCATGACGTCCTAAACCGCGCTGATCACGACTTCGTGGCTGGGGTGTTGGCATGCAAGGAGCGATGCATCGCGCTCTTCAATGCCGTTTCCAGGGTTATTGTTTCAAGAACCACTCTGGTCAGGTTGTCGATTTCGTTTGTTATGCTCTGAAGTTCGGCAATAATCGGACCCCCCTCCGTGATGCAGTGATTGGGCATGTCGAGCACAGATTCCAGGTTCTCAAAGATCTGGATGACATCCAGTAGTGTCGTTCGTTTCAGGTTGCCGGAAAAGCTGTATCCTCCCCCGACACCTCGCACTGCCTGGACCAGGCCGTGATGGACCAGGTTACGCATGACCTTCGCCAGGTGGTGGGTTGAAATCCCGTACTTTTCGGCAATGTCCGTGGTCGAGATCTGCTGTGTAGGGTCGTTGGCCAGTTCGAGCACGGCAATGAGGGCGAAGAGGCTCGCTTTGTTCAGTTTCATGGATATACACTCCAGTTTCTGCCAAATGTCCCGCTAAATTTGCAATTCCAGTTCAATATTCCGACCGGTGCGCATTCCTTGGCTGCGATAGAACGACAGGGTCACTTTGTTTTCGATATCCACCATGGTGCGTATTGTCGAGACGCCTATCTGGTTCAGTCGGTTGCAGATCTCGGTGAACAGTTGCTGGCCTACACCCAGGGTCCGTTGTTGCGTAGACACCTCGACGGCAAAAACCCAGCCGCATAAGGGAGAGCCGAACTCCCACGCCCTCGCTTCTCCGACGATGAACCCGACGACCTCTTTATTCGATTCCGCTACGAGGAATAAACGTTTGTCCTTTTCACGGAGCACGTAATAATTGAAAATATCTCGCCAGTAAGTGGTCTTGTCGACAACGGTGCCGTAATAATCGATGCTGATCTCGGCGTCGATCCTGATGATGGCGTCGAAGTCCTTTTCCCGGGCATGACGGATGATTATTTTATCGTTCATAGTCCCTTCTCTTTTGTGTATCGCCAGGGGAACGTGTTCGTTCCGTCTGGGGGCGATAGCTGTGAAAATGTAAATAAGATCTTGTTGGTAAGCGTGTTTCCTGCATGATTCTTCAAAGTGGTACCAAAATACCACAATTGTCGAGGGAATGCAAGGTTGTTTTTTTTGGGTTCCTCTTTGTTTCGACTTCACGTATCATTTTGCTCATGATCACCAATCCTGGTGGTTCACGTTTACGCTTTTACCGTCTGAGAACAAAAACGAGGTGAGGTAAATCAGGTGAATTCTCGTAAGCAAGCGCCCTTTTCGGCATTCTCCCACAAACTGACGCAGCTGTTCCTGGATGCTCCATTCGGACTTTCCATTTTCGATCTGAATTTGCGGTATGTACATGTCAACGGGCGCATGGCAGCGATTAATGGACAACCGATTGAAGAACATCTGGGAAAGGGGATTGAGGAAGTCAATACCGGTGTAGCTTCGGTACTTGCCCCGATAGTGCGTCATGCCCTGGAGGAGGGGACGGCGCTTGTGGACATGGAGTTCGAGGTGTCAGAGGCTATCGGTAGCACGGCATCCGAACCTGTCTACTGGCGCATCGGCTGCTATCTGCTCAAGACCGAGGAGGGGGTGTTGCTTGGTGCGGGGGTAATTGTCCGCGACATCACCGAGCAGAGGGTGAAGGATGCGGCCCAGGAAGAACGCCTGAAATTCGAGTCGTTTCTCTCCGAGCTCTCCGCAGCCTTCATCAATGTGCCGGTCAGCGAAGTAGATCAGAAGATTGAGCAGGGTCTGCAAAAGGTCGTTGCTTTTCTCGCATTTGATCGATGCAGCATTTGGCAGTTCCTGCCGGAAAATGGCAAGCTCTGCTTGACTCACTCGTTTTCGCTTTCTGGGATCGAGCAACCCCCTCTGACCGTTGAAGCGGCTGTGCCGGTCTGGACGGATATGTGGCGCCGTGGTGAGATGTTCAGTGTCTCTGATGTCGACGAACTTCCCGACAGCCAGTGGCGTGAGAAGAAATATTGTCGGGAGATGGGGGGGATCAAGTCATTCCTGTTCATCCCCTTGAGCGTGGGAGGGGCTGTGGTCGGTCTTGTCTCCTTTGCTTCCTACAGGGTCAAGAGGACGTGGCCCGATCCCTTTGTGAAGAGGTTGCGCATTCTGGGTGATGTCTTTGGCAATGCCCTGGAACGGAAGCGGTCCGATCAGAAGATTCAAAAGGCCCTTGCCGAGATCGAAGAGCTGACGCAACGCCTTGAGGCCGAAAACCACTATCTCCGCGACCAGATCAAAATCGAGCAGATACATGAGGAGATCGTCGGCCAGTCGGATGCAATCCGGCGGGCTCTCCTGCAAGTGGAGCAGGTGGCCGGTACCGACTCTACCGTGCTCATTCTCGGTGAGACGGGGACGGGAAAGGAACTGATAGCTCGGGCTATCCATCGGCTGAGCGGTCGAAAGAACAATGCCATGATCAAGTTGAACTGCGCGGCCCTGCCGCCGACATTGATCGAGGCAGAACTGTTCGGGCGCGAAAAGGGCGCCTACACCGGGGCATCGACAGCGCAGATCGGCCGTTTTGAAGCCGCCGACGGCTCAACGATCTTTCTCGACGAAATTGGCGAACTGCCGCCGGAACTGCAGGCAAAGTTGTTGCGGGTCCTCCAGGATGGCCAATTTGAACGGTTGGGGAGTTCGACGCCCGTAAAGGTTGATGTACGGGTCATTGCTGCAACTAACCGTGATCTGGCAAAAGCAGTCAGGGAGGGAAGGTTCCGTGAAGACCTCTACTATCGCCTGAATGTGTTTCCCATCTCCGTTCCTCCCTTGCGGGAACGCCCCGACGACATCCCGCTACTGGTCTGGGCCATGGTCAAGGAGTTCGGCAAGATTTTCGGCAAGACGATAGAACGGATACCGAGGAAAAACATGGATGCTCTGATGGGTTACCGCTGGCCGGGCAACATCAGGGAGTTGCGCAACGTGGTTGAGAGGGCGATGATTCTGAACCTTGATTCGATCCTTGTTGTGGACCTGCCGGACAAGCCTGCTGCAGGGATTGCCCAGGTGTCGTCCCTGGAGGAGATGGAGCGTGCCCACATTCTTGCCGCCATGGAAAGAACGGGATGGCGTGTGCGTGGCAAGAACGGTGCCGCTGAAATTCTGGGGCTTAAACCGACAACCCTGGAGTCAAAGATGAAGAAGCTCGGTGTCAGGCGTAAGCCGCTATCATCCGAAATGTCGTAGTTGCACGAAATATAGTAGCCAGTCCCCTCCTGAGAAGCCCTCAATAAATTCCCCGCAAATTCAGTTTGTTACCATTACTGCGGATCCTGGCGACCAATCGTTATTGCACGAAATATCGTGTATACTTGATTCTGTTTTAAATGTACAAAATTATTTCATAAATAAAACACTTATAAAACAGATACTTAAGTATATAATCGGGTGTTAGTTGTTTTTGGGCCAATTATTGCAAAACATGGTTTTGTGTACAGCGAAATTTGTAGCACAGGAATACGGCCGCTGACATCACGCTTGATGGATGCACATTGGGGGAAGGCGAATGAGCTATCCGGTGGTTGCACAAGAGACCGAGCTGTATGGCAGGATCAGGGACCCGCGCCTCCATTCGAAGATCATGGCTGTCGAGGATACCATTGCATTTTTCAGGGATGGGATGTACCTGGGGTTTTCCGGCTTTGCTGAGGGGCATCCGAAGACCGTCCCGGGGGCCCTCGCCGATTACGTGGAATCCAACAATCTTGCCGGTAAGATGCGTTTCAATGTCTTTACCGGCGCATCTATAGGAACGGATGTCGACAATCGCTGGTCGCGATTGCGGATGCTCGACCGTCGCTGGCCGCATCAGCAGGGAGAAACGATCCGTTTGGCCATCAATGAGGGGGTCGTCAGTTTCGGTGATCGGCATCTCTCGATGTTTGCGCAGGATTTCGGTTACGGTTTCTATACACTGGAAAACGCCGGAAAAGTGGATATCGGCATTATCGAGGCGAGTTGCATAACGGAGGACGGGGGGATTGTGCCGACCCTGGCCGTGGGCATCGTTGCCGAGATCCTGTCCCGGGCCGAGAAGGTCATCGTCGAAATCAACACGAAAATTCCCTCGTTTGAGGGGTTACATGATTGCCTCTCGTTCGAAGCGCCTCCCCACAAGAAATTCTATCCCATCCAGCATGTAACTGACCGCATCGGCGCAACGAGCATTCCCTGTGACCGGAATAAGATCGTTGCCATTGTCGAATCGTGGAAGGACCCTGTCGGCCGTCCACTTGGCCCGCCGGACGAGAAGTCGGACCGGATTGCCGCCCACGTTATCGGCTTTCTGCAAGACGAGGTGAAAAGCGGACGTCTGCCGGCGAACCTGCTTCCCCTCCAGTCAGGGGTCGGGAGTATTGCCAATGCCGTTTTTGGAGGACTGCTAAAAAGTCCGTTCGAGCATCTCAGCGTTTGGACCGAGGTTTTTCAGGACAACCTTATGGACCTCATCGATGCCGGGAAACTCGATGCCGTGTCGGCTGCATCATTCTCGCTCTCTCAGGAAGGTCTGAAGCGTCTGTTTGAAAACTGGGAGCGCTACACAAAAAATACCATCCTGCGCCCCATCCAAATCACCAATCACCCAGAACCGGTACGCCGTCTCGGGCTCATCTCCATGAATACTCCCATCGAGTTCGATCTTTACGCCCATGTCAACTCATCTCTCGTCAACGGTTCGCGCATGCTCAACGGCATCGGCGGGTCGGGTGAGTTCATGCGTAATGCGTACCTTTCCATCATGCACACTCCATCGACGCGGCCATCCCGGTTGGATGCACACGGTATCAGCTGCATCGTGCCCATGGTCTCCCATGTGGACCACACGGAACACGACATGGATGTGCTTGTGACAGAGCAAGGGCTGGCGGATTTGCGCGGACTCGCCCCGAAGGAACGTGCGCAAAGGATCATCGACAAATGTGTTCACCCCGACTACAAGCCGATCCTGCAGGAGTACTTCAGCCGAGCAAGCAGGGAATGCATTGCGCGGGGAAGCGGCCACGAGCCCCATATGCTCTATAAGGTTTTCAATATGCAAAGGAACCTCGAAGAAAACGGCACCATGAAAATAGCCAACTGGAACTGATCGAGAGGAATCAGCTTATGGAAAACAAACTTGCAGTCTGTGGAGAGTTTGTCGGTTATAGCACCACCGGGGGATTCCCATGACGAAATATTTTCGCTATTACCTGCGCGTTCGTTACTCGGAGTGTGACGGCCAGAAGGTGGTGTACAATGCCCGCTATGGCGATTACGTCGGGCTTGCAACGTTTGAATTTCTCCGTGCTGTGGGGATGCACCAAGACTTGAATGACGGCAATCTCAGCTACCAGGTGGTCAAACAGGTCGTAGAATGGAAGGCATCGGCGCGCTTCGACCAGATCCTCGAATTGTCCGTGATTCCGAAACAGATTGGGAATACGTCGTTCACAATTACCACGGAAATACGTGTTGCCGGTCGCGAGGAGATCATTGCGGTTGCCGAGACGGTCCACGTCCTCATCAACGAGAGAACTATGAAGAAAGTGACACTTTTCGACAATCACCGTGATCTGTTATTGCGAGGGGCAGTTGGTGCCGTGACAGACCATGCAGGATATTTTGCCGGGCTGGGAGTTACTCCATGATCCGTCCCCTCGATACATCATATATCTATACGCTCCCCTTCGAAAACGATGCGGAACTGCGCCGCAAGTACCGGGTGGTGAAAAGCGACATCCCCGGCAATTTCCGGTTCGGTCTCCTGCTGGAGGTGCTCGATATCGTTGCGGGAGAAACTGCTCTTGCCTACGTACGGCGCTTCTATCCTGAGGGGGTGGTGGTTACCGCCGCCATCGACAACGTCGTTATCCGCACTCCTGCGGTGGTCAGCAGGGATGTCGTCTGTAAAGCCCGCGTTAATTATGTCGGGAGAAGCTCGCTGGAAGTCGGTATCCGCATCGAACAGCCAGCCGTCGACGGAAGCATACGACATATCATTTCATGCTTTTTCTTGATGGTGGCGCGTTCCGGAGCAGGAGAAGGTGCTGTCAGCCTGAGTCTTCCTCCCCTTGATTATGTGGATGACGCGGAGAAGAGGCGTGCGGACAAGGCTCAGCTGCGACGTGAGGATTTCAAGGTGCAGCTCGAAAAGTCCCTTCAGCCTCCTTCCCCGGAGGAATACGCGATTCTTTCCGCACTCCACAGAGCCCAGGATGAGCCTGAATTCACCGGGATTAGAGTCGGACGGCTCGTGACCGAATCGTGGGAACGAATGTTCCCCGAGCTGGAGAAAGTGCCCCAATCCATCTTTGGCGGACACCTTATCCGCCGGGCCTACGAACTTGCCGCAATCTGTGCGGAACTGGTCGCGCCCAGCAGGGTAGTGATTGTAGCGGTGAACCGGATCAATTTCCTGCAGCGGGTCCATATTGACGACAAGCTTCACTACACCTGCCGGGTGATCCACACTGGAAACTGCTCGGTAAGCATCGAAGCGGACATCGAGCGGATCAGCCGTGACCGGAGGAGCAAGGCGCTTTCCAATACCTGCCACTTCACGTTTACTTGCGTCGATGCAGAGATGCGCCCCCAGCCAGTACCGACGGTCTACCCGACCACATATGCCGAAGATGCTCTTTATTTGGCGGCGTACCGCCGGCGCAAGGAACATCTGGCCGCAACGGGAGAGAAAAATGCCTGCAGTTAATCGTAAGGGATATGCGCAACTGTTTGGGGTAAGGCCCCATTCCAAAGGCATTGAAATGGTTGGGCAGATATTTTCACTACTTTATAAAAAAACGTTCTAAATTTACCTTGACAGCTAATAAGGTATTGTGGTACTCGTTTACTTAATAAGTGTGCCGGACGTTGAAAGGTATGGCACGTAAGCGATTGGGGAAACTTCTATGGAAGTCACACGCGAAATCTACTGGAACATAGGCCACGGGGTGGTTATTCCCATGTACCTGTTGAGCTTGGCTGCTGTCGGTGTGCTGGTGTGGGGGTTCTGGAAACGGCTTCCTCTGTATAATCTTGGCAAGCCGTTGAATCGCTTCGACCGGTACGACGAGCGGGTAAAGCGGATGGTTGGCGAAGTCTTCGGTCAGGTGAAGGTGAGCCGGGTGATGGAGGGAGGTCTTTACCATTCCCTGTTCTTCTGGGGATTCCTCACCCTCTTCGTCGGGACCATCATCATCATGTTCCAGGCCGACTTCTTCACGCCGCTCCTGCACGTCAATCTCCTCTCCGGCGAATTCTACAAGGCGTTCTCCCTGGTGCTGGACCTGGCCGGTCTCGTGGCACTGGTGATGCTCGGGGGGCTCTTCGTCCGCCGTTTCATCAAAAAGCCCGAGGGACTGGAGATTGTCCAGGATGACTACATCATCCACCAGCTCCTGTTCGCCATTCTTTTGACCGGCTTCCTCATCGAAGGTGCCCGGATGGCGGTCACCGAACTCGTTCAGAA
>JAJZUQ010000016.1 GCA_021848385.1 Deltaproteobacteria bacterium
CATGTGAGCAAGCCAATAAAGTAGCGGAGACGGGGCTCCAACTAACAAAAGCTGAAAGTGCTACGTGCCAACGAGGCCAGTGGACCCGAGCGACGGAACAAATGGGGTCAGGATTGCAAACTTGCAAAATTGAGGTAGTGTTTCCCTATGCCCCGTAGACCAAGACTACATAATCCCGGCGCGGTGTATCATGTAATTCTCCGCGGGAACGCGAAGCAGGACATATTCTTCGATGCAGAAGACCGTCAGCGCTTTTTCTCGTTCCTGCAAGACGCCATTGAACGGTACGAGTTCCGTCTTCACGGCTATTGCCTTATGACGAATCATCTCCATTTGGCCATCCAGGTAGGAGAGACAACTCTGTCACGAATCATGCAAAACCTGTCACTTCGTTATACCAAGTGGATAAACTGGCGCCAGGACCGCATCGGCCATCTTTTTCACGGCAGGTACAAGGCCATCATGGTTGAAGCCGACAACTACCTCGCGCAGCTGGTGGCTTACCTGCATCTCAATCCGGTTCGCGCCCGGATGGTCGAGAATCCTGCGGATTACCCCTGGAGCAGCCATCGTGCTTATCTCGGCCTGGAGCAGGCTCCGTGCTTGACTACGGAGCTTGTGCTGTCGCAGTTCTCCAGCAGGGAGAAAAGCGCCCGGCGGCAGTTCCGGGAATTCGTGGAGACATCCGCTGATGAAGGACATAGGCCCGAATTCCATGGCATGAATATCCTGGACGGTCGGGTTTTGGGAGACGACGGTTTCGTCGAAGAGGTTCTTCGCGACGAACTGCCAATGAATACGGTTACGGTGGATGATATTCTCGCGGCCGTGCGCGAGGTATGTGGACTAACGGCGGAGGAAATTCTTGCTCCAACCCAGGGGATGCGAGTATCCGAAGGTCGCGCGCTGGCTGCGTGGGGAGTGCTTTATCTGTCCAGCGGTACACTTACGGAACTGGGACGTATTGTCGGAAGGGATGTTACCTCGCTCAGTTCGGCTGCAAGGCGGCTGATTTTCCGCTCGAAGGAAGATCACGAAGTGGCGGGGCGAATGGATTCAATCAAGAAATTTGCTGCCAAGTTTGCAAGTTTGCAATCCTGACCCGATATGTTCTCCCGATATGTTCTCCGCCGGTTTGCTCTCGGCCGTTGAACGACAAGGATCAGATAATAGAAAATGACACAGGAGGTGGCAATTGATAGTAACCACAACGGAGAATGTTACAGGCTATCGGGTTATTGATGTGAAGGGTCAGGTGTTTGGTGTAGTCGTTCGCAGTAGAGGATTAGCTGGTAATATCATGGCGGGACTTCGCTCTATATTTGGCGGAGAAATTACTGAATATACTCAGCTCCTTGAAGAGGCACGGCGGCATGCTATAGATCGCATGGTGAAAAATGCGACCATTATGAATGCTAATGCCATTGTTATGATGCGCTTTGATTCTTCAGAGATTGGTCAAACAATGAGTGAAATAGTAGCGTATGGTACTGCTGTGGTACTGGAAAAGCAGGGTTGACTTTTATGCTGCGAATTGGATTGCTGATTTTTGGTTCAGCGCTCACCGTGACAGGTCTAGTATTGCTGATTCAAGGTAAATGCGCCTACCAACCGTTTATAATTTGGGGGAGCATTCTTGTGATTGCAGTTCTCTGTGAACGTTGGCGTTACCGCCGTAAAGAACATAATCATGATAACCATTGGCAACAAACAGGCGAAAAGTTTGAAGATCCAGAAACGGGGCAGACCTTGGAGGTATATTACGACCCAGTTTCTGGAGAGCGGCGCTATGTGAAGAAATCGGAAGGCAAAGAGGTACTAGAAACTGGAATTTTGAAGAAATGACTCCCAACCAAAAAGCAGGGCCGGCCCTTGAAAACTCGGGCCGGTCAGCTTCTGAGCCTTTGCGCAGATTATCTCTCCATCTTCATCTCTTCCCTCGATATTTCACATTGCCAGCCGCCTCCCCGCAGTCTATACTACCGCCTCAATCAAATCCCACCGGGGAACAACGTGCTCGTCAAAACTACCGAATTCATAACCAGTGCCACCAAGCCTGCTCACTACCCGCCGGGGGAACTGCCAGAGGTCGCCTTTGCCGGCCGCTCCAATGTGGGGAAATCGTCCCTCATCAATGTGCTTCTGAACCGGAAGAACCTGGTCCGGACCAGTTCCACGCCGGGGCGCACCCAGCTCATCAACTTCTTTGGGGTCAATGGCGCATTCATGCTCGTGGACCTGCCGGGGTACGGCTTTGCCAAGGTCCCCCTGGCGGTGAAGAAGCAGTGGGGCCCGATGATGGAGACCTACCTCTCCAGCCGGGACAACCTTCGGGTTGTG
The DNA here is from genome assembly GCA_021848385.1 of Deltaproteobacteria bacterium. Classification (GTDB taxonomy): domain Bacteria; phylum Desulfobacterota; class Desulfuromonadia; order Geobacterales; family Geobacteraceae; genus Geomobilimonas. The sequence continues at coordinate 2,341 of JAJZUQ010000016.1, forward strand.
GTGCTTATCCTGGATATCCGCCGGGTGCCGACCGCCGAGGACCGGCAGATGCTGGAGTGGCTCCGTGGCTACAGCGTTCCTCCCTTGCTGGTCGTGACCAAGTGCGACAAGGTCTCCAAGAACGAACGGGCCCGCCAGGTGGCGCTCATCGCCCGGACCCTGGAAGTGGAGAAGGAAGAGCTCCACTTCTTCTCCGCCCTCTCCAAAGAGGGGAAGGACGCCATCTGGGTCGAGATCGAGCGGCTCCTTGCAATGAGCAGTGCTGATGAGGAATGATCAACCATATTCTGTTTGACTTTACCCCGGCACTCTGCTAGAAATTTTTGTACAATTGAATAGGCAGCACACAATGCAGCGTCAGATTTGAGATGATCACAAGGCGGCGAGGAGGAGACCCCGGAAGCGTACGGGTAGTACGTTGAGGAGGTCGACGACGAGCCAACGAAGTGAGCGCTCAAATGTGGCGATGCATATCGATCTGGTGCTCTGAAAAGAGTTAAAAGGGAAGGGGGTGCAAGTCCTCCACTGTCCCGCAACTGTGAACGGTGATGAACGCCGCACGACGCCACTGAGTTTTATCGGGAAGGCGCGGCTAGTAAAGTGACCCGTAAGTCAGGAAACCTGCCAGGCTGAACCCAGTACGCAACCTCCGAAGGAGAGGGGCCGGGCAGATATTACCTGTTGACACCCCCTTTCCCTTTCGGAAGCGGGGTGTTTTTTTATGGCAAAACTGACCTTCATCACCGGCGGAGCCCGGAGCGGCAAGAGCCGCCTGGCGGAAAGCCTCGCCAATGTCTATGGAGAGCCCCTCGGCTACCTCGCTACCGGTCATGCCGGCGACGGGGAGATGGCGGAGCGGATCGCCCGGCACCAGGCCCGGCGCGGTGCAGAGTGGCAGACCATGGAGGAGCCGCTGGACCTGGCGGGGGTGCTGACGGGGCACGACGGCTACTTCCGGGCGGTGCTCGTGGACTGCGTCACCCTCTGGCTGACAAATCTGCTTCTCGCACACGACGATCCGGCTCGGGTTATGGATGAGGTCAGAAGCCTCGCCGACCTCCTTCCCCGCCTCCAGACCCCGGTCATCCTCGTCTCCAACGAAGTGGGGATGGGGATCGTCCCGGAAAACCGCCTGGCACGTACCTTCCGCGACCTGGCAGGGGAGGCGAACGGGCTGCTGGCGGCGGTGGCGGATGAGGTGTACGTCACGTTCTCCGGCCTGCCGCTGAAGCTCAAGGGATAAGCGTTTTTTACCAGAGAGGACACAGAATGAAGGCAAAATCCTTAATGGAACACGGAAGAGGCGGAACCTCCCGATAAAGGCGGATTTAACGCCAATAACCAAACCCAATGTTGTTTATCCGCCTTTATCCGGTTTTTTCCGCTTTTTCCGTGTACTATTCCGGTTATCTTTGAACAAAGGAGCTGTAATGAACCTTCTGACCGAAACCCTTGCCGCTATCAAGCCTGTCGATATCGCCCTTCTCCAGGAGGCGCAGCGACGGCTGGACAACAAGACTAAACCTCCCGGTTCCCTGGGGCGGCTGGAGGAATTTGCCCGCCGTTTTGCCGCCATCAGCGGTAACCTGGAGCCGGACACAACGAAGAAGGTTATCTACACCTTTGCCGGCGACCACGGCGTGGTGGAGGAGGGGGTGTCGGCCTTTCCGAAGGAGGTGACCACCCAGATGGTCCTCAACATCCTCAACGGGGGCGCGGGAGTTAACGTCCTGGCACGCCATGCAGGAGTTGAAGTGCGGGTGGTGGATATCGGGGTCGATTATGACTTCGGTCAGGCACCGGGGTTGCTGGTTCGCAAGGTGGCCCGGGGAACCCGGAACTTTGCCAAGGGACCGGCCATGACCCGGGAAGAGGTGGTGGCCGCCCTGGAAGTAGGGATCGAACTGGCCGGTCAGGCGAAGCGGGACGGTGTTGCCATGCTCGGAACGGGTGAGATGGGGATCGGCAATACCACCCCTTCTTCGGCCATCATTGCCGTCCTTTCGGGGAAATCGGTGGAAGAGGTGACCCACCGCGGTACCGGGATTGGCGATCGTGCCCTGGAAAACAAGGTCCGTGTCATCAAGGCGGGGGTGGCGCTGAATCAACCCGATCCGGCCGATCCCCTCGACGTGCTTGCCAAGGTGGGAGGGTTGGAGATCGCCGGCATTGCCGGGCTTGTCCTCGGCGCAGCCGCCAACCGGGTGCCGGTGGTGGTGGACGGTTTCATCTCAACTGCCGGGGCGCTCATCGCCTGCGAAATGAACCCCCATGTGCGGGAGTACATCTTTGCCGCCCACGAGTCGGTGGAGATCGGCCATCGCTTCATGCTGGAGCGGATCGGCGCCGAGCCGATCCTCGACCTCCATTTCCGCCTCGGCGAAGGGACCGGCGCGGCGCTCGCCATGGGGCTCATCGAGGCAGGGGTGAAGGTGCTGAAGGAAATGGCGACGTTCGAGCAGGCAGGGGTTGAAGGGAATGCATTGAGGTAAGAGGCTCGGGATTGGGGACTGGTGAGGTGAATCCGGTCAGCACCAGTCCCCAATCCCCAGTCCCTAATTATGAGACTTTATTTCATTGCACTCCAGTTTCTCACCATCATTCCCCTCCCGTTCGCGGTCCGCTGCGAAGAGGAGGATATGGGGCGTTCCATGGCCCTCTTCCCGGTGGTGGGGCTGACCATTGGCCTCTTTCTGGCCGGACTCGACTACCTGCTCGGGTTCGTCTTCCCCCGGCCGGTGACCGACCTGCTGCTCATCACTGCACTGGCAGCGGTTACGGGAGCGCTCCACCTGGACGGGCTGGCGGATGTCTTTGACGGTCTTGCAGCACGGGGGGGGAAAGAGCGGTTCCTGGCGGTGATGAAGGACTCCCGCACCGGTGCGGTGGGGGTGGTGGCTCTGGCGCTGGGGCTCCTTCTCAAGAACCAGGCGCTTCTTCATATCCCGCCGGACCAGAAGCGGGCGGTGCTCATCTTCTTTCCCATGGTAGCCCGCATGGCCCAGGTGCAGATGACGGTCGGGGCATTGAGGGCCAGAACTGACGGCCTCGGCGCCACATTCGTCAGCGGCGCCGGTCCGGTCCAGTTCGCCGTTGCCTACATCATCACCCTTTCCGCGGCGTTTCTCCTCCTGGGGGTGCCGGGGATATACTGCTGCATCATCCTCTACCTCCTCACCTGGGGGCTCAAGGCCTGGTTCCACCGGCGACTCGGCGGGATCACGGGGGATATCATCGGCTGCACCAGCGAACTGAACGAGATTGCCGCGCTCCTGGCAATCATTGCATTAACGAAATTGACCTGAAAAAGGCAAAGGGAACACAGAAAAGGCGAAAAAACCAGGATAACGGCGGATCCAAGCCACCACTTCAACCGCCTTAAGGATGAAACCTGAAATCCGGGGCTCATCCGCCTTTATCAGGATGTTATCCGCTTTTTCCGCGTTCAATAGTCGTTACGACAAGAGAATACCAATGATATCGAAAACCAGAATCTATCTCATCCGCCACGGCGAGGTGGTGGGGGCGGGAACTCCCCGTTACAACGGCCATGCCGATGTGGGGCTCACCGAGCGGGGAGTGGCCCAGTACCATGAACTGAAGGGGCGCTTTGACGGGGCGCGGATCGCCGCCTGCTACACGAGCGACCTGACGCGCTGTATGACCGGCGCCGGCATCCTGGGGGGGCATTTCGGCGTTGAGCCGGTGCGGGATTCCAATCTCCGGGAACTGAACATCGGCATCTGGGAAGGGATGACCTGGCAGGAGCTGATGGCCACCTACCCGGTGGAGTGGCAGGCGCGCCTGGACGACATCGTCCATTACCGGGTGACGGAGGGGGAGAACCTGCTCGACCTTGAGAGCCGGGTCATGCCGGTCATCGACGGCATCGTCGAGCGGCACCGGGGGGAAGAGGTGCTCGTGGTCGCCCACGGCGGGGTGAACCGGGTGATCCTTCTCAACGCCATCGGCGCACCGCTGTCGGCGCTCTTCAATATCGAGCAGCGCTACGCGTGCCTCAATATCATCGATTATTATGCGGACGGCAAGGCGGTCGTCAAACTGCTGAACGGGTGAAGGAACTTATACTCCCTACACCGTTGAACCGCAAAGACGCAAAGAGCGCAAAGTGACGAAGTAAATCATGGTGAATTCCCTTCCCCCGCCCCTTTAGGCCCGTAGACTGGGTCCTTCCATCGAGGGATGGGAGAGACTTTTGGCAAAAGGCATATTCTTTCTTCGCGTACTTTGCGTCTTCGCGGTGAAAGTTTTCTCTGTGACCTCTGTGGTAGGGGTATAAAAATGAAATCCATCATCATCGCCGCCCCCATGAGCGGGTCGGGTAAAACTACCGTCACCCTCGGCATCATGGAGTGCCTGAAGCGGCGCGGGCTGAAGGTCGCTCCGTTCAAGGTCGGTCCCGACTACATCGACCCGGGCTATCACCGGCTCGTGACCGGCCGACCCTCCATCAACCTGGACGGCTGGATGTGCCCGCCCGGCTTCGTGCGGGAGACCTTCATTCACCACGCTGCCGGCGCGGACGTTGCCGTCATCGAGGGGGTGATGGGACTGTTCGACGGCGTGGGAGGGGTGCGGGAAGAGGGGAGTACCGCCCAGGTGGCCAAGCTGACCGGTGCGCCGGTTATCCTGGTGGTGGATGCCCGTGGTCAGGCACGGAGTGTGGCGGCACTGGTCAAGGGGTTTGCCGAATTCGACCCCCAGGTACGGGTTGCCGGGGTGATCTTCAACAACGTGGCGAGTGAGAATCACGCCCGTATCCTGCGGGAGGCGGTGGAATCCCTCGATTCCGGTCCGAAGGTGGTCGGTTGGCTTCCCCGGGAGAGCCTGCTCGACATCCCGTCCCGCCACCTGGGCCTCTTGACCGCGGAGGAAAACCCCCTGCCGGATGAGTATCTGGACCATCTGGCGGCGGTCACCCGGCAGCATATCGACCTGGGGCTGATCTGGGCAATGGGGACATCCCCCGCCGCCGACCTGCCGCTCCCCTTTGACACGCCGCCGGCACCGACGATGACGGGGCCGCCGGTGCGGATCGCTGTGGCACGTGATGAGGCGTTCTGCTTCGTCTACGAGGACAACCTGCGGCTGTTGCAGGAGGCGGGAGCGGAGATCGCGTTTTTTTCGCCGCTGCGGGACGAGGTCCTCCCTTCGGATATCGGGGGGATTTACCTCCCCGGCGGCTACCCGGAGGTTTTTGCCGACGCCCTGGCCGACAACATGGCCATGAAGGGGGCCATCCTCGAAGCCATTGCCGCCGGTACCCCGCTCTATGCAGAGTGCGGCGGGTTCATCTACCTGACACAGGGTGTGGTGGATCCACTGCACCCCATCCCCCTCCTGAATCAGGAGGAGCTGCCCGACAGGGCGGGGGTGGTAGAGTTCGTCGGGGTCTTTCCGGTCACCACCCGCATGCTGCCGCGCCGAAAGGCCCTCGGTTACCGGGAGATCGAAACGGTCGCTGACTCCATCATCGGCCCGGCGGGGACCGTAGCCCGTGGTCATGAGTTCCACTACTCGGAGATGGAGGAGATTCCGGCGGTCGTCGAGCGGCTCTACCGGGTCCGCAAAAGCGGCACCGACCTGGAGCCGGAGGGATACCTCTACAGGAACTGCCTCGCCTCCTACATCCATCTCCACTTTGGCAGTTGCCCGGGTATGGCGGCGGCATTCGTGGAGAGCTGCCGAGAATTTAAGGCAAAATGACTGAATCTTTGAACCGCTAAGACGGTAAGGACGCAAAGAAAGCGAAGAACGTTCTTCCGGTTTTTAGATGGGAATTGCTTTTCCTTTTGCGTTCTTTGCGCCTTTGCGGTTCCAGAAATTTGATTTTAAATCGAGGAGTTACGCATGAAAACCCAGATTGAACTGGCCCGCGAGGGCATTGTATCCACCCAGATGGCAACGGTTGCGAAGGATGAGGGGGTATCCCCCGAGTATGTGCGGCAGATGGTCGCCGAGGGGAAGATCGTCATCCCCTGGAACCATGGCCGCAAACCCCTGGCCGTGGGGATCGGCAAGGGGCTCAGGACCAAGGTGAACGCCTCCATCGGCACCTCGTCGGACATCATCGATTACGCGGCAGAGGTCAGGAAGGCAAAGGCTGCCCAGGAGTCGGGGGCCGATACCCTCATGGAGCTCTCCGTGGGAGGTGACCTGGACCGGGTACGGCGAGAGGTGATCGCCGCCGTGGACCTTCCCGTGGGGAACGTCCCCCTCTACCAGGCCTTCTGCGAGGCGGCCCGGAAATACGGCGATCCCAACAAACTGGACGAGGAGATGCTCTTCGACCTGATAGAAAAGCAGTGCGCAGACGGCATGGCGTTCATGGCGGTTCACTGCGGGATCAACCTCTACACCGTTGAGCGGCTCCGGAAACAGGGGTACCGCTACGGCGGGCTGGTCTCCAAGGGGGGTGTCTCCATGGTGGCCTGGATGCTCGCCAACGGCCGGGAAAACCCCCTCTACGAGAAGTTCGACCGGGTGACCTCCATCCTGAAGAAGTACGACACGGTCCTGTCGCTGGGGAACGGCCTGCGGGCCGGCGCGATCCACGACAGCTCGGACCGTGCCCAGATCCAGGAACTCCTCATCAACTGCGAACTGGCGGAGATCGGCCGGGAGATGGGATGTCAGATGCTCGTGGAAGGTCCCGGCCATGTGCCGCTGGACGAGGTGGAGGGGAATATCCAGCTCCAGAAGCGGATGAGCGGCGGCGCCCCCTACTACATGCTCGGCCCCATCTCCACCGACGTCGCCCCCGGTTTCGACCACATCACCGCAGCCATCGGCGCGGCCCAGTCGAGCCGTTTCGGTGCCGACCTCATCTGTTACATCACCCCCGCCGAGCACCTGGCCCTCCCCAACGAGGAGGACGTGCGCCAGGGGGTGAAGGCGGCCAAGATCGCCGCCTACATCGGCGACATGAACAAGTACCCGGAAAAGGGGCGGGAGCGGGACCGGGAGATGTCCAAGGCGCGCCGGGACCTCAACTGGGAGAAGCAGTTCGAACTCGCCCTCTATCCGGAGGATGCCCGCGCCATCCGCGCCAGCCGTACCCCCGAGGACGAGGCGACCTGCACCATGTGCGGAGACTTCTGCGCATCGCGGGGGGCGGGGAAGCTGTTTGCTGCTGATTTGCGGGGAGATAAAATTTAGATTCAAACCTCACCACTGAGGCACGGAGACACAGAGAAAATGCTCTGGGCGAATCCTATGGTAACCTATAATAAAAGAAAAAGATTTTCCTCCGTGGCTCTGTGGCTCTGTGGTGGGTTATTGCTTTTCGGCTCTACCCCTGCCTACGCCATGCACATCGCCGAGGGGATACTCCCCTTCCCCTGGGCGGCGCTCTGGTTCGCGGTGGCGGTGCCGTTCGTGGCACTGGGGATTAAACGGCTTAACATGCTGGCGAAGGACGATCTTTCCTTCAAGCCGCTGGTGGGGTTGATGGCGGCAGTGGTGTTCATCATCTCCTGCATGCCGATCCCGGTCCCCACCGCCGGCACCTGCTCCCACCCCTGCGGCACGGGGATCGCGGCGATCCTGGTTGGCCCCTTCGTCAGCGTGCTCATCAGCGGGGTGGCGCTCCTCATCCAGGCCCTCTTCCTCGCCCATGGCGGGCTCTCCACCTGGGGGGCGGACGTCGTCTCCATGGGGGTGGTCGGTTCCTTTACGGGGTGGTTCGTTTTCCGGGGGCTTCGCACTCTGGGTGCGAGCCTTGGGGTAGCGGGATTTTTTGCGGGACTCCTGGCGGACTGGGCCACCTATGCCACCACATCGGTGGAACTTGCTTCCGGCATTCGGGGGAGTGAGCCGTTCCTGCCGCTGTTCTGGAAAATTCTTCTCGCCTTCATCCCGACCCAGCTCCCTCTGGGGCTCCTGGAGGGGGCCATGACCGCCGGGATGGTGGTGCTACTCTACAGAAAACGCCCCGATCTCCTCGTCAAGATGCGGGTCATCACGGAAAAGGAGATGACAGCCCATGTCTGAACGGAAACGGAAATGGCGGATTTTTCTCCTCCATATCATCCTCCTCCCGACGGTGATGTACGTCTTCTACTTCTTCACCCTCGGCCCCAAACCCTATACCGGCGTGGACGAGGCGGTGGTGGAGAAGATCGCCAAGGAGCATGGCCGTGAGGCGCACAAACCGCTCATAGATCCGGGGGAAGGGGATCTGCTCCTCTTTGCCTTTCTCGTGGCCGGCGTCGTCGGAGGCTTTGCCGGCGGCTATTACTGGCGGATGCTGGTGAGCGAGAAGAAGGCCAAGGGCGGTCCCGACGACGCCGGACCGCAGGAATAGTGCATGCATCATTTTACCCGCCAACCCCAGAATGACGACCACCGGTTGACCCGCCTCGATGCACGGGTGAAGCTCCTCAGTGCCCTGGCGCTCCTGGTGATGGTGATCAGCTGCCGGGGGGTCGCCTTCCCCCTGCTAGTAGCGGGGGTCTGCGGCGGAATCTGTCTCTCCCTCGGCGTCCGCCCCAGGGTGCTGGCGCTCCGCTTTGCCGAACCGCTCTTCATCGCCGGGATGGTGCTCCTTCTCAAGCTTTTCTTCACAGGGACGGTGCCGCTCTTTTCCTTCACCATCGCCGGATGGGAGGTGGTCGGCCACCGGGACGGGCTTATGGAAGGGGTCCGGATCGCCAGCCGGATTGCCGGCGCGGTGACGGTGGTGGCTGCGATCGGTTTCGCTACCCCCTTCACCGACCTGATGGGAGCTCTGGCCTGGCTGCGGGTGCCGAAGGGGTTCATCGAGGTGGCGCTGTTTGCCTGGCGCTACCTGTTCGTCCTCCTGGACGACGCCCAGGTGGTCTATGCGGCCCAGAAGAATCGGCTCGGCTATGCCGGCTACCGTCGGGGGCTCCGCTCCTTCGGCACCCTGGCCGGTGCCCTCGTCATCAAGGCCTTCGACAACAGCCAGAACATCACCACCGCCATGGTCCAGCGGGGCTACGACGGCACCATGCCGCTGCTCAGGCACAAGCCTTTTCGATGTGGAGAGGTAATGGTCGCGTTACTGGTGGTTGTTGGGATGGGGTTTATCTGGAGTCTTTGAAAATCATAAATCGGAATGGAACACGGAAAATACGGAAACAACGGATAAAGGCGGATTTGTGAAGCAGAAAGAACTTACTGATGCCATAATTTGCTGTTTCTATACGGTATACAACACTCTGGGCTATGGCTTTTTGGAGAAGGTGTACGAAAATGCCCTGAAGGTCGAACTGGAAAAAAGAGGTATCAATGTTAAGGTCCAACATCCCATTACTGTCCAGTACAACAGTGTGCCGGTTGGAGAGTATTTTGCCGATATATTTGTCGAAGATAGGGTGATTGTCGAAATCAAGGCTGCAAAATCGTTACTGAATGAACACGAGGCGCAACTTCTCAATTATCTGAAAGGAACCGGCAAAGAGGTTGGACTCCTGTTGAATTTCGGACCATCCCCCCAGGTTAAAAGAAGAGTGTTTGACATTGGGTGTTGATCCGCTTTTATCTGGTTTCTTCCGATTTTTCCGTGTTCAATTAAAGGTTTGATCTTACTTATATGACTGAGCCGCGACTCTCCGTAAATTTAGACGCATTCAAGTATCCCGACGGCACGGTGGCGCTGGCGGATATCCGTCTTGGCGTGAAACAGGGCGAATTCTGCGGCATACTCGGCTCCAACGGTTCGGGGAAGACGACGCTGCTGAAGATCATGGACGGCCTGATCAAGGAGTACACCGGGCAGGTGCTGCTGGACGGGGAGGACGTACGCCGGCTCCATCCCCGCGACATCTACCGGAAGGTGGGGCTGGTGTTCCAAAACCCGGACGACCAGCTCTTCGCCCACACGGTCTTCGAGGATGTGGCCTTCGGGCCGCGCAACATGGGGTTCGACGAGGCGGAGGTGAAGCGGCGCGCGGAGGGGGCACTGGCGAGCGTGGAGATGGCCGAGTACGCGGGGAAGAACATCCACGCCCTGAGCTTCGGCCAGAAGAAGCGGGTCTGCATCGCCGGCCTTCTGGCCATGGGGCACGGGATACTCCTCCTCGACGAGCCGACCGCCGGGCTCGACCCGATGGGAGAGCACCGCATGCTGGAACTGCTCACCCGGCTCAACAGGGAGGAGGGGGTGACCATCGTCATGGCGACCCACAGCGTCGACCTGGTGCCGCTGTTCCTCCACCAGCTCCATATCCTGAGCAAGGGAAGGCTGGTGCGCGGCGGCACACCGGAAGAGGTGTTCACTTCTCCGGCCGAGCTGGAGCAGGTGAAACTCCGTCTCCCCCACATTGCCGAGCTGATCCACAAGCTCACCCATGAGGATGGGCTCCCGTTCCAGCGCCTCCCCCTTACCGTCGGCGAGGCGCGACGGGAGATTGTGGAGATGGTGCAGAAGGCATAGTGCAAAAACCATAAACCCTTTCACCGCGAAGAACGCAAAGGACGCGAAGAAAAGCAAAAATATGGGATTAAAGCCGAAGAATTTTATTGCGACCTTCGCGTCTTTGAGCGACCGGAGGGAGCGGGCGGTTCAAAGGTATACCTCAAAGGAGTCACGATGAAGACCGCAATTCTGCTTATGGCTCACGGGAGCCGCATCCCCGAGGCGAATGATGCCGTGCACGAGATCGCCAATATGGTGAAGGAGATGACCGGCTATGACATCGTGGAGGTGTCGTTCCGGGAGCAGCATCTTCCCAACATCCAGCAGGGGATTGACGCCTGCGTGGCGAAGGGGGCGAAGCGGGTAATCCTCATGCCGTACTTCCTCTTCGTCGGCGCCCACGTGCAGGAGGACCTGCCGGAGGAGATGAGCCGGGCGCGGGAGCGCTACCCCCGCGTGGAGTTTGCCATGGGGACACATCTGGGGGTGCACCGGAAGCTGGCCGAGGTGGAGGTTGAGCGGATCGTTGAGTCCCTTGCGGCTGCGGGGTGGCGCTGATGTCGGTGCATCTCCGGCCGGAGGAGATCGAAGCCCAGTCGTTTGCCATGATCGACGCCGAGGTGGGAGCCCACCCCTGGTCGGCAGCCGAGTGGCCGGTGGTGCGCCGGGTGATCCACACGAGCGCTGACTTCGAGTATGCCCGCTCCATGGTCTTTTCTCCCTCCGCCATCGCCGCCGGTGTCGCCGCCCTGCAAAACGGGCGCGGCATCGTCACCGACACCACCATGGCCCTGGCCGGTATTTCCAAACCGCGCCTGGCCCGTTTCGGCATCCGGGGGAGCTGTTTCGTGGCTGATCCTGAGGTGGCGCAGAAAGCCAGGGCGCAGGGGGTAACCCGTTCCATTCTTGCCATGCGGAAAGGAGTTGCTGACCCGGGTAACGGCATCTTCGTTATCGGCAACGCCCCGACGGCTCTGTTCGAGCTGATTCGCCTCATCCGTGAGGAGGGGGTGCGGCCCGACCTCATCGTCGGCCTTCCCGTCGGCTTCGTCGGCGCGGCGGAGAGCAAGGCCTCTCTCGTCGTTATGGAACGGGAGTTTCCCGAGGTCCCCTTCATCACCAACCGGGGGCGCAAAGGGGGGTCCAATGTGGCAGCGGCGGTGGTAAATGCGCTGCTGATCCTGGCTGAGGGCTCAGAGTGAGCGTGAAAGCGCTACGGCACGGTTATACTACCGGTGCTTGCGCGGCGGCTGCTGCCAAGGGGGCGGCCCGGATGCTCCGGGAACAGCGGTTCCTGGAGGAGATAGAAATTTGCCTCCCCCTTGGTGAGCGGGCAATGTTCCCCCTCCACGGGCAGGAATTCGACGAGCGTTATGCTGCCTGTTTCGTGGTGAAAGATGCGGGCGATGACCCGGATGTGACTAATGGAGCAGAGATTCACGCTACAGTCCGGCGCGAGCCCTTGAAGCGCCCCGGTGCGAAGACGATGGTGTTTGTCAGCGGCGGACAGGGGGTGGGTAAGGTCACCAAGCCGGGGCTTGCCGTGCCGGTGGGGGAACCGGCCATCAACCCGGTGCCGTTGCGGATGATTACCGGCGGGGTCCGTGAGGAGTTTCCCGTGTGCCTGCCGCAGATACTCACGGTCACCATCTCCATTCCCAATGGTGTTGAACTGGCGAAAAAAACATTGAACGAGAGACTCGGTATCGTGGGGGGGCTTTCCATCCTCGGCACCACCGGCATCGTTCGCCCCATATCGGCCAAGGCATGGACCGATACCATCGACGTTGCCATTGACGTGGCGCTTGCCTGTGGCTCCCGGACGGTGGTGCTTTCCACCGGGCGGACCAGCGAGCTGGTGGCGCAGAAAGCAGTAGGAACTGGGGACTGGGGACTAGGGACTGGCAAGAACATTAAGGAAGAAGCCTTCGTAATGATGGGGGACCATGTGGGGCATGCCCTGCGTGCCTGTGTCCGGAAAGGGGTGGAACACGTGATTCTCGCCGGCCAGTTCGCCAAGCTCCTGAAGATCGCCTGCGGCCATGAACAGACCCATGTTAATTCCTCCGAGCTGGATCTCCGGACACTGGCGGAATGGCTGGAACTCAGAACTCTTCAGGCCCGCAGTTTTGGCCAAAACTCCTCAGGCCCGCAGTTTGGTTCAGAACTCAAAACTGCCGTTGCAGAGGCCAACACTGCCCGCCAGGTTCTGGAGGCTTCGGGAAACGATCCCGCACTGGTCGAGCTGGTGTGCGGAAGGGTGAGGCTGTTTGCTGAGATGATAGCGCCCGGGGTCGACGTGAAAGTTTTATTGGCAGGGTATAACGCAGAAGTGCTATATTTCGGGTAGAATTAGAGCTGCTTGTATTTTGTGGTGCCATTACATTTGTTCGTTTTCCAGGAGGGGGTCACATGCCTCAACAGAAGGTCTATCTGGTCGGAGCCGGCATCGCGGGGTGGGAAGGTTTCGGCGCCAAGGCGCTGGAGGTGATCAACAAGGCCGACGTGCTCATCGGACACCAACGACACCTGGACATTTTCCCTGACTTCAAGGGTGAGAAACAGACGATCGGTGATCTTTCCATCATGCTCGACTTCCTCAAGAAGACAGAGAAAAGCGTGGTGGTGCTCGGTTCCGGTGATCCGAACTTCTTCGGGGTGGGGCGGTTTCTCCTGCGCAACCTCTCCAAGGAGCGGATCGAGATATTTCCCAATGTAACGAGCATCCAGTATGCCTTCGCCCGGATCAAGGAACCGTGGGACGACGCCATCTTCGTCTCCGTCCACGGACGGGGACTTAAAGGCGCTATCGACCGGATCATCGCAGCGGAGAAAGTGGCGATCCTTACCGACGAGACCAATTCGCCGGCGGCCATAGCCCGGGAACTGATCGTCCGGGGAGCCGAGGGGTACGACGCCTGGCTCTGCGAGGATCTGGGAATGGCGGGAGAAAAATTCACCAAAACCGATGTCAAGGGGTTGGTTGAAATTCCCTCCTCGGCGCTCAATATACTCATTCTCATCAAGACATGGGAGCCGTCCCTTACCCAGTATCCCCTCATGGGGATCGACGATGACGAGTTCGTCACCGCCAAGAAGCTCATCACCAAGCAGGAGGTGCGGGCGGTCACCCTGGGGAAACTGCAGCTGCAGGACGACCTGGTGATGTGGGATATCGGTGCGGGAAGCGGTTCGGTCTCCATCGAGGCATCCAACCTCCTCCCCAACGGCCGGATATTCGCTCTGGAGAAGAACCCCCAGTACCTGGTCTTCATCCGCGACAACCTGAAGAAATTCGTCGCCCGCAACGTCATGCTCATCGAGGCTTACGCGCCCGAGGGACTGGAAGAACTTCCCGACCCGGACCGCGTTTTCATCGGCGGTTCGGGCGGCATGCTGGATGAGATCATCGATGCGGTGGCCCGGCGCCTTAAACCGGACGGGCGGATCGTTCTCAATGCCGTGACCCTGGACACCCTGACCAAGGCGGTGGAGTTCCTGGAGGACCACGGCTATACCGTGGAAGTGACCTGCGTGAACATTGCCAAGACCCGGGGTCTCACCGAGTACAAGATGTTCGAGGCGCATAATCCGGTGTACATTGTTGCCGCCTGGAAAGGCGAAGAGTAGGCGAATCCGCCTTCACGCTGATAGCTGCGTTGGCTGCGTCGGGACTCTCCTCGACGTACCTCCAGTACGCCTGCGTCGGTCCCTCCTTGCCGCCTTGCTCTCCACGCGAAATCAAATTCGCTGTAACGTTGATATATGAGAATGGATTCCATGTCTTCTGCAAACAATTGTCCAGCTAAAATCTACGCCGTCGGTGTCGGCCCCGGCGACCCGGAACTCCTGACCCGCAAGGCCGAGCGGATCATCCGGCAGGTCCCGGTCATCTGTTCTCCCACCGGCGCCGCCGATGCCGCCAGTTACGCTCTCTCCATCGTTGAGGAGTTTCTCGACCGCTCCCGTCAGGAGGTGCTCGTCCAGGTCTTCCCCATGCGCAAGGACCCGGCCGAGCTGGAGCCGTTTTGGCAGGAGGCCGCCGCCCAGGTTGCGGAGCGCGTCCGTCAGGGGCTCGACGTAGCCTTCATCACCATCGGTGACCCGTTCCTCTACTCCACCTTTCTCTACCTCTACCGCATTTTCCGCGAGCAGTACCCCGATATCGCCATCGAGGTGGTTCCCGGAATATCCAGCGTGGGTGCAGCAGCCGTCGCTGCCGGCCTCCCCTTGGGAATGGCCTCTGAGCGGATCGCCATCCTCCCCGCCACGTTCGAGACGGAGAAACTCCTCAAAACCCTCATCGACTTCGACACCGTGGTCCTCATGAAGGTACACCGGGTCTTTGATCAGGTGTACGGAATGCTCAAGGCCCTGGGGCTGGAGAAAAAGGGAGCCTTCATCCGGCGGGTCGGGTCGAGTGACGAAGAGGTAATCTTCGACCTGGAGTCCCTGGTGGGGCAGAAGCTGGATTATCTGTCGTTGCTCATTGTGCGGAAAAACTGAATGGGACGCGGATCAAGGCGAAAAAGACGGATCAAAGACGAGAATCGTCATGGAATGCGGAAAAGGCGGAAATTACAGGTAACGGCTGATTAGTGGAAAGAAGAATCCTATCCATTCTATGAATTCAGATGTTGAGGTTTTCTCCGTGTCCTCTGTAGGTAATAACAATATAATTCATTTTGTCGGCGCCGGTCCCGGCGATGCCGAACTCATCACGGTGAAAGGGGCACGCCTCCTCTGCGAGGCCGATGTGGTGGTCTATGCCGGGAGTCTGGTGGACCGGGAACTGGTCCGGACCTTTGCGCCCGATGCTGAAATCTACGACTCTGCCGGGATGACCCTGGAGGAGACGACAGAGGTGCTTGCCCGGACGGTGGCGGACGGTAGACGCGCCGTGCGGCTCCACACGGGAGACCCCTCCATTTATGGCGCCATTCAGGAGCAGATGGCGGAACTGGACCGTCTTGGTATCGGCTACGAGGTCGTGCCGGGTGTCACGAGCGCCTTTGCCGCTGCTGCGACCCTGAAGCAGGAACTGACCTTGCCGGAGGTCTCCCAGACGGTCATCATCACCCGCCTGGCGGGGAAGACGCCGGTCCCCGAGCGGGAACGGCTGCGGGAACTTGCCCGGAGCGGTGCCACCATGGTCATCTACCTCTCCGTTGCCATGATCGAGCAGGTGGTAGCGGAACTGCTGGCAGGGGCCTACACTCCCGCGACGCCGGTGGCGGTGGTGGCCAGGGCCAGCTGGGCCGACGAGCAGGTGGTGGCGGGAACCCTTGCCGATATCGCGGCGAAGGTCCAGTCCGCCGGTATCGGCAAGCAGGCTCTCATTCTCGTGGGTGACGTGCTGAAGGCGCGTCGGGAAGGGCTGAAGGCGAAGTCGCTCCTCTACGACGAGGGGTTCAGTCATGGTTGTCGTGAGGGGATACTTACGTAGTTTTCTCTCAGCGTCCTCTGTGGCAGAGGAGTTAGGCGTCATGCGCATCGCAATTATTGCCATAACCCGCAATGGTGCCCGGCTCGGGACGCGTCTCAGGGCCGGCTTCCCCGACGCCCGGCTGTTTGTCCTGCAGAAATATGCGGGGCAGGCGGGCAAGGGTGCTCAAGGGTTCACCGGCGAGCTGTCCGGTCTGGTGCGGTCCCTCTGGCCTGAGACGGAAGGATTCATCTTCATCATGGCCGCCGGCATCGTTGTCCGTCTGGTGGCGCCACTTCTGGAGGGGAAGGAGAAGGACCCTGCGGTAGTGGTGATGGATGACGGAGGGCGGTTCGCCATCTCCCTACTTTCCGGCCACCTGGGTGGCGCAAACGAGCTGGCCTGCCGCTGCGCCTTCATCACCGGCGCCCGAGAGGTAATCACTACCGCCACCGACGTCAACGACCTCCCGTCCTTCGATATGCTGGCCAAGGAGGAGGGGTGGGTGATCGACGACCTCTGCCGGGTCAAGACCCTCAATGCTCTGCTCCTGGACGGCGACGAGATCGCCGTGGTCGATCCGACGGAACGGGTTCGTTCCTACTGCCACGGCCGGGGGAAACTCACTTTTTTCGACACCTTCCTGGAAGCGCTTCAGAGCCCGGCCAAGGGGTACCTCTTCGTCACCAACCGCTACCTTCCTCCCCAACTCCATTCGGAGAGGCTGCTGGTGCTCAGGCCCCAGAACCTGGTGCTCGGAATCGGCTGCAACAGCGGTACAACCTCCGATGAGATCGAAGAGGTGGTGTTGGCGAACCTGAAGAGGCTTTTCCTTGCCATCAGGAGCGTGAAGTGTGTCGCCACGGCCATGGCCAAGCGGGACGAACCGGGGCTGGTCTCCTTTGCGGAAAAGTACGGTCTGAACCTCGTCTGTTTTGAGAGCGGGGAACTGAACAGTGTGTCGGTCCCATCTCCTCCTTCCCCCCATGCCCAGGCGGCCATCGGTGCCATCGGCGTGGCCGAACCGGCGGCGGTCCTGGCTGCGGGAGGAGGAAACCTGCTGCTGAAGAAGGTGAAAAGCGGGAACGTGACTCTGGCTGTCGCGGAATCAGTATAACTATCTGTTGATTGATTGAGGGTTTTATTTATGTCCAGATTATTCGTCGTCGGGACCGGTCCCGGAGATCTGAAGCATATGACGTACGAGGCGCGGTCGGCACTGGAGGCGGCGGAGGTGGTGGTCGGCTACAAGACCTACCTTGACCTCATTGCTCCGCTTCTCTGGGGTAAAGACGTGGTGTCGTCCGGCATGCGCGGCGAGGTGGAGCGTTGCCGCGAGGCCCTTCTCATCGCATCGGAAGGGCGGAACGTGGCCCTGGTTTCCGGCGGCGATGCGGGGATTTACGGCATGGCCGGGTTGGTGCTGGAACTGGTCCGCGAACTGCAGGCCCCACCGGAGGTGGTCATCGTGCCGGGGGTGTCGGCGGTCCAGGCAGCCGCGGCGGTGCTTGGCGCCCCCCTGATGCACGACTTCGCGGTAATCTCCCTTTCGGACCTGCTGACCCCGTGGGACGCCATCAAGCGTCGCCTGGCGGCGGTGGCGGCTGCCGATTTCGTGGTCGCCCTCTACAACCCCCGCAGCAAGGGTCGGGTAACCCAGATCGAAGAGGCGCGGCGAATCATGCTGTCTTCCAGGGCCTCCACCACGCCGGTGGGGATCGTCCGGAACGCCCTGCGCGCCGGGGAGGAGCGGGTTGTCTCCACCCTGGGGGAGATGCTCGACCACGACATCGACATGTTCTCCCTCGTCATCATCGGCAACTCCACCACCTTCGTGGATGACGAAGGGAAAATGATCACGCCGAGGGGGTATGAGAACAGTTCAACGTTCAACGTTCAACGTTCAACAGGCACAGATAACCTTGAACCTCGAACCTTGAACCTTGAACCCAGCCAGGGCAAAGCCCTGATGGTATGCGGCACCGGGTCGGACGTGGGGAAATCGGTGCTGACGGCCGGTCTTTGCCGCATCCTGAAAAGGCGCGGCTTGACGGTGGCGCCGTTCAAATCCCAGAATATGGCCCTCAACTCGGCAGTGACGCCGGAAGGGGGGGAGATCGGCCGGGCACAGGCGGTGCAGGCCGCAGCTTGCTGTCTCGCTCCCCACACCGACATGAACCCGGTGCTCCTGAAGCCCAACTCCGACACGGGGAGCCAGGTCATCGTCCAGGGGAAGGTGGTCGGCACCATGTCGGTCCGGGAATACAATGCCTACAAGCCGAAGGCGTTCAGGAAAGTGGAGGAGAGCTACGGTCGGCTGATGGCGGCCCATGACTTCGTCGTCATCGAGGGGGCGGGGAGCATCGCCGAGATCAACCTGAAGGCCCATGATATTGCCAATCTGCGGGTGGCGAAGATGGCCGGCAGCCCGGTTATCCTGGTTGCCGATATCGACCGGGGGGGAGTCTTCGCCCAGATCGTCGGCACCCTGGAACTGCTGGATCCCGCCGAACGGGCACTGGTAGAAGGTGTGGTTATCAACAAGTTCCGTGGCGATCCTTCACTTCTCACGCCGGGAATCGAGTTTGTGGAGCGGCGGACCGGCGTGCCGGTGCTCGGCGTGGTCCCCTACTTCACCGGTTTCCGCCTGCCGGAGGAGGACAGCGTTGCGCTGACACGGCGGAAGTCAGCCGGGGCAGGGAAAGGGAAAATCAACGTTGGCGTGGTGAAGTTGCCGCGCATCTCCAACTACACCGACTTCGACGCCCTGGAAGGGGAGCCGGATGTGGCGCTCCGGTACGTTGAAGAGCCCCAGGACCTGACGGGACTCGACGTGCTCATCCTGCCGGGGAGCAAGTCGACCATTGCCGATCTCTTCTTTCTCATCGAGGGGGGGCTGTTCGGAGCGATACTGGCTTTTCCGGGACGGATTGTCGGCATCTGCGGCGGTTACCAGATGCTCGGCAAGCATATCCTCGACCCGGTCGGCGTGGAGTCCCCCATTGTCGAGGCTGACGGACTGGGACTTCTCGACGCCACTACCACCATGCTCCCGGAAAAAGAAACCCACCAGGTTGAGGCCCAGCTTCTGCAAGGGGGGAGCATGGTTGCGCCTAAGTGCCGGACCACTGAGTTGTGCGGCTACGAAATTCACATGGGGGAAACGCTGGTCGGCGAGGGTTCGCGGTCATTTGCCTTTATCTCCAGCCGGTCGGGCAATCCGGTGAAGGTAAGGGACGGTGCTGTCTCCCCTGACGGGCGGGTGTTCGGCACCTATCTGCACGGCATCTTCGATAATGACCCGTTCCGCACCGCCTACCTGAACCGTATTCGTAAGGGAAAAGGGCTGCTGCTGCCGGTAACCGCAGGAGTGTTGAACGACCCCTTCGATCTTCTGGCAGCACATCTGGAGGAGCATCTGGATATGGAGCGGCTGCTGACGATCTGTGGTTTGGGAGACACGGATGGTTCCCCCGTTGAATTTCCGGGATCTCAGTGACCGGGACATTTTCTGATACGTTAACGGTCGTCATTGCTGCAATCCTCCTCGACCTCCTCCTCGGTGATCCTCGCTGGTTTCCCCATCCGGTGGTGGGAATCGGCCGGCTCGTTACGTTCCTGGAGCCGCGCCTGCGCCGGTTCATCCCTTCCGAATCCATGGCTGGGATTCTCCTCCTTGTCATGACGGTCGGCATCACCTTTGGTCTTTCCCTGGCTGTCCTGCTGGGGGCTTACGCCCTGAACCGTGCCGTTGGTTTTGCCGTGGCGGTCGTTCTTTCCTGGAGTTGCCTCGCCGCCCGGTCGCTTCACCGTGAATCACGGCTGGTGGCGGACGCCCTGGTGCGTGGCGACCTCGACGGGGCGCGGCGCTCCCTCTCGTTCATCGTCGGCCGGGACACGGCGGCGCTGGAGGAACCGGAAATCTGGCGGGGGGTGGTGGAGACCGTGGCGGAAAACACCTCCGATGGGGTGATCGCCCCCCTCTGCTGCCTCATGCTCGGTGGTCCCCCCCTGGCGCTGGCGTACAAGGCGGTCAACACCCTCGACTCCATGGTCGGCTACAAGAACGAAAAATACCTCCGGTTTGGCCGGGCGTCGGCCCGTTGCGACGATCTCCTCAACTGGATGCCTGCCCGGCTGACCGGCCTTCTCATGGTCGTGACGGCCACCCTCGCCGGCTTCTCCGGTCGAGACGCATGGCGCATCATGCTCCGGGACGGCCGCAACCACAGCTCTCCCAACAGCGGCATTCCCGAGGCGGCGGCAGCCGGGGCGCTGGGGGTGCAGCTGGGGGGGACGAATTTCTATTTCGGGAAGCCGGTGGCGAAACCGACCATCGGCGATCCGGACAAGCCGCTCGATCTGCCCGCCTACCGGGGTGCCGTGCGGCTCATGTACGGATCATTGTTTCTGCTGGTGGGAGTGTGGCTTGTTGTGCGTATGGTAGCAGTGTGTCGATAAAGAAAGACAAAGGCGGAATTGGACGCGGATAAAGGCGAAAGCAGCGGATAAACCAAACCCGACTAGTACACGGAAGAAGCGAAAACACTGAATAGCACACGGAAACGGCGGAAACTTCTGATAAAGGCGGATTTAACGGCATAATCCAGGTTGAAGGTTTTTTTATCCGCTTTTATCCGGTTTTTTCCGCCTTTTCCGCGTCCCATTAAAGGTTCTAGCTTTTAATTCGTGTCCCGTTCGATTCCGCATATCTCTGAGTTTTCGCGGTGAAAGGTCGTTGAATGATGTCCACTGACTTCGAACATGGCGGCAATGTCTTTGCCGTTGCCCGTTCCCTCGGGATCGCTCCGGAGGAGCTGTGCGATTTTTCCGCCAGCATCAATCCCCTCGGCATGGCACCGGGGGTGCGGGAGGCGGTTATGGGTTCCTTCAACCGGCTGCTCCACTACCCCGACAGTGAGGCTGCTGTACTCAGGAGCGCCCTCGCTGCGCTCCACGGGGTGACCGATCAAAACATCTGCGTGGCCAACGGTTCCACGGAATTGATCTACCTGGCCCCCCGGCTGGTGGAGGGGAAGCGGGGACTGGTCATCGCTCCCCCCTTCGGCGAGTACGCCAAGGCCCTGGAGCTGGCCGGCTGGTCCGTGGACTACCACGAGCTGCGCCCTGCCGACGGGTTCGACCTCGACCTGGAAAGGCTGCGGGAGCAAATGGGTGACGGGTACGATCTCCTCTTCCTCGGCAATCCGGGCAATCCGACCGGCCGGCTGGTTTCTCGTGCCGAGGTGCAAGCGCTCATCGATGCCTGTCTTTCCGCGGGGACCTTTCTGGTTCTGGACGAGGCATTCATGGACTTCTGTGAAGAGGGCTCGGCGAAAGAGCTGGTCTGCCGGAACGATCGGGCCGTGATCTTCCGCTCCCTGACCAAATTCTATGCCCTCCCCGGATTGCGGCTCGGCTGCGCCATCGGTTCTCCCCGGGTGATTAACCGGCTGCAGGCGTTGCGTGGCCCCTGGAGCGTGAACGGCGTGGCCCAGGTGGCGGGGCTTGCCTCCCTGGCCGATGGAGAGTACCGTGAGCGGACCCTCGCCGCTGTTACCAAGGAGCGGGAGTCGCTTCTGGACGGTCTTGGCCGGATTGCCGGCCTGAAACCATATCCCTCCGCGGCCAATTACCTCCTCGTGGAGATCGCGCAGGGACCGGATGCCGGTGAGCTCTGTCGTAAGCTTCTCTCGGAACGGATTCTCCTGCGAAACTGCGCCAGCTTTGCAGGCCTTGACAATCGTTTCTTCCGGGTCGCGGTGCGGAGCCGAGAGGAGAACGTACGGCTCCTCGCTACGCTGGCAGCTGCCCTTGCAACCTGACGGCACTTCCCCCTTTCCCCTTTATTCTTGACATCAGGCTCCGGAACGCTATTATCTCAATGGAAACCATTTTTATTTAACCTGGGACCTTACCATGCCCCACGATTTCGCTGCCATTCTGAAAGAGCTGCACCTCAAGGTTACACCCCGGCGGCTGGCAACCCTCGCTGCCCTCTCCACCGCTACGACGTACGTCAGTCCGGAGGAGGTTCATAAAAGGCTTCAGGGGGAGTTTGCCCGGATCGGCCTTCCCACGGTCTACCGTAACCTGGAGGAGCTGGCTGCCGGTGGCGTGATCACCAAGGTCCTCCATCCCAACCGGCAACTCTATTACTACTTCTGTCCCAACCGGAGCCACCATCACCACTTCGTCTGCCTGGCCTGCCGGACGGTTGAGGATCTGGAGTGCTGCGGACTGGAGGATCTGGAGAAACAGGTCGGCGGCCGGGTGATTTCCCATATCGTCCAGGCAAACGGCCTTTGCCAGGCGTGTCTCCGGGCCGGAAGGGAGGCTTCGGCGTGAAATATCTCCGTTGGTGTGTAGTACTGTTGTTTCTGATTCTTCCCCTCGGGGCCTGTACACAAAAGGAGCAGGCATCAGGTAAAGGTAAGGTGCAGATTGTCACCACCCTTTTCCCCCTCTACGATTTTGCCCGGGTTGTGGGAGGCGATCGTGTCGAAGTTTCCCTCATCATCCCCCCCGGTGTGGAGCCTCACAGTTTTGAGCCCAAACCGGAGGACATGGTCCGGATCAACCGTGCCGGCCTGTTCGTCTATACCAATCCGTACATGGAGCCGTGGGTGGCAGGTCTTATCAAGGGGATCGACCGGAAGCGACTGACGGTGGTGGATGCCAGCACCGGCATCGCGTTTCTTCCCGCCGGTGACCATGATGACGACCACGACGTGAACGAGGGGGGACACCACCATGGCGGCATGGACCCCCACGTCTGGCTCAGCATCCCCAATGCCCGGAAGATGGTGGATACTATTGCTGCGGCCCTGGAAGCGAAGGACCCTACCAATGCCGATTTCTACCGGAAGAATGCCGCAGCCTACGGAGATAAGCTGGCAGAACTGGACCGGAAGTTTCAGGCGGGCCTTAGCAGTTGCGGGACACGGCGGTTTTTCCATGGCGGTCATTACGCCTTCGGCTACCTGGCCGACCGCTACGGCCTCCAGTACGTTTCCGCGTATGCCATCTCGGCCGACGCGGAGCCGCGCCCCCAGAAGCTCACGGCGATGATCGACCAGATCCGGAGCACCGGCACCAAGTACATTTTCTACGAGGAGCTGATTTCCCCCCGGGTGGCGGAGACCATCGCCCGGGAGACCGGTGCAACCCTGCTGAAGCTGAACGGTATCCATAACCTCAGCAGGGACGAGCTGCACGGGGGGGCGACCTACCTTTCCCTCATGGAGCAGAATCTTGCCAATCTCAGGATGGGGCTGCAATGTCGCTAGATATGGTTGCCACAACTGAGCTCTGCTTCAGCTACAACGGCGCCGAGGTGCTGGACAAGGTGACGTTCCACGTCCGGCAGGGGGATTATCTCGGGATCGTCGGTCCCAATGGTTCGGGGAAGAGCACTCTCGTCAAGACCCTTCTCGGGCTCAACCGCCCGGCCCACGGGACGATAACCCTGTTCGGCACCCCTCAGGAGCAGTTCTGTGACTGGCAGAAGATCGGCTATCTCCCCCAACGCCTGAAATTCTTCAACCCCAATTTTCCCGCCACCGTGGAAGAACTGGTGCGGTTGGGACTCCTGGCAGGCAAGAGTTTCCCGAAACACCGGGCTAAGGGTGACGACGCCGCGGTGGATGAGACCCTTGAGGTCATGGGGATCACGGACATCCGCAAGCGCCTGATCGGCGAGCTGTCCGGCGGCCAGCAGCAACGTGCCCTGCTGGCCCGGGCCATCGTCGGGCGGCCAGAACTCCTCATCATGGATGAGCCGACCACCGCCCTCGATCCGGAGACCCGGGAGCGCTTTTACGAGCTGCTCCAGCTCCTGAACCGGGAGCGGAACACCACGGTGATCCTCGTTACCCACGATACCTGGAGCATCGGCAAATACGCCAGCCGTTTCCTCTACATCGACAAGCGGGTGGTGTTCGATGGCACCTTCGACCAGTTCTGCCACTCGGAGGAGATGACGGGATTTTTCGGGGAGCATGCGCAGCACATAATCTGCCACCGCCACTGACTAGGGAAACGCGGCTTTTGCACGATCTCGGCGTTGCGTTGCACACCCGGTCACTGCGGCGTACTCACGGTACGCCTCATTCCCGTGTGCTTACGCGCCTTGACCTCGCACAAAATCCACGTTTCTGCACCATTGTCGATGAGTAATACGCTGGAAACCGTTAGGAAATTACTGCATGACCATTACCGAAATCCTCAGTTACGGTTTCATCCAGCGGGCGCTTGTTGCCGGGTCGCTTATCGCGGTGCTCTGCGCGGTGCTCGGGGTGTTCCTCGTGCTGCGCCGGCTGTCGCTCATCGGTGACGGGTTGGCCCACGTCACCTTCGGCAGTGTGGCCATCGCGCTTTTTCTCCGGATCAATCCGGCCATAGTTACGCTTGCCGCCATCCCCCTCGTGCTCCTCTCGTCCTTCGGTATTCTCAAGCTGACCGACAAGGCCCGCATCTACGGCGATGCTGCCATCGGCATCGTCTCATCCCTGGGGATAGCCTGTGGCGTGCTGCTGGCGAGCGTTGCCGGTGGTTTCAACATCGACCTGTTCAGCTACCTGTTCGGCAACATCCTCGCCATCGGCACCGGCGATCTGGTGCTGGCGCTCGTACTCTTTACCGTCGTGCTGCTGGCGGTGTTCTTCTACTATTACGATCTGGTCGCCATTACCTTTGACGAGGAACTTGCCCGGACTTCCGGCATCCGCACCAGGACCATCAATACGGTCCTCGTGCTCCTGACTGCACTTACGGTTGTGCTTGCCATGAAGCTGGTCGGGATCATGCTCATCTCGGCCCTCCTGATACTGCCGGCGGTTACGGCACTTCAGGTTGCCGTGAGCTTTCGTGCCACCATCATGGTTGCCGCCATGCTTGCCGTCGGTTCGGTGGTGGTGGGGATATTCGGCTCGTTCATTCTCAACCTTCCCACCGGCGCGAGCATCGTGGTTGTGAATTTCATCGTCTTCATGCTGGTGTTTTCCGGTAATAAATTACGGCAGGCCCACTGATATCCGTCTGACGAAGGAGAGATCATGGGAGAAACCATACGTTTCGGCATATCTATCGACGACAAGCTTCTGGAGAGTTTTGACCGGCTCATAGAGGATAAGGGGTACTTGAATCGCTCCGAGGCGATTCGCGACCTGATACGTAGCGCCCTGGTGGAAGAAAAGTGGGAGGGGGGGGATGCGGAGACCGTCGGCACCGTGACCCTGGTCTACAACCACCATGTCCGCGACCTTTCCGACAAGCTGACGGAACAGCAGCACGCCCATCACGACCAGGTCATCTCAGCGCTCCACGTTCATCTGGATGCCCACAACTGCCTGGAGGTTCTCGTGGTGCGGGGGAAGGCCCGGGACGTGAAAAAAATCGCCGATGAACTCATCGGCGTAAAGGGGGTCAAGCACGGCAAGCTGGTGATGACCACGACAGGGGAAGAACTGCATTAGGAGGGGATCGGTACCTACATTTCTTTGACGCAAAGAGATGTCGGGCGCACCACCAACGAAAAAGTCCCCGCCGAATGGCGAGGACTTTTTCGTATCAAGCCGGGGACTTATGCTCTGTATCAGTAGAGGAAGTACAGCGAGAGACCGCCGCGAAAGCCGTCGGCAGGTCCCAGGCGGAGCTCATTAGCCTTGAACGTGGCATTGGTAGCGACGGTGTAGGCAACAGAGGGAAGTAGATACAGATTGTGCGCCACCTGAATGTAGCTTGCCACCTCGAAGGAGAAATCCTCGTTGGCGGTGATGTCGCGGGCTGCGGTGTTGAAGTTGGCGTCGATCTTGGCGTCAAGTGTCACCGTGTGGTTCAGCTCTTTTTCCAGGCCCAGCGAAAGGGTGTGGGTATCCTGCGCGTCGTTGTTCCTGAGCGTGGCGCGGTAGACGGCATAGGGAATATAGTGGTGGCCGAGGTTCACACTTGCGGCAACAAAAGGGCTTACATCGGTGGTGCCGGTCCCTGCATCCTGCCGGCGGGCGGTATCAAATTTCAGGCCAAGACCGGTGACCAGGGTGAACGGTTTCTCCTCCCCGCCGAGCAACCGGTACTTGGCTTCCACGGCGAAGTCGCCGAAGCCATCTACCGTTGGCTCATATTCCGGTCCGAGACCGGCAAACTCCGCCTTTGCTTGCTCATTGAAGACGAACGGGATTGAGGCGGTCATCTCCAACCCATGACCGAGTCCGACGCCGAGGGAGTAGGCAGACTCCGTCCTGTTGGTAATGAGCACCCCGCCGCCATCAACGGGGCTGCTGATGTTTCCCCGGGTATGGCCATACTCGAAGCGTGCCTGCCCCTCAACCTGCTTCTGCTCCAGAACATCGGTGATCAACAGCTTGTGCTCCGCATGGGCTGCGGTCGCCATCAACAGCATGCCAATCATTGCAACCAGAACCTTCTTCATGAAACTTCTCCTCCTGATGAAATGGGATGGTTCGCCACCGCGTGACGCATAGCAGGCACGAAACAGCCGAAACCATCCGTATGTTCCCGATATTGAGGGGGAGACTGGCGAAAGGCGGTTAACGGAGAGGCATGCAGGCGGAACGCGGCGCAGAAATACATATCAGCAATACACCAATTTTCCGTTCATGACAAGTCTGCAGCAATCTTACGGTGATGCTTACTTGAACGCGGGGGGCATGCTCGTGAGTTTCCATCCTTCCTTTTCCACATAGTGCCACTGTTGCTTGTCCTCCACCGTCTTGAGGACCAGTCCCGGACCGTAGTAATCGAATTCCACCAGCACCTCGGCAGATTTTTTCTCCCCGTCGTAGTCCACGCTTTTCACCCGGTAATCGGCGACTTTCACTTCCTTGGCTGCGACGAGATTCTTTTCGTACTCGGGGCGGGTGGCCTTGTCCGCATAGCTAACGGCGGCCTGGTTCAGCTCCGCCCAGCGAACCATGTTGTTGTAGTCGCGGGAGCTTTTGTCGAACTTTTCCCGGTACGGATAAAGAGTTTCGCAACCGGCGAGAATAGCCGTGAGACAGATGAGCGCAATAATGGTTCTCCACATGGTTTCCGACCTTTCGGGTGTCACCCCTTGATGAATTTGACCAGCTCTACTGCGATCTCGTATTTGCCGAAGGGGGGGATGAGGTAGAAGCCCCCCACCCGTCCCCGCACCGTTTCGATGAATTCCCTGGCGATGTCGAGCCCTTCCCGTACCCCCGCATCTTTCTCCTTGCCCCGCATCCGCTGCCTGATGGCATCGGGGATAACGATCCCCGGCACCTCATTGTGGAGATATTCACAGTTCCGTTCGCTCACCAGCGGCAGGATTCCGGGAAGGACCGGGATGCCGAAGGAGGCGGTCCGTTCCAGCATCTCGTCCAGCCGCTCAACGTCATAGAGCGGCTGGGTCTGGGCAAAGACGGCGCCGTTCCGCACTTTTTTCGCCAGCCGCGCCGCCTGGACCTCCATCTTTGAAGAATTGGGGTTGAAGGCACAGCCGATGGTGAACCTGGTCCCTTCGCCGATGGGGTTTCCCATGCCGTTTACCCCGGCGTTCAGATCGGCCAGAAGCTTGATGAGGGTGAAGGAGTTGAGGTCGAAGACCGACGTGGCACCGGCATGTTCGCCGAGCCTTGCCGGGTCGCCGGTCACCGCCAGGATTGAGCGGATGCCGAGGAGGCTCGCTCCCATCAGGTCCGACTGGAGTCCGAGGAGATTCCGGTCGCGGCAGGTGATATGGACGATGACTTCGATTCCCACTTCACGTTGGATGAGGCTCGCCAGGGCGATGTTCCCCATGCGCACCCGGGCCAGGGGATTCTCCGCCAGGTTGATGGCGTCTGCACCAGCTGCCTTCAGGGCGTGGCTTCCCGCCAGCACCTTGCTGCAGTCCAGTCCGCGGGGAGGGTCGAGCTCGACAGTGACGACCGGCGCTCTTCCCCAGTGTGCAAGGAAACCTTCGGTTCGTCCTGATTGTTCGGGCTTGCTTTCAACAACGCCGGTAGCCGCGACAGCCTTCCGGGTAACCGGGCGCATTCCCCCAAGCCGCTCGGCCAGGAGCCGGATATGGTCCGGGGTGGTCCCGCAGCAGCCGCCAATAAGACAAGCCCCTGCCTCCACCATTTCCCTCGCCCGGTCGGCGAAATAGTCGGGGGTGGTTCGATAGATATAGCGGCCTTCCACGTATTCGGGGAAGCCGCTGTTGGCGAAGGCCGCCAGTGGGAGGTCGCTGGCTGCCGACATGCGGCGGAGCGTAGCGAGGATTTCAAGGGGGCCAGCGCCGCAGTTTGCTCCTATCAGATCGACACCGGCTGCGGTCAGCTGCCGTGCGGCCGTTTCAGCGTCGGTGCCGTTGCCCGTTCTTCCCCCTTCCAGGAAGGCCATGCTCGCCACCACGGGGAGCCCGATGGTCTTTGCTGCCGCCACGGCGCAGAGGAGCTGGTGCAGGTCCGAAAACGTCTCCAGCTGGAAGAGGTCAATCCCCCCCTCGGCAAGGGCCTCCGCCTGATCCCGGAAGATGGTGGTCATCTCCTCCGGCGAGAGATCTTTCTCCTCCCCCTTCAGTCGGGCCAGGGGGCCGATGGAACCGGCAACGAAAACCTTCCGTCCTGCAGCAGCCTGCCGGGCGAGTTCCGCTCCCCGTCGATTGATCTCCCGGACCTTTCGCTCAAGGCCGATGGGGGCCAGCTTGGTGTGGTTGGCGCCAAAGGTGTTGGTCTCGATGACCTGGGCGCCGGCCGCCAGGTACTCAGCATGGAGTTCGGCCACGAGGGACGGGCGGACCAGGTTAAGGTGCTCGAAGTTGGCATCCAGCCCGACACCCTTGCCGTAGAGCATGGTGCCGATGGCGCCATCCCCGACGAGTATTTCGTTGTGCAGCCGTTCCAGAAAATTCACAAAACTCTCCACTACATGTTCACCGCAGAGGTCACGGAGGGGCGCGGAGTAAAAATAACAAACGGAAGATATCCCATGCACCGGTGCAAATCAACACACAAATCAGTAAGGGGTGAGTGTCCCGTAGAGCGAATGTGCCCGAGTGCCAACCGGTGTAGGCGAAATTGAGCCAAGCCGGCCGAACGGCCGGCGCGAAATGAGCCGTACAACGGTGCGCGAGGGGACTCTGAGCGGGCGACACTCACCCCTTACAGATCGTCTCTAGGCGAACAGGCTGCGTTATTCCCACCTTTTGTCGCTACCTATCCCCCGTCAGTTCCTGGAGCAGGTAAAGTTTCGGGTTCAGCCCCTGTACGCAGGAGATGATCTCTTTGAGGCGCTCCTCCTCAACCCCTTCCTCCATGTCGGTTCCCTGGAAATAGGGATACCCCTTGGGAAGGGGCGAATAGCTCCCGTCCCTCAGGAGCGACACGTCGACCATGTCGTTGACCCGTCCCGCCCCCTCCCATGGGTCGCGGTAGTTGAACTGGCGGGCGACGATGTGGAGCCCCATGCCGTTGGGAAAGACACCTTTCACCTCGAAGGAAAAATCCCGCGGTGAACCGTAGGAGTCGGACCGGCCATCCCGGGCCATCACCTTGGCCCCCGCTGCCTCCAGCAGTTGCCGCACGGATTCGGCGGTCATTGGTGCAAATTCGCTCATAGATAATGTCCTTTCAAAATCGTTTTACCACAGAGGACACGGAGAAAAATACGAGTAAAGCCTGAACCTTAAAATCGCTTTTTTGGGTAAACCCTAAAAACATTTGATTTTGGTTTTCCTCTGTGTCCTCCGTGGTAAATATTTTTTTGACAATCACACGTCCAGCCGCAATTCAACCCCCCACGGCACCGGCTTCTCCCCCTCTCGCGTCAGCACCCAGAGGGTCGGAAACTCCATGGTCTCCGGTGCTTCGCCGAAGCCGTCGGTGAGGTAGATCAGGGCTGCCGGGCGGGGGTGGAGGGTGCGGGCGTGGTCGAAAACCGGCCGGAGGTCGGTGAAGCCACCGCCGTGGTAGCTCTCCACCGTCACCCCGCTCCCCTTGAGGCTGGCGATGCGCTGGATGCGGCTGTTGGCGTAGAGGACGGTGATCTGTGCCTCCGCCCCCCGGGCGATACGGACCAGTTCCCGGGCAAATTCCTCACGCAGTTCCGGTGCATTGGTGGAGTCGCTCACGTCAATCCCCACGAGGAGATTGAGGCGACGGCGCTTCCTGATGCCGGGGGTAAGGTGCTCGAAGCGTCGGTGCTCCCGGCTCCACGTGGTCTGCCGTCCGACCCTGCCGGCGGTGGCCATGAACTGGCGCAGCACCTGCCGCCAGGGGATGGGGGAGGGGGCAAGGAACCCGCCGACAAGTTCGCGCACGTCGGCCGGCACCTCCCCGTCGCAGGCGCGAAGAGCTTCCCGGACCATCCCCCGTACCACCTCCTCTGCCAGGCGGAGCGGTGTGCTGTCAGCCTCGTCCCAGAGGGTATGGTCGTCCACCGTGGTTCCGGTCAGTCGGGGGATTTCTCCTTCCCCTGGTCCGGCATGGCCGCCGGCGTCTCTGCTGGAGTTGCCGATGCCGCTCCCTTCCAGGTTGCCGGTGTCGAAGGGTGAGGTCAGCCGGGCGTAGTACTCCTCCGCAGCAAGACCGTCTGGCTGATGATAGGCGGCGGGGAGCGGCGCATCATCGGGGAGTTGGAGGATGGAAGGGTTGATGGCCAGGTCGCAGGCGATGTCCCAGTCATGCCGGTTCCGCCCCTTGCGGCGTGCCATGTGAAGATGGAGGACATGCTTGATGGCATGCTCCAGAAGCCCTTCCTGAACTGCCGGCGCCAGTGGTGCAAACTTTTCCCCGTTCACCGCCAGCACCGGCACCCCGGCCCTGATGGTCACTCCGAGAGGGTGCTCACCTCCCGCCTCTTCCCGGCGAAAGCCGAGGAGGAACTGGCCATAGAAGGGGCGCTCTCTGAGGAGGCGGACGACGGCGTTTTCCAGGATTCTGTTCATAGGCGGGTCAATTCTGTAGCCGATACATAGTGGATGTAGCCAGTAATCTTGCCAGGTAATGCGTTATATCCTCTGGTGCCCCCCTCTGATGCCGGTCGGGCGTCAGGTCAGAGCTTGGGGAAGCGAATGCGGCTGACCATAAGTGAGCCGGAAAGTGCGAAGCACAGGACTATCGGATGAAGCGTGAAGCCAGCAAACACGGTCTTTCCGAACCAGAGAGCGTCACGCAACGCACCCTGTGAGGCAGCCACCCACATCATGATGACCAGCAACAGCGACGTCGGAATGGGAGTCCCTTCGAAGTACTTCACCTTGTCACCCCCTTCAGACAACGCTTCAGCCGTGACGTTGAAGCGGGCCAGGCGGGATACTCCGCAGGCAACGAAAAAGGTCAGAACAATACGGTCGTATAAGCCCTGCATGCCGCAACCGTAGGCAATCAAAGCCGGGGCTACGCCGAAGGAGACAATATCTGCCAGAGAGTCGAGATCCCGCCCCATCGCCGAACTCTTCTGTCGCCACCGGGCAATTCTTCCATCCAGGATATCAAACACCAAAGCGGCAAGGACCAGCCCGCAGGCAAAGTAGACATGTCTGACGTCGTCCGCTTGCAGGTAGGTCATGATGGCAAACGCTGCCGCCGTGCCGCAGGCAGCGTTTGCCAGTGTAAACCAGTCGGCAAGGTGGAATTCCCGGATCATGGAGAATGGTTTATTTGGTCTATGAATTGTCATGGATGACAGTAACTCCCTTTGCGGTAAGAACGTCCGCACGCTGCAAACAGATCCGCATCACCCCTCAAACAAAGGTAATACCCGGCTACGGCCCGGTATCATCGAACTGCCCGGCGGGTGGTGTGGATGCCCGGGTGATCGGGTGTCTCCGTAGAATCTATAATTGTGCCAATAATTGACTTTTTAGCTCCTTGTATTCGCTTTCATCAATGAGACCCTTATCGAACAGTCCTTTCAATTTTAGCAGCTTACTTTCAATGTCTTCGCCTGATGTCTGGCCAGTTGAGCTTTGAGGCGGTGCCATTGAAATCTGAGTGCCACCAGCAACAGCACGTTTTTCTTCAAGCTCAAGTTCACGTTTTTTCTCCCACCAGTTTCTTTCAATTTCCTGAAGGCGTGAATAAAATAATTTTGATTCCTGCAATGGTAAATCCGTTATTGCTACGACGCCGGCATTATTTCCTTTGTCGGCATTTATCGTTATTGCCCCCCCACTTAACACAGACATGTCGAATCGTACATCTTTAATGTCTCTGAAATAATAGTCTTTGAAGCTGGAGCTAAGCATCCCATAGTCATAGACAATGATTCTTATATTTGTCAGAATCAGCGTCTTCGCACTGGTAGCAACGGCTTGCGTTATGGTAGAGACAAGCGATTCATCCTGAATCAGCAGTTTATTCAGTTCTTCTTCTGATACAGACATAAACTTAGGACGAATATCGTTTTTTGTCTGTTGGATTTTTTCAGTTACTTTGTCAAATATTCCCATTGCCGACCCCTCTCAGACAGTTGAATTCGTTTCATTGCCACGGGGACCCCATCCCCTGGTGCCCCGCTCTTATTGAATCAGTAACACCGCCTGATTGCAAGAGCTTTCTCCCTTCGCGAAGGATTGACGCAACAGGATTGCCTGCCGGATTCAGGAACGGGAGGAGAGGGTTCAACGTGAAAAGTGAAAAGGACTTTAGCTACGAGGTGGTCGGTAGATAGCCCGCGGCCAGTTGCCGGTAGGCATCGACCTGCGCCTCTTCCCATGCGGCATCCCGCCCCAGTTCGCTGGCCATGAGCCGGGCCACCGCCGGCGCCATTTCTATGCTGGCCCGGGCATCGAGGAAGAGCGCCCTGGTCCGGCGCGCCAGGACATCTTCCACGCTCCGGGCGTATTCCCGCCGCACCCCCCAGATCACGTCGACGCCCCGGTAAGGAAGCAGGGGATGGAGCCGGGCACCCCAGGCGGAATTTTCAGCAGCAAGCCCTTCCACTTTCGCGGCATCGCAGCCGTATTCCCCCACAGCTCCCTCTTCCCGAGCCGTCTCTTGCCACCCATGGATCCGTAATTCCCGTGTTACCGACGGCCGTTCCACGAGACCGGCAACCGCTGCCGCGGCCGTTACCGCCTCTTCCCCCATGTGGCGGTAGGTGGTCCATTTCCCTCCCGTAATGGTTACGAGGCCGGATGTGCTGACAAGGAGGGTATGGTCACGGGAAAGGGAGGCGGTAGTTCCCCCCTTGTCGCTCTGGACGAGGGGACGCAGGCCGGCGAAGACGCTCAGCACGTCACGGGGTGCCGGGTCGCGGGTGAGGTAGCGGGCGGCATGGGCGAGGAGGAAATCGATCTCCTCCGGCAGAGGGCGCGGTTCGAGGGTGGTACTGTCCATGGGAGTATCGGTGGTGCCGACGATGACCCGGTTGTGCCAGGGGACGGCGAAGAGGATTCTGCCGTCGTCGGTATGGGGGACCATGATGGCACTGTCGCCGGGGAGGAAGGACCGGTCGAGTACCAGATGTACTCCCTGGCTCGGAACGATGAGCGGGGTGCAGTCTGGTTCGTCCAGCCGCCGCACGCTGTCGGTGAAGACACCGGTGGCGTTGACCACCACGCGGGCCGTAAGATGGAACTGCTCACCGCTCTCCTCGTCTCTGGCCGTAACCCCCGTCACCAGGCCATGTTCCTTGACGAGCTCCGTGACCCGCACGTAGTTGAGCGGCGTCCCCCCCAGGTCCGCCATGGTCCGGGCCAGGGCGACGGCAAGGCGGGCATCGTCGAACTGGCCGTCGTGGTAGGCCACCCCACCCTTGAGTCCCTGTGGCTCAACGGTCGGGATGCGGGCCAGGGTCTCTTCCCGCGAGAGGAGCTGGGACGGCCCCAGGCCGAGCTTTCCCGCCAGCACGTCGTAGAGTTTCAGGCCAATCCCGTAGAATGGCCCTTCCCACCAGTCATAGAGGGGGACTACGAAGGAGAGGTTGTGCACCAGGTGGGGGGCGTTCTGGATCAGGAGTCCCCGCTCCCGTAAAGCATCCAGGACGAGGGAGACGTTCCCCTGCTGGAGGTAGCGGACGCCGCCATGGATCAGCTTGGTGCTCCGGCTCGACGTTCCCTTGGCAAAATCGTGCTGCTCCAGGAGAAGGGTGCGGTACCCCCGGCCGGCGGCATCCACCGCGACGCCGAGACCGGTGGCTCCGCCGCCGATGACGATGATGTCCCAGGGAGTTCTGTCCGTCAGGCTTTGAAGAAAGCGGTTGCGGTCGTTGATCATGGTGACGGTTCTCCCTGCACGGCCCATCCCTTGGCCCGTTCCAGCGCACGACTCCAGCCGGCTCGCAGTTCAGCCACACGCTCCATCGGGAGATCCGGGACGAAGGTCCGATCCAGCTGCCAGTGGGCGGCGATTTCTGCCTGGTCCCGCCAGTAGCCGATCGCCAGCCCTGCCAGGCAGGCGGCACCGAGGGCGGTGGTTTCGTGAACGGTCGGTCGTGTCACCGGCACCCGGAGAAGATCGGCCTGGAACTGCATGAGCAGGTTGTTGAGGGCTGCGCCGCCATCCACCCGGAGCTCCGCCAGGGGGAGGCCGGCATCGTCCTCCATGGCCTGGAGGAGATCGGCCACCTGGAAGGCGATCCCTTCCAGGGTCGCCCTTGCGATATGGGCGGCGGTGGTACCCCGGGTGATGCCGACAATGGTACCCCGGGCGTACTGGTCCCAGTGGGGAGCCCCGAGCCCGGCGAAGGCGGGGACCAGGTAGACCCCCCCGCTGTCGGGGACCGATGCGGCAAGCGGTTCCACTTCGGCGGCTGAGCGGATGATGCCGAGCCCGTCCCTGAGCCACTGCACGGCGGCACCGGCGATGAAAACGCTCCCTTCGAGGGCATACTCGGTCCGCTCGCCGATACGCCACGCCACGGTCGTGAGGAGGTTGTTCCGGGAGGGGACCGCCGTGGCGCCGGTATGCATGAGCATGAAACAGCCGGTACCGTAGGTGTTCTTGACCATGCCGGGGCGGGTGCAGGTCTGGCCGAACAGGGCAGCCTGCTGGTCTCCGGCTATGCCGGCGATGGGGACCGGCACGGCGAAGAGGCCGGGGGCGGTCTTGCCGTATACCTCGCTGGAACTTGCCACCCTGGGAAGAAGGCTGGCCGGTATCCGTAACAGTTCCAGCAGTTCCCCGTCCCAATCTCCCCGGTGGATATCGTACATCAGGGTCCGGGAGGCGTTGCTGACGTCGGTCAGGTGGCACTTTCCTCCGGTCAGGTTCCAGACAAGCCAGGAGTCGATAGTGCCGAAGGCGAGTTCCCCTGCTTCGGCCCTCCGCCTGGCATCGGGGATGTTGTCCAGGAGCCAGGCAAGCTTGGTGCCGGAAAAATAGGCGTCCAGCACCAGGCCGGTCCGCTCCCGGAAGAGCGGTTCCAGCCCCGCCTCCTTCAGCCGGTCGCAGGCGGCAGCGGTGCGCCTGTCCTGCCAGACGATGGCGTTGTGGAGCGGTTGACCGGTCCGGCGGTCCCAGAGGAGGGTGGTCTCCCGCTGGTTGGTTATGCCGATGGCGGCGATGTCGGCCATGGTCAGCCCCGCGCGGGTGACCGCCTCCATGGCGACCCCCACCTGGGAAGCCCATATCTCGTTTCCGTCCTGTTCCACCCAGCCGGGCTGGGGGAAGAACTGCCTGAACTCCCGCTGTGCCATCCCCCGTATCGTGCCGGCCCGGTCGAATACCATGGCACGGGAGCTGGTGGTCCCCTGGTCGAGGGCAAGAATGAATTTCATGGTGTCTCCGCGAAAAGTGGTCTGCAATCCAGTATACTTGAAGCAGTGCAAAGGGGAAAGTATCCTCTTTGTCTGATCTGCCAAGGAGAAAGCCTCCCCATGCGCCCTAATTTCCATCCATCACTCATCAACTGCTCCTTCGACGATCCTGGTGTCTACGTCGATTTCCTCTTCGAGCGGCGGGCGCTCCTCTTTGACCTGGGGGAGCCGGGGCCACTCACTCCCCGCAAGCTGTTGCGGGTCAGCCATGTCTTCGTCTCCCACACCCACGTGGACCACTTCATCGGTTTCGATAACCTGGTGCGCCTCTGCCTGGGGCGGGACAAGCGTCTCCACCTGTTCGGGCCCGCCGGTTTCACCGACCGGGTCGGCCACCGGCTCGCCGGTTACACCTGGAACCTGGTGCAGGACTACCCGACCGACTTCACGGTCGTGGCGACCGAGCTCCATCCTGACGGCACCGCCCTGACGGCGGAATTCCACTGTCTGCGCCAGTTTGCCCGGGAAGCTGAACGCCGCGAGGCCTTCCCTGACGGCATCATTCTCGATGAGGCGGCCTTCCGGGTCCGCGTCGCCTTTCTCCAGCACCGGATTCCTTCCCTCGCCTTTGCTCTGGAGGAGAAGCGACACTTCAGTGTCAGGAAAAACCGGCTGGAGGAACGGGGGTGGCGGGTCGGGCCGTGGCTTGCCGAACTGAAACGGGCCATCCTGGCGGAGGCGGCGGACGACGCCCCGTTCCGGGTCTGGTGGCGTGAGGGGGGAAGGGAGCACGAGGAGTTTCACCCCCTCGGCGTGTTGAAGGAAGAGATCGTGACCATTGTCCCGGGGCAGAAGATCACCTACGTGACCGATGCTGTCTGCACGGCGGAGAACGCCGCCCGGATCGTGGATCTGGCCCGCGGTTCCGACTATCTTTTCATCGAGGCGGTGTTCCTCCATGCCGATGCGGAACGGGCCTTCACCCGCTGTCACCTGACGGCGCGCCAGGCGGGGGAACTGGCCCGGGCGGCCGGCGCGGCGCGGGTACAGCCGTTTCATTTCTCACCCCGTTACCAGTATGCCGAGGAAGAGGTACGGCGGGAGGTGGCGGAAGCCTTTGCCGGTACCGGTTTTGGGAAATGAGACGGTGGGTGGCACCGAAAATTACCTGAACAGGTTTATATTTGCGTAGTATCCTCTATAATTTGCTATGAAAATTCCAACTAAACGCTGAAAATGATCGGCGGGCGGTAGATGCAGAACGGAGTTGCCGTGGCAGTTAAATGCCGCCGGGAGGGGAGAATGATTCGCTACATTACCTTGAAGAGCCACGCCAGGACCGAATTCATCGACATAACCGGTGACGTGAAGGAGATGGTGAAGCAGGCCGGCATCAAGAGCGGGGTCGTCCACCTGTTCATTCTTCACACCACCGCGGCTATTACCGTTAACGAGGGTGTCGACCCTGCGGTGCAGCGGGACATGAACGGTTTCCTCAGCAAGCTTGTCCCCAACGACCCTTACTTCACCCACAGCGAGGGGAATTCCGACGCACACATCAAATCGTCGCTGGTCGGCACCTCCCAGACTCTCCTGGTAGATGGGGGCAAGCTGGTGCTCGGTACCTGGCAGGCGGTCTATTTCTGCGAGTTCGACGGGCCGCGGGAGCGGAAGATCGCCGTGCGGATCGCCGCCGGCGATTAATCCCAAAACCACATTGCTCGCGCGACGCCGCAACGAACGCCACAAAATTCAAGCCACCAACGGCAATTGAACGCGTCAAAAGCGGATAGCATTTGATTTGCTGTTCAAACAAAAACGGCACCGTTCCCGGTGCCGTCTCTTTTCCAATCCTCGATCCGCATCCCTCAACGAGTCATGAGCTCGTCGCACATCTGCTGATAAATCTCTTCACCGTTGATGAAGCGGGTAATCCTCACCCCCATGCCGCATTTCTTGACCAGGTGAATCATCTGGGGGGGGACTTTCTTCGCCCACATGACTAGTGCTTCCATGGCGAGGACTTCGCCGCTCTGGGCAGTCAGGTCGATCTTTATCCTAGTTCCCGGCGGGCAGATGTTCGTAGTCTTGATGAACATCCCTTCGGGAGAAATGTCCTCCGTAAAGGCCATCCGGGCCGGTTCCTCAATCCCGAAGCGGAGCGTCAGGCGCTTGCGCAGCCGGATGATATCGCGTTTTTCCGCCATTTTTCAGATCTCCCTGTCAATAAATAACATCACATGGTTCAGGCATGTCAGGAATTGAGGTAGGCGCCGATTTTCTCCGCCAGGGTCCGGTATATACGTTTGCACTCCTCTTCGTCCTTTTCCAGGAGGGTGACCCGGAATCCTTGCAGGGGTGAGTTGAAGGAAGAGAGGGGGACGACGCAGATGCCGGTGTGGGCGAGGATGTAGTAGACGAAACGCTTGTCGGGCGATACGCCGGGCGCGTTGACGAGCCCTTCTACCAGTTCCTTCACCTCAGGGTTGGAAATGGGGAGGCTCTGACAACGATTGAGAAGTCCCTCCTTGAAGGCGACCGCCATGTAGAAGGCGCCGTTAGTCCGGTTGACCATGAGTCCCGGCACCTCTTTCAGGAAGTTATAGGTGATGTTGCTCGCCTTTTCATAGCTGGCCACCCGCTCCGCCAGGTAGGGGGCGTACTGGGGGTGCTGCATGATCGCCGGGAGTGCTCGCTGGGGGAGGGTGGTGGAGCAGACCTCGTTCATCTTGGAGCTGAGGATGGCATTGACGTACTTTCCGAAACGATCGTCCTTGCCGTAGTTGTAGACTTCGATCCAGCCGCAGCGGGAACCGGGCCACGGGAACTCCTTGGAAATTCCCTTCATGGCGATGGCCGGCACGTCGCCGATCACGTCGGAGATGGGGACGGTCTGCTCGCCGTTATAGACGATATTGTTGTAGACCTCGTCGGCGATGATGAAGAGGTCGTACTCCCGCGCAATGGCGACGATTTCCCGCAGGGTCTCAACGGGATAGACCATGCCGGTCGGGTTGTCCGGGTTGATGATCATGATGCCGGCGATCTGGGGATTGTACTTCACGTGGTTGCGCAGGTCTTCCAGGTCGGGATACCAGTTGTTTTCCGGGTCGAGCCGGTAGCAGACCGGTGCTGCATGGGCATGGGCCGCTTCACCGAGGGAGTGGGTGGTGTAGGTGGGGGAGGGGAGGAGGACACGGGTTTCGGGGCGGAGGCAGCCATACACCTTGGCGATGGCGTCACCCAGTCCGTTGAAGAAGATGATGTCGTCCGGGGTAATCCTGGCTCCGCCACGCCGGTTCGTTACGTCGCAGATGAATTCCCGGGTCTCCAGCACGCCGCGGGTGTGGCAGTATCCCCAGGAATCGTTGTGCATCGCCTCGCGGGCCACGATTTCCTTCATCCAGTCCGGGATCACCTCTCCCTTGACGATGGGGTCGCCAATATTTTCCCAGTTGATCTTCACACCGTGTCTCTGGAGTTTTTCCGCCACGTTGACGATGTTCCGTATCTCGTAGGTCAGTTCGCCCGCGCCGTGGCTGACAATGTCGCTTCGCATGATGCCTCCCTGATGCTGTGTATTGTTAGCTTGTGTGGTTCAAAAAAAAAGGCCGTGGGAGTGCCCACGGCCATCATGTTGAGAATACGCGAAGGGTGCTTACATGGCGGCGGGCAGACCTGCGGCGAAAAACGCCGCGGCGCTGATAGCTCGTGCCGGTGCTGCTGCCATGTTGAGTGCGATCCCGTTCATGTCGTTTCAAATAACATAGCCGTTCAGTCAAGTCAACCCCAAAACGGCAATTTAACACGGAAAAAGCGGAAGCCATCTGGTAAAGGGGGGTGAATTTTTCATGGTCAATGTTTTTGTGGGTCAAACGTAGTGCCGACGACGATGAGGAAACGGCCATCGCCGTCCCGCCAGTGAATCCAGCCGGCGGTGGACAGGTCGATCATTACCCGTGCCCACTCCTCCTGCAGTTGAATGACGCGCAGTTTACGGGAGGAAGAAAGGCGCTGCACCTCGTGGGATGCGAATGACGGTTCCCTGCGGAGGCTGTAAACTCCCTTTTTCATGCCGGCGAAAAGCCGTACCACCCGCCCCTTCAGGAAAGTCTCCCAGTCGGCGTACTGCCATTGCCGCTGGAGTCGAACCCACCCCTCCCGTCCGGCGTCATCATAGGCGATACGCAGCCATTCCCCCCTTTTGCCCAAGACCGCCACCGCTGTTTCCCCCGGGGCCGCTTGAAACACCTGTCCCAGGTTGGGGAGCTTTCCCGGTGACAGTTCCGTCAGCCGGCCGACCCCCGGTTCCCGGTAGAGGGTGATGGCGACCGGCTCCGTTGCCTCTGCCGGAAAGGGCGGACGGATCAGCAGGATGCCGCTTCCCGCGAACGGGCGCGGCTTGGCGGCGGCGTGGGCTGCAGGGGGGATGAACAGGGATAGGGAGAGCAGAACGGTGATGAGCAGTCGGGTCGTCATAGGCTTACGGCGTGAAAAGGGCTTCCAGGCGGGCAAGGTACTCCACGACCTCCGGCGACCCCTCCTCCGGGGCCCAGGAGGCCAGTTCCTCGTTGGTGAGGGGGCGGTAAGGGCCGGCCTTGGCCTCGAAGAATACGGAGCCCGGTTCCAGGCTGATGGCGGTGTGGTAGCGGCCGTGGGGGATGTCGACGGCGAAGGTATCACCACCTGCCGCGATGACCCTGGTTTCAAGCACCCGTCCGTCGTCGTCGAACGACACCAGTCCCATGCGACCCCGCACCATCACCATCGACTCATCCTTGTTGGGATCGGCGTGGTAGTGGGGGCGGATGTAGGTGCCCGGTTCCACGGCGTTCAGAAGCCGGTGACAGCAGAAGTCATCGGTCGGGTGGAGGTTAAGGTTCTTCCGCTTGCGGGGCGCATCCTTCGCCTCGGTGGAGAGCCGGTTAAGGAGTGTCTGGTCGAGATAGTTCATGGGTGCTCCGATGGAGGAATCGACATCTTTGAACCGCCAAGGCGCAAAGGTCGCAAAGAAAGCAGAAACTGCCTAAAATCTCATGAATGTATAAACAGTAACAACGGGAACCAGGGTTCGTGATTCACCGATTCCAAATTGTCGGACAGTTTACTTTGCGTACTTGGCGTCTTTGCGGTGATAACGCCCTATTACGGCATTACCCCTCTACAAGGGCAAATTGATTTCCGTCCGGATCCGCCACCACCGCCATCTTCCCCCATGGGGACTTTTCCAGCGGTTCGGGGAACTGCACCCCCGCGTCGACCAGTTCCTTGTACAGTTCATCCAGCTCACTCACCACCAGAGTGACGCCGGTGTGCCGGCCGACCAGGGGATAGGCCGCCTCGTGCATGGCGAGCGCCACTCCCAGGGTAGAGGTGGCGCCGGGGAAAAACTCCATCGAGGCGACCGATTCCTGCACCAGCGGCAGCTTGAGCTGTTCCTTGTAGAAATGGCGGGCCTTGTCCATGTCGCGAACAAAAACCACCACGTTTCTCATCTTGGTTACCATGGCACATGTCCTTTTCTTGGCGGATTCAAAGGGAGAAAATAGCAGAGCGGCGACCGGCTGGCAAGGGCAATTTCTCTTACTGCAAGGCCGCGTCGGTGCCGGCCCCGAAAAGCAGCGATGGCAGGGAGACCAGGAAGCAGAGTGCAAGAAAGAAACGCGACATAGTATGCCTTTTTTCGCCCTTCCGGACCAGTGCCGTGTGTCATCAGCGAGTGTAACGAGTCAGTTTTGCACCCGTAAATTTGCCATCAGGTCTTCTCTCGATACATAAACCCGATCCGTTGCTTCTTTAATGCATTGCCGAATAAAGCGCCGCCAGCTACATACCGCGATAATCATATTCCAAGCTATAGTCCAAAACCATGCAACAATATAGAAGATACTATTGTCTTCAACAAAAAATAAGGTGCGATGGTTAACATAAGCAATCAATCCCACAAGAACAGATGCAGTAACCACCGTATCGGTAAAACTTAGGCGGCTTACAATACGTATCCGGCCCGTATCTGTTTGAAAATTTATTTCTCCACCATAGATCAGGGAAAGTGATTTCCAATTCCAGAAAGAGCGAAAAACTCCCGCGGTGAAATTGATCTTCTCTTCGTTGTCTTCTACGATTTTTGCCTGTTCAAATCGAAGAGAATCAGCAATAAAATAGCAAAGTTCTTTCGATTTAAGTTTGGGGTATTTATTCAGATTGACCGGAACAGTTACCTTGATGCGCATGTAGTCTCTTCCCCTTCCCTTGTCTGTCCCTCTCCCGTAAAACTGACACCAATCCGTGCTTTACGCAAACCGGCCAGCTGGATAGATGATGGCATGGGTGGCTCAAATGAAGTTGGAAAGTCTCTTCTGGTGCTCTCTACGGCAGTGAAGTACTCTCAAGAATGGGACGGTTGTAGTCTTCTGCGGCGTGGCTGTCAAGGGGAAAGCAGCCTTCCCGCGCGTATTCCGTCTGATTGCTTGGCAGACATTATGGGATTTATAGTAAACAGTTTTAATTCAATTTTCCTTATGGTATAGATGGTTCAGTTTGGAGCAGAGAGCAAAACCTGCAAACAAGGAGGCGGACATGAAACAGGGGAAAATGGTGATGATTGCTCTGGTGGCACTGGTAACAGCCTGTCTGTCAGCATGCGGTGGCGGAGGTGGCGGCGGAGGGAGTGCCCCAGGTACAACGTATAGTGGCGTTACCAGCCAGGCAACGCTCGGCACTGCCAACGCCAGGACGGTGGCGGTCGATGCTTACAGCGGGGTACAAGCTGGCGCTACGGTGGGGTCGGTCGGTGTGGTCACGGCCGGAAGCGGGAGCGCGACAACTGCAGCTCCTCTTGTCCAGGGGGTCGCTGACACCCTTGCCGCATCGATTAAGCGGCTCGATCCCAAAGGTGCAACCGGCCCGGCTGCTACGGGGGCGTCCGTGCAGTCAACGATCTCCGGCACGTACGGCGGCACCCTCAGCTACACGCTCAATGTCAACGAGACGGACGGCTCCTTCAACGGCACCTTCACCTACGCAAATTACAGAGAGGTACAGAACGGCCCCATCATTTCCGGGGCAGTGACTTTTTCCGGGGTATATAACCAAACGAGCGGGCAGTTCTCCTCGTTCAACATGAACTTCACGGACTTCGTCGTCACCGAATCGGGCAAAACCTTCACCATGTCCGGCACGATAAACTGGAACATGTACCGTAATGGTGGCGGAACCGTGACTGCCAACCTGTTCCTGCGCAACAATACGACCGGCACCGTCAGCTGGGTGAAGGATTATACCTATACACTTTCTTCTCTGTGGACGCTTACCATTACCGGCAGGTACTACGATCCAGTCCACGGCTACGTGGATATTTCGACTCCAGTCCCGCTTCAGGTGTCGTCTCTCTCCGGGGAGCCGACAGCCGGCGTGCTCCTGTTCACCGGCGCCAACGGCACCAGCGCAAGGATAACGTTCAACGCCACCGGCTACACGGTGGAGGTCGATACGGGTACGGGGACCTTCGTGTCCGCCCCGTAACGATTGCGCAACATTTGACTACAAAAAAGCCTGCGAAAGCAGGCTTTTTTTAAGGGAAAACAAGGAGGCAGCCCTTGAAAAGAGAATTATGATCCCAAGTGACAAGCAATTTTACGTTCTAAAAACGGCAGTTGAATACTGCCGGAAGGAATACCCCTTTAGTACGACTGCAGGCAGTGTTCAACTGCCGAATAGAAGGTTTAAGGGGTGAAACCTCTTTCTTCTCCTATCAGGATATGTTGTATTCGCAACGTCAACCCGTCGCCTCGGATTGTGCAAATAGTTCCTTTACCGAATCCTTGTTGAGCACGATGAGGGTAAAGACACCGAGGATGGTGCCGAACGGCATGAACATGCATTCTATGGCTGCTATCACTACGCAGAACATCCTGCTTTTACGGCTTTTCAGTTTTTTGCCCGCGATGAACATGCAGACGGCGAGGCTCCAGCCGAGCAGGATGAAAACGGTCCCCATAATGATGAACAACCAGCCGAACAACGCTTCCGGCGGTCCGGCACTCTTGTCGCACTGAATTAACTTGCCCGTAAGCGTCGCAATGCCGATGAACACGTGTATGAACGGCATGCAGGAAAACAGGGCGGTGATTCCCCCCACCACGTAGTGAAACATCGAGAGCAGGTCCAGATTTTTGCTGTCATCGTTTGTCATAACGGCTCCTTGTGGCTACGGGATAGCAAAAACTCAGCGTTGAGACCTTTGTAGGTGACCCCTTTGTATATCCCCGAAATTTCTGGCCGGTTCAACCGCGCGTCGGCGTATCTTTTTCGCTTGAGAGCGTCTCCCCGTCTTCCCCGTTTGTCTCAATCATGGGGAACTGATGATGCAGGTAGTCGACAAAGACTTGTGGTGCTGCGGGTGTTATGACAATCTTGCTCTGCGGCAGTACGAGAACTACTGACCTGGCAAGGTCCGTGGCAAATAGCCGGTATCTCCCCAGCGTCTTGTTTTGATATATCCCGGTAAAGGAGTAGAGACCACCGTTCCCGAAAATGCGTAATGAACCTTTACAGACGTTGGGGTCCGGCCATGCCTTACTGAGCCCCGTCAGTGAAATACGCGTGGACCAGAGAAGCCGTTCGATATAGAGGCAATCTCCTTCCACTACGTAACCGGTGACCGTGAATAAAAGACTGAGGATCAGGATCGCGGGGAATAGGGAAATGATGGCACGCCCAAAAATGAGCGGAGTCCCTGTAAATACACAAAATTTACGGTAGGCCACGAACCCGATTCCTACCAGGAGAACCGTGCTGAACAGTGATATGAATTTGAGAGTGTTCGTCCAGGGAGCAACTGAAAAATGCTGGCGTACGGTCATGTGAGTTCTCCTGGTTATGGGGTGAGTCAACGCAACTTTCTCACCTCAAGGTCATGGGGGAGCTGTTCAGGGGATAGAACAGCTGGCCGTGCTTCATGATGCTCTCCTTGATCTTCTGTTCACCCAGTCTGTCCCAGTGGAGCACATCCAGCGTGAATACCAGCGGCAGGGCATCCAGCTCGTTCCAGAGCCGATTGAACTCCTGGTCATCCATTTTCGGGGCCACCACCGCCAGGTCGATGTCAGACGAGGGGTTTGCCGTACCCTTGGCGCGGGAGCCGAAAACAAGCACCCGCTCAATGTCCGGATAACGGTCAAATACCCTCGCAAGATCGACGTAGTGCCGTTCGGCTATGCCAAATATCAGCTTGT
Source organism: Deltaproteobacteria bacterium (assembly GCA_021848385.1). Lineage (GTDB taxonomy): Bacteria > Desulfobacterota > Desulfuromonadia > Geobacterales > Geobacteraceae > Geomobilimonas. The sequence goes on from JAJZUQ010000016.1 coordinate 47,073, forward strand.
CGTCTGCCATGATGTTGCCTTCTCGGCCAGTTGCCGGAACAGTGTAACCGCACGTTCGACAACGTAGGTATACACGTCATCGGCAAGCTGCTCGTTGTACGTGTGGCTGGTGAGGTTGCGCATTTTCTGCAGATCGCTCCAGGCGTTGCCGTCATCGATCAACCCTGCCTGCAAGGCGGCCTGCAGGGTTTCACGGGGAGTCCTGACAAAAACATACTCGGCTTCCAGTCGGAGCCTGAGCATCTTCCAGGCGATTTCGTGGGTGAATTCGAAACGCTGAATGACTGAATCGCGCAGAAATTCGTCCTTGGGCTGCTGCGCCGCCTTTGCAAGCTGGTCAAGTGCTTTGAGGTAGTCTGCAATCCGTTCCTGCAGGCGTTCGGTATCCATGATGCGCTCCTCGTTTGGCTTCATGCGTGTCATACGGTTATGTACACAAAATGCATCGGCGTCAAACGCTTTTTCTCACATGAGCTTATTGCAAATGTCTCAACCATGTCATTCCCGCAAATAGGACGATCTAGGCCTTGAAAAGGGAATTTTTAACCTCTACCCCCTTGATGCCTTCTATGTTTTTCCCTTTTCAATATTCCTCTGCCTCGGAGTTACTTTGCACATAGGCGTCCACAACGGCGGCGGGTGTCTGGAAAAAAACCTCACTGCCGAACAGATCGGTGAGTCTGGACCGTTCAAATTCCTTGCGGACTTCATCAACAACTTCACATACCACGAGCCTGACACCCTGAGCCGCCAGAGTAACATGGAGTCTGCGCAAGGTCTCAGCTGCCGTATAGTCCACATCGTTTACCGCGGCAGCATCAATGCAGAACCAGGAGAGCGAAGGATTCGCGCTTCTGACAAGTTCTGCAATCTCGTCATTGAGGATCTGGCTGTTGGCATAGTACATGTTGTGCATGAAGCGGTAGATCATGAGGCCGGGCATGACCTGTTCCCCGGTGCTGACCGGTTGATGATGCCAGCCCAGTGTCTTGTCGGGGACCATCAACATGTTCTTTACGAGATAGCCATGCCTTGTGTGGACAACGAGCGAAAGAACGATTGCCAACAGGATGCTCTGCTCGACCCCGACAAAAACGACTGCTGCGGCCGTGATCAGGGCTACCCAGAATTCCCATGGCCGCTCTGCATAAATGTTCTTCATCCCCTTGACGTCGACCAGTTCCATGCCGATCAGAAAAACTACCGCCGACAAAACCGCCGCCGGCATATAGGCCAACGGACCGGTGAAAAAGAGGAGCACCATGAGAACTATGAAGCTCGTGGTTAGCTGGGAAAGCTGGCTATGCCCACCCGCGCTTTCGACCATCTGGGTCTTGGTCGGGCTGCCATTTACGACAAAGGTCCCGGTCAGACCCGCCCCTACATTGCTCAGACACAAACCCACCAGGTCCGTATTCTCATCGAACCGCTCGTTGTAACGGGCGGCATAGGCGCGCGAGGTGGCGGCGCTCTGGGAAAGGATAACCACGAACATGGCAAAGGCGGTGGGAGCCAGCTTTTCAATCAAGTTCATGCTTATGGCCACGTCGGGCAGGCCAATCCTCGGCAGGCCACTCGGCACTGAGCCGAGCACACGAACCCCGTAACGTTCCAGGTCGAGCGACCAACTGGCAATGATGGCACCGATTACCGCGATCAAGGCACCCGGAATCTTCTTCGAAATCTTTCGTGAGCCGATGATGACGATGATGACCGCAACCGCCACCACGAGAGAGGTGACGTTCGCCTGATCGATATCGCGCAGGGTGGTGACGAGCTTGTCAATGGTTCCATGCCCCTCAACGGGCAAATCGAGCATTCCCGAGATTTCCCCGACGGCGACCTGAATGCCGACCCCGGACAGGAAACCGACGAGCACGGTGCGAGACAGAAAATCCGACAGAAAGCCAAGCCTGGCGATCCGGGCCAGCAACAGGAACCCGGCAGCCATAAGGGCCAGGACACCGGACAGGGCAAGCCACTCGTCCGTTCCGCGGGTGGCCATCGCTGCGACGCCGGAGGCGAGAATGGCCGCCGTAGCAGAGTCTGCGCCAACGACGAGGTGCCGGGATGATCCGAAGAGTGCATAGAGGACCATCGGAATGAGAATCGTGTAGAGTCCCGTGATCACCGGTGTGCCGGAGATTTTCGTGTAACCCATCACTTCGGGGATGGCAAGGGCGGCGAGCGTAATCCCGGCGACAATCTCGGCCGGCACGCGAGCACGTTTGAGGGGGAGAATCCCCTGGAACAGGGGGAACTGCCGCCCCCTTTGCCTGACGGCCGAATTTGTTGTTGTATCTCCGGGACATATCCAGGGCATAGAATTCCTGACGGATTATCCTTGATGGCGATGAGAAATCGAAAAAGTCACGGGGAGACGATCTTACAGGGGATCAATTCATCCTCGTTATACGAGTACACGGCACACATCCTGTGATACCCGTCCGCGATGACAACCTTGCCATTGCGCTCGTCTCGCAGCAGGAGAATCGGTGATAGCGACATTCCGTTCTCTATTTTTTTACGATCTTTTTCCACGTGGGAATTGCTGACCCCCAGCAACGACAACCCCGATGCCCGGAAGATGTCCTTGGACTTGAACCGGGATACCGGTGCACTCTTCAGCCGGTTTACGATGGCGGTGACGGTCTTGTCGTCATAGATCAGGCCAAGGTACGATTCAGCCGCCGGGTAATCTTTTTCCTCGGGCTCTAACAGCCATTTGATGTCGATCTGTTTACTCATTCATGCGACTCCTTGCTCAGTACATGCCAGGTCATGCTCTGGAGGGAAGGCTTATTTACCAAGACCTTACCCGTAACCTGTTCCCGCAAGCTACTTCCCGCATTTACGTCGTGGCATCGACGACGGCCCCCCCTAATCGCACTCTTCGCACCCCTACAGGGCACCGCTCAGTTCTGCAAGGAAATCAAAGTCATTGCTACGCACACCATTATGGTGTATAAAAATGGCTATGGCAGAAAAGCGGAAACCCACATACGACCTTGACGCGTTTAAAGCCGCTTTTGCCAGTGTCGAAAAGCTCGCCGTCACAGGCACGGCGCTTCGGAGTGCCGCTGCGCTCGGCCACGGACGCGCCGAGATTGTGGCTACGATCCAGGCGATCAGCGTGGCCATTTCTACAAATCCATGACAGCCTATGCCGATTCCCGGCTATGGCAGGACGTGTACCATGTTCCGTCCCCGATAGGAACGTTGTACGTGAAATTTACCGCCGACGCTATCACCGAGTTTTTGCTGCTATCGTTCAAGGAGAAAGACAATGACTAATCCCGTATGTCCTGAAACGGGTGCGCCAATGTACCGCGGCGTGCGCCCCATGACTCTCACCTACAAGGGGAAGAGCATTACGTTCGACATGCCTGGTTGGTATTGCGATCAATCAGAGGAAAGCATTCACACCGGAGAGGACATGAAGATTTCCGACCGGATGCTGAATCTCCTCAAGGCCCGAAGCGAAGGGCTGCTCGAGCCGGCTGAAATTCGCCGTATCCGCAAGAAACTCCATCTCTCCCAGGAAGCGGCTGGTCTTTTGATCGGCGGTGGCCCGCGTGCTTTCCAGAAATACGAAAGCGGCGACCTGTTGACCAGTCGTGCTGTCAGCAGCGCTCTTGTTCTGCTGGATCATGATCCGGCGGCCTTGTCGGTGCTCAAGGCCCACAGTAAAGCAGCTTAAGCAGTTAAAGGCAGCCCCTTACTCCCCTCACTCGGCGCTAAACTTTTGCTGCATCTCCTTGAAACCGAGGAGTGCCGCCTTGTCAGGCGGGTATGGCGTGATAACCAACTTATCTTTTGCCCACTCAAGCTTGTAGGCGTTTCCCGATTTGGTCAGGCCCCAACCTATTTTCCATACCGCCTTGCGTTTGCCGAGTGCCGAGTCCAATTCCTTCTTGAAACCTTTTACCATTCCCGCTTCGGCACCCCACCTGTTATTTTCTTTTATCCAGGAGAGCGCTTTCTCATAGGTCGCATTTTTCGTGAGCTTGACGCGGGCCTGTTTAGTACCGGCCGGCACGGTTACCCGCCTGACAAACAGAGGAACCGGTTTGTCGGTCAGGCGCGCGATGACGGCGTAGTCAGTCTTTTTGGGGTCGTCTTTTGGGCTGTATCGGCAAAAGGCCTGTGCGGCATTTTGAATGCAGGCGATATCGGCATGTTCCCGCCAGTCCTCAGGAAAGTACGTTTCAAGGTCGGCCTGGGGCGTAGCCGTGTACTCACAGTCGCTGTCGCAGCTGATGTTTTTCCATGTGCCGTGCGGTTCCTTGCCTTCCATCACCCATTTACCGTCCGCCTTGCTCAGGCGATAGAACTGGTCGGTTGCCTTTTTGTCCTTGTCCAGCAGGACAAACGTACCGGCGTCAGATTCGGTAATTTCAGCCGCCATGACCGCGCTAGTGCCGAGCAGAAGCAATGTCAAAGTCACCAAGAGTAGCTTCATCTATTGAGTCTCCTAACTACAGGATTATGACCGCACCGCTTCCGGATGGCGGTCGCGATCAGTTCTACGTCCTTGATCTGCTTGATGGCCTCTTCGGGGTGTCACTCCGGGTTACCGGCATCGAAGGGAATCTTTTCTCCACCCAGTAACCGTTCTATCTCCCCCACCTTGGCGCCGCCGACCTTCATCCCGTTGATGACGTAAGTCGGCGTGCCGACGGCTCCAAGCCTTGCCGCGATGTCCCGGTGCAGATCCTGCACCGCCTTGACGTTGCACGACCGGTCAGCCGACTTCTCATCGAAATCGAGCTTGCCGGCGTATACCTCCCGGTAGGCGGCCGCCCGGTCCGGGGCGCAAAGGATATAGCGCACCTTTTCCGCCGCGTCGGGGTGGTCCTTCAGGGCAATCAGGAAGACATACCGGGTGACATCCCGCCGCAGGTCCCAGTAGCGGACCATCCGGCGACTGAAAGGGCAGTCCGGATCGGAAACCTCGATCACCACCTGCCGGCCGGTGCCGATCCGGATCGCCTTGTCGAGCGGGATACCCTTGAGCCAGGCCGCGTCGGTATCGGCCGCGAACAGCAGCGATGGCAGAGAGACCAGAATGCAGAGTGCAAGCAGGAGGCGTGACATTGTATGCCTTTTTTCGTCCTTCCGGAATTCAAATCACAACTGCGCGATCAGTTCGGAAATACGGGTGACGCCGGGGAAGTACCGGTGCATAAGATACCCTGCCAGAAGCGCCAAGGCAAGTGTTACGGTAAAAGGTGCGCCGGTGGTCTTGAAGACGCTTCCCATCCACTCTGCACTATCCATGCGCCGGGTTCCGCGGACGAGACTTGCGGCGAGGACGAACTCGAACGCCGCTTCGGAGAGGATGAACGGGGCCTCGTAGACCAGGTAGACGCCGGCACCGACGACGACCGCCACGATAGCGGCCAGTACCGCAAAAATAACCACGGCCACGACGCCACCCTCGTCGCCGAGCGCCGATGACACCGCTTCCCCGGCCACATCACCCACCGCGTCACCGATACCGCCGCCCGTGTCGATGCCGCCGGAAAGGACGTTCGTCCCGCTCTCCGCCACTGCATCGCCGAAACTTCCCGATGCCCCCGCACCGGAGAACTCTCCGTCGCCACCATGGAACACCTCGCCGACGTTAAAATTGCCACCTGAAATCGGCATGTCGGGCAGCACGTCGAGCAGATCGGGCGAATTGTCATGGAGTTGTGCAGCGGGGGTGTACGCAATGTATTTCAGCCAGAGCTTCACCGCTGTGAAGAAGATCACATAGGCGAAGATGACGGCAAGGGGATAACGGATCATGACGTTATCCAGATCCAGGCCAAGCATGATGCGCGTCGCCAGAAAACCGGCACATACCGTCGCCAGGAGGATCAACGACATATGGAAGCGCAAGGAATGACGGCGCTTGAAGCGCTCGGTGAAATTGATTTTATGGTGGAAGAGGTTTTTCAATTTTTGTCTGTTAAGCGGGCCAGCAGTTGACCTGCAAGGTATTTGTGGCGGTCAAACGGTTTAGGTATACCTCGTCTTTCATCGGTCATTTGAGGTTTTCCTGTTAGTGTGGGTTTG